>JAFTZM010000002.1 GCA_017464525.1 Clostridia bacterium
ACAAAAGTCTTTTATTTCCTTGAAATTATCATAGCAGTCCGGAAAACTTTCATCTGAGTCGTGGCACATTCGATTAAGTTCGCACCACAGGTTGTAAAGATTTTGTTTATCAATAAACAAATTGTAATCCGCCCAATAATGCACAAAAAGGCAGTAAAAGAATTTAAATTGTATAGGTGTAAGTTTACTTAAATTTTTGTATAATGACCGTCGTGCAACGTTTTCAAATTTTGAGTTTACATCCATAACAAGTTCGCTTTCTGTTCTTAGTTTTTGGTATATCTATGGCAAGGTATTTTTAACTTCATTTAATTTAGCTTATTTTTATAATATTATAAGACGTTTAATAGTTCGGGGGATATTTTATGATTACATTGGAAGAAATTGCTGGTAGGCTTAAAGATAAAACTGATTATAGTTTCACCGTAAATAGAATGAGTTGGGAACCGCAAAAAGTTGACAACTATGTATTACCCTCTTTTGCTATTAAAGAAAGTTCGGCTAAGGGCGCCGAAACAAAACTAAAGAATAAGTTAAGTAAGGTTTTAGCATTTATCGATTTGGTAAAACATAAGCGCTTTAAAACAGGTTGTACTGTTATGCCCATAAGTGTAACTAATAAAGACAATCTGGCTATATGGCAAAATGAAAAAGGCGTTTCAAGAGCTATTGACTTTATGATAGAAATTGGATTAATCAGTGTTGAAAGTGATAAATATCAGTTTGGTGCTTATTATGAGAAGGATAATAAAAGTAAGACTTACCGTTACTATAAAGAAAATGAAGATAAGTTAAAAAAATATTGTGAAGACCACGACATTCAAATGTTTATAGTCAAAAATAAAGTTTACAATATGTCTGAACTTAAAAAATTACATACAGGCATTGATAAATCAAAGGTTCGATTTGCTTCAAGACTTAAACTGATAAAACCTATTGAACTGAGTAGGGCAGAATTTGAAAAACAACTCACTTTATGTTTATATGAGAACTATCCAGCACTAAGATTTCATATTGTAAAAGCTAATGAAATTAATGAAAAATATTATAAAGACTATCCTGAATTTCGTATTCGCTTTCAGCCCAATTTTACTTGGTCTGAAGATGAATTATATGTAAGTGGTATTGGTATCCGGGCAACAAATTCTTTAACTAATTTAAAAAAGGAAAATCGTAAAGAAGTTTTAAAAGAATATGGTTTCATACTTGAAAAGGATATAAATGCTTCCGTTCCCCGTATGACATTATCTTTAAATTCAGGTCATTGGATTGATGAATCACAAGATATGTATGAGCTTATATATCGTGTTATAGAGCCCACCGGTTTGTTTACTAAGGAGAAACGTGAGGCAATTAAAAAACTTCATATGAGAGCTTATTTTGATTCTGGAGATAAGTCTGTGGGACATCATACTTGGCTTACTATGGAACAAAATGGTATAGATAGAGAAGATGTTTGTGATAAGATGTCAGAATTCAGAAATGCCATTATCTCAGCCGAGGGTGGAAAGCTTTATGGTAGTGATATTTTTTATGTTGAGTCTTGTGTGTATCTTATGACACTCTATGATTTATTATCTGCGGGTCATAAGGTATGGCAAGTGTACGACTTCTTCTATTCTTCCGGTTAAGATAGTCAGGAATGGGGACAGGGGGCTGATAGTGAAAAGTTATTTACGGAAATGATTTCAAAAGGTGTAAAATTAAATTTTGAATATTTTTTAAAAACCTATTGGGGGTAAAAAATTCAAAAAATAATTATTTTTTGAAAATTTATATAATAAAAAAATTTTATAAAAAAAATAATAAATAAATTATTATATATACAATAGCTGACACTTGCAAACACATAAAAATCATAATAATTTACACTAAAAAAGAACTGACGATCTTAAAAAATCATCAGTTCTTTTTATCTTCAATGCACGCCCCGAAATATCAAATTATTTCTTTAACGAAATATGTGTCCGACTGTAAAACTTATCTAACACATTAATTTCATCCACCTGTTTTGCCACATCACTTACTAATAAATGAATATAATTCTGAGTGATTTCCAAGCTCGAATGTCCCAACAACTGAGACAAAGAAACTACATTACCACCACTTAAAATCCATTGTTTAGCAAACGTATGTCTATATCTATGAATCCCCGTTGTCTCTACGCCCCGACGTTTATTATATTCATAAAGCATATGATAACAAGTGCTTTTTACAAGCTGCTGACCGAATACATTACAGAACAAGTAATCATCATCAGTCTTATGATTTCTATACTTCAAATACTCCCTTAAAATATTAACCATAGTCTGATTTAGCGGCACTATCAAAGGCTTTCTATTCTTAGTGACATTCACATACACAACGTTATTATCAAAATCAATATCCTTTACTTTTATGTTCATTAGACTTCTTTGTCTAACTGCAGTTGAGAATAGGAAGTTAGTCATAACCCAACATTGATATTCTATAAAGGAACACTTCTTAATGTTAGGTTTTTTAAGCAGCAGTTGCAACTCTTGTTCATTGTAAGTCTCAATATGACTTTTATCAACCTTGATCGCCTGCATCTTATAACTTTGAATATAGCCCTCGTTCATCAGGTAATGCATTGTAGTTATAAAGTCACGCAGATACGAATTTATACTGACATCATTATTAAGAGTCGAACGCAGGTGCAACACGTATCTTTTATAAGCGTCCTCATCAATTTCTTCAATCGGTGTATCGGGCTCAAAGAACTTAAAGAACTGGACATAACTCTGTCTATAATGATTTATAGTCCCTTGTCTTAAATTCCTCTGCCGGCAGTATTCCAAATACTTATTACAACCCTCCTCAAAAGTAAGACCTCTCGTAGCTTTCATTTTCAGTTTGTGCATAGTAAAATACCTCTCTTTTAATACAAAAAAATATGGACACATCATTTAAGATTACTCAAAAATGATGTGTCCAACTTTTTAAGTGTTAAATTTTTAAATCAGGTCTTTTACAAGTTGCCCGAAAGCTTCAAAAAGCCTTACAAACCCTTATTTTCTAAGAGCTTCTTCGACAGCAACTGCACAAGCAACAGTCATACCAACCATGGGGTTGTTACCTGCACCGATCAAGCCCATCATTTCTACGTGGGCAGGAACGGAGGAGGAGCCTGCGAACTGAGCATCGCCGTGCATACGGCCCATGGTATCGGTCAAGCCGTAGGAAGCGGGGCCTGCAGCCATGTTGTCGGGATGCAGGGTACGGCCGGTACCGCCGCCGGAAGCAACGGAGAAGTACTTCTTGCCGTTCTCCCAGCACCATTTCTTATAGGAGCCGGCAACGGGATGCTGGAAGCGGGTGGGGTTGGTGGAGTTACCGGTGATGGAAACGTCCACATGCTCATGCTTCATGATGGCAACGCCTTCCAGAACATCATTGGCACCGTAGCAGCGAACCTTAGCACGGTCGCCATCGGAATAAGCGGTGGTGTTCACGATCTTCAGCTCACTGGTGTAGAAATCATAATCGGTCTCCACATAGGTAAAGCCGTTGATTCTGGAGATGATGTAAGCAGCATCCTTGCCCAAACCGTTCAGGATGACCTGCAGAGGCTCTTTACGAACCTTATTGGCGGTACGGGCGATACCGATAGCGCCTTCAGCAGCGGCAAAGGACTCATGGCCGGCCAGGAAGCAGAAGCACTTGGTCTCCTCTTCCAGCAGCATAGCAGCCAGATTACCGTGGCCCAGACCAACGCTTCTGGTCTCAGCAACAGAGCCGGGGATGCAGAAAGCCTGCAGACCCACGCCGATATCTCTTGCAGCGTCGGCAGCGTTCTTGCTGTTGTTCTTCAGTGCGATAGCGCAGCCCAGAGTATAAGCCCAGGAAGCGTTCTCAAAAGCGATGGGCTGAACGCCCTTCACGATAGAGGCAACATCAATGCCCTTGGACAGGCAGTATTCGTTTGCTTCATCCAGAGTGGCGAAGCCATACTGATCCAGAACGGGCTGGATCTTGCCGATTCTTCTCTCGTAACCTTCAAAAGTAGCCATTGTTGTTCCTCCTTCCTTATTCTGCTCTCGGATCGATGTACTTCACAGCATCATCGAACCGGCCGTAGGTACCGATGTTCTTCTCGAAGGCATCCTTCGGATCGGCACCTTTACGGATCATATCCATCATTTTGCCCAGATTGACAAACTGATAGCCGATGCACTCGTTATTGGCATCCAGAGCCACCTTCAGGATGTAGCCCTCAGCCATTTCCATGTAACGAACGCCCTTTACCTTGGTGGCAAACATAGTACCAACCTGAGAGCGCAGACCCTTGCCCAGATCCTCCAAAGAAGCACCGATGGGCAGACCGTCCTCGGAGAAAGCGGTCTGGGTGCGGCCGTATACCAGCTGCTTGAAGATCTCACGCATAGCCACGTTGATGGCATCACAAACCAGGTCGGTGTTCAGAGCCTCCAGCAGAGTCTTGCCCTGCAGGATCTCAGCGGCCATGGCGGCAGAGTGGGTCATACCGGAGCAGCCCAGAGTCTCAACCAGAGCTTCCTCGATAATACCTTCCTTAACATTCAGGGTCAGCTTGCAGCAGCCCTGCTGGGGAGCGCACCAGCCGATACCGTGGGAAAGACCGCTGATATCGCTGATCTGGGTAGCCTTTACCCATTTGCCCTCTTCAGGGATGGGAGCAGGGCCGTGATGAGGACCCTTGGCTACTACGCACATACTTTCAACTTCATGTGAATAGTTCATGATGAATTCTCCTTCCATAAATTGTGTTTTCGCACATACAATTGAATTATACTGTATTTTCTGCGACTTTTCAAGCCTTTTTCAACGATTTGTGAGGGTTTTCCCGAAATATTTCCCGCAACCCCCGCAAAGACACCCCGGATCCTCCGAGCCTCAGGGTGTCGAAAAACTCATTCTTCTATTTCGACACCCTGGGAGACGAACGAAAAAGAGTGCAGATTTCGCTGAAATGATCCCGACGGCGTTTGATGGGGTCCCCGCAAAACTTTCGTGTTTTGCGGGGAGAAGGAAAAAGGAATGCGCAGAGTGGATATATCCAATACTTTGGAAATGGAACAACGCTCATTTCTTTTGACGCACGCCGAGCGGTCATTTCGGCGGAAAGCAGAAAAAATTCCAATCAAAATGCCAAAGAGAAAGAGCAAAAACTCTTTCTCTTCGTCATACTTTCAATATAGGAAACGACCGTTTTTCCTTTTTATTTTTCTGCGGTCGGTGCCTTTTTCGGCAGTCTCAGGTTTATGATCCGATAGCCCTCAACAATACCACCGCATCATAGATGGAGACTTCTCCATCGGCATTATAATCCGCCGCTTCCTCAATGATCTCGACCCGGCGGCCAACCAAGTATTGCATCAGTACCACCACGTCAGCTGTGCTCAGCTGGCGATCCCCATCAACATCTCCTGCAACGAAGTCCAGCTTGGTACCTTCTGCCGTTCTGGTATCGGTAGCGCCGCAGCCCGCCGTGCACTTGGCAGTTTCGGTTCCGTCCTCATAAATGGTGGCATCCTGATTGTAAACGTATTCGCCCCAGGTGTGCTCCTCCATTTGACAATTGCGGAAGGAATAATAGGTTTGCAGATCGGCAATATCCTCCTCGGTCACCGCACAGTTGTAGACCAGCAGATCGTCCACCTCGGCGTTGATATTGTTGCAATATTCTCCCGTGCCGTCCTGGCCCAGATTGAAGGGCAGACCGGAATCCAGGGTAAGCTCGCCCAGGCTTTCCAGCGAGGTTTCGGTTACAAATTGGAAATTCTCGTAGTACTTGGCTTTTTGAGTCTCCCGATCCACCACCAGCAGGGTATGCACCCACTGCCCGTAGTTTTCTTCGTCATAGTTGGTTGCCATGCGGATCCGAACGGCTTCGTCCAGATTGGAAAAGGCCATATTGGCCGCCAGGCCCGCATTTCTCATGGGGAAGGTGAAGCCGGTGTTGCGGCTGTTGGTCCAATCCTGATTTCCATACAATGCGGGGTCTCCGTAAATCTTTCCACGGTTGACCCAAAGGCCGATACTGAAGCTTTCGGTGCCGAAGGTCAGCTCATCGATCGAGATATAACCGTCGCAGGAAAGCTCCACCCCGTGGCCGTAATAGCCGTCGGTATAATAGATAGCGCCTACATTTTCTGCCGTAACATTCCCCATCAGGTCAGTATTCTTGCCATCGTCGAAGAAGATGGCCGCCTCTAATTTTTCGGTATCCACAAAGTTGCCGATATAGGTGGCCTCGTCCTCGGTGGGAGTAGGAGCCGTGACCGACTCGGCCAAGGTTTCTTTATAGGGAGCATCCAGATAATCCGTAAAGAGGTTCTTGGGCACATAGGAATCCCAAACGGGATTTCCCTTGGCATTCAGGGCATAGGTGACGATGGCGGCGGTATCGATCAGCCGCATCTGCAGATCATCGGTCTGGTTGACCCCTGTGCCCACTGCACCGAAGAAGACATATTTCTCCACATCCGACCAATCGCCGTGGCTACCGCCTGTTTCATCCCCGGGGTTGGTGCCGCCGTGGTCTGCGGTCACAATGAACAGTGTGTTGTCCTTCATTTCATCGTTGGCTTGGATGGCAGCGTAGATCTCCCCCACATACCCGTCGATAGTCACAGCGGATTCCTTAAACATTGTGCCGCCGTACCCGAATTCATGACCCCGGGAATCCAAGGTATTAAAATGAAGGTACAGCAGATTGGGGCTTTCCTCGGTGATCTGCTCCACAGCAAGTTTCTTTACGGCAGCATCCCGTGCAATGGGGCCGCCGACACCGTTATTCACCACCCCTTTCAAAACACCGATCCCATCCTCAATGCAACCAATATCGATATTTTGCCAGGTGCAGAAGGTAGAAATCATATAATCGGGGTAGCTCTCCCGCACCAACTTAAAGAAGGTAGGATATTCATCCTTGGTATAGGGTGTGGCATTGGTGGTATCGTTGGTCACCTCATGCAGATTGGGGGTAACGCCCGTCATACAAGTCGACCAGTTTTGTGCGCTGATGGAAGGGCTGGTGACTAGGCATTTTTTGGTATAAGCGCCATTGGCAAAAATACTGTCGATGTTGGGAGTCTCTGCTCCAAAGAAATCGCCGGCTCCATCGATCCCGACCACTACCACGTGCTCGTATATCTTGCGGTCGGGAGCAGCGGTCACTGTAATATCGCAGGAGGCGGTCTTGCCGTCCACCGTTGCGGTGATCACGGCGGTGCCCGGAGCAACCGCCTTCACCACGCCGTTTTCATCCACCGTAGCTACGGCGGTGTTATCGCTGCTCCATGCGGTCGTCCGGGGAAGGGTCGCCTCAGGGGCAGTGGTTGCAGTCAGCGCCACCCCTTGGTTGACCTGCAGCTCTGCAGAGGTCTTATTCAGGGTCACCGACTCAGCGGGGGTATAATAATAATTCTTCAGATTGCCGATGGTCTCCGCCGTAACCGCATGGTCAAAGACCAAAAGATCATCGAAGGTCAGGTCGGCAGAATACTTATAGCTGGCAGTCGGCTCATGCCCGATGGTGAAAGGAAGCCCGGAATCCAAGGAATAGGTACCAAGATCTGCAATGGAGGTTTCGGTCACGTATTGAAAATCTTCGTAATACTTGGCAACGTTGTTCTCACGGTCAATCACCAGCAGGGTATGCACCCATTGGTTCAGTTTTTCGGCGGAAAACACCGTTTTCATCCGAATACGAACGCTGGCGGGCTGGTAGGAGAACGCCATAGCAGCATTACTCCCCGTAGCCGCCATGGGAACGGCAAAGCCGGTGTTCCGGCTGTTGTTCCAGTTTTGGTTACCGTACATGAAGGGATCCCCCGTCGCCACTTCGCCACGGTTGATCCAAAGGGCGATGGAAAAGCTCTTTTCCGAAAATTTTACGTCGGTGCTGACGTAAGAGGTACCGGGTGCATAAACGGCTTTTCCATTATAGCCGTCCACGTATTCCACCGTGCCATTGGCCGTAGCCGTGGTGGTACCGTAGGCGGCATCCAGATTGGAATCAAAGAAATAGGCGGCGGTCAAGCTGTCCACATCGATATAGTCACTCAAAGAACGGGTGGTCGCATGGGAAACAAAAACCATTCCCATCAGCAACACCACCGCACAGCAAAACGCCATCCATCGTTTCATCGTTTTCATTTTTCTCCTCCTTAACAATCATAAAATCCCATGCAATAGTTAAACCAATTCCGACGTATGGGGTTCTTTGGAAACCCGAGGGGCAGCGCCTGTAAGATGAGAAATGTCCCGATAAGCCGGAAGAGAATCATCGGCAAAAATACCTTCAGGCACCTGAGAAGTCCATCCCTTTTCGCAAAATTCGGGGGTTTGAATATCGAAGGCATACAGAACGATTGCGGCCAGATCACGGACATTCATTTCTGCCACGGTTCCTTTGGCAACACCCCTGCCCGTTGCGGCAAAAGTAACGTATCTTTCCCCAACGGACCACCCGCCGTGGTGGCCGCGCCCACCCTCGTCCGGGGGTGTGCCGCCGTGATCGGCAATGACTATGAAGAGGGTATCCTCCAATATCCCCGCCTCCTTGGTGGCGTTATAAATATCCCCCACCAATGCATCCACCTCGCTGATCCGTTGCAGATGAGCAGGGGTGCCGTAGCCGTTCCGATGGCCGGCACTGTCTACACTGTCAAATTGAATAAAGAGAAAATCGGGTTTTTGATTTCGAATATAATCACAGATCACGGGAGTAAGCGCATCATCTCCCCCGGTTTCATGGGAAACCTCCAAATTATTCTCTACGATCCCGGTGTTGATGCGGCTCCAATTGCAATAGGCGCCCAGCGTTGCTTCGGGATAAGCCTCTTTGATTCTGCGAAAGAGCGTAGGAAAATGAGAATTTGTGGGATACGGATTCTCGGATACGACTTGATTGGTAAGCCCGTGAACCTCGGGTCCCACCCCCAACAGCATAGAACCCCAGCATTCTGCACTGATAGACGGATTGGAGGCCAGGGCGTCGTAGGTTACGGCACCGTTTTTGAAAATTTGATCAAAGACGGGAGTTTTGGCATCTTTAATAAAAGAACCCGCCCCATCGATTCCGACCACGATTACATGAGAGTATTTTTTGCTCATTGTTTTCATTCCCCCTATATAATGTTATATTGATTTTCTTTATAAAGCTCCTTGATCTCGTCCGGTAATCCGTCGTCGGTGACGTAGGTAAACGCCCGTTTCATTTCGAAAATACGGTAGAGGGCTTTCTTTTGAAATTTACTGCTGTCTGCCAAGATATAGACCGATTCGGCAGAGGTTATATATTGCTTCTGAATAGGCAGCAGATCGTATTGATAATCGGTCAGCCCGCTCTCCAGGGAGATCCCTGTCGGGAAAACAAAGACCTTGTTCATATGCAGATTTTCCAGCATATTAAGGGTCAGCGCCCCGTAAAAGGCCCGCTCATCCTCCGAAAACTGCCCGCCGCATAAGATCACCTTAAAGCTTTTTACCCCGTGCAATTCATTAAAAGCATCCAAAGAATGGGTAATGATCGTAAGCTCCGAAAAACGTTCTTTAAGGGCCGCCGCCAAAAAAAGCGCCGTGCTTCCGGTATCGATGCCGATCACATCCCCCTCGGCAATGAATTCCACCGCCTTTTGAGCAAGTTTTTCTTTTTGTTCCCCATTTTCTGTGATCCGTTGTTGAAAGGCATAAAACGGTTTAATGCGATCTGCTTTGATCGCACCACCGTGTACCCGGGTAAGAGCGCCCTGCCTTTCCAGGATCAAAAGATCCTTCCGGATCGTTTCAAGCGAAACATCGAACAGTTCCATAAGCTCCATGCTTTTGGCCGATCCGTTATTATTAATCAACTCACAGATGCATCGTTGCCTTTCTTTTGCAAGCATTTCCAATCTTCTCCCATTTTTTCCAACTTTTATCAACATTATACATAGAACAGTAAGAAAAGTCAAGACCCATTTTTTTCAATTGGCTCCTGATTGTTCAAGCCTTTTTCATCGATTTGTGAGGGTTTTCCCGAAATATTTCTTGTAGAGCCGGCATAGATACCCGGGATCCTCCAGGCCGAAGGCCGCTCCCGCCCGATGGACAGGCACCCCCTTTTCCACCAGCTCCCGCACCCGATGGAGCTTTGCCGTGTTGCTGTACTCCACCAGCGTTTTGCCGGTGGCTCTGCGGAAGAGCCTGCTCAGATAGCTGACGCTGACCCCCGCTGCCCCGGCGATCTCCTCCACATAGATCCGCTCGGTCAAGTGATCCAGAATATACCGCTCCGCCAGCTCCACATAACGGTGATCCGGTGACCGGAGCTGCCGGCGGTAAGCCTCATCCGCATCGCAAAGCAGCGCCAGCACCATAGCAGAGAGCCGTGGGGTGGTCTGCTGGCAGCGGGCGTATTCCCGGATGATGACCCGGATGCTCTGCTCAAAATGGGATTTATCGGCAAACACCGCATAATTGGGCAGCAGCAGCTCTCCTTCCTCCCATTCCGCCCGGATCCCCACCGTCACATGGCCCTGACGCCCGGCGGCATAGGTGCGCTCCGGCTCGGTGCGGCGGCTGATCATCACCGCCCCGGCGGGGATCCGCTCGGTCTTGCCGCCCCGGGTGAGGAAAATATCCCCTTCGGTGAGGTAGGTAACCTCGATCATTCCCGCATTGGCAGGAAACTGCATCTCATAATCGTCCGATACATATTCATGGGCAAAAGCGATCTGTGGCATAGATTTCATCCCAATTTTATAAAGTTTCATCTTTTTCCCCTTCGAAATTCAGTTCATAATAATCCTATTATAGCAGGATCCTGCATTGTTTTAAAGGGGTTTTTATGCTATTTTTAAACCGAGGTGAGAAAAATGGAAGCACTCCGCAAGGAATTATCAGTTCCCCCGAAAGGAAATTTCTGCAATAAACTGTATTTTTATCAGGCGGTGCGCCCCCATTACGGCCTGCCGCCGGCAAAGGCCCGGGCCAAGGGAATTGCAGGAATGTTCCGCACTGCCCCCGCTTATGTGTACGCAAATGATCGCATTGCCGGCTCTTTTCGGGGCATTTTTGAAGAAAAAGACACCAAAAAAGCGGCAAAAATATGGGATTCTTACGGCTTTTGCAGCTTTACCACCAACGCCGACCACTTCGCCCCCGATTACCCCACCTTCTTAAAAGATGGCATCCCCGGCACCCTCCGGCGGCTGGAGGAGCAGCCCGAAAATCCCGTTCTTACAGATATGAAAGAGACCCTTCTGGGCTTTGCCGCCATGCTGAAAAACTACGAGACCGCCGCAAGGGAGCGGGGAAAAAGCCAAATTGCGGAGGATCTGGCCTTTCTGCAGAAAAATCCTCCCGCCACCTTCCGGCAGGCACTGCAGCTGGTGTTCCTGACCTACATCGCCTTTGTACTGGAGGGGCGGTACGCCATGGCGCTGGGCAGAATGGATCAATATCTTTATCCTTATTATAAAAACATCTCCCCGGAGGAGGCCACCGAGCTGCTGGCCTGCACCTTTTTAAAACTGCAGGAGCACCGCTGGCTGGGAGGCGATGATGTGGTGAACATCTGCATCGGCGGGGTGACCCCCACCGGGGAGGATGCCACTAACCCCCTTTCCTATTGTATTTTAGAGGCCGTCCGGAGAGCCAACATTCCCGGCCCCAACCTTTCGGCCCGGTTTCATGCCAAGACCGAGGATCGGTTTTACGAGGAATGTCTAAAGGTCATCGGCACCGGCCTTGGCTACCCCGCCCTGATGAACGACGAGGTCAATATCCCCGCTCTGGCCCGCCACGGCTACGCCATGGAGGATGCCCGAGATTACTGCTTTGTGGGTTGCATTGAAAACTTCCTGCCCGGCAAGCAGCCCCCCTGGTCGGACGGGCGGTTCAATGTGCCCCTTTATCTAACGGAGATCTTAGACCGGGAATATGCCTCGATGGAGGAATTGCTGCAGGCGTTCCACGAAAGCTTAGCCTTCGGCATGAGCGAATACTACGCCCTTTTCAACAACAAAAACACCCGGCTCAACCCGCAGACCTTCACCCAGCCCTTCCTTTCCCTTTTCTGCCGGGACTGCATCGGCAGAGGCAAGGACATCCGGGAGGGCGGTGCCCTTTACCCCTCGGTTCACGGGGCCGCCTGCATGGGAATCGGCACGGTGACCGATTCCCTAGCGGCGCTGGATCAGCTGGTCTTTACCCAAAAGAAGTACACCTTAAAAGAGATCAAAGCAGCGCTGGATGCCAATTTTGAAGGGTATGAGATACTGCGGCAGGAGCTGCTGGCCGCCCCCAAATACGGCAACGACGATGACCGGGCCGACCGCTATGCGGTATGGTTTGTGGAGGAGATGGAGCGGTTGGTCTCCCCCTACCGCACCCGGGACGGCGGCGCTTTTTACACCGCCATTGCCGCCAACACCCAGAACATCTCGGCGGGAGCGGAGGTCCCCGCCACCCCCGACGGCCGGCGGGCATGGGAGCCCCTTTCCGATGCGGCCTCCCCCACCTACGGCCGGGATCTGAAGGGGATCACCGCTGTAATCAAATCCACCACCAAGCCGGATTACACCTTAGTTTCCTGCGGGACGGTACTGAACCAGAAGCTCTCCCCCAACCTCCTGAAGGAGGATGCCCTGCGGGGCAAGCTGGCCGCCCTCATCAAGGTGTATTTTGCCCGAGGCGGCCAGGAGCTACAGATCAATTCCGTTTCCCGCAAGGTTTTGCAGGAGGCCATGGAAAAGCCCGAGGATCATAAAAATCTTACGGTGCGGGTCTCCGGCTTTTCCGCCTATTTCACCGATCAAAGCAAGGAAGTTCAAAAAGATATTTTAAATAGAACAGAGCACGAAGGAGTGTAATGATATGTTTGCAAAAGCAGCAGTTTTTACCGGGGCCAACAAGCCCTTTGATCTGCGGGAGTTTCTTTTAACCCCGCCCCCGGCAGGCTATGCCAAAATGGAGCTGATCGCCAGCGGTGTATGCGGCACCGACCTGCATTTCCACAACGGAAGGCTGCCCATTCAGCCTCCCACGGTGATCGGGCATGAGTTTGTGGGCCGTATCACCGAAGTCAACGAGGAAGAGGCCGCCCGTTACGGGCTGAAAAAGGGGGATGCGGTCATCGCCGATATCGCCGTACCCTGCGGAGAATGCCTGCTCTGCAAAAACGGGGACGACGCCAACTGCGTCAACATGAAGGTGACCAACGGCGGCTCCATTGAAAAGGCCCCCTATCTTTACGGAGGCTATGCGGAGGTCAACTACACCCCACTTACCAACCTGATCCCCATTCCGGAATCGGTGGATCCCGCTATGGCGGCGGGCTTTGCCTGCCCCGGCCCCACCGCCATCCATGCCTTTGCCCTAGCAGAGCGCGCGGGGATCAAAATCAATGAAAGCACCACCGCTGTGGTACAGGGGTTAGGGCCGGTGGGCTTTTTTGCCCTGATCTACCTGAAGGCGTTTGGGGCGAAGGTCTATGCCATTGTAGCCAAGGAGGATCCCGGCCGGGCGGCCCTTGCCCAAAAATTGGGAGCCGAAGCGGTGCTCCTAACAGAGGAAGCCACCGCCCGCCTGCAGCAAGAGAACGGCGGGCTGGGGGTAGATCTCTGTTTTGAGGCCTCCGGTGCACCGGCGGCAGTTCCCCAAGGCATGGAGATCCTCCGCAACCGGGGCGTTTACCTCATTCCGGGGCAGTACAGCAACAGCGGCGGCATCCCCATCCAGCCCCAGTTGATCACCTTCAAGGCGCTGCAGATCCTTGGCTCCTCCCAATATTCTGTCTGCGATGTGAAGGCTTATCTGCAATTTTTGGAGCGGCACCCGGAGCTGCACGCCCATATCGCCGCTCTCGCCACCCGCTATCCCCTGGCCGAGGTCAATCAGGCCTTTGCCGATGCCAAGGCGGGAAAGAACGTCAAAACGGTGCTGGTCAAATGAGGGATCTGATCATTTTTTCCGGCCAAAGCAATATGCAAGGCCAATCGGAGGAGCTGCTCCCTCTTGAGGTTCCTTGCGCCTTGGAATACCGCTGGCTGAGCGACCGGCTCCTTCCCCTCCGGGATCCGGTGGGGGAAGATATCCGCTATGATCACACCCCCGGCAAGCCCTTTGACGGCAAGGAGCAGCAGCAATGGTTACAGGATCATGTAACGGGGAGCGCCTGCTACGGCCATACCAGCCTGGTGCCCGCCTTCTGCCATGCCTATACCGCCGAGACCGGGCGGGAGGCGGTGGCGGTGCATATTGCCAAGGGCAGTACCTGCATCGCCGAATGGCTACCCGGAACGCCCGGGTTTGAACTTCTCATCAAAAAAGCATCTGCCGCCAAAAAGGCGGCAGATGCGGAGCATATCTATTTTGTCTGGCTCCAGGGTGAAAGCGATGCCATCGCCGGCAACAGCCAAGAATACTACCAAGAAAAACTGCTTCTTCTGGAAAACACCCTGCGAAAAGAGCTTTTGATCGAAGCCTTCGGCATCATTCGGATAGGGCGGTTCACCGGGGACAGCCGGGATGATGCCATCATCGCCGCTCAGCGGGCAATCTGCCGCCGACCGGAGTTTCTGATGCTGACCGAGCTTGCAGAGAAGGCTCCGATGAATCCCTATGTGAAGGGGCACTTTTCCGCCGCCGGCTTACAACAGCTCGGCTTTGATGCGGGAAAAACCTTAGCAAAAAAGGAAGGACGTTAACGTCCTTCCTTTTTCCTATTCTCGTAATCTTTCAAAGAGCGCAGGGCCGGGCCCGCACCCGGGATCATCACCAGCAGATTGATAATGGTCATCAGCCCGATGCCCACATCTCCCAGCTTCCACACAAAGGTATAAGCGGCCAGGCCGCCGATAAACAGCATGATGAGGCAGAAGATCTTATACACCGTCTGGGAGCCCCAATGATCCCCGAAAAGATAGGCCACATTGGGCCGGGCATAAAAGAGGATCCCAATAAAGGTGGAGAAGCAGAAGAGAAACAGCACCACCGCCACAAAGACGGTGCCAAAGCCCCCCAGATGATACTCCATGGCGGTCTGCAGCAGCTTCATTCCCTCCAGCCCTGCCACCTTGCCTTCCGGCACCAGCAGCATGATCATGGCGGTGCAGGTGCAGATGATGACGGTATCGATGATGACGCCCAGCGCCTGCAGCAGCCCCACCTTGGCAGGATGGTCGCTTTCAGCAGCGGCAGCGGCGCAGGGTGCAGAGCCGGAGCCTGCCTCATTGGAGAACAGCCCCCGCTTCACCCCGTTCATCAGTACCGCACCGAAGCCGCCGGCGGCCACCTGGCGCAGGCCAAAGGCCTCGGAAAAGATGCGGCCGAACACATTGGGCAGCTGGCCGATATTCTTCACAATAATAAAAATGGTGATAAAGAAATAGAGCCCCGCCATCACCGGCACCATAATATCCAGCACCTTCACGGTGGCATTCTTTCGCAGCACGATAATCGCCGCCAGGAGCACCACCGCCGTGATGGTATAGATGGGCGGGATATGGAAGGCATTTTCAAAAGATTCGGTAACCGAATTGCCGATCACCTGGCTGATACCGCCCCAACAAATGAGGCCGGAAACCGCAAAAAGCACCGCTAAAACGGACTTTTTCATCGGTTTTTTCCGCCATTTTTCCACCGTCGCCTGAATATAATAGGCCGGGCCGCCCCGGTAGCCGCCGTAAAGCGGATCCTTTTCCTTATGGAGCTGGGCCATAGTAGCCTCCACAAAAGCGGTAGCAGAGCCGATCAGGGCGGTGATCCACATCCAGAACACCGCACCGGCACCTCCGGCAGAAATGGCGGCGACCACCCCCACCAGATTGCCCATGCCCACCCGGGTGGCGGTGGAAACGATCAGCGATTGCCAGCCGGAAAGAGCGCCGCTCTTCCGGTCATTCTTTTCTACCGTAACCCGGATCATCTCCGGAAACATCCGAACAGGCAATGCCTTGGTACGGATGGTAAAATAGATCCCCGCCGGGATCAGCAAGATCACCAGCAGCGGCAGTCCCAAGGTGCCGCCCCCCGGCAACGGAAGGGGGATCAGATCTCCCCACAAAAAATTATAAATCGCACTGATAGTGCTCATTATTATTTCCATATCTTCACACACACGGGAACTTTCCGCCGTGATTTTTAAAGATCTCGTTCAACTTAGTGCGCTCGTTCGAGGTCAGGTTGATGTACTTCCCGGTATTCATATTCTTCACGATATTGCAATAATCCCGGGCGGGAGCCAGGGTGACACCGCCCACCGTAACGGAGATATCCTCGGAAAAGCTGCAGCTGGGCACCACCGTATAGGAGCTCTTGCCCAGCATCATGGTGAGGATGGCGGCGCTTTCCTCGGGGGTCAGCTCCTCCCGGATCTCTTTATCCCCATAAACATAGGTGATGGTGGCGGTCGTTTGGGTGGCTTGCTCCTCCTGCTTCTGCTCCTCCTTTTTGGAGCAGCCGGAAAGCAGCAACAGCATCATTAAAAGAACTGCAATGATCTTTTTCACAGTATCACTCCTTATACTTCAGCATTTCAGGGGTCCAGCCGGCCAGCACCGGGATCATGGCGGCGGCTTCCTTTTTGGCTCCTGCCAGATCGTGCTCTAAATAGTTGCCGCACTCGATCTTATTGGTACCGGGGATGGTTCCCTGATATGCCGCAATAAAGGCCATAGACTCCTGCACCAATCGGATGGCCTCCTCATAGGAGACCTGATCCCGCAACAGCAGGTAAAAGCCGGTGCGGCAACCCATGGGGCCCACATAGAGGATCTGGCCCGCATATTCAGTATTACGGGCATAGGTAGCAAAAAGATGCTCAAAGGTATGCATGGCACCATTGGAAAGGTAATCCCCGCCGTTAGGCTTCTTCATACGGATATCATAGGTCACCGCATCGCCGTCGATCCGGGAAAGATACATCCCCGGCTCCAGCACATCGTGGTTGACCGCAAAGCTTGCAATTCTTTTCATGGTTACTCCTTCAGGTAAACACATTCGCCGCCCACAAAGGTGGCACAGACGTGACATTCCTCATCCATCAGCACAAAATCAGCCAGAGTGCCGGGCAGCAGGGTGCCCATCTCCCCTTCCACCCCTAAAAGACGGGCGGGGTTTTCGGTGGCCATCTTCACAGCGGCGGGCAGGCCAATATACTGCGCCATATTCCGCACCCCTTCATTGAGTTTGAGGGTAGAACCGGCCAGGGTGCCGTCCAAAAGCCGGGCCTGGCGGTCCTTTACCTCCACCGGCAGGCCGCCGAGGGTGTACCGACCGTCCGGAAGATCCCCTGCCTCGATGCAATCGGTGATGAGGCAGAGCCGATCCGGCTTCAGCTGCGCCAGAACAGGGAACAAATGCTGATTTACATGGATGGTATCGGCAATCAATTCAATGTAGGCATCACATTCCAAGGCTGCCCCCACCACGCCGGGATCCCGGTGATGCAGAGGAGGCATGGCATTGAAAAAGTGGGTGGTGCTCAGTGCCCCCGCCTGATAGGCGGCGCTGGCCTGCTCATAGGTGGCGCAGGTATGCCCCACTGAGGGCACAATGCCCATTTCCCGCAGCGCCTTGGCAAATTTCCCCGAAGGATCGGTCTCCGGGGCGTAGGTCACGATCTTGATCACATCCCGGAAGGGCTCCACCATTTCCAAGGTAGGGGGCAGAATATGATCGCCGTTCTGGGCGCCTTTTTTTGCAGAGTTGATAAAGGGCCCCTCCATATGGCAACCCAACACCCGGGCTCCCTTTGCCTCTTTCATGGCAGCACGGATCCGCTCCATGGCGGCCGCAATGGTCTCCCGATCCATGGTCATGGTGGTAGGCAGATAGGCCGTAACACCGTTGGCTGGCAACGCCGCAGCGGTATTTGCGGGGGAATGGGTCATGGTATCCTCCCCCCGGTAGCCGTGGATATGCTGATCGATCAGCCCGGCAGCCAGGTACAGCCCGCCGCCGTCGGTCACCTCCGCATGAACGGGGATCTCGGATGAAACGCCGACGATCCGATCCTCAAAGAGCAGAACACTCTCCGGCAGGATCTCACCGCCCCGGATAATTTTTACATTTTTGATTGCTTTCAAGTTTTTATCTCCTTAATTGCTTGGTCACGACCCCCACCACCATATGCAGGGCGGGAGAAACCAAAAGATTTACCAGAAATTCCACCAAGAAGTTGATCCCCGCGCAGCCGATCACCAGGAAATAGATCACAGTGGTACCGTCTGCCACAAAATTAGCGGAAAGGGTATCGCTCATCAGCAGGGCGCAAAGAATAAACAAGCCGGTATTCACCACCGGAGCCGCTGCAGCCGCCGCAAAACTGGCCACGTACCGATTCTTTTTAGCGATCAGCTGATAGAGCAAGCCGGAAACAAAACCGGCAGCGGCGCCCTTTCCAAGGCAGGTCAGAGACGTAAGGAAGGGATGATCCTGGAAGAGGATCTGGGTGAAGGCATCCTGACCGAATACACCGGCAAGAAGCACGATCACGCCGAATACCAGGCCCAGAAATGCGCCTGAGCCGGGGCCTAAAAGCATCCCGCCCAGCGCGATGGGGATCAATACCAGGCTAAAGCTGGTGGGACCCACCCGCACACTGCTGCCAAATTGCTGCAGCACAATCACCAATGCCAACAAAATTGCCAGCTGAACCAAGCGCAGCGTACGCTGCTTTGTTGTTTTTCTATCCATCAGAAAAACCTCCTTCGGGACTTTACCCGATGCTGACGCCCTGCCCTTTGGCAGGTGCATCGCAGTTCATATTATTTATGCAAGTGCTAATGCACTAACATACTTTGATCTTGCGGGTCTTTTCGTAAATGACCCGCAGCCCCTTGAGGGTAAGAAAGGGCTCGCTCTGCATCTTCTCTTGGCAGAGGGGCAGGATCAGGTTGGCAAGACCGCCGGTGGCCACCGCCTCTGCGCCCGTCATTCCCGGCTCCTGCCGAAATTTCCGGATAAACCCGTCGATAGAAAAGGCATGGCCCATCAGCACTCCGGTGGAAATACAATCGGCGGTATTTTTGCAGATAGCCTTTTTAGGGCTCTCCAGCGCCACGATGGGCAACTGAGCGGTGGAGGAGCGCAGCCCCTCCAGAGAGGAGCTGATCCCCGGCAGGATCACCCCGCCGATCAACTCTTTTTGATCGTTGATAGCAAAGACCGTGGTGGCGGTGCCGACATCCACCAGAATGGCAGGAACCCCCTGCCCTACCGCCGCGGCGGCGTTGGCAATGATATCTGCTCCCACCTCGCCGGGGGCATCGGTACGCACCGAAAAGCCGGTCTTGACCCCGGTGCCCACGGTGAGCACCTTGCAGGGATTCAGCTGCTGCAGCGCTTGGGCAAAAATATAGGTCAGGGGCGGCACCACCGAAGCAACAGCGCAATCGGTAAGCTCCTCCGGCTGCACGTTTTTCATCCGCAGCACCTGCCGGAGGGTATTGGCGTATTCATCGGCAGACCGCTGCTCCCCCGCCGAAAAGCGCAGGGTAAACACCGGCTCGGCCCCTTCCCGGAACCCGCCGACGGTGATGCTGGAATTTCCGATATCCACAGCCAGCAGCATGGCATATACCTCCCCATTATCATTTTTCATATTTTAACACAATAAAATATAAAAAGCAAGTTGTAATTCCCGGGCAGGTATATTATAATAAGCCCGAGGTGATCAAAATGAACAATTGGAAACAACAGCTTCCCCAGCCGATCTGGGATGAGCACCCCGAATACAATGATTTTTACATGACCGCGTGGGAGATGGCCCACGACCACATCAAGGACATCCCCGGAATGCCTCAGACCCCCTACATGGACGAAGCCTTCTGTGACACCCAGATCTGGATCTGGGATACCTGCTTTATGTCCCTTTTCTGCAAGTATGCAAGAGCAGTCTTCCCGGGGGTAGAGTCCCTCAGGAACTTTTATGAAGTGCTGTACAACGGTAAGAAGCTGGCCACCGTCATCCCCACCGAGCGAGAGCCGGATTGGACTCATAAGCCCAAGGGTCAGCCGGCGGAAATGGATGTGCACCTTGCCGATAACCCGCCCCTTTTCGCTTGGGCAGAGTATGAAAATGCCCTGATGAAGGGCGACACCTACTACCTGAAAAAGCTGCTCTATGAGGAGCAATTCCTGCAAAAGCATTTTGAATGGATCGAGGGTCTTTCGGAGCAGTTGCAATTGCCGGGTGTCCACGCCCGCACCTGCCTGATGGCGGAGCAATACGGATACCGCTGGGAGGGCGGCCGCTCGGGAATGGATAACACGCCCCGGGGCCGTGTGGGCGAGCACGCCGTAAAGCAGCGCCCCAATAACCCGGAGATGCTTTGGGTGGATGCCATCTGCCAGCAGGCGCTCTCCGCCAAAATGATCGCCACCCTCTTCGGGCTGGTGGGCGACCCCCAAAGCGAAGGGATATGGCAGGAGCGGTTTAACCAAAAGGCGAAGATCATCAACCGGCTTTACTGGGACGAGCAGGATGAATTCTACTACGATATCGACCGCAACACCCATGCCCACTATAAAATTATGACCATCGCCTCCTATTGGGCGATGACCGCCGGAGTTGCCACCCCCGTGCAGGCGGCGGCTATGGCGAAACGGCTGGCAGAACCGGAAACGCTGGGCGGCTTTGTACCCTTCCCCTCCCTCGCCCGCAACGACAATGATTACCGCCCCAACGGCGTCTATTGGCGCGGCGGCGTTTGGCTTCCCACTGCTTATGCCGCTCTGCAGGGGCTGAAGAACTACGGCCTTTTTGCCGAAGCCCGCACCGCCGCCGCCAAACTGCTGGAGCATATGTACCGCACCTACACCGATTTTAAGCCCCACACCATCTGGGAATGTTACTCCCCCGAGGGCTACGCCCCCGCTACCAACGAGCACGACAGCGGCGTGGTGCGGAAGGATTTCTGCGGATGGTCGGCCTTGGGCCCCATTGCGGTGTATATTGAGTTCATTCTGGGCTTCCATACGGTGAACGCCTTCACCAAAACAGTAGAATGGGCACTCCCCGACCACCAAGGAAAGCTGGGCATCCGCAACCTGCACTTCGGTGAGATCACCACCGATATCGTGGAGGAAAACGGCATCTGCACCGTTACCGCCAACCAAGGCTATACCTTAAAGATCAACGGCAAGGATTATACGATCCTGCCGGGAGAAAACAAATTTAATTTATAATCTAAAAAGATGGGCAGCGTTCGCTGTCCATCTTTTTAGATTATATTTTTTGCGCTATTTTTCGGGCCGCTTCGGCGGCTTTTTGGATATATTCTTCATCGGAAAGGTGGGCGTAAACCGGCTTTCCGTCGATGGAGGCAAGCTTGCCCACCTCCAGCATCAGGGTCCCCTGATAGCCGCTCTCTGCCAAAAGATTTGCTACCTCTTCAAAATCGATGTTTCCATCAAAGGGGAGGAGATGATCGTCGGTATCAACACCGCAACGGTTATCGTGGATATGCAGGGCGGCTAAGCGATGGCCGAACATTTTCATAAAGCCTACCCGGCCGGTAACGCCATATTCATGGCCGCAATCCCAGCAAAAGCCGGGGCTTTGATACTTCTCTAAAAAATAGCAGAGATTTTCTTTATACCGCTGGTTTTCCAGCGCAACGGTCACACCCTTTTGCACCGCATAATCGAAGAGCTCTTTATAGCGGTGCTCGCCCCGCTCATTGATCTGCGGCATGGGTCGGCCGCTGGAAAGGTGCACCACCGAAACAGGGATGCCATGGACGGCGCATTTATCGATGCTGTCCTTCAGCCGGGCCAGCATTTTTTGGGCTGCTTCTTCCTCCTCCCCCCACATGGCATTGATGCCGTTATAGGGAGCATGGACTGCTTCCACCTCTACTCCATGAGACCGGTACAGAGCTACCACCGCTCCGAAATCGGGGGTCTCGGAGGCGATAAAAGTTCGTTTTACACCCAGTTTTTCAAAAATTTCTGCTTGTTTTTCATGAGAAATGCCGTCAAAAATATTAATTCCGATCTCCATTACCGATACTCCTCCAAAAAGACATCCTGAGATTTCAGCGTTGCCCGCAGCGCATCAGTATCCAGCCGGTTCGCCGGCTGACCGGTGGCAACACTTTGAGCCGCGGCGGTCCCTGCCGCCTGCCCCATGGCCATGGCGATGGGGGTGACCCGCACCGCAGCGCAGGCTTCATGGGTGGCGCTGATGCACCGGCCGGCCACGATCAGGTTTTCCGCCTCCCCGGTAACCAGCGAAGCATAGGGCACCGCATACCAGCTGCCGGGCTTTAAATGGCGGTGCTCCATGGCAGCGCCGTCCGGAGAATGAATATCAATGGGATAACCGCCCATGGCGATGGCATCGGCGAACATTTTATTTTCCAGCAGATCCTCGGCGGTGAGCTTATAAAGGCCGTTGATCTTGCGGCTCTCCCGAATGCCGATATTAGGCCCGGTGGAAATGATCCGGCAATCCTCGAAGCCGGGGATATTCTTTTGCATAAAGGCAAGGATCAGCCGTGCCTGGCGGCGGCCCTCCACCTCGGCCTCGGTGAGATCAAAGGGATCCACCGCCGACCGCTTGATGATGCGGGACATATTGAGGATGATCTCGCCGGGGGTATTGGTCTCGAAGCACAACACCATATCCCGATCTACATCGAATTCCCCCGCCGCCTTTGCCTTGCGGATGAGGGAATACGCGCCCTGGATGCCAGCGGTGGGCAATTGACCCAGCCGATCGAAGGGGATGGTCTCCAGCATATCATTACGGTTACTCTGCACAAAGGCGATCATCCGCTCCCGATCCACGTTGCCCACCTTGATATTCATGGTCATGGGCTGAGCAAGGCCGTCAGCTTCCCTTCCGTAAACAGAGGAGACCCCCGCTGCCGTGGCCAGATCCGCATCGGCGGAGCAATCCAGAAAGACCTTGGCGGTCACTTCAAAGAACCCGCCCTTAGAATAAAGCCGCGCCTTGGCGATCCTGCCCTTTTCCACCGTGCAGCCGGTAAAGACCGTATGGTACAGCAGCTGCACCCCGGCCTCCAGCGCCATAGTCTCCAGCACATATTTCATCCCTTCCGCATCGAAGGGGGTGATACTGCTGGCATAGCCCACAAAATCCTCCACATGACCGGGGGAAAGGCGAAGGGCCTTCAGCCGCTCCACGATCTCATCGGCGATGCCCCGCACCACCTGCGTCTCCCCCGCATGGAAGGTCATCTGAGGGCCTACGCCTCCGGCGGTGAGCATCCCGCCCAAGTAGCCGTTTTGCTCCACCAGCAGCGTTTTCGCCCCGTTACGGGCGGCGGCAATGGCCGCAACAGCCCCGGCGGGCCCGCCGCCGATGATCACAACATCGTAATTCATAGTGTTACTCCTCCCGGATCGTGACCGCATTGGTGATGGATACGTTTTGCAGGCTATCCTCAAATTGGGTACTGACCGCTTCGCAGGCCGGATTCAGGTTGACCACGTTGCTGATCACCGAATCCAGCATATGCCCGTAAACGTGAACGGAGCGTCTGCCTCTGCAGATCACGTTGGAGACGGTAACATTCCGCAAGCCGTCCGGCAAGGCTTCACCGTATCCTCCGCTGCTGCCCAGATTCACCGTATCACCTGCGGCATGGCAGTTGGGGGAGGTATTGATGATCCCATCGATGACGACGTTATAGATATGGGTATCCGCCGGCAGGACCCGGATCACGTAGCAAAGATAAGAATGGGCGATCACGTTGCGGATATCGATCCCGTCCTGATTTTCCATATTCATTTTGATGCCGTCGATCTCCTGATACATAGTGGCATCAAATTCAATCTTTTCGATACGGCCGTAGGTACAGGCCTCAAAGGAAAGACCCCAGCCGTGGGAGCGCACCACCTTCAGACCCGAAACGGAGAAGTTCTTCACGTTAGCAAACAGCACCCCGATCCCCCGCCAATCGCCGTAATGGGATTCTTTGGGATCATTGGCATCGGTGCCGTAGGAATGGTCGTGAACGTCAAAAAAGGTCATCGTTTCCACGGTTCTCCGCTCGGGCGGGATCCAATCCGCCATCTTACAGAGATCCTCCTTCAGATGGGGGCAGGGTGCATGAAGCAGCTTACCGCCGTCGTCGGTGGCACGGGGGTGGTCGGCACCCTCCAAAATGCAAAGGCCCTCACCCCGGATATGAATATTCTGCAGCGGCTGAGGGTCTGCGATCCCCAGCCCGCAGTTGGCCGAACGAAAGAAGTTATCTCGGCAGCGATCGGATAATTTGAGCTTGCAGTTTTGCAAAACCACGGTGGTATCACCGGGCAGTAGGATCGCCCGATCCAAAAGCCAATGCGCCTTCCCCGGTCGAGGGCCGATGATCACAATGCCGTCAGCCCCTCTGCCGTCTACCGCATTCTGCAGGATATCGCTGTCTGTTTTTCCATTAAAATCCGTTGCAAAAACCATTGTTTTACTCCTTTATATATAAATATACCATGCCCATACGTCCCCCGCCACCAATGGCGAGGAGTTCTCCGTTTTCGCTGAGAGCGATGGCGCTCAGCAGATCGGAGCCATGGTACCCATATTCAAAATGACCGGTCATCACATGACCCAGCCACCTCAGACCGCAGGTGTCATCATAGGAAAAGACCATCCCCAGATCGTCCTCATCGCCGGCAACACCGTAGACCTTTGTACCGTCCGGGCTGACGGTCAGATCCCGCACCGGCCCATGAACCCATCCGGGGCCCAGCGCAAAGAAATTACCGTCCTTCTCAATGGCCAGCAGGCCGTCCTCGGTGGCAATGAAGCGGCGGCCTCCGGAAAGGGCGACGGCCTTGGCCGCCCCCCGCTTATACTGCCGCCCGGGGTAGTAGGGCAGATCTCCCTTTATCTGCGGCTTTTCTGCCGGAGCAGGGGCTTGGCAGGGTCCCGCAGAGAGGATCCTGCCGGCGGTATCGATGGTATATTGGGTGAAATGTTCCTTGCCGCAAACAGCGATCAGCCGATCCCCCTCCCATCTCAGCGCAGCAACTGCGGAATTCTCCACATCCTCATCCCCATACTCCATCCAGATGGGAACGGGAATTTCCCTGCCTGGATGGAAGGCCGAGGAATTCTGCCGCATGATGGCAGCGCCCCGGTGCATCCGGGCCGCATATTCATCGTACTGACCGTTGCCCCGATAAACCAAAGGATCCGTCGTCTGCTCTCCCGGTGTTCCCGCCTGATCCCGGTATTCTGCCAGATCCACGGTGATAAAATTGGGGCCGTCATCGGCATGGTTGGTTCCGAAGCAAAGCATCCGATCCCGCTGACGATCCATGATCATCATACAGCATTGATAGGTGGTGCGCTCCTTGGTACCCAAAAGGCCTAAAATCTCCGGCTGCTTGCCGCCGAAAAGATCCCAGCGCATCAGCATGGAGGGCAGCAGAAACTCCTCGCCGCCGCCTTTTTTCACCGCGCTGACCACATAATAAAGCACATCCTTTTGATCAAAGCCCATGCTTCCCATATAGATATTAGCCTCTACGCCCTTGCAGAATTGCTCCACCGGCATATAATCGCCCAGCACCTCCAATTCCCCGGTGGCAGGATCAAAGCGGGAGAGGCGCTTATCATGCATCCCCACCAAATAAAGCTTGCCATCGGAGCCGTTTGCTGCGGCACTCAGATAGGGGCGGAACCGCCCCTCCACCTTCTCATGGGGGAGTTGGATCCGCAGGTTTTCCACCTGCTTCTCCCGCACATTGATCCGCTGCAGCAGCCCGTTACGGGTGGTGAAATAAATATTATCATCGGGGCCCACCACAAGCCGGTAGCTGGCACGCTCGGTCACCTCGCCGTAATCCCGCACACTGCGGTCGGTCAGATCGATGCCGTAAAGATGCCCCTTGAAATAGCCGATGCCGTAAAGAATATTATGATGCTTATCATAGGCAGCGCCGTAGATGGTCTCCCGATGAACTGGGATGCCCCAGTTTTCCATTTTACCGGTTTTGGGGTCATAGGTCAGCAGAGAGCTGCCGGGGTAGCCCTCAAAGGGATGGTTGAAATAGCCCTGAGGCAGCCAGGCGGGATGCTCGGGAGATTTATCGGTGGTATGGGTCAGCATCACCAACCGGCCGTCGTTCATCCAGCTCATGGAGGTGTGGAACTTACTGTCCCGGATAAACCGCCGGCCGGGGAAAATAAACTCCTTGGTATAGTGAAGCTCCTTGAGGGTGTTCTGCTCCGGATCGTATTCTGCCAGCTTGGCGTATTCATTGGTTGTCAGCTCCGAGCAAAGGGCCAGATACACCTTCCCCTCCCCGGACATCGCCGCATCCCAGCAGGCGTTATGCAGAGTGGGGCTGGGAACGGTATACTGCCGCACCCCCGCGGGATTCATCACCCGGAAGGTGCTATGGTCGTCCATATCCAGATAGTAACTCATATCCTGTCTCCTTTTTATAATCTCTCTTGATTATATCACATTGATCGGCCAAGTCAATGAAACGGATTACGAAACTTTTTCGTAACTAAAAGGATCGGAAGATAACCGTGGAGCTCCGGCAGAGTGATCTGTGTGCGCCCGGCAACCGCCTTCGTTTTCAGGGGTGTTTTTTGGGGCAGGGTAAATGCTTCATATTCCCCCTCCACCGTGACCACCCGCCCGGCGGGCAGATCGGTATGCTCCTGAATGATGCCGATCCGCCCCGTATGATCGGGATGAGTGGTCTTGATCTGCAAGAGTACCCCTTCCCCGCACTCCATCAGGGTCGCACGGGCGGTGGCGGGCAGATCGCCGCCGATAAGGGTGGGCGGCAGAAGGCTCTGCACCAGCGCTTTATAGAAGGGCGCCCCGATCTCCATATACGCCCGGAAGATCTTAAAGCAGATATGTGCACGGTTTCCCCGTTGCGCCACAGCGGAGCAGCCGTTTTTTTCCTTGGGCGGAATGTAAAAATATCCGAATTTTCCGTCATAATGACGGTCAAAATAGCTTTCGATATAAGGCGCGACGCCATGCTCGCTGACCATCCGCACCCCGCAGATATGCTGGCCGAAGATCTGCCCACGATATTCGTAAAAGGCATCGGTGGCAGGATCCTTTTCAAAATGAGAGATATAATCCCATGCCCTGCCGGGAGCAAGACTTTCGCCGGTGGAGAGAAGAAAGCCCTGATAATCGGCCAACTTTTTTGCCAGCCTTTCGGTAACAGGGATCTCATCGGGCAGAATGACCATACGGTAGCCGCTAAGATCGGCCTCCTCGGTGACCACGTCGTAACAGATCTTCAGCTCCGAAAGCATCCGTGCTACGCCCTTATCGCTTTCCGAAAGACCGGGCGTCCGCAGGATCGCCGCCTCGGCGATGGGTTTGGCACCATAGGTCCAAGGCTCCAGTTCCATCACCTTTTCATACATTTTACCGATGTTGCGGTAGAGGGCTTGATCCAGCCCGTCCCGAGGATGCATCAGGTCGCCGATGGAAGGAACATAGCCATACATTAAGGCATCCCAGACATCATTTTCCATCGATGCCGCCGATTTACTGCCGCTGAAATCCCCCCAGCCGATGGCCATCCGGCCGGTCATGTAGATCCGCTCCATTTCGGGGGCGAGGGTGCGGTAATAGGGAGCCTGCGCAGGAAAGAAATCATAGCCCCAGCTATCGGTGGGCAGGCACTCCAGTTCGATATGGCTTTGGAATTCATGGCATTCTTCAAAAGGAAAGCTATTGAAAAACAGCCGAGTATCGGCAGGCACCAACGCCCGCAGCTCCGCAAAGACCTCCCGCAGAAGGTTTCGGTTATAAGCTGCCTCATCCAGCCCCAGTTCCTTCGCTTTTTGGGTGCAAGCGGGGCAATAACAAGGGCGGGGGATCATGCAATCGATAAAGATGCCATCCGGCCGGTAGGCCAGCACCTCTCGGATCTCCGCCCTCAGATGCTCCCGATAACCGGTGTTGAAGCAGGGGCAGCGAAAAAAGTTATTGGTCAGCGGATCGCCGCTTTCGGTGGTGCCGTCACTCCGCACCCGGCAGTATTCCGGATGCTCCACCGTTTGCAGATGGTTGAGACCGCCGTTGAGATAGGCTGTCACCTCGATCCCCCGGGTGTGGCATTCCCGCAAGGTATCCCCGAAAAGATCAAAATCCAGCCCCGGATACATCCGCCCCGCCTTGGTGGGATAATAGGAAAAGCCAATGTTGCACCGGGCGAAGATATTCACATAGTCGATATGGGCCTCCGCCAGAGTTTGGGCGATAGAGGCGCCGGAAAGATTTTTGCCGAGATCGTCCACTCCCGGCATGGTGTGAAAGTCAATATGCGCTGCACGTTTCATGCTGTCCTCCGTATTCTGAAAAAGGCTCCATTGAGGAGCCTTTTTGATGCTATGTGCCGTTTTTATATCCAAAGGGTAGATGCAGAATTCGCTGAAAGGATCCTAGCAGCGTCTGTGCCTTTTAGATCTGCCCTAACAAATCCTCAATATCCTTTGCCTTGGCCAGTCCTGCCTGGCAGGCGGTAGCGCCGCCGGCGGCGGAGCCCAATTTCAAGGCGTATTCATAGCCCTGCTCACAGCCTGCAATGAAGCCGGCCACCATGGAATCCCCGGCACCGACGGTATTGACCGGTTTCCCGCCGATGGCAGGCATCTCGCTGACCTTGCCGGTCTCATCCAGCAGTAGTGCGCCGTCCTTGCCCCGAGAGATCAGAACATTCTTTGCCCCCATTTTCTGCAATTCCTCAGCACCTGCGGCGATCTCGGCAGAGCCGTTCAGCGGTCTGCCCACCAGCTCCTCCAGCTCCCGATGGTTGGGCTTGATGAGGAAAGGCCGGTATTTCAGTACGTTCATCAGCAGCTTGCCGGTGGCATCCACCACAAACCGGATGCCCTTGTCCTGCAGGCGGGCCAGGATCTTCTCGTAAATATCGGCAGGCAAGGTAGAAGGAATGGAGCCGGCCAGCACCAGGGTATCCCCTTCGGTGAGGGTATCCAGCTTAGCAAAGAGGGCGTTCAGCGCCTCCTCATCGATAGCGGGGCCTTGGGCATTGATCTCGGTCTCCTGATCGGCCTTCATCTTCACATTGATGCGGGTGAGCCCATCCTTCAGGTGGATGAACTCCGCACGGATGCCCTGCGCCCGCAGATTCTCCTCCAGGGCGGCGCCGGTGAAGCCGGCCACAAACCCCAGGGCGGTATTCTCCTTGCCCAGCTCCCGCAACACCAGAGAAACATTGACCCCCTTGCCGCCGAAGTACAGTTCTTCATCATGGCAGCGGTTGGTCTCCCCCAGCTCCAGCTTATCTAAATGAATGACATAATCCAATGCAGGATTAAAGGTAACGGTATAGATCATTTTTTCATACTCCTTTCATTTTTGATTTTACTACAACCCGGCTCTAAAATCAATCTTTTATTTGACACTTTGGGGAATAAAGATTATACTTAACAAAAAAGGAGGCGCAGATCATGAACTGTACGATTTCCCCTGATGATATCGCCCGTGTGAAGGGCATGGGCTTTTTAAGAGATAAGCTGACTCCTGATTGCTTCAATGCCCGGGTCATCACCCGGAACGGCAAGATCACCGCAAAAGAGGTACGGGCCATTGCGGATGCCGCCGAAAGATTCGGCAGCGGCGAGATCGCCATGACCAGCCGCCTGAGCATTGAGATCCAGCGGATCCCCTATGCCAACATTCAGCCGCTTATCGACTATCTGGCGGAATACGGCCTGGAGATCGGCGGCACCGGTCCCAAGGTGCGCCCGGTGGTCTCCTGCAAGGGTACCACCTGCCACTTCGGCCTCATCGATACCTTTGCCCTTTCGGAGGCCATCCATGAGCGGTTTTACAAGGGGTACCACGATGTGAAGCTCCCCCATAAATTCAAGATCGCCGTGGGCGGCTGCCCCAACAACTGCGTGAAGCCGGATATCAACGATCTGGGCATTATCGGTCAACGGCCGCCGGTCATCGATCCGGGAATGTGCCGAAGTTGTAAAAAGTGCCAGGTGGAGGCCGGCTGCCCCATGCAGGCCGCAACCCTGCACCAAAAGATCGAGATCGACGATCGCATCTGCAACCATTGCGGCCGGTGCGCCGGCAAATGCCCCTTCGGGGCGGTGACCCATCCCCAAAACGGCTACCGCATCTATTTAGGCGGGCGCTGGGGTAAGAAGGTGGCCCGGGGCATTCCCCTTTCCACGATCTTCACCTCCGAGGAAGAGGTACTGAATGTGGTGGAGAAAGCCATCTGCTTCTTCCGGAATGAGGGCATCCCCGGGGAGCGGTTCGCCGAAACCATTGAACGCATCGGCTTCGACACGGTAGAAAAGAAACTACTGGGCGAATAAAATGCGAAAAATATTACTTATTGTAATGTGTCTATTGCTTCTTTCCGGCTGCGCAGCCGCCCCCAAAGAAGAGTCTCCCCAACGGGTGGCGGTGCTCTTTTCCTCCTTTGTCGAGGTCTATCAGTTGGCGGGAGGCGAGGTGGCCATCACCGTGGGCGAAAGTGTGGAGCGGGGCATCTGTGAGGAAGGGGTGCTGCTGGTGGATGAAGGCGCCGGCAAGACCATCGACACCGAGCTTCTGCTTTCCTATCAGCCGGAGCTGGTGATCGGCTCTTCCGATATTCCCGCTCATGCAGCAACCGCCGAGGTTTTAGAGGCGGCAGGCATCCCCTGCAAACTCTTCCGGGTGGAGACCTTTGGGGATTACCTGACCCTTTTAAAATACTGCACCGATCTCACCGGCCAGAAGGAGGCCTATCAGACCTGCGGCACCGACCTGCAGGCAGAGATCGAAGATCTCATAGAGGCCGCCCCCGGCGCGGGGAAAAAGATTCTTTTTATCCGTAGCGGCTCCAAAGCCAGTTCTGCCAAGGCCAAGACCGCCGAGGATCACTTTGCGGCGGGGATGCTCCGGGATCTGGGCTGCGAAAATATTGCCGATGCTGCCCCGGTTCTGCTGGACGGCCTGAGTGTAGAGGAGATCCTGCTGCAGGATCCCGATCATATCTTCATCTCTGCCATGGGAGATGAGACCGCCGCCAAGGCCTATATGGACAGCCTGCTCCGGGAGCCGGCATGGGCGGCGCTGACGGCTGTAAAAGAGCAAAAATACACCTATTTATCTAAGGATCTATTCCAGTATAAGCCCAACGCGCGCTGGGCAGAGGCTTACCGGATCCTTGCGGAACTGCTTTATGAAGAATAACCAAGCAACAATCCGAAAAGCAGGAGGGGTCGCCCTCCTGCTTTTGCTGCTTTTATGCGGCTTTTTTGCCCTGCGGCTGGGGAGTGCGGAGATGGACCTCCCCGCCTTCTGGGCGGGGCTCACCGGGCAGAGCGCCACCGAGCGCATTATCCTCTATCATCTGCGGCTGCCCCGCATCTTGGGGGCGGTGCTGGCAGGAATAGGTCTTTCGGTGGCCGGGCTGCTGCTCCAGACCGTCACCGGCAATGATCTGGCGGGTCCCAACATCATCGGCGTCAACGCCGGAGCAGGCCTCGGCGCCATCCTAACGCTGTTTTTTGCGCCGGAGCTGGTGCTCCTGCTGCCGGTCACCGCCTTCGCGGGGGCATTTCTCACCGCCCTGCTCATCGTGGCCATCGCCGCCCGCATCGATACCTCCAAGGCCACCGTCATCTTGGCCGGAGTAGCAGTCACCGCCCTGCTGAACGCGGGCATCTCCCTGATCTCTTTATTGGATACGGATGTTCTGGCCAGCTATAACCACTTTTCCATCGGCGGGCTGGCGGGGATCGCCTTAAAGCAATTGCCCCTCCCCGCCCTGCTGATCCTCTGCTGCTTCGCCCTCGCCCTGCTCTTTGCCAAGCGGATCGAGGTGCTGACCTTAGGGGACAGCATTGCCGCCTCCTTAGGGCTGCGGGTTCGGCCCATTCGTATCTTCTGCCTCATTCTGGCCAGCGCCTCGGCCGCCGCTGCGGTGAGCTTTGCGGGGCTTTTGGGATTTGTGGGGCTGGTGGTGCCCCACATGGCCCGGCGGATGGCAAGAGGTCTGCGGCAGCAGCTGCTGTATGCAGCCCTTCTGGGAAGTATTTTAGTGTTGCTGGCAGATCTTTTAGGGCGGATCCTGACGGCGCCCTCCGAACTGCCGGTGGGAATCCTGCTGGCGGCCATCGGCGCGCCCTTCTTTTTCTATCTGCTGATCCGGAGGAAAAAGCCATGAAAATCGCTCAAATTTCTGCCTTTTACGGTAAAAAACAGGCCCTAAATCACGTCACTTTTGAACTAAAACCCAAGAAATTTACCGCTCTTATCGGCAAAAACGGCTGCGGCAAATCCACACTGCTCAAATGTATTGCCGGGCAAATTCCCCATACCGGAGAGATCCCGCTGCCCCGGGAGCCCCGGGAACGGGCAAAGGCCGTAGCGCTGCTGCCGCAATCCCTGCCCGCTCTGCCCATGGAGGCAGAGGCTCTGGTTGCCATGGGGCGCACCCCCTATCTGAATCTGGCGGGGACCCTCACCCCCACCGACCGGGAAAAGATCGAAGAAGCCATCCGGCTGGCCGGCATTCAGGAGCTGCGCCACCGCAATGCGGCCACCCTTTCCGGCGGCGAACTGCAAAAGGTCTATCTGGCCATGGTGCTGGCGCAGGACGCCCGCATTCTGCTGCTGGACGAGCCCACCGCCCACATGGATATGGGCTATGCCGCCGATTTTCTGCGATTATTAAAGACCCTCAACCGGGAGCAGGGCAAAACGGTGCTGGCGGTACTCCACGACCTGAATGCCGCCGCAGCCTTTGCGGATGAACTGCTTCTGATGGAGCAGGGGCGCCTCACCGATCCCGCCCGTGTAGAGGAGGTTTTCGGGGTGCGGAAAATTTTCTATTCCGAGAACGGCGAAACCAAATACTTCTATCAATAAAGAGCCTTGAACATCAAGGCTCTTTCAATATGTTCTTTATCGCTTCCAATGCGGCGGTATCTTCGGCAGCAGGCAGATCATCCGTCCTGGGGCTGATGACAAGGGGAATTTCTCCCTCCACCCCCATCTGCCGCAGCAGCAGGGTGGCCACCCGAAAGCTTCCGCCCTGTCCGGTGCCTCCAGCAGCCAGGATCACCGCCCCTTTTTTGCCTGAAAGCTTGGGCTTTTTTTGAAAAAAGCCGGCACTGAAATAGCATTGCAGCCGACTGGCCAGCGTCAGTAGCGGCCCCGGTAACGTCTCAAACCAAACCGGGGATGCAATGATGATCCGGTCGCTCTCCCCGATCAGCCGATAGACCTCCTGCATCTCATCCCGGATACAGCACCCCTCATGGGTACGGCACCAGCGGCAATCCATGCAAGGGCTGACCTTTGCCCAGAATGTATCGATCTGAACTACCTCACCGGGCAGTTCCAGAGCCGCCAGCATGGCGGCGGTATCCCCCTGCTTCCGGGGAGAACCGTTCAAGATCAACGTTTTCATCAGTTATCCAGAAAATCCTTCAACTTACGGCTGCGACTGGGATGGCGCAGTTTCCGGAGGGCCTTGGATTCGATCTGGCGGATCCGCTCACGGGTCACATTGAACTCCTTGCCCACTTCCTCCAGGGTCCGCTGGCGGCCGTCCCGCAGGCCGAAGCGCAGCTCCAGCACCTTGGCCTCCCGGGGGGTGAGGGTGGAAAGCACCTCCACCAGCTGCTCCCGCAGCATGATCTGGGAGGTGGCCTCCACAGGGGCGGGGATATCATCATCGGGAATAAAATCGCCCAGATGGCTATCCTCTTCCTCACCGATGGGGGTCTCCAGGGAAACCGGATCCAGAGCGATCTTCAGGATCTCCCGTACCTTTTCCTCCGGCTGATTGATCTCCTTTGCGATCTCCTCGCTGGTAGGATCACGGCCCAGCTCCTGCACCAGCTGGCGAGAGACCCGCATCACCCGGTTGATGGTCTCCACCATATGCACCGGAATCCGGATGGTCCTTGCCTGATCGGCAATGGCACGGGTAATAGCCTGACGGATCCACCAGGTGGCGTAGGTAGAAAATTTATAACCCTTTTCATAGTCGAACTTTTCCACCGCCTTAATCAGGCCCAGATTACCCTCCTGGATCAGGTCCAAAAAGTGCATTCCGCGGCCCACATAACGCTTGGCAATGGAGACCACCAGCCGCAGGTTGGCCTCGGAAAGGCGCTGCTTGGCCTTTTCGCCGGAGGTGATCTCCTTATTATAGAGGTCGATCTCCTCCTGAGTGAATTCATCAGGCAACAGCTCAAAAGCGTCCCGATCCTCCTCCGGCACCTCGCCGCCATTCTTTTTCAGCTCCATCAGCCGCAGCTGCCGCTGGGCATCGTTGCCCCGGAGCATCCGCTTGGCCAGATCGATCTCCTCATCGCCGCTGAGCAGGGGAACCTTACCGATCTCCTTCAGGTAGACCTTCACAGGGTCGTCCACCAGGGTATGCTCCCCGGGATCCACCACCCCGTTTTCCTCATCCTTCTGCTCCACGCTCTGGACGATACTGTTGATATCCTCCATATCGTCCACAGAGTCCTCGATGATCTCGATGCCCTGCTCCTCCAGCATATCATAGAGCTTTTCGATCTGCTCGGGATCCAGCGCCACCTCATCCAGGATATCCATGATCTCCCGGTTGCTCAGAGAGCCTTTGCTTTTGCCCAGCTCCAGCAATTCCTTGTAAAATGCCTTTTTTTCAATGTTCATCCTTTAATCTCCTTTATTTTGAAGCCGCTGCATCAGCTGCTCCGGTGTCAGGGCACCGGTATCCACCCGCTTGGCTCCTTCACTTTTTATTATTTCCACACACTCCAGCAGCTGCGCCTCAGGTTCCCCGTGCAGCACCGAAGTGTTGATGAAAAACGATATCCTGGCCATCTCCTTATCATCGAAGGCCTTGGCAAAAACCGGGGTGGCCGCATCCGGCTCATTCCGGTATTCGCTGAGTATAAATTCATAAACCCGGCGGTTAAAGCTTGTTACAAACTGCTCCGGGGGCAGCTTCTCTTCGGCAAGCTGCCAGAGATCCGCATGGCGCACCAGAATGGCGATGATCAGTTCTTCGGCCCGGGCGGCCCGCAAGGCGCCCGCACGCTCGGGATTGACCCGGTCATAGGTGCCGGCGATCTCCTGCTCGCTGCTGCGGATCTCCTTCCGCTGAACAGCGGCTTTTTTCCGCTTGATGCCCTTTTCCACCTCGGCCCGGACTGCATCAGAGCTGATCCCCAGTTCCCGGCTGAGCTTCAGTACATAAACATCTCGCTCCACCGCGCTCTGGATCCCGGTGAGGACCTCCACTGCCTGCCGCAAATACTCCAGCTTCATGGCGGTATCGTTAAGATCCATCCCCGCCTTCAGCTTTTCCAGCTGAAATTCCACCGGCGTTTTAGAGCTTTTCAGCAGCATGGCGAACCGCTCTTTTCCGTAGGTTTTGATAAATTCATCCGGGTCCTTGGCGCCCTGCATCTGCAGCACCCGCACCGGGATCCCCTGCTCCTCCAAAAAGCGGATGGCTTTATCGGTTGCCTTCAGGCCGGCGGAATCGTTATCAAAGGCCACCACCACCGCTTTGGCGTATTTGGCCAGGATCCGGGCCTGCTCCTTGGTAAAGGCAGTACCCAAGGGTGCCACCGCGCCGGTAAAGCCCGCCTGAGAAAGGGAGACCACATCCAGGTTCCCCTCGCATAATATCAACGTTCCCTCCGGCTCATTTTTCGCAAGATGCAGGCCGAAAACACAATTGCCCTTGGTATAGATCTCTGTTTCGGGGGAGTTGAGATATTTGGGCTGCCCATCCCCCAGGATCCGGCCGGAAAAAGCCACCACATTCCCCCGGAGGTCAAAGACCGGGAACATGACCCGGTTGCGGAATTTATCGTAGGTATTGCCCTTTTCGCTTTTGGCCAGCAGCCCCGCCGCCAGCATTTCCTCCCAGGAATAGCCCTTGGATTTCAGATGATCCTTCAGAGCAGAAAAGGAATCGGGGGCATAGCCCAGCCCGTAACGGACGATGGACTCCCGGGTAATGCCTCGGTTGGTGAGGTAATCCAGCCCCGCCTTGCCGGAGGGGCTCATCAGGGTACTATAGAAAAACCGGGCGGCCAGCTTATGCATCTCGTACATCCGCTGGCGTTTATCCCGCTGGTAGGCAGCATTACGGCTTTCCTCCTCCGGCAGAGCCATGCCGGAGCGCTCGGCCAGATACCGTACCGCCTCCATATAATCCAGGTTCTGATATTTCATCACAAAGGTGATCACATCCCCCCCGGCACCGCAGCCGAAGCAGTAATAGGATGCGGTTTCCTCAAAAACGGTGAAGGAGGGGGTCTTTTCTCCGTGGAAGGGGCAAAGGCCGGTATGGCGGGTACCGTTCCGTTTCAGCTGCACATACGGCGCGATAATATCCACAATACTGTTGCGCCCCTTCAGCTCGGCTAAAAAACGGCTGTCCAACGCCATTAAAATTCCCATCCTTTCGGTAAATAAATTTCACGGTAAAGATTCACCACATAGGTATCGGTCATGCCGGCCAGATAATCCAGCACCGCACGCTCCACGCCCTCCTCCCGGAGCACCGCCGCATATTCCTCGGGAATCTCCTTGGGATTTTCCATAAAATGGCGGTAGAGCCGCTGGATCAGCCGCTCTGCCTTGGCCTCCTCAGTCTTGGCCCTGGAGCCGGTATACACCCGCTCAAACATAAAGGCTCGCAGGGTATCCATGGCATTGCCTACCTCGGGATCGATGGTCACCCCCGGCAGCAGGGAAAACTGGTCGTTATTCAGGCTGTGATCCACCACCCCTCGCACCAGGGAATTGATCCGGGCGCTATGGCTATTCCCCAGAACGGCGGTGGCCGAAGCGGGCAGCTCCTCCTCCCGGATAATGCCGCCCCGCAGGGCATCGTCGATATCATGGTTGATATAGGCGATCCGGTCGGAGATCCGCACCACCTGCCCCTCGAAGGTCTCGGGGAGCTTGGAGCCGGTGTGGCCGGCCATGCCGTCCAGCACCTCATATGTAAGATTCAGATGCTCTAATTTTGCCGCCACCCGCACACTCTGCTCGTTATGGCGGAAGGGGACGGATGCCACCGCATCCAAGGCCCGCTCCCCGGCATGGCCGAAGGGGGTATGGCCCAGATCATGGCCCAACGCAATGGCCTCGGTGAGATCCTCATTCAACCGAAGGCTCCGGGCAATGGTACGGGAGATCTGGGAGACCTCCAGGGTATGGGTCAGACGGGTGCGGTAATGATCCCCGGTGGGGCTCAGAAATACTTGGGTCTTATGCTTCAGCCGCCGGAAGGCCTTGGAATGGACGATCCGATCCCGGTCCCGGGTGAAGCAGGTACGCAGCGGGCAGGGCTCTGCCGGCTCCGCTCTTCCCCGGCTGTTCCGGGCAAGGCAGGCAAAGGAGGAAAGCTGCTGCGCCTCAAATTCTTCTTGCTGTTCACGGTAATTCATGCTATTTTTACCTCCTAATTATTCTATACAACATAAAAGACAAAATACCTTTTTATTTTTCAAAAAAATTTTTCTTGACCTTTTTTAGCAAACTGATTATAATGTTGCCGAAAGGAGGGGAGCCCCATGATCAAGATCATTGCGCAGGTCATCAGCATCATTGCCATGACCATTGCCCTGCTTTCCTTTCAGCAAAAGACTCAGAAGCGGATCCTGCTGCTGCAGTTCTGCTCCTCTTCCCTTTTTGTGATCCACTTTTTCATGATCGGTGCCCTGACCGGTTGCCTGCTGAATCTGGTGGGCATCTTCCGGGCTGCCGTATTTGCCAATCGAGGCAAAAAATGGGCGAACCATATTGCATGGCCCATCCTCTTTGTGGCGCTCTTTTTCGGGGTGTATCTCCTGAATTTTACCGTGCTGGGGCTGACACCCACCGTAGGCAACCTGCTGATCGAGCTGCTGCCTACCCTGGGAATGTTTTCCACCACCGTTTCCTTCCGGATGGAAAAGGCCGCTCAGGTGCGGGTGTTCTCCCTCATCAGCGCCCCGCTGTGGCTTACCTATAATATTATTAACTTCTCCATCGGCGGGATCCTGACCGAGCTTTTTTCAGCCATTTCCATCCTGGTGGGGATGCTTCGGCTGGATCTCAAAAAGAAAAAATAAATTTTTCTTGACAAATGCGCTTTGACCCTATATAATAGATAAGCGCATAAAAACGATCCATTAGCTCAGCTGGCAGAGCATTTGACTTTTAATCAAAGGGTCCGGAGTTCGAATCTCCGATGGATCACCAAAGGAAGCAGGATACTACACTACGTATCCTGCTTTTAAATTTGATTAAATGAACTCCGGACCCTTTTGACCAATGGCACGCGGTTGCCGCCCATGGCGGTGAGCGGGTCGGTCATCCTTTCGGCAGGTCGCTTGCGACCTTTGCCGGAGTTCGAATCTCCGATGGATCACCAAATAAAAACAGCACCCAGATGGGTGCTGTTTTTATTTGACGATCCTCGAAGATCGAACCTTTTTGCATTGCAAAAAGGTTCGTTGAGGCAGCCGCAAAGCCGCGATAGGCTTTGCGGCTTGCCGTGTCTCGGTCTGCTTAGATTTTTCGTTTACCGCCCGAGGCGGTCGAAAAATCAACGCAGTACCGAGTATCTCCTCTGCCGCTCAGCTTTCATTATTCTCTTCGATCAGTTCCCGCATCCTTGCGTAGGCATCTGCCACCTCTTTTTCAAACTCCCGGGCAGACATCCGCAGCACGCCCTTGCGCACCGCTGTCAGCTGAATGAGAGCGTCGGAGGTGACCACCCGCACCTTATCGTTTTTTTCAAGCTGGGCAATGAACCGCTCGATAAACACATCGCCGGTCTCATTTTCCTTGGTATAGGCAATATGAATGCCGCCCCGGTCGAATTTTTCTCCGGCGTTGCCGGCCACCCGGTAGCCGTCAAAGACCAGCACCGTTTCCAGCCTGGCAAAAGCACTGTAATTGATAAGGATATCTGCCAGCTTATTGCGGGCGGCCTCCAGATCGGCCTGCGCCAGAGACTTGAGTTCCTCCCAGGCGAAGATCACATTATAGCCATCCACCACCAGCACAGTTTTATGCTCCTCGAAGGATGCCCCTTGATGTTCCTTTGTCTCCATCTTGGCGAGGCCGTATTCTCGGCGGCGGATGGGGCCGAAGGTACGGAGCATGATGGCCTCCAGCTCCTTATCGCTGATATTCAAATTGCGGTAATTGACCTTGGGTGCCTCGGCCTTCAGGCAACTTTCCAGATGCATATATTCGGCGATCTCATGCCACTTAACAATAAACCCGGCCCCCTTGCTGCAAAATACAGAATCGGGGCTGTTTTCCAGATCGCCTTCGGCGTTATAGCCATACTGCGCCACCACTTCCTCGGTATTATGGCAAAGGTCGTAGCCCTCCACCTCCAGAGAAATATGCCCCCGGCCTCCGGAATAGGCGGCCAGCTCAGCGGCATAGCCCTCCAACGTGGTAACAGGGCCCCGGCCGGTGAGAAGATAAAGTTCACCCGCATCCACCGGGCTTTCGAAGGTGGCGGATCTGGCCCGCATATCATTGATGGCCCGGCCGATCTGCTCCGGCGGCACTTCGATACGGAAAGTATAATATGGCTCCAATAATACAGAGCGTGCCTGCATCAGTCCCTGGCGAACCGCCCGATAGGTGGCCTGGCGGAAATCCCCGCCCTCGGTATGCTTCAGGTGCGCCCGGCCGGCGGCCAGAGTGATCTTCATATCGGTAATGGGAGATCCGGTGAGAACCCCCAAATGCTGCTTTTCCTTCAGGTGCATCAGGATCAGCCGCTGCCAGTTGCGCTCCAGCAGATCCTCGCTGACGCAGGACTCAAATTGCAGCCCCTCGCCCCGGGGCAGAGGCTCCAAAATCAAGTGCACCTCCGCATAATGACGCAGAGGCTCATAGTGGCCCACGCCCTCCACCTTATTTTCAACGGTTTCTTTATACATGACCCGGCTTTCGCCGATGCCGATCTCCAGATCGAAACGCTCCCGGACGATGCTTTTCAAGATCTCAGTCTGCACCTCGCCCATGAGGCTGACATAGATCTCCTGCAAAAAACCGTCCCAGATGAAGCGAAGCTGGGGATCCTCCTCCTGCAGCAGCCGCAATTTCGGCAGTACTGTTTGGGGATCGGCCCCTTCCGGCAGGATCAGTTTATAATTCATCACCGGCTCCAGACAGGGCTTGGCCGCTCTGCGCTCGTAGCCCAGCCCCTGGCCGCCGTAGGTTTCGGTAAGGCCGGTGAGGGCGCAGACCTCCCCGGCAGAGACTTGATCCACCGTTTCAAATTTTCCGCCGGAATAGATGCGGATATTGCTGATCTTCTGCTCCCCCACCTGATCTCGCACCCGAAGGGTACCGCCGGTGACCTTGATATGGGTGAGCCGCTCCCCCCTGGCATCCCGGCTAATCTTAAAGATCCGCCCGCCCAAGGCATCAGGATAAATACCGCCGGGCACCAGCTCCGGCAAAAGGTTCAAAAATTCATCCACCCCCTCCCGCTTCAGCCCGGAGCCGAAAAAGCAGGGAAAGGCCAGCCGCTCCCGCACCAGCTCCCGGATGGCAACATTCTCTACCCGGCCAGTCTCCAGATACTGCTCCAGAAGAACTTCCTTACACATGGCAAATTCCTCGCTGCTGCCATACTCGATGCAGCCCTCGGAAAGCTCTTTTTTCAATTCTTCCAGGATCTCGCTCCGTTCCCGGCGGGCAAAATCCATTTTGGTTACAAAGATCAGGGTCGGCACCCGATACAGCTCCAAAAGCCGCCAGAGAGTGCGGGTATGAGCCTGCACCCCATCGGTTCCGCTGATCACCAGCATCGCGCAATCCAGCACCTGCAAGGTGCGTTCGGTCTCTGCCGAAAAATCCACGTGCCCCGGCGTATCCAGCATAGTGAAACGGACGCCGCCCGCATCGAACACCGCCTGACTGGCAAAAATGGTGATCCCCCGCTCCCGCTCCAGGGTGTGGGTATCCATAGCGGTATCCCCTCGATCCACCCGGCCTAAGGAACGCAGCCTTCCTGCCCGATATAATAACGCCTCTGCCAGCGTTGTTTTTCCCGCATCTACGTGCGCTAAAATTCCGATTACTCTTTTCATGACTATAATTCTACTTCATTCTCTTGCTTTTTGCAAGACCTTATACTATACTGGTAATATCAAAACTTTTATAGAAAAGAAAGTGTTATGACCAAATGAACTATCGCATTGAGCGCAACGGCAAACCTGCCTACCTGCAATTATATGAGCTACTTCGCCGAGACATTGTCGGCGGGGTATTTCCCTACGGTGCCAAGCTACCCTCCAAGCGGCTTTTAGCGGAGGAAACGGGAGTCAGCGTCATCACCGCCGAGCACGCCTACTCCATTTTAGGGGACGAGGGCTACATCGAAGCCCGCCAACGGAGCGGCTACATTGTTATTTATCGGGAGAAAGATTTTCTTTCCACCACCTCCTCCGCCCCGGCAAGCCTCCCTCACGGCCATCACGCCAAAAGCGAATTCCCCTTTTCAGTGCTGGCCAAGACCATGCGGAAGGTACTGGCCGATTACGGCGAGCAGATCCTGGTAAAATCCCCTAACCGGGGCTGCCCGGAGCTGCGCCGAGCCATTGCCGCCTATCTGGCCCGCAGCAACGGCATCAATGTACGGCCCGAACAGATCATCATTGGCTCCGGCGCAGAATATCTTTACAGCCTGATCGCCCAGCTTTTGGGCAGCCATACCTTTGCGCTGGAGGATCCCTGCTATGATAAGATCATTCGGGTCTATCAGGCCAACGGCGTAACCTGCGAAAGGCTGAAGCTGGAGCCGAGCGGCCTCCGCTCTGCAGATCTGGATAGGTCCGCTGCCACTGTGCTTCATGTGACCCCCTTCAACAGCTTTCCCAGCGGCATTACCGCCGGTGCCACCAAGCGCACCGAATATCTGCAATGGGCGCAGAAGCGCCAGGGCTTCATCATCGAGGATAATTATGAATCCGAGCTGACCGTTTCCATGAAAAACGACGATCCTCTTTTCTCCCGTGCAGAGAATGTACTATACTTAAACACCTTCTCCAAAACCGTTGCCCCTTCCATCCGGGTGGGGTATCTGCTGCTGCCGGAGAGTCTGCTTGTGGATTTTGAACAAAAACTGGGCTTCTATTCTTGTACGGTGCCGGTTTTTGAGCAATATGTCCTGGCAGAACTGATCAACACCGGTGATTTTGAACGCCATATCAACCGGGTACGCCGCCAAAAACGAAAATCTGGTTATATAAAAAAGTCCTGAATTGGATATTACGCCATAACCAAAACTTGCTATAATAGGAATGATCAATTCCAAAAGGAGTTCTATGATGTATCAGAAGGTTTTAACGATCCAGGATATTTCCTGTGTGGGTCAGTGCTCCACCACCGTGGCGCTGCCCATTCTCTCTGCCTGCGGCTTAGAAACGGTGATCCTTCCCACCGCCATCCTTTCCAACCACACCGCCGGCTTCAAGGGCTTTACCGTCCATGATCTCACCGATGAGATCCCGGTCATCCACCGCCAATGGCAAGAGGAGGGCATCAGGTTCCATGCAATTTATACCGGCTATCTGGGCAGCTGTGAAGAGGTGACCCATGTAAAAAATATCATTGCCACCATGCTGGCGGAGGGGGGTCTCACCGTTGTGGATCCCGCCATGGCGGATAACGGTAAGCTGTACACCGCCTTTGATATGGCGTATGTGGAGGCCATGAAGAGCCTTTGCTTCGCCGCCGATATTCTTCTTCCCAATATCACCGAGGCCTGCCTGCTGGCTGATGTGGAATACAAGGAAAGCTATGATCGGGCTTATATCGATGCCATTCTTGCCGGCCTGGCAAAGAAGGGCGCCAAAACCGTGGTGCTCACCGGTGTTTCCTATGAGGAGGGTAAAACCGGCGTAGTAGTTTACGAACAGGGCCGTTATTCCTATTACGAGCATCAAAAGATCGCCAGGGGCTGCCACGGCACAGGGGATGTTTACGCCTCGGCCTTTGTGGGGGCGCTGCTGAAAGGCAGAACCACCCCGGAGGCGGCAAAGATCGCCGCCGACTATACGGTGCAATGCATCCTCAATACCCTGGACGATCCCGCCCATTGGTACGGTGTGAAATTCGAAACAGCATTGCCGGATCTGATCCGGGAATTGCAATAAATAAATCAAAAGCCGTGATGCTTAGCATCACGGCTTTAATTTACGGGGTTGATCCACCAAACCCAAAATATAATCCGAGGAAACATTGAAATAACGGCAATAGGCACGCAGATCATCCAGATTCGGTTCCGTAACACCGGTCTCCAAAAAGGAGATCCTTCTCTGGGTAATTCCAAGCCTGCTCCCCAGCTCAGCTTGGCTGATATCGGCATCTGCCCGCAATTCCGCTAAAATCTCATTGGCAGTTTTCATTTTATTCTCCTATCTTTTTAAAAAAGTATACCATAGTTAAAAATTAACTATTGACTTTTAGATAGTTTTTAACTAAATATAGTTAAATACAATTCAAAGGAGACGAACAATGATCGATTTTTCAGAAATTTACAAACGTGCAGAGCCGGAGCAGATCGTATCCTTTCTGCTTTACGGAGTAGAAAGTGTTGAAAAATTCCCCCGCTCCCTGGAATGGAGGTTGCAGCAGACAAACCGCCGCTTTCACAAAGAGATCAACGCCCTTATTCTAGAGGAACAGCAGGAAGAGCTTTTAAGCTTGATTTTTCAATACACCGCCCTGCTACAGGACATCTATATGGAGCTTGGCCTGCTCTGCGGGCTTAAAGTTTCAAGGCACTAAAAAACGGTGACCAATTTGGTCACCGTTTTACTTATTCAAACAAGCTCTTACCGGTCATCTCATCAGGAACAGGAATATCCAGCCATTCCAGCATGGTAGGTGCGATATCACAGAGCTTACCGCCCTCCCGAAGCTTACAATCGTAGTTATACACAATAAAGGGAACGGGGTTAGTAGTATGGGCGGTGAAGGGAGAGCCATCCACATCCACCATCCGATCGGCATTGCCGTGGTCAGCGGTCATAAACATGGCGCCGCCCATCTTTTTAACAGCATCGGCAACCTTGCCCACGCAGGTATCCACTGTCTCCACCGCCTTCACCGCAGCCTCGAACACGCCGGTATGACCTACCATATCGCAGTTGGCGAAATTCAGGATCACCACATCATACTTACCGCTTTCAATGTGGGCAACCACCTTATCACAGACCTCGGGAGCGCTCATTTCAGGCTGGAGATCATAGGTCGCAACCTTGGGAGAAGCGATCAATTCACGATCCTCGCCCTCAGAAACGGTCTCCACGCCGCCGTTGAAGAAGAAGGTCACATGGGCATACTTCTCGGTCTCGGCGATGCGGAGCTGAGTCTTGCCGCAAGCGGCAAGGTAAGCGCCCAGCGTATTATCCAGAGATTGAGGCTTGAAGGCCACATGAACATTGGGCATAGAAGCATCGTACTGGGTCATGCAGACATAATAGAGGGGGAAGAAGCCCTTCTTCCGCTCAAAGCCGGCGAAATCGGGATCCACCAGGGTGCGGGTGATCTCCCGGGCACGGTCGGGCCGGAAGTTGAAGAACACTACGCTGTCCTTTTCATTGATGGTGGCACCCTCCACGCAGACGGTGGGAACCACAAACTCATCGGTCACATTCTTGCCTTCCGCATCCACGGTCTCATAGGAAGCCTTGATGGCGGCAACGGGATCGGCATTCTTGATGCCTTCGCCGTAGCAGAGGGCGGCATAAGCCTTTTCCACACGCTCCCAGCGGTTATCCCGGTCCATGACATAATAACGGCCCATCACGGTGGCTACCTGGCCCACACCGATCTCCTTGCACTTCTCTACGCACTCGGCAACAAAATCTGCGCCGCTGGCGGGAGGCACATCACGCCCATCCAGGAAGCAATGAACATAGACTTTGGTAAGACCGTTCTTCTTGGCCATTTCCAGCAGAGCCCAAAGATGGCTGTTATGGGAATGAACGCCGCCATCGGACATCAGCCCCATCAGATGGAGAGCGGTGCCGTTCTCCTTGGCGTTGTTCATAGCGCCCATGAGGGCTTCATTTTCGAAGAAATCCCCGTCGATGGTGCTCTTGGTGATGCGGGTCAACTCCTGATAAACCACACGGCCGGCACCAATGTTGGTATGGCCCACCTCGCTGTTGCCCATCTGCCCGTCGGGCAGACCCACATCCATGCCGGAGGCACCGATAGCGGTGGTGGGGCAGCTTTCCTTCAAAGCGTCGATATTGGGGGTCTTGGCGGCATAGATAGCATTGCCCTCGGTAACAGGGTTATTGCCGAAGCCGTCCAGAATACAAAGAACTAAAGGCTTTTTGCTCATCTTACTTTACTCCATGTACCACAACAGAGAAATCATTGGCCTTCAGGGAAGCGCCGCCGATCAGGCCGCCGTCCACATTGGGCTTGGCCAGCAGGCCTTCTGCATTCTTGGCGTTCATGGAGCCGCCGTACTGCACGGTGATCTCCTCGGCAGCCTCAGCACCGAACATCTCGGCCACAGCGGCACGCACAAAGCCGTTGCCCTCATCAGCCTGATCGTCGGTAGCGGTCACGCCGGTACCAATGGCCCATACGGGCTCATAGGCAATGATGACATTCTTCAGCTGCTCAGCGGTCACGTTGGTCAGCGCCATCTTGGTCTGATACTTCAGCAGAGTCTCGGTGTAGCCCAGCTCTCTCTGCTCCAAAGTCTCGCCCACACAAACGATAGCCTTCAGGCCGGCCTTCAGGGCAGCCAGGGTGCGCAGATTGACGGTCTGATCGGTCTCGCCGAAGTACTGACGGCGCTCGCTGTGGCCAATGACCACATACTCCACACCGCAGGCGGTGAGCATCTCGGCAGAAACCTCGCCGGTATAAGCACCGGACTCCTTGAAGTGAACATTTTCAGCACCGATCTTGATGTTAGAGCCCTTAGCGGCCTCCACGGCAGCGGCGATATCTACATAAGGCACGCAGAGAACGACCTCACACTTGGCATCTGCAACCAGGGGCTTCATCTCTTCGATGAGAGCGGCAGCCTGAGCAGGGGTATTGTTCATTTTCCAGTTACCGGCAATTACATATTTTCTCATTTTTCCAAAATCTCCTTCTAATATTTGTGTCACAAAGAAAAGGGCTGTTGCATTTGGATGCAGAAGGTGTTTTCTTGAACCGAAGGCGTATGTCGATACGTCGAGGGGCAAAAAACGGCTTCGGCGCCAAATGCGGCAGCCCTTAATTGGTTCTTATTTGTCGTTAAGTGCAGCGATACCGGGCAGTTCCTTACCCTCCAGGAATTCCAGAGAAGCACCGCCGCCGGTGGAGATGTGGGTCATCTTATCACCGAAGCCCAGGGTGTTCACAGCAGCTGCGCTGTCGCCACCGCCGATAACGGTAACGGCATCGGTCTCGGCCATAGCCTTGGCAACAGCCAGGGTACCCTTGGCCAGAGTGGGGTTCTCAAACACGCCCATGGGGCCGTTCCAAACAACGGTCTTAGCGGTCTTTACGGTCTCGGCATAGATCTCAGCGGTCTTGGGGCCGATATCCAGGCTCTGCATATCAGCGGGGATCTTATCGGCATCCACAACAGTAACCTCGATCTCGCCATCGATGGGATCAGGGAAGTTCTTAGCGATGGTGCAGTCCACGGGCAGCAGCAGCTTCACGCCCTTCTCCTCGGCCTGCTTCATCATATCACGGCAGTAATCGATCTTGGTCTCATCCAGCAGAGAGGTACCCACAGAATAGCCCTTGGCAGCCAGGAAGGTATAAGCCATGCCGCCGCCGATGATGAGAGTATCTGCCTTCTTCAGCAGATTCTCAATAACAGTCAGCTTATCGGCAACCTTAGCGCCGCCCAGAATGGTAACGAAGGGACGCTCAGGAGCATCCACAGCGTTGCCCAGATACTGCAGCTCCTTACCGATCAGATAACCGGCAACTGCTTCCTTCACATAACTGACTACACCAACGGTGGAGCAGTGAGCACGGTGAGCGGTACCGAAAGCATCATTCACAAAGATCTCGGCCAGGGAGCCCAGCTCCTTGCTAAACTCTTCGCCGTTCTTGGTCTCTTCCTTGCGGTAACGGGTGTTTTGGAGCAGAACCACGTCGCCGTCCTTCATGGCAGCAACAGCAGCCTTGGCATTCTCGCCTACCACGTTATCGTCGGCAGCGAAAACGACCTCCTGGCCCAGCTTCTCAGAGAGGCGGGCAGCAACAGGAGCCAGAGAAAGCTCGGGCTTGGGCTCACCCTTGGGCTTGCCCATGTGAGAGCACAGGATCACACGACCGCCATCGGCGATCAGCTTCTTGATGGTGGGCAGAGCAGCGTTGATGCGGTTCTCATCGGTGATCACACCGTTCTTCAGGGGAACGTTAAAGTCGCAGCGGACCAGGACGTTCTTGCCCTTGACATTAATGTCGTCTACAGTTTTCTTGTTGTAAGCCATGACAAAAATCTCCTTTATATGATTTTATATTTTTTACCATCAGTTATTTTACCATTATTCTCCGCTTTTTGCAATCATTTTATTTTAATAAATTCACCGAAAATTCATTGTTTTATGCGGCAAAACATGGTATAATATCCATTTGTACAGATAAATAAGCCTAAGGAGTGTAACTTTCATGGGATTTTTTGATAAACTTTTCGGCTCCCATTCCGACCGGGAGCTCAAGCGGATCCAGCCGACGGTGGACCGGGTCTTGGCTCTGGAAGAGACCTACGCCGCCATGAGCGAGGAGGAGCTGAAAAATCAAACCAACCTTTTAAAAGAACGGCTGCAGCAGGGGGAAACGGTGGACGATATCCTGCCCGAAGCCTTTGCCACCATCCGAGAGGCCGCCTGGCGGGTGCTGGGCATGAAGCACTACCCGGTGCAGATCATCGGCGGCATCGTGCTGCATCAGGGCCGTATTGCCGAGATGAAGACCGGTGAAGGTAAGACCCTGGTGGCCACCCTTCCTGCCTACCTGAACGCCCTCACCGGCGATGGGGTGCACGTCATCACCGTCAATGATTACCTGGCCCAGCGGGACAGTGAGTGGATGGGCAAGGTCTACCGTTACTTAGGGCTCACCGTGGGGCTGGTGATCAACGGCCTGAAGCCGGAGGAGAAAAAGGCCGCCTACGCCGCCGATATCACCTACGGCACCAACAATGAGTTCGGCTTCGATTACCTTCGGGATAATATGGCCCTTTATAAGGCCAATCTGGTGCAGCGAGGCCACGCCTTCGCCATTGTGGACGAGGTGGACTCCATCCTCATTGATGAGGCCCGTACTCCGCTGATCATCAGCGGTCAGGGAGCCAAATCCACCGAGATGTATAAGCTGGCGGATAACTTTGTAAAGACCCTCAAGCCCTTCAAGGTGATCCGTACCGACGATAAGGCCGATTACGATGCCTTTGCCAAATCCAAATACGATGAATTCACCATGGGCGGCATTATTACCGCCGAAGAACACGCCCAGCTGAAGGATGCCGATTACCTTATCGAGGAAAAGAACAAGCACGTGACCCTCACCGCTAAGGGTGTGGCCGCAGCGGAGGCCTTCTTCCATCTGGATAATCTGGCCGATCCCTCCAACATGGAGACCAGCCATCACATCAACCAGGCCCTCCGGGCCCGGGGCATCATGAAGCGGGATATCGATTATGTGGTGAAGGACGGCCAGGTGCTGATCGTGGATGAATTCACCGGCCGTATCATGTATGGGCGGCGGTATAACCAGGGCCTGCACCAGGCCATCGAAGCCAAGGAAAATGTAACGGTGGAGAAGGAAAGCAAGACCTTAGCCTCCATTACCCTGCAGAATTATTTCCGCCTTTATAAAAAACTCTCCGGTATGACCGGTACCGCCCTCACCGAGGAGGATGAATTCCGGGGCATCTATGCTCTGGACGTGGTGGAGATCCCCACCAACCGGGAAAACATCCGTATCGACCATCCGGACATGGTATTTAAGACCGAGCAGGGCAAATTCCTCAATGTGTTGAAGCAGATCGAAGAATGCCACGCCAATGGGCAGCCGGTGCTGGTGGGTACCATCTCCATCGAAAAGAGCGAGCTGCTCAGCGCCTTGCTGCGCAAGCGCAAGATCCCCCATCATGTGCTCAACGCTAAGCACCACGAAAAGGAAGCTACCATCATTGCGCAGGCCGGTAAGCTGGGCGCCGTGACCATCGCCACCAACATGGCGGGCCGCGGCACCGATATCATGTTGGGCGGTAATGCCGAATTTTTAGCCAAAGAGGATCTCCGTAAAAAGGGCTACGAGGAGGAGATCATCGTGGAGGCCACCGGCTATGCCGAGACCGATAACGAGACCATTCTGGAGGCCCGGAAATTCTATCAGGAGACCCTGGCCGCCCATAAGGAAGCTATCCGGGAGGAGGCCGAGCAGGTGCGAGCCGCCGGCGGTCTGTTTATTTTGGGTACCGAGCGGCATGAAAGCCGCCGAATCGATAACCAGCTGCGGGGACGTGCCGCCCGGCAGGGCGATCCCGGTGCCACCCGGTTCTATCTCTCCCTGGAGGATGATCTGATGCGCCTCTTCGGCGGCGAGCGGGTAAACGCCATGATGAACGCCCTCAAGATGCCCGAGGATATGCCCATCGAGGCCAAAATGCTCTCCGGCATCATCGAAAAGAGCCAGGAAAAGGTGGAGGGTGCCAACTTCGCCCGCAGAAAGCACGTGCTGGAATACGACGATGTGATGAACAAGCAGCGGGAGCTGATCTATGAGCAACGCCGCAAGGTTCTGGACGATGCGGACTTGCGGGATACCATCCTGAAGATGATGGACGATTTCATCGACGCCGCCGTTCAGCGCAACCTGGCCGGGGAGGACACCGCCCTCTGGAACTTTGATGCCCTGCATCAGGAGATGGACGGAATGTTCCTCACCCCCGAGGATCTGCAGTATACCCAGGATGAACTCATCGAGCTGGATCCCGCCGATGTGGCCGAGACCATCAAGGAAAAGGCCCGGGCGGCCTACACCGCCAAGGAGCAGGAGCTGGGCTGCGAGGTCATGCGGGAGGCAGAGCGTGTGGTTCTCCTCCGCAGCGTAGACAATAACTGGATGGAACACATCGACAATATGGACGATCTGCGCCAGGGCATCGGCCTGGAGGCCTACGGCCAGCGCAACCCGGTGGTGGAATTCAAATTCCAGAGCTTTGATATCTTCGATGCCATGATCGAGACCATCAAGGAGCATACCGTCCGAGGCATCTTCGCTCTGCGCCTCCGCAAGGAAGAAGGGGTCAAGCGGGAGGCGGTGGCCAAGGAGACCGGCACCAGCACAGGCTCCGACGGTACTACCCCCAAAAAGGCTCCGGTTAAGGTGACCGGAAAAGTAGGGCCCAATGATCCCTGCCCCTGCGGCAGCGGCAAAAAGTATAAAAAATGCTGCGGGAATCCGGCCCGAAATAACGAATGATCAAAAAGGATATACCATAACATTATTCAAAAATTGAGGTGAGCCAATGCAGGAACAATTTTTAAAAGAGATCGGTCAGTGAATGATCAAACGCCGTAAAAAACTTGGCCTGACTCAGGAAGAGCTTGCTGAAAAAGCTGATCTGACCAACCAGTTTGTTTCCTACGCCGAATCGGGCAAACGTGCCATGCGTCCGGAAAACCTCCTGAAGCTCGCTTCTGCCCTTGGGGTCAGCACCGATTATCTGCTGACCGGCAAGGTCATCGATCAGGATCTTCTGTTACTTTCGGAAAAACTGCGTTTGCTTACCCCGTCTCAACTGCGTACCGTTGAAAATATTATCGATGAATGTATTGAGCTTTTTGATCAGTAAAGGGATCCCTTCACCGTCATAAGAGCGAAGCCAAAGAACCTGCGAACCTGCGCAGGTTCTTTTGGCTTTTAAAACACCGATTTTGTGTCATTATTTATATATTGTTGTTGATATGCACAAATTTCATCGAGCATTTATTATTTTTTTATTTTCTACAAAATAAAGTTGACACCATCTGCTTTTCTTCGTACAATACAAGTGGGTACCAACCAATCATCTATTTTTGAAAGGAGATCAACACAATGAAAAAATATGTTGTATGTTTACTCCTTTTCACCTTACTTATTTCCGGCTGCCATCAGCAAACAAATGATCCTTCCTTGGAGGCTCCCGCTACCGAAACGATTCAGTGCAACTGCATCATGGGAGATCCATCCATGGTCTATCTATATGGAAATAAATTCTACTACGGATGCGGATCACGGATCTATACCGCCACGCTGGATGACCGCCTTGAGCCGACCCTTTTGACCGAAGGATATATTCGGGATCAGTACGGCTCCTGGTTACTGCTCCATGATGGAAAAGCCATCGATCTGAAAACGCATAAGGTCCGGCAGGTCTATAAACTTGCAGAGGATCGCTTTGTTTCGACCCATTATTATGCCGAAGGTCAGTTGATCGTTTTCTGCTATACCGCAGATTCGGATGAAGCCGGCATTCAAAGCAACACCCGGGATTATTCTGCCCTTGTGATCAATATGGATACCCTGGAGACCAGGGAAATCCCCTTTTCTGCCGAAGGAACGGTCACTGCATTTTTAATGGACGGTGATGAAGTTTATTACATCCGCCGGGCAGGAGAGTATTATGCGCTTTTCCGGAATACCAATACCGGCTCGCAGGAAGAACTGCTGCTCTCTAATGTTTCTTCAACAGACCGTCTTCCGAAACAGGGGGATCGATTGCTGTGTATTTCCATGAACAATAACGCAACCGTCCTCCATCCGGACACCGGCAAAACCGAAAAAGCCGAAATATCCTATGAGAATGAGCCGGAATTCAGCGTGGAAAACCAAATCCATACCTTTGCCATCGGAGACCGCACCGAATCGGTGGATCTGCAGAATTATTATCTGGCAGGGCCGGTTCGGCGGCAGGCCAATGAATACGGAGCGGTTCTGATCAATTACAATTCTACCGTTGCTGTCTGCTGGGAGACCGGCGAGATCTATATGCGCCCCCATTGCTGAGCCAGAGAACCTGCGCACCTGCGCAGGTTCTTTTCCATCCTGCGGGGCAACATACGGATCGAAATTAACCTTGCATTGTCGGTAAGTTTCTATTATACTAAAAAATAAGAAAAGAGGTGAGCCCCTTGCGGCGGTTGGCGTGGATCCTGATCTTAATACTGCTTCTGAACACCGGCTGCGGGGTGGTTCACGAAGAAGCGGCGGTGGCAGACACCGCCTATGTGGCAGGAGAGCCTCATCTTTACCCCACCTTACACGGGGTGGGTATTTTAGAAGGCAACGAGCTGGCCGCCGGGCTGACCCAACGCCAGCGTCAGCTGGTGGTAGGCTGGCTGGATCTTTATTATGAATCCCTGGCCACCCTCACCCTGCAATCCTCGGCAGAGCTTTTCACCACCGATGCATCCCGCTGGAGCGACCGGCTGGTGGATTACCAGATCATCCAGCGGGCCATGCAAGCGCAGGATCTCACCCTCACCTTCTTCCGCTACACCGCAGAGGTGGTTGCGGCGGAGCCCACCGAAACGGGGGTCAGCGTAGAGCTTCGGGTAGACGATATCCAGCAATTTACCGCCTGCCCGGGGGTGCAATCCCGGCGGTTTCAGGTATGGTTTACCTTTCAGCTGGCGGAGCAGAACGGCACCTGGTACCTGACCGACTACATGGACTCCTTCCGGGAGATCTACACCCAGCGTTACCCGGAGGCCACCTATGAGGAGGACTACTGGAGCGGTAAAATAGACGAGCTGCCCGATCTTTTTGCCCTGTGGGCAGAACCCTCTTTGCCCGGGGAAGAGCCTGCCTGTAGCAACCCTTACGACCGTCAGGCGGCGGCCGAATATGCCCAAGCCTACTGCATCAGCCGCAATTCCGCATGGGCAGACTACAGCGAAAAGGGCGGCAACTGCCAGAATTATGTTTCCCAATGTCTGCTGGCCGGCGGGATCCCCATGGACTACACCGACCCCGCCCAATGGAACAGCGAGACCGGCGGCAGCGAGATCCGTTCCCCCAGCTGGGCATGGGTGCAGGGCTTTGCCGCCTATGCTGCGGAGAACACCGGCTACGGTCTTTCCGCCGAAGTTGATGTCCCCTATTACAGCGGAAATATCGGGGATGTGCTGCAGATGGGGCTGGAGGAAAACTGCCACCATTCCACGGTCATTGTGGGGTTGGTGCAGGATGAGCAGGGCAAAACAGTGGATTATCTGCTGAATTCCAACACTGCCAACCTGCAGAACTTCCCCGCCTCTGCATACCCTTACCCCTACCGAAGCCTGATCCGCATTTATGGATGGAATGAATAAAATGAAAAAAGAAACCAAAAAAATTTGGCTCAGCCTGCTGGCCCTGGCCGGGGCAGCGGCGCTGCTGACCCTCCTCAACAGCAAGATCACCCTTTATTCCGACGATTACTGGTACGGCACCTTTTTCCGGGAGGGTCTTTCCGGCTTCTGGGCAGAAATGAAGCAGCACTATTTAGAGACCAACGGGCGTTTTTTCATCCACCTGCTGGTTCCCTTTGTGCTGCTTTTTGATACAAAGCTTTTTATGATCCTGAGCCCTCTGCTGCTGGCGCTGCTTTTCTGGGGCGGCAGTAGATTTCTCAACCGCAGCCTTTCCCTGCCGGCCTCCCTTGCCGCCGCTGCGCTTGGAATGCTGGCCGTTATGGCCTGCGACAGCCGCTATCTGCGGATGACCTTGCTCTGGATCTCCGCCTATTTTAACTATATTTTCCCCCTTTTTCTGTTACTTTGGGCGGCTTTTTTGCAGCAAAAAGGGCAAAAAAGAGGCCTTTTTTTAGCACTTTTAGCGGGGGCATCCACCGAGCAATGCGGAATTATGGCCCTGATCCTGCTGGGGGGACTGGCTCTATTTGATCCTAAAAATAAAAAAGGATGGCTCTACCCCATCGCCGCCCTGCTGGGCTTTTTGACAGTGCTGCTGGCGCCCGGCAGCTGGGCCCGGGTGGATCGGGGAGTGGAGGGCGGAATTCTCAGCTGTCTGCAACCCCGGGTCTTTGCGGAGCGGTTTCTGGATGCCATGCGCTATGTGGTAAAATACCCCTCCACAGCGGTACTTTTGGCGGTGCTTTTCGCGCTGGCGGCGCTTTTGGCCTTGGCTGACCGTCGGCTGAACCGCTGGCTGTTGCTTGGTTTTCCCCTTGCCGCCGGGCAGCTGCTGTTTTTTGCCCTCGGCTGGAATACCGCCGGCTGCCTGTGGGCGGCGGCGGGGCTTCTATGCCCGGCGATTCTCTTTCTGCTGCAAAAGGAATACCGCCCCACCGGACTGACCCTTCTGGCGGCGCTGGCCTCCTTTATGATGCTGATCATCACCGGCATGAGCTCCGAGCGCACAGTATTCTGCGGCATTACCGCCCTGATCCTGGTAACCGTCAGCCTGATGCTGTGCCTGCCCGGGCGGACAAAGATCATTTTGCCGGCAGCCGCTGCGGCGGTCTGCCTTTGCTGCTGGATCCCCACCTTCCGGGGCTATTCCATCGCCAAAGAAACGGTGGACCGGAATTTACAGGCGGTGCAGGAAAGCGCCGAAACGGGCGTCTGCTACTTCGATCTGGACATCGACCCCCGCTATCGCTACACCATGCCCTGTGACGGCCCCTCCTTTTTGGCCAATTACCGGGAATACTACCGGATCCCCGCCGAAACAGCGCTGATCTTCACCAGCGAGAAATGGAAGATCTCCCCCCTGGCGGGCAGTCTGTTCCCGGCGCTGGAGGATGAGACCGGCCTTTATTTCCCCCTGGAGGCGGCCATTCAGGCGGCCGGCGGCACCGCAGAATTCTCCTGGAACGACCACAGCTACACCATTCAGCTGGATGGAAAAAGCTACCGGGCCACCCGGGATGGTATCCTTTATTCAACAGAAACAGGACAGCAAATTGCGGCGGGTTTTCAGTTCTTCCCGCCCCACCTGGATATCGATACCCTGCTCTATATCTCCGCCGACCGACTGCAACAGTATTTCGGCATCGAATGGCAATTTGAAAACGGATATATCATCCAATAGCAAAAGGACCTGCGCAGGTGCGCAGGTTATAGGCCAATAATCAGAAAAGAGGTGATATCCTTTGCGGCGATTGGTTTTATTTTTGATCTGTATACTGCTTCTGAGCGCCGGCTGCCGGCAGTATTCGGTGCCCGGTGTGGGGAAAAGTGCACCGGAGAATGTGGTCGATCCTGCCGAATATGACGGAGGTGTTCCCTATTCGCCCCTGACCTTTTTCCGGCAGCCGCAGGTAGCCATTTACAAAGAAATAGTCTATTATGAATGCGATCCCGATGACAAGGAGGGCTACAGCCCGGTCATCTATTCTGTTCCGGTCAGCGGAACAGAGACGCCGCAACCGCTCTTCAACGGAAAAATGCTGGGCATATACGAGGGAATTCTTCTGGCCTGCGACGATGAAGCCTATTATGCCGCCGATCTTAAAGCGGGAAGCAGCTGGAAAAGGCTACAGCCCGCCGGGGTGCACCAAGGGACTGCGGCAGGCGAAGGAAAGATCTTTCTTTTCGGTTATACTGCCGACGGAAATTATGCAGATATAATTGACCTTTCCTCCCTCAGCGCATCCCGCCAGCTGACCGAACGGGAGATCGTTGCGGCAGAAGCGGTGGGCGACACTCTGTATTATATCAAAGCCAATTCTGCCGATTATTCTCTCTACCGGGCTACTTTCCAAGAGCAACAGGAGGAGATTCTCGCCGAGACCCCCTGCTATCAGCTATCTTATGCCGGCGGCAAAGTGATCTGCCACGGTTCCCAAAGCGGTGCCACGGTCTTTGATCCTGAAACCGGTGCTTCCGTGTTCCATCCGGCGGCCAATACGGAGGTGATCAACGGGATCCTGCGGCTCAAGAACCACGGGCAGAATCCCCGGTATCTGGAGCTGGCAACCGATCAATGGGTAGAGGATCCCGGCTTTGAGATCGATAATGCCACAGAGATCGAAAACGGCCTGATGCTTCGGCAGGAAAACAGCGATATCCGCCTGCTGCAGCTGAACGGAAAGGAGTATACCGCCGATCTTTCCGGCTTCGCCGCTGGAAGCAATGCCGCCAATGAGCACGGCGGGGCCTTTTTGGGCGGGGCCTCCCTTTGCATTGCCGATTGGAGCACCGGCACGGTCAGGCAGTTTTTTCACCGTGAATTGATCGCATAATAAAAAGGACTTGTGCAAGGTGCACAAGTCCTTTTTGCTATTATTTCTCCAACAGTTTCCAGATGGCATTGGCGTAGGCCACGGGATCCTCGATGGGCAGGCCTTCAATGAGAAGGGCCTGGTTATAGAGCACCTCGGCATAGGTCTTCAGCTGCTCTTCATCGGCGGCCTGAAGCTGTGCAAAGAGGGGATGGCCGGTATTGATCTCCAGCACCTTTTCGGCCTTGGCATTCTGGCCGTCGGGGCCGGCGGAGAGCACCTTTTCCATTTCGATGGAGATGGCACCCCGGGTAGAGATACAGGCGGGGTGGCTCACCAGCCGGGTGGAGGCCTTCACATCGGCCACCTTATCCCCCAGCGCCTCCTTCAGCTTGCCCATCAGCTCGGCGTGCTCATCGGAGGGAGCCTCCTGCTCAAAGCCCAGATCCGCATCGGTGATATTCTTGAATTCCTTCTCTTTATAGGTCTGCAGCATCTTGACGGCGAATTCATCCACATCCTCGGTAAAGTACAGCAGCTCAAAGCCCTTAGCCAGAACCCCCTCGGCGGCGGGCATGGAGCGGATCTTCTCCTTGGTCTCGCCGGTGCCGTAGTAGATATATTTCTGCTCCTCGGGCATCCGATCCACATATTCCTTCAGGGTGGTATAGGCCTCCTCCTTGGAGGAGTGGAACATGATCAGATCCTGCAGGGTCTCCTTATTCATGCCCCAATCGCTATAGAGACCGTATTTCAGGGTGCGGCCGAAGGCATCAAAGAACTTGGAATAGGTCTCCCGATCCTTTTCACAGAGACCGGCCAACTCCTTCTGGATGGTCTTGGTGAGATTTTTAGAGATGGCTTTCAGCTGATGATCCTGCTGCAGCAGCTCCCGGGAGATATTCAGGGAAAGATCGGCGGAATCCACCAGGCCCTGCACAAACCCAAAGTAATCCGGCAGCAGATCGGCGCATTTTTCCATGATCATCACGCCGTTGGAGTAAAGGGCAAGACCCTTTTTGAAGTCCTTGGTATAAAAATCATAGGGCACGGTACCGGGAATAAACATCAGAGCGGTATAGGTCAGGCTGCCCTCCACATTGGTATGGATCGTCTTGACAGGTTCATCATAGCCGTAGCGCTGAGCATGGTAGAAGGCCTTATAATCTTCCTCTTTCAGCTCCTTTTTAGATTTTTTCCAAAGAGGAACCCGGCTGTTGAGGGTCTCCAGCTCGGTATACTGCTCGTACTCCTCGCTATCCTCCTTCTTGCGGGACTTGGTCATCTCCATGGTGATGGGGTATTTAATAAAATCGGAATACTTCTTCACCAGATCGGCCAGGCGGTACTGCTCCAGATACTCATCGTAGCTATCTGTTTCGGTATTCTCCTTGATGTGCAGCACGATCTCGGTACCGGGCTCGGCCTTTTCTGCCTCGGTAACGGTATAACCGTCACTACCCGTGGAGGTCCATTTCCAGGCAGTCTCTTCCCCTTCCTTGCGGGAGGTAACGGTCACCTCATCGGCGACCATAAAGGCGGAATAGAAGCCCACGCCGAACTGACCGATAATATCCACGCCTTCCTTTTCCTCGGCGTTATTTTTAAACTTAAAGGAGCCGCTTTCGGCGATGGTGCCCAGATTTTTCTCCAGATCCTCCTTATTCATGCCGATACCGTGATCGGTAATGGTGAGGGTGCGAAGGGTCTTATCGGCCGCCAGCCGGATCTCATACCGCTCCCGATCCAGCCCGGTGTTATTGCAAAGGGCATTATAATAGCTCTTATCCGAGGCATCGGAAGCATTGGAGATCAGTTCCCGCAGGAAGATCTCCTTCTGAGTATAAATAGAATTGATCATCAGATCCAACAACCGCTTGGATTCTGCTTTAAATTGCTTTTTAGCCATACTTTTTTCCTTCTTTTTGAGAAATTAGCACTCTCGACTTCCGAGTGCTAATTCAGTTTACCGCTATTTTACCGTTTTGTCAACCCCTAAAAAATGAACAATTTAAGAATTGTTAAAACTTGTTGACGAAATGAGCGTTTTTTGATATCATTTTAAAAAAGGAGGAATTACCATGAAAAAAAGAATTGTATCTATTCTGTTGATTTTGTGTCTGGCTCTTTCGGTCACCGCCTGCGGCGGCAATGAGGGCGCCACCTCAGTGGGCGCCGCCTTCCTGAACGAAGCCATTCAGAAGAATAAAGCTCTGGACTCCTTGGCGGCCAAAATGGAAATGACCATCGATATGAGCATCCAGGGGATGACCCTTTCTGTTCCCGTCACCGCCGATGTGAAGGTGGTGGGCGAGACCGCCTATACCAAGATGAGCACCTCTCTGCTGGGCCAGGAGATCAAGGTGGAGGCCTACATGGAGGACGGCTGGATCTACATGGTACTGGGCGACCAGAAGTTTAAGAACAATGCCGACACCAGCGAGTATGATTACTCCGACGATATGAACAACATGATGCAGGAGCTGCCCGACGATCTGCTGAAAACTGCCGCCGTGACTGAAAATGCCGATGGCAGCAAAACAGCGAAGGTCACCCTTTCCGGGAAACAGTTCACCTCTTTGTTCAGCGCCTTTGTGGATGGGCTGAGTGCTACCACCGGCACCGGCATTGAGGGCGTGACCATCGGCGATGCGGTGGTCAGCGTGACAGTAGCAGAGGGTTATGTTACCGAATATGACATGGAGTTTTCCATGAACATGACCGCCGCCGGCACCGAGACCGCCACAGAGGTCAAGGCTACCATGACCTTTGAGGAGCCCGGCTCTACTGTTACCATCACCCCGCCCGAAGGCTATCAGGATTTTCCCGACGAAACAGGTTCTATTCTGGCTGCATAATCAAAGAATAAATGAAATGCCCTATGGCCAAGCGGCCATAGGGCATTTTATTAATCTTTATGGGAAAGATGGATCAGATATGCATTGATAAATCCATCCAGGTCGCCGTCCATCACGGCGTTGATGTTACCCATTTCAAAATTGGTACGGTGATCCTTCACCATGGTATAGGGCATGAACACATAGGAACGGATCTGGCTACCCCAGCCGTTGCTCATCTGATCGCCCTTGATATCCTCGATCTTTTCCAGATTTTCCCGCTCCTTGATCTCGATGAGCTTGGATTTGAGCATCTTCATGCACATATCCCGGTTCTGGAACTGGCTCCGCTCGTTCTGGCAGGAGACCACGATGCCGGTGGGCAGATGGATCAGCCGCACGGCAGAGCTGGTCTTATTGACCTTCTGGCCGCCGGCGCCGCTGGAGCGGAACACCTCCATCTTGATATCCTCGGGACGGATCTCTACCTCCACGCTATCATCGATCTCCGGCATGACCTCCACCGAAGCAAAAGAGGTCTGGCGGCGGCCGGAGGCATCAAAGGGAGATACCCGCACCAGCCGGTGAACGCCCATCTCGCTCTTGAGGTAACCGTAGGCATACTGCCCCTCCACCAGGATGGAAGCACTCTTAATGCCGGCTTCATCGCCGTCCAGATAATCCAGAACTGTCACCTTATAATCATGCCGCTGGGCAAACCGCAGGTACATTCTGTAAAGCATCTCCACCCAGTCCTGCGCCTCGGTACCGCCGGCACCGGCATGGAAGGTGAGGATCACGTTATTCTGGTCATACTCCCCGCTGAGAAGGGTCTGCAGATTGGCGGCCTCCAGCTGCTTCTCATACGCGGCGAACTCATTGACCACATCCTCCTCCATAGATTCCGGATCCATCTCGGCCATTTCCAGCAGAGCCCCCAGATCCTCATGGGCAGCCACCATTTTTTCGAAATTTTCCACGGTTTTTTTATTATTTTTAATGACCTGCAGTACCTTCTGGGAATTGGCAATATCATCCCAGAAGCCGGGAGCGGCGGTCAGCGCCTCGTCCTCTTCGATCTTCACCCGCAGATCGGCGATTTTCAGCGCCTTCTCCAGGGTATCCAGATCCTTTCGGAAATCGTTGAATTTCTGCTTATATTCTTCAATAATGATCATTTTAATCCCTCACTCAATTATTCTATCAAATAATATTAGCATATTTTTTCCCCGAATGCAACCTCGACTTTAAAAAATAAAAAATCTATTTACTTTTTGACCCATTAACTATATAATATATGATGTATAACTATCTAAAGGAGAGATCCATCCATGAAGATCAAGCAAGAGCTCACCGGCGCCTTTGCCATCGGCCTGGCAGCAGGGGTGTTGCGTGTGGCGCAATATATCTGGACCATCGGGCCGGACGGTTATTATACAGGCGGCCTGCTTTCCACCCTATTGAACATCCTTCTGATCCTTTTGCTGGGGGCGGGCGTTCTTTGGAGCCTGCTTTGCGGCTTTTACAAAAAGGGGCAGACCTCCTTCGATGGAATGTTTGCCCGGCAGCCCGCTGTGAAGCTCCTTACCGGGCTCCTCGGCATCCTTGCAGCGGCAGACGGCACCTACCGCCTGGCAACGGGAGATAACACGGTGATCAGCCTGCTGATCCTGGCCGGTGCCATCGGCTGGCTGTTGCTGGCGCTGATGGGCAGCAAAATGCCCGGTCCGGCGGCCATCCTGCCGGTGCTGCAGCTGGGCGCCATGATCATTTCCTATTTCTGGAGCACCTATAAATTCATTCAGGTGAGTGAATACACTGTAGTGGTGCTGGGGCTCTGCGCCCTTTGCTTCTTTACCCTGCTGGTGCTGAAGGCCGCCATCGGCGCCGATTGCAGCCGGGGCCGGCTGACTGCCGCCGCCTGCCTGGTAACGGTATTCGGTTTCGCCGCCTTTTTAGCCCCGCCGGTCGGCGGTCTTTCCATCGCTAAGCTGATCCTTTCTGCCGAAGGGATCGCTGCGATCCTGCTGGCAGCTCTGGTGCTGCGGCAGATGCCCGAAGTGAAGCCTGAGCCGGAGACTCCGGATATCCCCGATCTTTCCGCGCTCAATGAATACATATCAAATATTCCCGAAGTGGAGGAGGAAGATTAATATGAAACCTTTGATTTACGGCCATCGCGGCAGCCGCACCCGCCGCCCGGAGAACACCATGCTTTCTTATCGCCTTGCCTATGAAGAGGGCGCAGACGGTATCGAGATCGATATCCGCACCACCGCAGACGGCGAGATCGTTATCTCTCACGACGACAGTTTAAAACGCTGCGCCGGCATTGACATGAAGATCTCCGATCTCACCTGGGATGTGCTTTCCACCATCCCTGTTCATTGCCCTGATAAGTTCGGCCCCACCTTTATGGGCTCTGCCTTTATTCCCCGGCTGGAGGAGGTCTTCGACTGGCTGAAGAACAACCACTGCCTTATTAACATTGAAGTAAAGCGCCAGCTGAACCGGGAGTACGGCTACATCGAGAAAAAGACCCTGGATATGATCAAGGCCTACGGCCTGGAGGAGCGGGTCATCTTCTCTTCCTTTGATGAATATATCCTGCTCAAGCTGAAGGAACTGGATCCCGCCGTAAAGACCTGCTGGCTCTTTGATACCGCCATGGCAGACGCCGGCAAGCGGGCCAAGGAGATGGGCAATGATGCCATCAATCCCAGCATCGCTTCTGCCGAGCAGTACGACGATCTGGATAAGGCTGTGGAGTTGGGGCTGGATGTCAATGTGTGGACCGTGAACGATCTGCACACCGCCCAGCGGCTGGCCGCCAAGGGTGCCACCGGCCTGATCACCGATCTGCCCCGGGAGCTTTGTGCCCTTTTTGCAGAATAAACTGCCGTTTCCGGGGCAGAATAAGCCCCATGAGAAAGCTGATTATTCTGTTACTTCTGCTGCTGTTTGCCGCCGCCGTGCTCTGGGGCGTAAATTCAGCGGCCGCCGGGACCCATGAGATCATGGGGGACTACGGCTATCAACCATTTTTTCAGAGGTTATTTTAAGTGAATCAAAAAAACATTCGGAACTTTTCCATTATCGCCCATATCGACCACGGAAAATCCACCATTGCCGACCGGCTCCTGGAGCTCTGCAACACGGTGGACAAGCGGGAGATGGAGGATCAACTTTTAGACAACATGGAGCTGGAGCGGGAGCGGGGCATTACCATCAAGGCCCGGGCTGTCCGGCTGGATTACCATGCCCAAAACGGCGAGGACTACGAGATCAACCTCATCGACACGCCGGGGCACGTGGACTTCAACTACGAGGTCTCCCGTGCGCTGGCGGCCTGCGAGGGGGCGGTTCTGGTGGTGGATGCCTCTCAGGGAATCGAGGCCCAGACCCTGGCCAATACATATATTGCGCTGGACAACGATCTGGAGCTGATCCCGGTCATCAATAAGATCGATCTGCCCGCCGCCGATCCGGATCGGGTGGCCCATGAGATCGAGGATGTGATCGGCATCCCGGCCCTGGACGCTCCCCGGGTCTCTGCCAAAAATAATATCAATATGCAATCGGTGCTGGAGGCGGTGGTGGAGCAGATCCCCGCCCCCACCGGCGACCCTTCTGCCCCCCTTTCTGCCCTGATCTTCGATAGCTATTATGACAGCTACAAGGGCGTTATCGTCTACATCCGGATGATGGAGGGCACCCTCAAAGCCGGCGACCGGATCCGCATGATGGCCACCGGTGCCGAATTCGATGTGGTAGAGTGCGGATTTCTGCGCCCCTTGGGCTTTGAATCCAGCGGCATCCTGCAGGCCGGCCAGGTGGGCTACCTGACCGCCTCCATCAAAAGTGTAGAGGACACCCGGGTGGGTGATACGGTGACCCTCTGCGAGGTGCCGTGCGCCGAGCCCCTGCCCGGCTATAAGCCCTGCACCCCCATGGTATTTTCCGGTATCTACCCCGCCGACGGTGCCCGGTACGATGATTTAAAGGAAGCCCTCGCCAAGCTGAAATTAAACGATGCCTCCTTCCTCTTTGAGCCGGAGACCTCCATTGCCTTGGGCTTTGGCTTCCGTTGCGGCTTTTTGGGGCTTTTGCACATGGAGATCATTCAGGAGCGGATCGAGCGGGAATTCCAAATCGATATCATTACCACCGCCCCTTCGGTAAGCTATAAGGTCACCAAGTCCGACGGCACAGTGCTGCAGATCGATAACCCCACCAACTATCCCGACCCCGGCACCATTGTTTCCACCGAGGAACCCTTTGTGAAGGCGGATATCATTACCCCCAAGGAGTTTATCGGCAACATCATGGAGCTTTGCCAGGACCGGCGAGGCGTTTATATCAACACCAGCTATCTGGATGCCGACCGGGTGACGCTCCACTACGAGCTGCCCTTGGGCGAGATCATCTACGACTTTTTTGATACCCTCAAATCCCGCACCCGGGGCTACGCCTCTCTGGACTATGAGTTGGCCGATTACCGGGAAAGCGAGCTGATCAAGCTGGATATCATGCTCAACGGCGAGATCGTGGACGCCCTTTCTTTTATCGTGCATAAGGAAAAGGCCTATCCCCGGGCCCGCCGGATGGCAGAAAAGCTGAAGGAGCACATTCCCCGGCAGCTCTTTGAGGTTCCCATCCAGGCCTGCATCGGCGGCAAGATCATCGCCCGGGAGACGGTGAAGGCGCTGCGCAAGGATGTGCTTGCCAAATGCTACGGCGGTGATATCACCCGTAAGAAAAAGCTGCTGGAGAAGCAGAAGGAAGGTAAAAAGCGGATGCGCCAGCTGGGCTCTGTGGAGGTTCCTCAGGAAGCCTTTATGGCGGTGCTCAAGCTGGATTCCTGAGATGCTGTCCCTTTATCTTCACATCCCCTTTTGCAAGCGTAAATGCGCCTACTGCGCCTTTTATTCCGGCCCGGACGGCGACCGGGAGCAATATACCGAAGCCCTTTGCCGGGCCATCCGGCAGGCAGGGGCTGCGGAAAGCCGCCCCCTTTCCACCCTCTTTTTAGGTGGCGGCACCCCCGCCCTGCTGGGTGCGGAAAATCTGCAAAAACTGCTAAAAACGGTACATACTTCCTTTTCTTTGGAAAAAAACGCCGAGATTACCGTAGAACTCAACCCGGAAAGCACCACCCCCGCATTGCTGCAGGCTTTGAAGGAGGCCGGGATCAACCGCATCTCCATGGGGGTGCAATCCTTAAAGGATCGGGAGCTGCAGACCCTCGGCCGGCTGCACAGCAGCGCCGAAGCCCTCGCCGCCCTGCAACGCATCTTTGATGCAGGATTTACCAATGTGAGCGTGGACGTGATGTTCGGCTTGCCGGGGCAGACCCCCGCCGGCTTTGAACAAACGCTGGAGCGGCTGCTTTCCTTTCCCATCACTCATCTTTCGGCCTATGCCCTTCAATTGGAGGAAGGCACCCCTTTGGGGGATGCCGCCGAAGCCATGGAGGAGGAGCAGGAGGAGGCCTTATGGCAGCTGCTCTGCCGCAAGACCGCCGCAGCCGGGATGGAGCATTATGAGATCTCCAATTTTGCCCGGCCGGGCTTTGAATCTCGCCATAATCTGGCCTACTGGCGCCGCACCGATTACATCGGCTTAGGCCCTGCCGCCCACTCCTTCTGGAAGGGAGCGCGCTACGCCTACCCGGAGGATCTGGAAAGTTTTTGCGCTGCCCCCTGGCCGCTCCGAGATTCCCAGCCCATCGGAGAAGCGGAGGCCAGAGAGGAGCAGATCATGCTAGGGCTTCGCACCTTTGAGGGTATCCCCCTTTCCCTGCTGCCCAAAGGCTTTGACCCCCGGCGGTACCGGGATTTTTCCTATCTTAAAAATGAACATTTTATCCTCAACGAACGGGGATTTTATTTAGCAAATAGTATAATTTCAGACATTTTATCCAAGGAGTAGTTAAATGAATTACAAACAGATGAACATCGAGACCCTTTCTGCCGGTCAGGAGGTGCTCAGTAACCTGCTTATCGCCGCCGGAGTGGGCGGCTTTGAAGTCATTGACCCCCGGGATTTTCAGGAGTTTTTAGACACGGTGACTCCCCATTGGGATTATGTGGACGAAGAGCTGCTGAAGCGGCAGAGTGACCGCACCGTCATCAAGGTCTATGCCGCCGATAACGAGCAGGGACTTGCCATGTTCAAGGATATCGAGCAGCGGGTGGAGGTCCTGCGCCAAAGCCCCGATGCCCACCTCTACGGCACCCTGGAGATCACCGTGACCGACCTGCCGGAGGAGGATTGGCAGAGCGGCTGGAAGCAGTACTACAAGCCCATCCATGTGGAACGGCTGGTGGTGGTGCCCCTGTGGGAGGATTATGAAGCTGCCGGCGGGGAAACGGTCATGAAGATCGATCCCGGCATGGCCTTCGGCACCGGTGCCCATGAGACCACCCGCCTTTGCCTGAAAGCCCTGACCCAGCTGGATCTCACCGGCAAAAGGCTGCTGGAGGTGGGCTGTGGCAGCGGCATCCTTTCCATCGGCGGCGTGCTGCTGGGGGCCGAGAGTGCCTTTGGCTGCGATATCGATCAGCTAGCGGTGGAGGTAGCCCGCCGTAACGCCTCCCTGAACGGCCTGGAGGATCGGACCGCCTATGCCGCCGGAGACCTGCTTTCTGTGGTAGAGGGGCAATACCCCATTGTGGTGGCTAACATTGTGGCAGATGTGATCAAAACGCTGCTGAAGGATCTCCATCAGGTTCTGCTGCCCGGCGGTACCTTTATCGCCTCCGGCATTATCGACGACCGGAAGGAAGAGCTTCTGGAAGCCATTCAGGCTGCCGGCCTTACCGTTTTAAATGTAGAAGAAGAACGGGGTTGGGTGGCCATTACTTCGAGGAACTAAAATGGAACATTTCTTTTTACCTTCTGTGCCGGAAGAGCAGTTCACCGTGGAGGGGGAAACCTACCGGCACCTGACCCGTTCCCGCCGGATGGCGGTGGGCGATGCTGCCCTTTTCAGCGACGGCAAGGGGATGGATTATCTGGCAGAAATGACCGCCTGCACCAAGGAGACCGCCACCTTCCGGGTGATGGAGCGCCGGCCGGCAGTCAATGAAAGCGCCCTTTCCATCACCGTCTATCAATGCCTGCCGAAGGGGGACAAAATGGAGGAGGTCCTCCACCGTTGTACCCCCCTGGGAGTGACCCGGTTTGTGCCGGTCATCAGCGCCCGAGCCATCGGCGGCGCCCCCAATGAAAACAAGCGCCGGCGCTGGGAAAAGATCGTGGCTTCCGCCGCCACTCAGAGTGGCCGCAGTATTCTGCCGGAGATCGCCCCGGCCATGAAATTTGCCGATGCCATCGCCGAGATGAAGCAGGCAGATACCGCCTTTATCTGCTATGAGAATTCCCGGGAGCCCTTGCCGTCCTTGCCCCGGGAGGGCACTCTGGCCTTTCTCATCGGCCCGGAGGGCGGCCTGACCCCCGAGGAAGCAGACAGCCTTCCCTGCTGCACCTTAGGCCGCCGGATCCTCCGCACCGAAGATGCCGCCGCCTTTTTACTTCCCATCTTATTAGACAGAACAGGAAACTTATAATTATGGCTAAAAAATCCATCAAAAAACAAGATATTATCAACGGCCGGATCAGCCTGCTCTTTTTCTATCTGTTGCTACTGGCCGGTCTGCTTTGGCTGGAGCGGTTCGCCCGCTACCGCTACGACCTGATCCTGCGCCCCATGCTGCCCTGGCTGCTGCCGGTGCTCTTTGGGGTGGCTGCCGCCGGCTTTGCGGTGCTGCTGATCCTCTGGATCAAAAAGGGCAGAAAGGATAGTGAAAAGCTCTTCTCCCTCTCCTTTACCCTGCTGCTGCCCATCCCCCTGATGGCCGCCTTTCTGCTGCCCTGGCTGGCAGATCTTGCCCCCGGCTTTCAGTTTTTCCGTTTGGCCACCGATCTGGTGCTCTATGCCGCCATCGGCGGCTTTGCCGGCTACATCGGGTACTATACAGTGGGCAAGCCCGCCGCATGGCTGGCCGCCGCCTCCACGCTGGATATCCTGGCTCTTTTCTATTTTTACGAGCGGTTTCTGACCCCCTCATCCTTTATCTTAAACACCTCGGAATTCGGCTACCTGCCTGATTTTGTTGTGGGGCTGATCCTGATGGGGGTGGTTGCGGCGGCAAACCTTTTGCTGCAGCTTTTCAAATGCGGCCTACGCCCCTATACCTTCCTGCTGCCCGCCGGGCTGGCGGTGATCCTGCTGGGCCTCAACGCTCTGATCTCCTTCGGTATTACTCCCATTCGCTGGATGATCTTCGGTGGAATGGCGTTGATCGGCGTATGGTATATTACCTGGTGCGTGCTCAAAAAGAAAAACATTTTGTGACTTTTTTGCACAGATGTGGCTTTCTGTTTACATAAATACTGTTGATAACTCTGTTTAAAATGTGAAAAACTGTGCACAGGCAACGCAAAAACCCCCATATTACGCCCTTTTCCCCTGTGCAAAACCTTTTTTCGGCAAGGTTAACCTCCTCTTCGAAAAAAACTCTTGCTTTTTTATTTTTCTTATGATACAATAATTATCACTTGATTTATATCCAAATTGAAAGGTCGTGAATTTGATGGCATTATATATTCTCGGTTCTGCAATCATCGTTATGGCAGTAGCCATTATCGTCTGCGTTTCCATCCAGCAGGGTCAGTCTCAGGGGCTGGGCGCAATGGCCGGCGGCAGCGATTCCGATAGCTACTACAGCAAGAACAAAAGCCGTGATCGGGACGCTGTTCTCTCCAAGATCACCATCGTTCTTTCTGTGCTGATCGCTCTGTGCGTCATCGCCATGAACATCATCGCTGTTTGATCTCAGCAAGTTATCAAAGCAACCGCTTGGGTGCCCTCAGATAGGGAAGAATCGGTTTTGAAACCATCTTTTTCGCCCATACACAACGAAAAAATCCCGTAATGCGTCAGCATTGCGGGATTTTTGTCATTGCGCCTGAACAAAAAATCTGTGTCTCATAACTGCCTGTGGCACCCTGAAAAAAATTAGTTTGGATGCAAGGCAAGGCGAAAAGCGCAGGCGCCCTGACGAGTGGCGAGCATTTTTAACGCAGGATTGCGCCATAATCATTCTTTTCAGGGCGAATATTCCCTAACTGAGGGAACCTTACGGTTGCTTTTTTATTTTATCTGTAATATAATGAGGTCAACTTAAAAAAAGGAGGCCATTGCCATGAGCTTTATTGCCGCAACTACCCAATTCAACACCACCGAAAAGCAGGTTCCCTTATATTATTTCCGTAAAACCTTCCAAATTGAAAAGGAAGTTTCCGCCGCGGTGCTGACCATCGGCGCGCTGGGCTATTATGAGGTGCACCTCAACGGCACTGATATCACCAAAGGGCTGCTGGCCCCCTACCGCAGCAACCCCGACCACTATGTCTATTACGATCGGTATGAGGTTGCTCTGCAGGCCGGCAAAAATGTGCTGGCTGCCCTACTGGGCAATAACTTCCAGAGTTCTGCCGTTCCCCAGACCTGGAATTTTGAAAAGCTGCCCTGGCGTAGCGCACCTCAGCTGGATTTCACCTTGGAGATCACCTATGCCGACGGCACCGCCGAAACGGTAGTTTCCGATGAGCAGGTACTGGTCTCCCCCTCCCCCATTCTTTTTAACGATCTGCACTTCGGGGAATACTATGACGCCCGCCGGGAACAGCCCGGCTGGGACACCCCCGGATTTGATGACCGTTCCTGGCAGCCTGCCCTGCCCATGCTCCCGCCCCGGGGAGAGGCCCGAATCTGCACCGCCCAGCCCATCAAAGTCATCAAGGAGCAGACCCCTGTCTCGGTTCGGGAATGTGACGGCGGCTGGCTCTATGATTTCGGGCTCAACACCGCCGGCCTCTGCCGCCTTACTCTTAATGGAAAGCCCGGGCAAAAACTGGTACTGAAATATTTTGAACATCTCAAAGACGGCAAGCCCTACAACCGCAACATCAAATTTGCGGATGATGTCCGGTTCCAGGAGGATGAATACACCTGCGCCGGGGGCGAAGCCAACCATGTAGCCCGGTTCACCTACCACGGCTTCCGCTATGTTTATGTGACCGGTATCGAGCCGGAGCAGGCAGAAAGTCTGCTGACCCTGCTGGTGATCCATTCCGATCTCCGGCAGCGGGGCTCCTTTACCTGCGATAATGAGATGATCAATAAACTGCAGGCTGCCACCGTACAATCCGACTACACCAACTTCCATTACTTCCCCACCGATTGCCCCCACCGGGAGAAAAACGGCTGGACCGCCGATGCCTCCCTTTCCACCGAGCAGGTACTGCTGAATATGGAGCCGGAGGTCAGCTACAAGGAATGGCTCCGCAACATCTATAAGGCTATGAAGTCCGATGGTCAGCTTCCCGGCATCATCCCCACCGGCGGTTGGGGTTATCATTGGGGCAACGGCCCTGCTTGGGACAATGTGATTCTCTGGATCCCCTATTTTGTCTACCGTTACCGGGGTGACCGGGAGATCTTAGAAGAGGCAGCGCTGCCCATCATGCGGTATCTTTCCTATCTCTATTCCCGGCTGGACGACCGTAGCCTCATTGCGATCGGTCTGGGGGATTGGTGCGAAGCCGGCAGCGCAAACGCCGGGCGTTACAGCACCCCGCTGGTGGTCACCGATTCCATTCTGACGATGGATATTGCCCAAAAGGCTTCCTTTATTTATAAAGAATTGGGAATGCCGGAGCAGAAGGCCTACGCCGATGCCCTTGCCCAGCGGGTCAAAAATGCTATCCGCACCTATCTCATCAATAGCGAGACCGGCATCATGGAAGGGGATACCCAGACCGGCCAGGCCATGGGTCTCTTCTACGGCATCTTTAACAAAGAAGAGGAACCCAAGGCATTTGCCCGCCTGCTGGAGCTGATCGAAAAATATGACGGCCACATGAAGGTGGGCGTGCTGGGCGGCCGCTGCATCTTCCGGGTGCTGGCAGATCACGGCTATGCAGACCTGGCGCTTAATATGATCATCCGCCCGGATTTCCCCTCCTACGGCAACTGGATCGTTCGGGGCGCCACCACTCTCTGGGAGGAGTTCCATTCAGAGGAAAGCGGTAAGTTGAGCTCGCTGAACCACCATTTCTGGGGAGATATCTCCGGCTGGTTCTACCGCTATCTGGGCGGCATTGAGGTCAACCCCACCGGCACCAATATCAAGCAGGTAAACGTGGTTCCTTGCTTTGTGGATGCCGTCAATGAGGTCTCAGCGACCCATGAGTTGCCAGACGGCGAGATCAACGTACAGTGGAAAAAAGCAGGAAATCAGGTCACCCTGAAGATCAAAACCGCCTCACCCCTGCGGGGAGAGATCTGCCTGCCCCATGGCTGGCGCTTTGAAAACGGGCGCACCACTGCTCCCCTCACCTCCGGCAGCTATACTGTAATCAAATAAAAACAACCCCGCAATGCTAAGCATTGCGGGGCTCATAGTTATTCAGTTTGCTCTCCAGCCGGCGGGAAGATTCACATAATCGCCGGTATACCACACGGTCGTTGTTGCGCCGGTCTTGGGGCAATAATAATCGGCATGATCATTACTGTCACTCTGCAGATTCCAGGTCTCGCCCTGATCATCGGTCAGGGATGCGGGGAATTTCGCTTGGGGAGCGCCGTTGCTCATGGGAATCTTGAAGATCAGCGCAAACACCAATCTCCAGCAGAAGCCGAAGGCGATCATCACCGCAATAATAGGCAGCAGCACCCGCTGCATCACGGTCTGGCACTTGGTGATCATAACATACGCCAGATAACCCAGACCTGCGATCATAAAGATGATGTATACCACGATCTCTGTTATGGAAGCACCGCCACCTCCCTGAAAGAGGGAACCGATGAGCATCACCAGAACCATGATCCCAAGGGTGGCAAAATAAGAGCCGGGCACACCGATGATCCCATAAACCTTTGCACGGAGCTTATTGTAAAAAATACCTCCTGCAAGCATGACAACTACCGCAATTCCAATTAAGAAAGGCATCATATTTCTCCTTTTGTTTTATAATAGTCAAGAAAATAAGCGGTTTAAATTCTTGCATTATTTATTATATATTTGTTTCGAATTTTGTCAAGTTTTAAATTAAAACAATAAGCCGCCGGTGGATGCCACCGGCGGCTTGCTGTAAAATTAAAATCCAAAGAAATCACTGATACTGGGGAGTTGTTGCTGCTGCGGTTTCTGCGTCTGGGTCTGGGCGGTGCCGCCGGCAGAGGGAACGTACTCGCTGAGGGTCACGGTCAGGGTCTGTTCAACGCCGCTGCGCTTGACGATGACGGTGAGGGTATCTCCCACAGATTTGGCATCAATAATAGAGTTGGCTTCGGCCTCGGTGGTCACCTTGGTTCCGTCGATGGACACCACATAGTCCCCGGACTGGCAGCCGGCCTTGGCCGCATCGGAATTGGCATCTACCGCCTGCACATACAGGCCCAGCTCGTTGACCCGATACATCATAGCGGTCATGGAATCGTTGATCTCCACAAAGGTAAAGCCGGGATCCACACGGCCGGTCACATAGCCATGGCTGATCAGATCCTCCACCACCTTGGAGGCAGAATCGATGGGGATGGCAAAGCCCAGACCCTCGATCTCCTCGCCGGCAGACTTGGCATTGACGATACCCACCAGCTGACCGCTGGTATTGAACATACCGCCGCCGGAGTTCCCGGGGTTGATGGCGGTATCGGTCTGCAGCAGGCGCATGGTGGTGCTGTCGATGGTGATCTCCCGATCCAGGGCGCTGATGATGCCCTGTGTTACGGTGCCGCCCAGCTCACCCAAGGGGTTGCCCACAGCCACCACCGTCTCCCCCACCTGCAGCTCTGCAGAGCTGCCGTAGGCGGCAGGGGTCAGTTCGGTGGCCTCGATCTTAATGACGGCCAGATCGGATTTACTGTCGCTCGCGATAAGCTTGGCCGCATACTCGGTACCGTCGGCCAGCCGCACATTGATATTGGTCGCACCGTCGATGACATGGTGGTTGGTAACAATATAACCGTCTGCGGTGATGATCACCCCGGAGCCGGCACCCTCGCTGACATACTGCTGCATAAAGGAGCCGGTGACGATCTGCTCGGTGGTGATCTCCACCACGCTATTCTTCACCAAGGCAGCCACCTCGGGGACAGTGAGGGTCTCCTTGGCATTGCCGCCATCTGCATCCTTTAGCTTGGTGGTCTTATAGATCACCGCCGTGCCGGTGGGCACGGTATAATCGCTGAACAGCCGGGCACCCAGAACACCGCCGGCCAGCCCCAAGATCAGGGCCAGCACCGCCACCCCAGCCACCACCGGGATAAAGATCTTCGCGGTGATGGGCTTGGGCTCCTTTTTAGGCTTTTCAGGGGGTGCCTGATAATAGCCGCCATAGCCTTGCTCCTGCTGAGGCGTGGTATAGGTCTGCTCCGGAGCAGGGGCCTCACCGGTGGAAAAAACGGTCTCGCCAAAATCCGGGCGGACATAATGATAGGTGGTCTCCTCCGGCTGAGGTGTTTGCTCGGCAGGGGTCTGCTCCGCCGGAGTGGATTCCACAGGCTCGTCCTTTTTGATAGGCTCGCCGGTCATGGGGTCAAAATTATATTCATTCATGGTTTTACCCTCCTGATTCAATTTCTGCTTCTATTATACCTCATTCTTATGAAAAAAGTGTGAAGAAATTTGGAAAAAACAAAAGATTTTTCCTGAAATAGGGGGTTGCTTTTTCCGCCTTCTTCGAATATAATAGAATAAAACCTGCGGAAATAGTAAGGAAAAAGCCCTTCCAAGAGAGTCGGTGCCGGCGGCTGAAAGCCCGATAAGTTGCCTTTTCCCCAAGTGTGCGCTCCGCAGTTGTATTCCCTCTGCATGAGTGGAGGGCGGTATCCCCCGTTACCGGGAGCTTTGAGTGATAAATCAGAGTGGAACCGCGTTTTCACGCCTCTGTTGCATAGCAACGGGGCGTATTTTTATTTGGAGGTAATCTATGTTCAAGAAAGTCCGCGAGGATCTGAACGCCTTTATGGAGCGGGATCCCGCCGCAAGAAGCAAGGCAGAGATCTTTTTTCTCTATAACGGCTTCCATGCGGTGATGTTTTACCGGCTGTCCCATTGGCTGTACCGCCACAGGTGCTTCTTTTTTGCCCGCTGGGTCTCCCAGTACGCCAAATTCCGCACCGGTGTGGAGATTCACCCGGCGGCGCAGATCGGCAAGGGCTTATGCATCGACCACGGCACCGGCATTGTGATCGGCGAGACCTGCGTGATCGGCGATTACTGCCTGCTTTATCAGGGGGTCACCCTGGGAGGTACCGGTAAGGATACCGGCAAGCGCCACCCCACCTTAGGAAACCATGTGATGGTAGGCAGCGGCGCCAAGGTCTTAGGCCCCTTCACCATCGGAGACTACAGTAAGATCGCAGCAAACGCTGTTGTTTTAGAGGAGATCCCGCCCCATTCCACGGCGGTGGGCGTCCCCGCCAAGATCATCCGGCAAAACGGCCAGCGGGTGGAGGATCTGGATCAGGTGCACATCCCCGATCCCATCGCCCAGGAATTCTGCCGACTGAAGATCCGCATTGCAGAGCTTGAAAAGAAATTAGAGGAGAAAGAAAAAAATGAAACTGTATAACACCTTAACCAGAAAAAAGGAAGAATTTGTGCCTATCACCCCCGGCAAGGTGCTGATGTATGCCTGCGGCCCTACCGTTTATAATTATTTTCACATCGGCAACGCCCGCCCCTTCATCACCTTTGATGTACTGCGCCGGTACTTTGAGTACCGGGGCTATAAGGTAAAGTTCGTGCAGAACTTCACCGATGTAGACGATAAGATGATCAAGAAATCCAACGAAGAGGGGGTCACCCTGGCCGAGCTGGGAGATCGCTATATTGCCGAATACTACACCGATGCCGAGGGCTTAGGGGTAGGCAAGGCCACCGTTCATCCCCGAGCCACCCATTGCATTGGCGATATCATCAAGATCATTGAGGATCTGATCGAAAAGGGCTATGCCTACGAATCCGGCGGAGATGTATTTTATTCCACCAAAAAGTTCAAGGGCTACGGCAAGCTTTCCCATCTGCCCATGGATCAGCTGGAAAGCGGCGCCCGCATCGACGTGAACGATCTGAAAGAGGATCCCATGGACTTCGCCGTCTGGAAGGCCGCCAAGCCCGGCGAGCCTGCTTGGGAATCCCCCTGGGGGCTGGGCCGCCCCGGCTGGCATATTGAATGCTCTGCCATGGCCTGCAAATTCTTAGGAAAGACCATCGATATCCATTGCGGCGGTGTGGATCTGATCTTCCCCCACCATGAAAATGAGATCGCCCAAAGCGAGGCCGCCAACGGCTGTGATTTTGCCCACTACTGGCTGCATAACGGCCATATTAATGTGGATAACCATAAAATGAGCAAATCTGCCGGCAACTTCTTTACGGTACGGGATGCCGCTGCTGTTTACGGCTATGAAGCCATCCGCATCTTCATGCTCTCCTCCCATTACCGCAGCCCCATCAACTACAGCAAGGATGTACTGGAGGCAGCCAAAGCCAGCCTGCAGCGTCTTTATACCACCAAAAACAATCTGGAATATGCCATCAAGAGTTCTTCCGGTAAAGTAACTGCCGAAGAGGAAGAATTGCTGAAGGAGCTGCCCGCCTTTAAGGAGAAGTTCATCGAGAAAATGGACGATGACCTGAACACCGCCGACGCTCTTTCCGCCATCTTTGATCTGGCACGCTGGATCAACACCCAGCTGGCCGAAACCCATTCCCTGCAATTCCTGAATACGTTGAAGGAGACCTTCCTGGAGCTGACCGGGGTACTGAACCTCATCACCGGGGAGCAGGAAGTGGAGATTCCCGAAGAGGTCAAGGCCTTGGTAGAGGAACGTACCGCCGCCCGGGCTGCCAAGAACTTCGCCCGCGCCGATGAGATCCGGGATCAGCTGGCCGCCATGGGCGTGATGCTGGAGGACGGAAAAGACGGCGTAAAGATCTTGATGAAGCAATGAATATGAAACCGTTTTTAGGAATTGATATTACCAATAATAAAAAGAACGAGGAAAACAACAGCGACGCCCTGATCTGCCGCTCCGCCTCCCCTGCTCTGCGAAAAGCGCAGGAGGAGGCCGGCAAGCAGGCCTCTAAGCAGCTGATGAAGGTGCTGGGCAAAACGCTGGCCCTTTCCTTGACCAAATATCTTTGCCTGATCGCCGCTGTCACCGTGACTTTGGCCGGCCCGGTGCAGCTGTATACCGGGCATGATTTCAGCCTCAGGGCCGCTTACGAAGACTCTCCCTGGCTCTTCTGGCTGGTGGCAGCCATGTGGATCGGAACCGTTGCGGTGTGGATCCTTCTGAGTAAAAAGCAGAAAAAAGCCGACGAATCCGAAGAAGATGCCGATCTGGATCCCGCCTTTTCAGATCTGGAAAGCATCGGCGAGGCCATCGCAGCGGAGCTGGGCATCCCCGAGAATGCACCGCTGGTTGACGTGATCACCTTTACCTATAAACAAAAGGACGATGAGGCGGTGCCCAAAGCCGCCGATCCGGACTTTACGCCCTACACCATTGAGATCTTGCATGCCTACCGGGAAGGGGAAAACCTCTGCCTGGTGGGGGAGGCGGATCAATATGCATTCCCCCTTTCAGGGCTGAAAACCATCCGCACCGTGGATAAAAGACTCTCGGTGTTCAGCTTCTGGAATAAGGAGACCAATTTTGATGAAGGCATTTATCGAGCCTACGACATCAAAGAAAAGGATTCCAACCTGCTGATTAAACCCTACCACATTCTGGAGGCGGAGATAAACGGCACCCTTTGGGGCATTTACTTCCCCTGCTATGAACTGCCGGTTTTCGAAGAATTGACCGGCTTGAAGGCAAAATAATAAAACTCCGTGTATATTTCAAGAGAAATATACACGGAGTTTTTATTTTATAGTTCCATACTACCCGGCGTAAGCAGGAAATCATAGATGCCGATCACCAGAATTCCATCTTCGGTATACCATGGTGCCGGATTATCCTTCACCACAATGATTTTTTTAAATGAATCGTCAATATGGCGCAAGGAATTTACCTCCTGATTCATTTTTTCCGCATCGACGGATGCCCGTGATCACTTTGATCAAACCATTATGCTTTTTCAATATGAGTTTCTTTAAATAGTATTTCGCCTAAATTATAGTTCAAAAAACCTCAAAAGTTAAAACGATTGAAAATTTAGATAAAATGCCGCAAAAATTTTCAGTAGACTCGGATTACAACAGCAGAGCCCATGCGATCCCATAGTAGGTCACAACCGCCACCAGGTCGTTGAGGGTGGTGATAAAGGGACCGGAGGCCACCGCAGGATCGATCCGCAGTTTTTTCAGCAATACCGGAATGGCGGTACCGGAAATACCGGAAAGGAGCATGGCGATCAGCATGGCAATGCCGATGCAAAGGGAAACGGAAAAGCCTGCCGGCTCCCCCTTCAGCAAGCAGAGGTACAGCCCCACCAGCACAAAGGAAAGGCTTCCCAGGATCAGGCCGTTGAAGAGCCCCACCCTGGCCTCCTTAAAGATCAGATAAGCCTTTTGCCGGCCAGTGAGGGCTTCATCCATCAGCATCCGGATGGTCACCGCCAGGGATTGGGTACCCACGTTACCGGCCATACCCAGAATCAGGGACTGGAAGGAAACAATGACTGCCAGCTCGGCGATGACCCGCTCAAAGAGCCCCGCCACCCCTGAGACCAGCAAGCCCAATCCAAAGAGCACCACCAACCAGGGCAGCCGCTTGGCAATACTCTGGCGCAGAGGCTCCTGCAGATCCTCCTCGGCGGTCAAGCCGCCCAACTTGGCGTAATCGTCGCCGATCTCATCTTCGATAAGTTGGGCCAGATCCTGCGCAGTAAGAACGCCCTTCAATTTATTTTCCCGGGATAAAACCGGAATAGAGTCCTCGGAATAGCCCTTGATCCGCTCGATGCAATCCTCAATGAGCTCGTCGGCGTAAACATAGGGGTAGGAAGTCATAATGATATCATCCAGGGGTTTTTCTGCCCGGGCGATGATCAGATCAGGCAGGTCGATGGCCCCCACAAAGGTCTCTTCCTCATCCACCACATAGAGGGTGGAAACATTGTCGTTTTCCGCAGCCTGCTGCACCAGCTCACTCATAGCCTGCCGCACACTGAGACCGGTGTGAATAGAGATGTAATTGGTGGTCATTTTGCTGCCGATCTCGTCCTTATCGAAGGAGGCCAGCAAAGAGATCTCCCGGCGGGGCTCCTCCGGCATCAGATCCATCACCGTGGTGCGGTCCTTTTTCTCCAGCCCCTCCAGATAAGCCACTGCGGTAGATGCCTCCAGCAGAGAAAGGATCTCCACCCGCTTGCGGATACTCAGTTCATCCAGATAACCCGGGGCATACTCAAAAACCCCCGCCAGGGTATCCGGTTCCAAGGCACTGTATAGCTTATTGCGCTCATCCTTCTGCATCAGTTCCAGAGCGGCGGCAATATCGTTTTCATGGTAGTCCAGCAGCCGCTCCCGCAGATGCTTGGGGGTCAGGTTGCTTTGAATCAGACTGATAATTTCAGATTTATAGTCCGGGTGAATGATGTTTTCCAATTCCATTTTCGGTTCCTCCTTTCAGATGGCGGCAAAAATGGGCAAAAAAATTCCATTGCCGCCGGCTTGGGAGACAATGGACGCATCAGAACACGGGCAGCATAGTACCCGGTGGTGTATTGCATTCTTTGCCTCTACTTCGGTCGCAACTGCTACTGTCCATGTTTTCACCTCTTTTTTTGTATCTTGTTAATATTATATCACAAATGTAACCGGTTATCAAGAAAAAAATAATGTTCGATTTGTCCTGATTGTTTTATTCATCCATTGAAAAAACAAGAAAAGATGGTATGATACCTTCGAAAGGAGGGACGGACATGAAAAAAACACAGCCGTGACTGTTGTTCTTTGCTTCCTGATGATCTTCACCTGCCTTGGCTTCTGCAGCTCCAATAAGGGGCTGTACCTCTCCGCCATCACCGAGGCGCTGGATTTGGAGCGCAGCGCATTTTCTCTGGGAGATACCTTCCGCTATCTCTCCACCGCCGCCGTCAACCTCTTTTTCGGGCGGCTGATCCGAAATTTCGGGGAGAAGAAACTGATCTTAGCGGTTTTTTTCTGCCTCATTGCCTCCTGTAGCCTCTACGCCACCGCCGAAACGGTGCCAGGCTTTTACTGCGGCAGCTGCCTCCTGGGGATCGGGCTTGCCTGGACGACGACCACCATGGTGGGGTGGATCGTAGGGCGCCATTGCAAAGAGCGCAAGGGTACCGTTATGGGCGGTGTTCTGACCGCCACCAAATTCCTTACTGGCTTTTTATGCGACCGCTGGGGCATCCGCAAAACGGTGCTCCTTTGTGATGCAGCAGCAATCATCGTATTGCTGGCATTGATCTTTATGGATGCCCGCACCCCGGCATTGGCGATACTCTACGCCTTTGCCGCCGCCATGGCGTTGCCGCTGGAAACGGTCATGCTCCCCCTTCTGGCAGGTGCATTCTTTGAAGAAGCCGCCTATCCCCGCGCACTGGAACTCTTTGTTTCAGTCTGCACTGCCGGCTTTGCGCTTGGTTCCCCGTTAATGAATCTGATTTTTGATCTGCAGGGTAGTTACCGCCCCGCACTGATCGTTGCCGTCCTGCTGATGGCAGGAGTTACCGTCACCATCCAATGGGTGATAGCAAGAAAGGAAAAAAAATATGTGTAACATTGCAGGCTACGCCGGAGACCGGCAGGCCGCCCCCATTCTGATCGAGATGCTCCGCCGCCAGCAGGCTTTCGACGGCGGAATGAGCTGTGGGATCGCCACCCTCCATGAGGGCAAGCTCCATTGGTGCAAAATTGTAGGGGATGTGGACACCCTCCTGCGGGAGACGGATGCCCTCTCTTTGCCCGGTACCATCGGTATTGCCCACACCCGTCCCTCCGGCACCCCGGAAACTTATGAGCTCGCCCACCCCTACATCTCCATGGATGGAGAGATGGCAGTGGTCTCCAACGGCACCACCCCCAACGACCAATACACCGAAAGGCGCAATGCGGCAGTGCAGATGCTGGGAGATGCGGGCTTTAATTTCCGCACCGGCACCATGGACCCAACCAAGAATTGGCCTCGCCTTCGCAACGGCATGGCGGTAGGTAGCGAAGAAGTGCGGGTACATCTGGTGGACTACTATATCAAGCGAGGCAAAAGCTATGAAGAGGCGCTGGCCCTTACTGCGCAGCACCTCTACACCAATAATGTGTTTTTAATGCTCAATAAAAATGAGCCGGATCGTATCTTTGCCATCCGAACCGTACGGCCTATGAATGTGCTGCTTAGCAAGGGCGAGACTTACATGGCCACCACCGCCTTCGGCTTCCCTGAGGATGTAGCGGGTGAAAAAATGGCTCTCCCGCTGATGCACGCCTGCGCCATCACACGGGGTGGCTTTACCGTAAGCCCCCATCGGGTGGAGGTGGAGCAGGTCTGCCCCATCACGCCCCGAATCTATAAGGCCGCCTATGAGGCTGCTGAGACGATCCTCACCGGCAAAAGAGACGAGCCAGTCTTTATTGACCAGGTGTGGAGAGCCATCCGGGAGGCGGCAGAGCCCCTCTGGGCGGAGCCACACACCTTCACCCAACACCCCAGCTTACTCTATGAAACGCTGGAGCAATTGGAGGAGGAAGGGCAGCTGCGCCGCATCATTAAGCCTCAGGCGTACAAAGAAGGCTTCCAAAATCGGTACTATTTGTGGTTAGAATAGAAAATGAGTGGCTGAGCCACTCATTTTTTTATACTCTGTTGGCGTACAGCCAACCTTTTGCTTGAACAAGCGGGCAAAATAGCCCGGGTCGGCAAACCCCACCGCCTCGGCGATCTCTGCCACGGTTCCGCCGTCGTACTGCAGCAATTCCTTGGCACGGCTCAACCGCAGGTCGTTAACATAGTCCCGGGGAGCACACTGATAGATCCGCTTGAAGCAACGGCGAAAATGCACCTCGCTCACCCCGGCTTCTGCTGCAAGCATGGCCACAGTAGCATTTTCCTCCAGCATACGCCGGACAGCCCCCTCAAACATCCCACGATGGGGATCCGGCAAGGACTCAGCATGGGTATGGCGAAGCAACCGGGCATAAAGGCTGTAGACCAGCCCCAGACACTCACTGCGGCATCCCACCTGTTGGGCAGCCCATACTTTATAAAGATGCAAAAAAACCGCTTCCATCCCCTCGGCACCGCGCACCAAAAAGGAAGCGGCAGTCTCCTCGAAATCAAGGTAAACAAAAACAGTCTGATAGTTCTCCTCCAGCGCCAGGCGGCGGTAACTGCTCCCCCGCGGGATCAGCAGCACATCCCCGGGATAAAGGTGCAGTTTCTGCTCCCCGAACTCGTAAAGGGATTCTCCCCGCAATACACAGATCAGCACGGCCTCCTTGCGGCGATCCACCTGCAGATACTGCTCCAGTTCATTTTTTGCGTAATTCCGCAGCACCACCGAATAAAGGCGGCTGATATACTGTTCCTTCATTGTACCCCCAAAGAAGCGTGAATTTTCTGATAATCGTTGGTGAGGATGCAATCGACGCCCATTTTCAGATAGCGGCGAGCCTCCTCCGGGTCATCCGCCCAGAACACATTGCACCGGATACCGTGGGCATGGGCTTTATCGATCATCTCCTGATCAAAATACGGCTTGAAAAGCTGCACCTTTTGGGCTCCCAGCGCAATGGCCCGATCCACGATCTCCCAGGGACGGGCAGAAAGATGCCCCACGCAGACAGGGATATCGGGAGCGTACTTTTTGAACATGGCGATATCGCAGTCCGGCTCCAGCATAAAGTACAGATGCCCGGCACAATCGTATTTGCGGATCAGCCCCACGATCTTTTTCATGGTCTCCTCCTCATAGGACCCATTGAGATCCAACGGCTTCACATGGACATTCATAATGACCTGCCCCGCAAATTTCCGCAAAATTTCTTCAAATCTCACGATCCGAAGCCCCCGGAAGGACTCCCCGAATTTTACGCCGAAATCCAATTTCAGCAATTCTTCATAGGTATGCTCATAAATGATGCCGCTGCCGGTGCTCACCCGATCCAGCTTACGGTCGTGGATGGAAACGATCTCCCCATCCTTGGTGGGCCAGAGATCAAATTCCATCTCCGAGGCCCCCAGCGCCACCGCCGCTCCAAAGGCAGGCATACTGTTCTCCGGCGCCACCTTGCTGAATCCCCGATGGGCGCAGAGCCGGGGATAGGGCAGATAAGCGTCCCCGGCGATCATGGCGGGGCCGCCCATCCGGTACTGCCAGGGCTTGCGGCCGTATTCGATGTATTCATAATGCGCCGCATCCGGATTGCCGTAGCCGGCGGGCTTATAGTATTTGTCCTTGGGATCAAACTCCACCGTTTCCATCCCGAAACGGCCTTTCATATTGGCAAGGACCCTTCCCCGGGGATCCACCGCCATGCTGGCGCCGCAAACAGCGGAATCCTCCCCGAAGCTCACCGAGGAGCGCAGCACATGGGCGTTGGTGTTATATGCCAGAAAGCGGCAGATGATCTCGATGGCCTCATGGGTATCGCTCCGCTGCAGAGAGCAGCCGATAATGATATCCACCTTTTCCCGAGCGATGCGGGCAAAGGCCTCATAAAAATAGAAATCGTAGCAGGTCAGAAACCCGAACCGCAGCCCCTCCATCTCCAGCACATAGGGCTCGGAATATTCAAAGGTATAGGCAGAATCCAGCCTCAGGGTCTCCAGCTCCAGGGGCGGCAGATGCTTTTTGAAATACTTGCCCCGCAGGATCCCCTCCCGATCGTAGCAATAGGTGGTGTTGCGGTAGCCCCCTTCCTCCGGGCTGAGGGCATTCACGAACACCATGGCATGGCACCGCCGGGCGGTCTCCACGCACTTTTCCAGAAGAACATCAATATATTTCTGATGGTAATAGAGGGTCTCCTCTAAGGTAGCGGTAGCGCAGGGCACATCGCTGTATTCCGGCAGCACGATCAGATCTGCTTCTGTGATCTGATCCAGCAGATCCATTTTGTACTGAAAAAATTCTTCCGAGCGGGAAACATCCCGGGAATAGGGCGGCTGCAGGATGACAGCTTTCATTTTTTCTTCTCCAATCTGCGGATATATTGAAAACTCAGCGGCCAAACAGCGCCGGCGAAAATTACCAGAAAGAAATAGGCCACCAGCCGGTTATAAAGCTCCGGCAGAGGAATGAGATACAGCAGCTCCTTCACCCCCACCGAAAGCAGCAGGCCGGGGATAAATTTCAGCAGTTGAACCCACCAGCAGCCGGAAATATCATAGTGGATATGGCGCTGATCCAGCTCGTAGACCACTACAAAACCGGCCACAGCGCCCAGCATTTTATAGGCATTCTTCAGGCCGCTGTAAAGCTCCTCGCTGCTGGCATCCGCCGGAAAGGGAAAGAATTCCATAAAGAGCACCTGACCCACCGACCATACCAGCAGAGCGATCAGAAGGCCCCGCATCCCCTTGGGGTTTTCGTTGGCCTTATGCACCAGTGGATACAACCCGAAGATCAGCAGGCCGGCTACCAGGATAGAGACCCCCACATCGGCGGGAGTATGGACCCCCAGATACATCCGGGTCAGGGGAACAATGGCGCAGATCACCAGGCAGAGGATCCGCAGCCATTTCCGGTGGGTCCAGCGGGCGATTCCGCCGAAGGTACCCACAGCGCTCTGGGTATGGCCGCTGGGGAAGGAATAGCCGGAGGCCTCAGGGATGGCACTCTCCACAGCAGAAAAGCCGGGATCCCGCACCCACGGGCGGGGGATCCGGAAGGTAACCTTCAGCAGCTGGTTGATCTGGGTGCCTAAAAAGCCCACCGTCAGCAGATAATAGCCCTTGAACTTATCCACGCACCAAAGGAAAAACATGGCCACCGCCATAAAGACGGTCTCCTCCCCCAGATGGGTGAACAGCTGCATAAAAAAGGTACAGGCCGGATTGCGCAGATCCTCTAAAAAGTAAAGAAATTCCATAGTTGCTCCTCTAATATTTTGATACCTTATATTACCATAGGTTTCGTAAAAAGTAAAGAACAGACTGTCGAAAACAAAAAAATGGAGTTGTTTGCACAACTCCATTTTTTGTCATAGCAATTAAACCTCGGGGATAACGACCTCGATCTCCTTGCCGGCTTCGGCGGACTTGACGATACCGTCCAGAATAGCCTGGTTGTAGATGATCTGAGAAGAGGGAACCGGAGGAGCGGTCTTGTTCTTCACAGCATCGATAAAGCCGCGGATCTTGAGGTAGAAGAGGCTCTCCTTGGTCTTGAGGATGGGGATCTCGGTCTCTACGCCCTTACCGCAAACATCGTGATAGATCTTCATAGCGCCGCCCACAGAGCCGTTCCAGCACTCGGTGGAGGGAATCCGCAGGGAGCCCTTGGTACCCATGATGATGGTGTCGCCCGGGGTATCCAGATGCATAGCCCATGCAATACGGAAGTCCAGGGTGATACCGCCTTCCAGACGAACGAAAGCAGCGGCGAAATCGTCTACGCCGAAGATCTCGGCATACTCAGCGGGCTTATTTTCGCCCAGCCAGTAGTTGGGGTTCTTACCGAAGTGAGCGCTCTTCATAGCGGAAACGGTGAGGGGCTTGGGATAGCCAATGGCGTTCAGCACCATGTCCAGAGAATAGCAGCCGATATCGCCCAAAGCACCGATAGCACCCTTATCTGCCTCGATGAAGGAGGTACCGTAGGGGGTGGGGATACCGCGACGGCGGCCGCCACCGGTCTGGATGTAGTAGATATCGCCCAGCTCGCCGGAATCAACGATCTTCTTGATCATCTTCATGTTGTTGTCCATTCTGGGCTGGAAGCCGATGGAGAGCAGTCTGCCGGTCTCCTTCTCGACCTTCATCACTTCGATGGCCTCTTCCAGAGTAACAGTGAAGGGCTTCTCCAGCATAACATCTACGCCGGCCTTCATAGCCTGGATGGCGCAGGGAGCGTGCTGGGAGTTATAAGTACAAACAGATACGATATCCAGCTTTTCCTTAGCCAGCATCTCTTCGGTGGATTCATAGCAGGCGGCGCCTTCTACTTCCATCTTCTCGAAGAACTTAGCGGCCTTACCGGGGATGATATCGGAACCGGCAACGATCTCCACATCGGGGCACTTCTTATACTGAGCAACGTGCGACTCAGCGATCCAACCGCAACCGATAATACCAACACGAACCTTTTTGCTGGTATCTACTGCAGGGCCCTCAGACTCTACATTGAAATCCAAGGCCTTATCCTTAACAAGCTCTGCCATTTTCAAAATCTCCTTTTAATGGATTTTATAGTAATTAAATATTAAACTTTTTTGCGGGTTTTGTCAATGCTTTTAGCCGAATTCTTTATATATTTTCTACATATGTTTAGGAAGAAAGGAGTGTTATTTATGAGAGTAGTAACCATTCAGCCCGGCGACAGTCTGTATAAGATCGGCAAGGCCTACGGCCTTTCGGTGGATCAGCTGGTGGAGGCCAACGGCATCGATCCCAATAAATACCTGGTGATCGGTGACAGCCTGGTGATCCCTTCCCCAGAGGAAAAGATGCCCCTGGAGGTCAATGGCTATGCCTACCCCTTCATCGACCGGGAGGTTTTGCGTAAGACCCTGCCCTATCTTACTTATCTTTCCATCTTCAGCTACGGTGTGACCGACGAGGGAGGCCTGGTACCCCTGCGGGACGATGAACCGCTGATCGCCATGGCAAGATCCGCCGGAGTTGCCCCCATGCTGGTGCTGACCACCGTGGACGAAAGCGGCGGCTTCAACAGCCAGCGGAGTGTAAACCTGCTGGAGAACGCCGACCGCCGCCAACGGCTGGCCGATGAACTGAAAAAGGTTCTGGAGGAAAAGGGCTATTACGGGGTGGATGTGGATATGGAATACATCCCCGGCCGGCTGCGGGAGGACTATACCGCGCTGGTGGAGTTCCTGAAAAAGGAGCTGGCGCCTCATCCCGTATTTATTGCATTAGCGCCCAAGACCCGCCGGGATCAGCCGGGTCTGCTTTACGAAGCCCACGATTATGCCGGCATGGGAGCGGCTGCCGACCGCACCCTCATCATGACCTATGAATGGGGGTACACCTACGGCCCGCCCATGGCAGTGGCGCCCCTGCCCAATGTGGCGCAGGTCATGAATTTTGCCGTGGGCGAAATCCCCCGAGAAAAGCTTCTGATGGGTCTGCCCAACTACGGCTACGATTGGACCCTCCCCTATGAGCAGGGCCGCCCGGCCCGCTCCATCGGCAACTATGAGGCGGTTGCCATTGCCCGAAAATACGGGGCGGAGATCCAATTCGATGAGACCGCCCAAAGCCCCTGGTTCCGCTACTACGACGCCCGGCGGCAGCAGCATGAGGTGTGGTTCGAGGATGCCCGCAGCTACCAGGCAAAGCTGGGACTAGTGAAGGAGCTGGGCATCAAGGGCGTAAGCATCTGGAACATCATGCGGTGGTTCCGGCCCCTCTATACCCTGCTGGACGGCTATTTTGATATTATCAAGGTACCGCAGCCCCGATAAAAGATTGCATTCTGCTGAAATTATGTTATAATGTAGGCATGAAACTGACCAAAGAACAGCGAAAATTATTTTATACCTTAATGTTCCCTGCCCTCATCGAGCGGGTGCTGACCCAATTATTTCATTTAGTGGACAGCATGATGGTGGGGCAGATGGAAAATTCCACCCCGGCCGTGGCCGCGGTGGGGCTTTGCGGTGCGCCCATCAACCTGATCGTAGGGGTCTCCACCGCCTTTTTCATCGGCACCACCGCCACCGTTGCCTGGCATAAGGGAGCCAATCATCCCGATAAGGTGCGTAACACCGCCTATCAATCTATGCTCATTGCTGTGGGGGTGGCTCTGCTCTTTACGGTGATTTCTGTGTTGGCTGCCCGGCCCATCATGACCTTTGTATGCGGTAGGGGCAACGAAAATCTGGAGCTGGCGGTCACCTATTACCGCATCAATGCCTACGGCTTTTTCTTTCAGATCCTCACCGCCAACATCACCGCCTGTTACCGGGGCGTGGGCATCTCCAACCTGCCCATGGTCTATAATCTCATCGGCGGTGTGGGGAATGTAGTGTTGAATTATCTGCTGATCTACGGCCATCTGGGGCTGCCCGCCATGGGCATTGCCGGTGCGGCGCTGGCCACCAGCATCTCCAAGGGGATCTCCCTGTTGATCGCCATCGGCTCGCTTTTCCTGAAAAGATCCCCTATTCAATATCAGAAGGAGATGCGGTTGAAGCCGGAGCGCACCCTGATGACCCGGCTGCTGCCCATCGGCCTGACCTCTGCAGGGGAGCAGCTGATCCTGCAGAGCGGTGCCACTATCACCTCCAAGATCATTGCGGTGCTGCCCACCCCCGCCATCGCTGCCAACCAGGTGGTCAACAATCTGGAGGCCTTTGCCTGGTCCACCGGCGGAGCCTGCAATGCGGCCTCCACCACCCTTTTCGGCCAGTCCATGGGGGCCGGCAACGAAAAGCAGGCCCGCCGCTACCTACGGTTGACCCTCTTCTGGGCTTGGGGCTTTGCCGCCATGGAAATGCTGATCATGAGCTTTGCCGGCCGTCCGCTGGCCATGGCCTTTACCAACGACACCTCCCTCTACCCCACCATTTCCGGGCTGTTGGTCATTTCGGCCATGGCGCTGCCCTTTATCAACAGCCATCAATCCATCTCCGGCGCCCTGCGGGGAGCCGGGGACTCGGTGGCGCCGCTCATCGCCTCGCTGGTCAGCCTGTGGATCTTCCGGGTAGGCGGCGGATTTCTCACCATCCACCTGCTGGATTGGGGCGTAAACGCCTACCGCTGGTGCCTGGTGGCCGATCAGGCGGTGCGGTGCACCTGCGTGGCCATCTTTTATCTGACCGGCCATTGGCGGCGGCATCTCCACGGCGCTATGCCGAAGAAATAAAAAATGAAGGAAACAAAAATATGATCTTTTTAGCGGCCATCTACATCACAGCCTTTTTCTGCATCGGCGGGTTTCATGAATTTGCTGCCTGCCTGATCAGCGTTGCCCTTTTGGTTTATTTGGGGCTGAAAAAGAATCTGACCCTGAAGCTCAACTGGGTGACCGGCGCTCTGGCGGGAACTACCCTTTTCTATGGCATCAGCACCCTTTGGGCGGTGGATCCGGGGATGGCCTTTTTGGGCTTTATGAAATTTTTGCCGGTGCCCCTTTTTGCCTTCTGCCTGCAGCAGGAGCCGGAGGCCAAAGCCAAGCTGCAGGCGCTGCTGCCCTATCTGGCGGCAGCGGCCACGGTGATCTCCTCTGTCGGCTCCCTTTTTACCGACTTTTTCACCGTAGACGGGCGTTTGGCGGGCTTTTTTCAATACCCCAACGCCTTTGCGCTGGTGCTGCTGGCGGCAGAGCTGCTGCTTCTGGGCAAGGACAAGCTGAAATTCTATGATCTGATCTGCCTGGCGATTCTGGTCTTCGGCATCTTCTATACCGGTAGCCGCACGGTTTTTGTGCTGGCAGCAGTAGCCAATCTGATCTTCCTTTTTTTAGGAAAAAACAAGAAGATCAAGCTGGCGGCAGTCTGCGGGATCGGGGTTTTGGCGTTCGTTTTGTTCGGTTTTGGCGGAGTTTTCGGCCGTTTTTCCACCATTTCTTTCAGTTCCAGCACCTTTTTAGGGCGTTTTCTTTACTTTTTTGATGCTCTTCCGGAGATCCTGACCCATCCCTTCGGGCTGGGGTACATGGGTTATTATTACACCCAGCAGGCCTTCCAGAGCGGCATCTATTCGGTGGCCTTTGTGCATAATGATTTTCTGCAGCTGATGCTGGATGTGGGCTGGCTGCCCGCTCTGGCAATTCTGGCTGCCATTATCCTTTCCTTTAAAAAGCTTTCTCCCCAGCACCGGGTGCTCTTAGGGGTGATGGTGCTCCACTTCTGCTTTGATTTTGATCTGCAGTTTATTGCCATCTGGATGGTACTTTTGCTGTTTCTGGATACGGAAGGCGGCAAGGAGCTCCGGTTGAAAAAGCAGCCGGTTGCCTGCGGAGCGGCGACGCTGGTCTGCCTGTACTTCGGCATTGCCCTGAGCCTGGCGCAATGCGGCCTCAGGGAGGCGGCCCAAGCCCTCTACCCCTGGAACACCCGAAACGAAACGGCCCTTCTGGCCGAAACGGAGGATCCGGAGACGGCGGAGCACATCCTGGCCCGCAACGACTCTGTGACTTTAGCGCAAAGCGTTCTGGCTCGCACTGCCTATTCCAAGGGAGATTTCGGCAAGGTGATCCAATATAAAAATGCCCTCTTCGAAAAAGCCCCCTTCCAATATGCGGAATATGAAGAGTATTGCTATATGCTCATCAACGGCATTGCCCTTTACAATCGGGAAGGAGACAGCTACAGCGCAGGGATCTGCGCCAAAGAGCTGATCGCCACCCGGGAAAAGGTACGGGCGCAGGCAGACCGATTGAGCGCCTTAGGAAAAAGGATCAGTGATCAGCCGGTGATGGAGCTGCCGGCAGAAATCGAAAACTACATTGCAAAACTGGAGGCGGCAGAATGAATCGCAGAATCACCGCATTGATATCGGCGCTCCTGCTGTTGCTGCAGCTGGCAGGGTTGAGCAGTTGCGCCGCCACTCCGCTGCAGCTGCTGGATCGTAACGGCAACGCCATCAGCGCAGAAGGCCCCTACGCTGAGATTGCCCTGAAGGAAGCAACAGAGATCCTCATCGAGCTAGAGGGCTGCACTGAAAAGCAGGCCAAAAAATTGCTCTCCCGCAAGGGCTATATCCTTTATACCGCCTTCGATCCGTCGGTCTACCAAGCCATTGATCAGGCCTATGAAGAGCATCGCTCTGCCGGGCTGGAGCTGAGCGTGGCTGTGACCGATCAGAACGGCCGGCTGGCGGCGGTCTACAGCGCAAGCCAGCGGCAGATCAACCGGGCCACGGCCCTCACCCCGCCCTACTCGGCCTTCAAACCCCTGAGCGTTTACGCCCCTGCCATCGACCAGGGGCTTGCAAGCTGGGCTACCATGTACCCCGACGAGCCGGTGAAGCAGGTCAACGGGCAGGATTGGCCCTCCAACCCCAACGGCAGCTACTCTCATACGAACACGCCGGTGGCCACCGCCATTCAGAGATCCCTCAATACCATTGCGGTGCGTTGCCTGCAGGAGTATGGGGTCTCCAATTCCATTCAATATCTGAAAACCAGCTTCGGCCTCTCCCTGAATTTCGAAGAAAGCAAGGCCAACACCATGGGGGAAGAGGAGGTTCTGGGCAATATTGCCTTGGGTTACCTGAACGAAGGGGTCTCCCCGGTGGATATGGCAGGCTATTACCGAGTATTTGCCGCCGGCGGGGAATACCTTGCCCCCAAGGCGGTGCTCCGGCTCTGCGATGCCGGCGGCAAGGAACTTTATACCGCCCCCGCTGAAGGCAAGCAGGTGATGAAGGAGACCACCGCTGTGATCATGAACCGGCTGCTGCAAAAGGTTACCGCCCCCGGCGGCACCGGCAGCGAAGCCCTTTTCAGCAGGATCCCGGTGGCAGGGAAGACCGGAACCGGCGAAGAAGGCAACTGGTTCGTGGGGGTAACGCCTCAATACAGCTGCGCCGTATGGCACGGAAACGAATACAGCAATAATCTGGCCGATACCATCTTTGCGGATATTATGGCAGAACTTCCCCACACCCGGGAGGATTTCAACGGATGCGCCGGCCTGCAGCAAGCGGCCTACTGCGCCGAGACCGGCCTGCTTTACGGCAGCGATTGCCGCAGGATGGAGACCGGCTGGTTTGCCGCCGATTCCCTGCCGGAAAAATGCAAAAATCATTGATTTAAACAGACTGCCGAAAAAGAGTGCAGATTTCGCCGCTCCCACCGCTAACGCGGTCCCCCCTTACACAGGGGCGTCAGGGTCTACATTCTGCATATGCTTTTCCTTTTTCTGCGGTCGGTGCCTTTTTCAACAGTCTGGCAAGCAGATTCTTCGAAATCTGCTTGTTTTTTTATAATAAGTATTATATAATGATATTAATAAACAAGAGAGGAGAAAACATATGAAGCAATTTAAAAAATTGTTTGCAGGCCTGCTGGCTCTTTGCATGATGCTGGTGATGGTTCCGATGACCATGCCCGCCTATGCCGGAGACGGCGGACCGGACACGCCTGTGGACTACATCGAAGTGGAGCCCATATCCGTAATCGAGCATTACAACGGCTATTGGGGCGAATCCTACGATACCGCCACCGGCGAACTCAAGAAGGAGTATTACTACATCGACCCCGCTCCTTATGTGACGGTATACCTGAATGACGGCACCGTACTGGACGGAGAAGGCGGCGTGGTCTATGACGGATACTATTACGGCCTGGAGTTTTCCGACACCCGCTGGGTGCTGGGAACCCAGCAGGCACAGGTCTCCATCATGGATTACACCGACACGGTGGAGGTTACCGTAACCCCCCATCCCTTCCGGGAGATCCAGGTGAACGATATCACCCTGATCCAGTACACCGGCGGCTATTACGCCACCTACTGGGATGACGAAATGGAGGTGGAATACTACCTCTACACCAAGTCCCCCACCTACACGGTGACGCTGGCAGACGGCAGTGTGCTGGAAAGTGACAGCGACGGTGAAATCTACTACAACGACCGCTGGTACAGACTGAACTTTGATCAGGGCTACGACAGCCAATGGCAGCTGGGCGAGAACACCGTGACCGCCACCCTGATGGGAAAAGAGACCACCTTCACCGCCACCCTGGTGGAGACCCCGGTGGAGAGCATCACCTTCGACAAGCTGGAGGTGGTGGAAAACCTGAACGGCTACATCACCGACGAGTACGACGAGGAGTCGGGGGAATATGTGGAATATTTCCATTACGATTTCTACCCCACCTTTACGGTGAACTTCAAGGACGGAAGCTCTCAGCATATCAACAACGGCTATGTATACAACGGGATCCGCTATCAATTTGAGATCGAACAGAACCTGAAGCACAGCCTGAAGATGGGAGAAAACACCCTGCCCTTCCGCTTTATGGGCTATGAGACCGAGATGCCGGTAACGGTGATCGAGTCCCCCGTTGAGAGCATCGAGATCGAGCCTTTGCAGATCATCGAGAATACCAACGGGTATTACTGGGATTACGATTACGACTACGAAACCGACACCTACCTCAGCTTCTTTTACTATTACCTGGAGCCGGAGATCACCGTGACCATGAAGGACGGAACGGTAAAGACCGGTTTTGGCGGGATCTGGTATAACGACGATTATTATTGGCTTGGGGATAACCAGAACTCAGAAAATCAACTGAAGCTGGGCACCAACACCGTGACCTATTCTATCATGGGCAAGGAAGTGACCGGCACGGTGGAGATCATCAAGAGCCCCATCCAATCGGTCATTGTGGATCCCATCAAGATCGTGGAGCATTCCTGCGGCGAATACGATTACAGCTACAATGAGGAGACCGACGAATACGATCTTCCCTTCTACTACTATAATTTTTATCCCAACTTTACTGTTTCCATGACGGACGGCTCTGTTTACCGGGGAGAATACGGTTCCTTTGAATATCAGGGCACTGGCTATTCCCTGGATTTTGAGCAGGACTATGAAAATCAGCTGAAGTTGGGCACCAACACCGTGACCGGTACCCTGATGAACAAGGAGGTCACCTTCCAGGTGGAGATCCTGGAAAGCCCCCTGACCGGCCTGACCGCCCCGGATATTACCATTATCGAGGGCACCAACGGCAGTTACCGGGATGAATACAACAGCGAGACCGGCCAATGGGAGACCTATTTCTGCTATGAGATCTACCTGGGCGATGTGACCTTCACCCTGAAGAACGGCACTACCCTCACCGGCACCTCCTACACCTACGAGGGCACAACCTACGGGGTGGAATACAGTTACCGGCAGGATCAATCTCCCGAAAACCCCTGGGGGCTGGGCACCCATGAATACGAATTCCATTTCATGGGGAAGACCGGGAAGTTCAATGTAAACATTGTGGAATCTCCTTATACCTCTTTGGAAATTCTGAGTGTAGACACGACCCATGAAAATCAGTATAGCTACACGACTGAGGATGAAATGGGCAACGAGATCAAGATCTACTCGATCCCTGATTTCACCTACCGAGTGACCACCAAGGACGGGAATTCCTTTGTTAAAAGCTACCGTAACGACGAAGATTCCAACATCAGTGTTATGTCCAATCAATACAGCGAGCCCTGGACCATCGGCGGCAAGAACCTCTTCACGGTGCAGTACAGCACCCTGACGACTACCGCATCCGCTCCGCTGGCAGAGGCGCTGTATTTCTCCTATTTTGAGCAAGACGGTGCCGCCTACATCACCGATTGCATGATCTACGATGAGGTACTGGAGATCCCCGAGGAGATCGGCGGTCTGCCGGTGGTCGGCATTGCCAGTTTCGGCGAGGCCTATTGGTATGCTGAGGAGGTCTACCTGCCGGACAGCATCACCGAGATCAGCACCGATATGGATTGGCCCCGCGACATGAGGATCCTTTCCATCGGCAGCGGTGTGGAGTATCTGGAGCCCGAGATGTTTGCCCATTGCTATAATCTGGAAAGCATTGTGATCTCTCCGGAAAATCCCTACTACTGCTGCGTGGACGGTGCCGTTTACGATATCGATGTAACCACCCTGATCTACTACCCCCTGAGCCTCGGGCTGGATTACCACGTGCCCGCCACCGTGACCAATATCGATGCGGTCTGCGGCTATCAATATGCGGAACTGAACATCATCTTTGACGAAAATTCCACCGCTTATAAGACGGTGGACGGCGTGACCTATAACGCCAATATGACCCGGGTGATCTATTGCAACCGTTCCAAGACCGGCGCTTATGTGATGCCCGATACGGTGACTGAGATCGGTGATAACGCCTTCAGCAATTGCACCGGCCTCACCTCTGTGACCGTTTCCAAAAACGTTACCTCCATCGTTTACGGCGCTTTCGCCAATTGCTCTGCTCTGAGCAAGATCTCCATGCCGGATACGGTGGTGGAGATCGGCACCTACGCCTTTGCTGAGTGCGAATCGCTGGCTACAGTGGATCTGCCTGAAAATCTGGTTGTCATCGGCGAAAAGAGCTTCTACAACAGCGGCCTGACCGCCCTGACCACCCCCGGCAGCCTGATTTCCATTGGCGAGGAAGCTTTTGCCAATTCCGCCATCGCCAACCTCACCCTGAACGAAGGCCTGCAACATATCGATTATGCCGCCTTCTATAAGACCCCGGTGAAAAAGGTGGCGCTGCCCGATAGCTTTGTTTCCTCCGGGTCTTACATTTTTGCATATTGTACCAAGCTGGAGAGCCTGACCTTCGGCAATCAGCTGACCGGTATTGCAAGCAACTCCTTCATTGGATGCTCTGCTTTAAGATCCGTTACCTTCCCCGAAAACATTGAATTTATCGGACGCGATGCCTTCGCCCGCTGCACTGCGCTGGAAGAAGCCGTATTTGAAAATGAAGGGATCCAGATCTCATCAAGCGCTTTCTATAGCTGCGCTCTGAAGGAACTGAAGTTGGGCAACAGCGTTACCGAGATCGAGCAGTATACCTTCGCCGGCAACGATTTCACCGAAATTGCCCTGCCGGAGAGCGTGACCGACATCGCCTACGGTGCCTTTGCCAACTGCAAAAGCCTGAAAAACATCGATGTTCCCGCCTCTGCCATCAATATCGCCGCCCGGGTATTCGATAATACCGCATGGTACGAAGAGCAGCCAGACGGGGAGGTTTATCTGGAGCATATCTTCTATGATTATAAGGGGTATATGTCCAAGGATACCGTTGTTGTGGTAAAGGACGGCACCACCACCCTGGCTGACAATTCCTTTGAGGATTGCCGGGGAATGTCCGGCGTTCAGCTGCCGGACAGCCTGAAGGTCATCGGCGAGCAGGCATTCTATGACTGTGATGGTTTGACCGATCTCATTATCCCCGAGGGTGTGACCTCCATTGGATATTATGCCTTCCAGGGATGCGACAGCCTGACCACCCTGGTACTGCCTGCTACGCTGGAATACATCGGTTACGGTGCCTTCAGTTACGCTCCCAATCTGGAACACATCCTTTTCCTTGGTACCGAAGAGCAATTTCAGAAGATTGATTTAGGTGATTATTATAATTGGAATGTCGACCTCCACTTCGGCACCCTGGAGGCGGTGGAAAGCTACGAGCCGGATTGCGAGCTGGTAAGCTTCACCTACTATGAGTGCTCGGAATGCGGCACCGGCCATCTTGGAGATTTTGTACTGCCCACCGGCCACACCCCCGCAGGAAAGCCCTCCGTTACCCCTTCCACCTGTACCACGCACGGCGTGGAGCAGGGCTACTGCACCACCTGCCAGCAGAACTACGAGGTGACCCTGCCCCTGAAGGAGCACACCTACAAAAAAGCTGAATGTACTGTTTGCGGCCTGCCTGAGATCCGTACCGCTCACCCCTACGGAGTGAACCTGGATCAGACCTGGACCTACACCGCAGAGGGTGCCACCCAGATCACCCTGACCTTTGCCGAGCAGTTTGATCTTGGCTACGATGCCACCCTCACCATCACCGGCAGCGACGGGCTTGCCTGCGGCTACTCCGGCTACGATCTGGAGGGCGGCTGCAATGTGACCCTGCCCGGCGATACGGTGACCATCCGTCTGCAGACCGGAAGCTACAATTGGAATGACAGCTACGGCTTTGAGATCATCGGCATTTCTGCTGAAGTGCTGATGGACAACAACGGCGTTTCCCTTGAAACAGAGGTAGGCGTTGTGGAGGCCGGCACCGAGCTGGTAGCTGAGCCTACCAAGCTGGCCGAAGAGGCTATTGTTCCCGCCGGATTCTCCAAGAGCAGCGCTCAAACCTATGACATCCGCCTGGAGAAGGACGGCGTTTCGGTGCAGCCCAACGGCGAGATCGTGATCACCCTGCCGGTGCCCGAAAATGCCAACCCCGAAAAGTGCCAGGTATTCCACGTGGACGATCAAGGCAATATGACCAACATGAACGCCGAATTCAACGGTGAATCTCTGGTGTTCGTCACCGATCACTTAAGCTACTACGTGATCCTGGAAAGTTATGATACTGCCGGTGTTGTGCAGCTGATGCAAGCGATCATCGGCGACATCGAGTTCGATATCGATACCATGGATCAGAATAACGACGGCAAGCTGACCATTGTCGATGCAGTTCTTCTGCTCCGTATCCTTTCCGCTTGATTTAAGAATAAGCCAACAGATTTTCTGTTGGCTTATTTTTTATTGACGAAGCGAACCATTTGATATATAATGAAGGAAAAAATGAACCCTGGAGGCAAGCCTATGCATTTTCGAAAACTGATCGCTCTGCTGCTGGTATTATTTATGATGGCAGGGTTTCCCATTGCCCATGCGGAGGAGGCCCCGGCGGTACTAAGCAGCAGCCGGCCGGAGGTCTATTATGCCGCTTCCTCCACCACCCCGCTTCGGGAGAACAAAGAGCTGCGGGATCATCTGGCAGATGCACTGACCCGCTGTGTCAGCGAGGTCAGCCTGGAATCCTTTAAGATCAAAGCCACTCAAGCCAATGTGGATGCCATTTCCGAGTTGATCTTTTATGAGATCCCTGAGGCCTTTCACTATGTGGGCGGCGGCTTTTACTATAATTCCTCCAATTACCTTACCCAGATGGAGATCTATTACCTATACGACGCCAAGACCTACACCCCCATGTATAATGCCTGCAAGGCGGCCGCCCAGAAACTGACCGCCGGGTTAGAGGGCTTGGGAGATGTGGAAAAGGCGCTGCTGCTTCACGACCGGCTGGCCCTCCATTGCGAATACAGCGTGGATGACTTGACCAACGGCACCTACGACGATAACGATTTCACCATCTACGGCGCGCTGGTGGAGCAAATGGCGGTCTGCCAAGGGTACGCCTTTGCCTATGAATATCTGCTGGATCTGGCGGGAATTGAAAGCACCATCTGCTCCTCAGAGGACCTGAACCACGCTTGGAATATTGTGACCATCGGCAGAGTGAAATACCATGTGGATGTAACTTGGGATGATCCGGTAGAGGATATCACCGGCCAGGTCTACCACGATAACTTCCTGATCTCCAGCACCGCCCTATACAATAACGGGCACAAAGCCTCCGACTACGACACCTCCCCCACCGCCACCACCTATGATCAGGCCTTCTGGCGGTATGCCTATTCCTCCTTCCAGCTGGTAAAGGGAGAGCTTTATTACATTGACAGCGCTGATTTTGCCATCCGGCGGTACAGCGATCAGGCAACCATCCACACCATCGACCAGAAGTGGACCGTCAATTCCTTTAGTTTTTCCTCCTGCTACGCCCGGCTGGCCACCGACGGTAAAAACCTGATCTACTCTCTGCCGGGCAGTATCTACTGGCTGGAGCTCTCTACCGGCAAGACCATGCTGCTGCACCAGGCCACCCTGGAAACAGGCTTCCAGATCTACGGCTTTGATCTGCAGGGCACCACCATGATCATCGAGCCCTTTGATTACCCGGTGTTCGAGCACGATACCAAAAAGACCTATCAGTTTACCAAGCCCTATGCCGATCCCGCTCCGAAGATGACCGATGCGGTAAAGCTTCTGCGCCGTCTGGCCGGCGAGCGAGTAGTCCTGAGCGCCTACCTGCTGGATCGCAACAATGATGATACGCTTACCATTGCCGATACCGTACTTCTGCTGAGAGAACTTTCGGCATAAATAAAGGAGATTTGAATTATGTTTAAAAAATTGATCGCCATTCTTTTGATCGCCGCGTTATTCATCACATCCTGTTTCTCCGCCGCCGGCAGCCCTGCCATCAATACCGCAGATGTGATCACCATGCTGCGTGTGTTGGTGGGAGCCGATACAGAAACAGACACCACCTACATGGACCGCAACGGGGACGGAAGCTTTTCGTTGGCCGATGCCATTGAAGCGCTCCGCGTTGTTGCCGGAGATTACCGGATCTGGCAACAGGATGAAAGCGGAACCACCATCCGGCTGATGACCCAGAATATCCGCTACGCCAACTCCCTCACCGGCACCGGCGACGGTACCAACAACACCCTCGCCCTACGGCAATACCGCTTCAAGGCCCTGGTAGAAAAATATGATCCGGATGTGATCTGTATGCAGGAGGTCACTCCTCTCTGGATCGAGCAGCTGCAGACGCTGCTGGGGGACACCTACAGCATTGAATACAAAATGCGCTCTGAAAAGAGCAAAGAGGCCACCCCGGTCTTATATAAGACCGCCAAATACGAGCTGCTCCAGGTGAAGCATTTCTGGCTCTCTGAGACGCCGGATGTGGAAAGTTCCTGCTACGGCGAGATCGGGATCCCCGCCCGGATCTCCACTGCTGTATGGCTGAAGGATAAGGCCACCGGCGCAGAATTCTGCGCTGTTTCCACCCATTTTGGCTTGGGCGGCGGGCAGGTCGTGCAGGGGGCCGGAAACCAGCTGGCCGATATGCTGGCCGCCATGCCGGAGGGCTCCAACGCCTTTGTGCTGGGGGATTTCAACGATTCCTACCAAAGCACCACCTATAAGACCTACTGCGACGCAGACCGCATGATCGATCTCCGGGATGTGACCGCTGAAATGGCCGGCTGCAGCATCGGCAGCATGGGTACCTTGAAAAACGGTACCTTCAGCGGCTTTAATGTGAACAAATCGGAGGGCAACGGCAGCTATATCGATCATGTCATGGCAAAGCCCAATGCTAATATGGCCCTGGAATACTACAGCGTCCTTTACGATCAGCTGGGCGATACGGCCAATAACGTGACAGAAGGGTATGTTTCCGATCACTTCGCAGTTCTTTGTGATGTGCGAATCGAAACCACCCCCTCTTATGTTGATTTTTATCCTTCTTATAAATAATAAATAGATCCCGCTTGGGGCACTCTTCGTAAGGAATATTAGCCTTGTAAAAGTGCCCCCTCTTGGCGGGATCTATTTATTTAAGATACTTCTTTCGGTAGGTGCCGGGAGAGATCCCGCAATATTTATGAAAGGCATTGGAAAAATAATAGGCGCTGCTATAGCCGCAAAGGGCGGCGATCTCGTTGATACGGTACTCCCCCTCCAGGAGCAGCTGCTTGGCATACTGCATCCGGATCCGGATCAGGTATTCAGAAGGGGTACATTGCATGGCCCTGCGGAATTTCCAAAGAAATCCGGTATAGGAAAGATGCAGCCGATCTGCCAACGCCCCCATATTGATCTTTTCCTCCAGATGATCGGTCAGATATTGCACCGCTTGGGTGATATCCTCATCGGCTGCGGCGATCTCCTGCGCCTCCGGGCAGGCATGAAGGAAGTGCTCTGTCAGTAGCCAGGAAACGGTATGGGCATAGAATGCCGATGAATCATGCAGCCGGCCGCAGGCCGCCCGATCCAGCATCCCCGCCACCTCCAGCACCTGCTCCCGAGAAAGTTGCAGCTTTCCCGCAGGCAGCAGGGCAGAAAAAGGATCCTCGACGGGCAGATAAAAACCCATCTGGTGAAAATGAAGGGGATTCAGCATCTCCCGCTCAAAGGCAGCGTGAGGCGGGAAGCAGACCGCATCCCCAGCCTCGGCGATAAAGGTCGCGCCCTGCATGGTGCAGCGAAAAGAGCCCCCCGCCACTACCATCAGGATAAACCAGGGGCGGGAACCTTTTTTCAGTTCAAACTGTTCCTTCGCCGTGAAGGTGTGGTAAAATAAAAGTTCCATAATGCACCTACTGTAGAATTTTATATCTTTATGATAGCAAATTGCATTGTACTTGTCAATAAGCCGTGATACAATGAAGATGAGGTGAAACTAATGAACGAAAAGTTACTGCATAAAAACTTAAATTGCCAGCTTTGCGTTATCGGCGGCGGGCTTTCCGGCACCTTTGCGGCGCTGGCAGCCGCCCGGCGAGGAGTAAAGGTGGTTTTGATCCAGGATCGCCCCATGCTGGGGGGCAACGCTTCTTCGGAGATCCGGATGTGGGTACGGGGTGCCAAGGGCCCCTTCGACCGGGAGACCGGCCTCATCTCTGAACTGGAGGAGCGGAACATCCACGGCAATCCCACCCTGGTACATTCCGTTTTTGATGCTACTCTTTACGGCATGGTGCGGGAAAATCCCAACATTACCCTGCTGCTCAACACCTCCTGCATGGATGCGGAGATGGAGGGAACCCGTATTAAGACTGTTACCGCATGGCAACTGACTACCTATACCGTTTTTCAGGTTACCGCAGAGCTCTTCGCCGATTGTTCCGGCGATAGTATTCTGGCCCCCCTGACCGGCGCCAACTACCGCAAGGGGCGGGAATCCAAAGAAGAATTCGGCGAGACCTTGGCCCAAGAAAAGGAGGACCCCTACACCATGGGCCTCTCCATCATCCTGGCCGCTCGGGAGACGGATCATCCGGTACAGTTTATCCCTCCTGCCTTTGCATCTGTATACCCCACCGACGCTTCTTTTTCCAGCGCCAAGGAAGGGGAGCTCTATGTGCTGCCCCGGGCCCATGATGTGGGCACCAGCGGTGCCAATCTTTGGTGGGTAGAGTTGGGCGGCAACGGCGATTCCTTAGCAGACAGCGAGCTGGTGCGGGATAAGCTGATCGCCAACATCTACGGCGTATGGGATCACATCAAAAATCAGCAAGATCACGGCATGGAGAACTGGGAACTGGATTGGGTCGGCATTCTGCCCGGCAAGCGGGAATCCCGCCGGTATGTGGGAAAATACACCGTAACGGAACACGACATCCGCTCCGGTGGCCATTTTGAGGATGAGATCGCCTACGGCGGCTGGCCGCTGGATGACCACAACCCCTACGGCATGGAATTGGGGAATGCCAATGATCATGCCTCCATCGTTATTCCCGTGGAGGAGGCCTATGGCCTGCCCTACCGTGCGCTGATCTCGGAAAATATTGAAAACCTAATGTTTGCCGGCCGGAATATCAGTGTGACCCATGTGGCCCTTTCCTCCACCCGGGTCATGGCCACCTGCGCTCTGCTGGGGCAGGCCTTGGGCACCGGCGCAGCAGTTGCGCTGAAATACGGCTGCACCTCTGCAGAGGTTTATCCCCGCCACATTCGGGAGGTACAGGCGGATCTGATGGACGACGGTGTTTTCCTCCCCCACTTCCGGCGGGAGATCTCTGCCCAGACCCTGCGGGGCGGCAAAAAACTACCCGCGGTGCTTTTCAACGGCATAGAGCGTCCCCGGGCCAAAGAGGACGAGAACGGGATCTGGCAGAATATCGGCGATAGCCTGACCTTCACCTTTGAGGAGCCGGAGGCCTTAGGGACCCTGCGGCTGCGGTTTGATCCGGATTATTCCAGAGAGTCGGTATCGGTAAATAAAAAAATGCGGGTATTTGCCATGAAGCTGCACACCGGCAAGGATTTCCAGCCGGTGAAGGTAGCCAAGACCATTGTGAAGAGCTTTGCGGTATTTGCAGACGGCAAAGAGGTCTACAGCACCGATCAGAACTTCTTATCCCTGGTAAAGATCCCCCTGAACTGCACCGCCAGGGAAATCCGCGTCGAATGGCGGGAGACCCACGGAGCCGAAAAGGTCCATCTCTTCGGCGCAGATTTTTTGGAGGAAAAAGTATGAAAATAACCTATTACGGCACCGGCGCCGGGGCAGGGATCCCGGAGATCTTCTGCTCCTGCCGTGTATGCGAGCACGCAAGAGCGCATCGGGGCCCCAACATCCGTACCCGCTCTCAGGCGGTAGTGGACGGTTGCCTCGGCATCGATTTTTCTGTAGACGCCTTTATGCACACCCTTTACGGCGGTTTAGATATGCGGCAGGTACGGAATGTGCTGATCACCCATTCCCACCATGATCATTTTATGCCGGCAGACGCCATCAGCCGCCCCCTCTGGGAAGGGGAGCCCATGCGATTTTATGCCAGCGAAAAGAGCGGAAAAGGAATGCGAAATGCCATCGAAAGCAATGAAAAAGCCTACCGAGAGGGCCGTCGGATCCGCACCAGCGATTACGCTCCGGAAATGCACTTTTTGGAGATGTTTACCCCCGTACAGATCGGGGGCTATACCGTTACCCCTCTGCGGGCACGCCACGCCGAGGCGGTGGATGCCATGCTCTTTATCATTCAGGGCGAAAAAAATATCCTTTGGTGCCACGATACCGGCCTGCTACCGGAGGACACCAAGGAATACCTGAAAAACTGCGGTATTTCCTTTGATTTTGTTTCTCTCGATTGCACCCTTGCCCGGGGCAAGCAGATCACCAAAAGCCATATGGATCTGGAATGGTGCACCGAGACCGCCGCCTTCCTGCGGGAGATCGGTTGCATCGATGATCACACGATCCTTGCTTTGAGCCACATCGGCCACCTGGTGGAGCGCACCCACCGGGAGCTGGAAGAGGAGGCCGCCGCCTTGGGCTTTACCGTGGCCTACGACGGCAAAACCTATGAATTCTGATCAAAAAAGCGGAGCGCAAGCTCCGCTTTTTGTTATTCTGTTACATTATTCAATGCGGCGGCGATCTCTGCGCCAGGATCTACGGCGGATAGTTTAATAGAGTTTCCGCTCAAATTGTTAGAATAAATCCCGTTTCCTTCATCTAACAAATAGCCGGCACGTACGATTGGGAAAAACCCCATTTCTTCCGAGCAGTTTGTATTCTCTTCTGTATTCTCCTGAAGTAACAAAATACACTCTTTTCCCACCTGCAGATCTCGGCGTTTCATCGGGGAGGCCAGAATGGATGTTTCATCTTCCCCGTAAAGGATCAAGTCCGGCGTTAATCCCATTCCATTTGCGGTTTTTACTTCAATCGTGCTCCCGGAGTAGGTTCCTTTATATATTTCGCTGATCTCCACCGTGTAAGAGGTGATTTGTTGATTTAAAATATACCATTCATCGTTTAAAGCGCTCTTGCGGGTTCCGTCCGGATTTGTCATTACGTAGCCATTATTCCGGATCACTTTTCCCCTGATGATCAAAACTGCATTTTGGATCAGTTCTTCTTGCGTAAAATGTGCTATACTTTCCGATACTTCAATAATCTTTTTTTCAACAGTTTCATTTTCCTTCGCATATTCGGTTTCAGGTTCGTCAGATACAGTAGGTGACTCCTGCATTTCAGCCGAAACTTCTTTGTTCTCAACAACACTATCCGTTACTGCCGTCTCCGGGGAAGTCTCCTGCATCTTGCATGAGGTCATGACAAGTAATAAAACGAACAATATACTAATGATTTTTTTCATGATGGTTCTCCCCTTTCAATTATGAAAGATTATACAACCTCTTTGCAGAGGTTATATCAGCATTGTGCAGACTTCTCTTTATGGTATCTGTACCAATTGACCCATACATTGTCCAGTTGGATGCAAAATCTTCATACTTATCTGCAAGTCCATGTGCATGCCCTATTTCATGCGTCATAACACTTTGAAAATCATATGTGCCTGTTACCGTTCCATCCGAGAAAGAATAAGCAGTATTTACAATAATGTCTGCCTCCACACCATAACCGTTTGAATCATAGCTAGTCCACACCAACATTAAAGTACCATTTGTGCCTAAATAATTTGGAACAACGCAACTAATACCATCTTCTGTAGAATATGTTGTGGATGTCACCCCCTGATCAAATGCATACGTATTAACCTTTTCAATACCTAACGTTTCTATTCATGTACGTGAAGCATAATAAGTTGCAGCTTTAAATTCCTCAGAAAAACCTGTATATATTTTCAAAGATATAGTTTTATTACTTGGAACTCCTTTATGAACGGCAGTATAAAAAGTTCGTGCCGGAGCCCAACGCATCGTTCCATCACTCATTAAAGCATACATATTAATAGCATAAAGTCCGTTTCTTGCAATAGAATTTGCACTAAATGTATATGAAGTTGTAGAACCGGACAGAATCTTATCATCAACCAGATAAGTATAATAATCAACATCTGCCTCCTTCATCTTAAGAACAGTAAGAGAATAACTCTGCACCGTTCCTGAGGAAGGCGGCGTCCATCTAATCGTTAATGCCGTTAAAGGATCAACTTCTTCATATTCTAAAGGATACGTAATCGTCGGTGTAGTCGCAGCAGTCATGGAAAAAGGAACAAAGCAGATGGTCATAGTGATGGCCAAAAGAAATAAAATAATTTTCTTATACATAGTTACCTCCTGTAATTCATAGGTTTATAACGAACAAACTGCAGGAACCATTGGACTCGTCCCTTTCAAAGTTATTTTCACTTAAATTGTAGCATAAAAATATTGCTATTTCAATTCTCATAACGTACAAAAAGATTTGTCGAACATTAGTTATGTAAATGAAATTCAGTTTTCACCAAAATAAATAGTGACAAGCCTTTTAAAATATGATAACATATTATTTAGAGGGATTATTTTCCATTCGTTAATTTTATTTAACCACACCTTTTTCCAAAAATCAAGGGATCGGGGAAAATGTTACGTAAATGTAACATTGCTTGTGTTGTTTCACTAAATTTAAGGCAAAAAACTTATCTAAAATCAACAAAGCGGAGCGCAAGCTCCGCTTTTTGTTATTCTGTTACATTATTCAATGCGGCGGCGATCTCTTCGGCTGCATTTACAGAAGAAATACTGATAGGATTTACCGCACTGTTATTCACATACGTTCCGGTAGAATCTTCTAACAGATAACCTGAACTACCAAAAGGATAGTACCCTTGTTCTTCTTTGAAAACACCGGTAATATGATTCAAAATTAAGATACACTCTTTACCGACCTCCAAATCCACCCGTTCCAATGGAGAAGCAAGAATAGAGGTCTCATCTTCGCCATACAAAATCAGATCCGGAGAAAAACCAAAGCCATTTTTAGTTTTTACATGAATCGTACTATCCGAATAGGATCCTTTATATATTTCCAGAATCTGCACGGTGTAGTCTGTAATTTGAGCATTAGGCGAATAGATACCCTCTGAGTTTGTTCGGGTATTGTCCGGGTTTGTCATTATATACCCATTATTTCGAAGAACAATCCCTCGTATGATCAAATCGGCACGCTGAAGGATCTCGTTTTCCTCATATTTTACCTTTGTAATAGAAACATCTACATAGCTTTTTTCAGTAATTGGTTCAGACTCTATGGGTTCTTCCTGCTCTGCCTCTTCAACATCGAATGTTTCTTCGATCTGCTCAGTAACATTTTGAGAAATGTTTTCTTCTTCTGGCTCATTGGCGACAAATTGATCTAATGTAGCAACCGGTTGATCCCCTGCCCCGGCATCTTCCCGTTTACAAGCTGTTCCTGATAAAACAAGCCCCAGACACAACAGAAAAAACAATATGTTTCTGATCAACTTCATAGTTCCGATCCTCCTTTCTATCTAATTCTATTTAACCACACCTTTTTCCAAAAATCAAGGGATCGGGGAAATGTAACATTGCTTGTGTTGTTTCACTAAATTTAAGGCAAAAAACTTATCTAAAATCAACAAAGCGGAGCACAAGCTCCGCTTTTGGTTATTCTGTTACAGTATTCAATGCAGCGGCAATCTCTTCTGCCGCATTAGCCGCAGAGATACTGACCGGACTTGATAAACTATCATTTTTGAAGTTGCCATTATGATAGTATAGATACCCTGCCGAAGCGGTTGGGAAAAAACCGTTTTCTTCATCAAAAACAGCCGTCGTAATATTCTTGATCAGTAATATATACTCGTTTCCAACTATCAAATCGATTCGCTCCAAAGGCTCTGCCAATATTGTATTTTCATCTTCTCCATAAAGAATTAAATCTGGCGATAAGGATTTACCATTCATTGTTTTTACACGGATTGTATTTTGATTATATTCCCCCTTATACACTTGCTCTACCTGAACAGTATATTCTGTAACCTGACCATTTGTAGAGTATTCTCCTGCTGCATTTCTTCTGGTATTATCCGGATTAGTCATTACATATCCATGATTCTGCAAAACAATTCCTTTTACTATCAAATCAGACCGACGAATCATTTCTTCTTCTGTATAAGGGATCCGAGTGGTCGAAATAAAGAGTTTCGCTTTTTCCTGTGGTTCTGTAATTTCAAAAAGCTCTTTAGGGTCAGTTTCTGTCTCAACAGTTTCTGTTTTTAATTTCGCTTCTTCTTTTTTCTCAATAGTCTCGGAAAGAACTTCATCAACACCGTTTACTATCGGCTGATCCAAAGCAGCGATCTGTTGATCATCTGTTTCAGGATCTGTACGTTTACAGCTCACTAACGAGAATACAAATATTATACATATTAATAAAATCAGTGATTTTTTCATGCACCTCATATCGTTTCCTCCTTTTCAAAAGCTTTATGGATTATAATAATTGGGAAGCATAAATCTGCCTTGCGGCCTTTAAATCATAAGTGTGCAATCCTCGCCTTATTGGTGTCACTTCAGTAACATATCCATACATAGTCCAATTTGAAGCAAATGATTGATACTTATCCCTAAGCCCCCAAACATGCCCTATCTCATGCGTCATAATACTTTGAAAATCAAAAGAAGTTGTTGTATATCCAATAGTATATGAATGAGCAGTGTTCACCTCAATATCAACCTCTGTAATTGCATTTTTTACAACTCTAACATGAGATATCATAAGCGGATTTTCTGTTGATGAAAAATAGGAATAACTGTATTGACACCATCGTTTTCTTTTAATTCATTAGAAGTTACTCCAGAATCAAATGAATATGTGTTTACCTTTTCAATTCCAAGATTATCAATCCATGTTCGTGTGCTATAGTATATTGCACCTTTTTGTTCATCTGTAAACCCGGTATATATTCTAAAAGAAATGATTTTCCCACTTGGAATTGTTCCTAAAGCACTATAAAAATAACCATCACTTGCATACTCTATTGATCCATCACTCATCACAGCATTCAAAGTAATCAAATAAGTACTATTTCCATCGACTGCACTTGCCCCGATCGTATACGATGTTGTTGTCGGAGATAAAATTTCTCTATCAACCAAAAAATTTCCGGCTCCACTACTCCCAAACTCTATACGCTGAACAGCAAGGACATAATTTGAAACAGTTCCAACAGACGGGGCTGTCCAACGAATTGTAACAGCAGTATACGGAAGAACCTCTGAATACTGTTCCGGCGAGGTAATGACTGGAACGGTAGTCGCAGCAGTCATGGAAAAAGGAACAACGCAGATGGTCATAGTGATAGCCAAAAGAAATAAAATAATTTTCTTATACATAGTTACCTCCTGTAATTCATAGGTTTATAACGAACAAACTGCAGGAACCATTGGACTCACCCCCTTTCAAAGTTATTTTCACTTAAATTGTAGCATAAAAATATTGCTATTTCAATTTTCATAACATACAAAATAATTTGTCGAACATTAGTTATGTAAATGAAATTCAGTTTTTGCCAAAATAAATAGTGACAAGCCTTTTAAAATATGATAACATATTATTTAGAGGGATTATTTTCCATTCGTTAATTTTATTTAACCACACCTTTTTCCAAAAATCAAGGGATCGGAGAAATTGTTACGTAAATGTAACATTGCTTGTGCTCTTTTACCAAATTTCAGGCAAAAAACTTATTTAAAATCAACAAAGCGGAGCGCAAGCTCCGCTTTTTATTATTCTGCGTATCTTTTCAGGTTCTTAAGGCCGATCTCGATGCCCTTGAGGCAATCCTCCATCCCCTCGAATTCCACCGAAAGCCAGCCGTCATAGCCGGCACGCTTCAGCGCCCGGAGGCACTGCACCACCGGCACCACGCCGTGGCCGATGATGGTTCCCCGGAGGAAGTTGCCGCCCCGGGTGGTGAAAAAACCCTCGCCGGGCTCCGGCTCCTGCCCAGACTTAAAGATAAAGTCCTTGGCGTGGACATAGAAGGCGTAGGGCGCACAGCGGCCCACGGCGGTAACAGGATCCTCATCGGCACACATAAAGTTGCCCAGATCCACCAACTGCCCGAAGTTGTCATGGGCAACGGTATTGATGAGTTTTTCCACCCGCAGGCTGTCCTGAGAGAAATAACCGTGGTTTTCGGTCATGGTACGGATGCCCTTGGCGGCGGCATATTCAGTGACCTTCCGGCAGGCATCGGCCAGTTCACAGACCACCGTATCGTAACCCTTCCAGGTGGGATTTTTAAAGCCCTTTGCCACATCATGGCGCATGGTGGGAGCTCCCAAAATTTCAGCAATATCCACCATTTTACAGAGACGCTCCACCTCCCCTTCCTGGAGAAGATCGGCCCCTACCGCCAGGTTGGAGATCTCCATTCCCAGCCGGTCGGCCTCCGCCCGCAGCTCCTTGGCCACGGCGATGGGATCCTCTGCCTCTTTAAAGGGAGAATCGGTGAATTCAATGGCATCAAAGCCCAGCTCCTTAGCCTTGCCGATACACTCCAGGTAGGTCAGCTTGCCTGCCTTGATATATTGATGAAAGCTATAAACAGTTACGGTATATTTCATTTGATCAGTACCTCATGGCCGGTGGCGGCGGATTCATAAATAGCGTCCAGGATCTGCATCAGGGCGATGCCATCCTCAGCGGGGGCAATACACGCCACGCCCTCGGTGATACAGTCTACATAATGGTCGATCTCGTTCTGGAACAGCCCATCGAAGCTCAAAGCGGTGGAGCTGGTAAAACTCACGTTATTCATATAGCCGTTCAGGTTTGTAAAAATCTCCAGCTCGGGATCCAGCCGAGCGCCGGCCTCGGTGCCGAAGAGCTCGATATTCCCCACATTATCTTTAATATTCAGGGAGAAAGAAGCCTCCACCTGGATCACAGCACCGTTATCATAGCGGATCATAGCGGTGGCCAGATCCTCCACATCGAAGATATCATCGGCGCCGGCAGAAACGGAAAGGTAACCCTTTTTGATCTTTTTGACCCCGGGGCGGTTGGCCAGCTTATGGAAGGTGGCGCCGTAGACCGAAACCGGCTTGGGATTACCCAGCAGGTAGCGGGTCAGATCGATCACATGGACCCCCAGATCGATAAGAGGGCCGCCGCCGGAGCGGGACTTATCGCCGAACCAGCCGCCGGGGGCGCCGTTGCGGCGGAGATAAATGGCCTTGCCGTAGTAAATATCTCCGAAATAGCCGTTATCGATGTAGTCCTTCACAATCTTGCAATCGTTGCCGTAACGGCGGACGAAGCCGATCTGCAGCAGCTTACCGTGGCGCTCGGCGGCTTCCTTCATAGCACGGGCCTCCTCGGCGGAGGTGGCCATGGGCTTTTCGCAAAGAACATGGCAGCCCGCATTCAGGGCGGCGATGGTGCAGGGGGCGTGGGCGCTGTTCCAGGTGCAAACGCTTACCGCATCGATCTCCGGTAGTTCCCGGAGCATCTCGTTCACGTCGGTATACCTGCGCTCCACCCCGTATTGATCCCCCATCTTATTCAGCTGGGCCTCGTTGATATCGCAAAAGGCATAAAGCTCCACCTTGGGATTGTTCAGGTAGCCCTTGATGTGCTCCTTGGAGATCCCGCCGGTACCAATAATAGCAACTTTGATCTTTTCCATTGTTTTTTCTCCTTATTTGATCAGATTATTTAAGAAGGCCACCGCAGTGCGGATATCCGCTTCGGGGTTCTCCCCCACTTCCCGCTCTATGGTGAGGAAGCCATGGTAGCCGATCTCATCCAGCGCCTTTAAGTAGTTGGGGAAATCCACCTTGCCGGTGCCGAGGGGCAGCTCGGTAAAGGATTTATCCTGCAGCATTTCTGCTTCTTCCACCCGATAAATGATCTCCGGCTTGCGGTAAAAGTTCCGCTGACCGTCCTTGGCGTGGGTATGGACAATATAATCCTTCAGGTTATAGACCGCCTGCACCGGATCATCGCCGGTGACCATCACCAGGTTGGCGGGATCCAGATTGACCGCCACACCGGTGGAGTGGAGCTGATCCAAAAAGTTTTTCAGCACCAGAGAGGTCTCCGGGCCGGTCTCAATGGCAAAATGTGCATCGATGGAATCGGCATATTCTGCCAGCTTGAAGCAGGCCTCCTGCATGATCTTATAGCGGGGATGGTTGGGATCCTCCGGCACCACACCGATATGGGTGGTCACGATATCGGTCTCCAGTTCCTTGGCCAGATCCAGGATCCGGAAGGAACGTTCGATCAGCTCCGGATTCAGCTCCGGCTGATGAAAGCCCTTGCCCAGATCGCCGCAGAGGGCAGAGATGGTGAGGCCTTCATTCTTCACCATACTTAAAAATTCCCGCCGTTTAGCGCCGGTGAGGTTTTCAGGGGCCATCTCCCCCTTGGTGCAGTAGACCTGAATACCGGAAGCCCCCACCTCACGGGCCTTTTTTAAGGCAACCGGAATGGGCTGGCGGAAGGACTCCAGCATAACGCCGATAGAAAAATCATACATGGTTTTGTATTCCTTTCGTTAAGATAATTTAAGTATAAAATTTTTGTTTAAAAATTCAATATAAATTTGTTCACGTTCCTTATATTTTTGTGCATAAGAGAAGCGGAGCTTGCGCTCCGCTTTGTGTTATTCTGTTACAGTATTCAATGCAGCGGCGATCTCTGCGCCGGGATCTTCTGCAGAAAGTTTTACGGGACTGAAACTATTATGATTCGAATAAACTCCGGTTGCATCCACGGTCAAATAGCCCAAGGTTTTTGCCGGGTAGTATCCATTCAATTCCGGGAATTCGGTTTTACGGTTGGTTAAAAGCAAAATACATTCTTTTCCTATCTCCAGATCCAGCCGTTCTAAAGGAGTTACCAAAATAGATGTTTCATCTTCACCGTAAAGAATCAACTCCGGGCTTAAATTAGAGCCATTGGAAGTTTTTACCGTAATGAAATTTTCTTGACATTCCCCTTTATAAACCTCACAAACCTCCACCGTATAGCTGGTGATCTGCGCATTGGAAACATTATATCCATTCGTATATTTTTTGTTTCATCCGGATTCGCCATAATGTATCCATCATTGCTGATAACAGTTCCTTTTATGATAAGCTCTGACATTTGAATCAACTGCTCTTCCGAAAAATGGATTTTAGAATTATCGATATAAAGGAGATCTTTTTCTTCTGCTTCTTGCCGATTCTCTTTACCCTTATCCTCCATGCTTTCAATAACAAACTGATTCTCCAACGATTGTTGATCTTTCAATGAATTAGTTTGATTGCACGATGTATTCAAGAGAAGAAACAAATTCAATACCAAAAGGAATGCCGCAATTCTTATTCGCTTCATGTGACCGCCTCCTCAGCAGAGATGATTTCAGTTTTATTTAACCACACCTTTTTCCAAAAAATCAAGGAATCGGGGAAAATGTTACGTAAATGTAACATTGCTTGTGTTCTTTCACTAAATTTCAGGTAAAAAACTTGTCTAAAATCAACAAAGCGGAGCTGACGCTCCGCTTTATATTATTTGGACAATTTTTCATCGATGGCCTTAGCCGCCTGCTTGCCGGCGCCCATGGCCAGAATGACGGTGGCCGCACCGGTCACCGCATCGCCGCCGGCATATACCATTTCCCGAGAGGTGAGGCCGGTCTCCTCCTCGGTGACAATACAGCCGTATTGGTTGGTCTCCAGCCCCGGGGTGGTGGAGCGGATCAGCGGATTGGGAGAAGTGCCGATGGCCATAATGACCGTATCCATCTCCAGGGTATGCCGGCTGCCTTCCTTTACCACCGGGCGGCGGCGACCGCTGGCGTCCGGCTCACCCAGCGTCATCTCCACGCAGGAAAGACCGGTCACATTCTGGTGCTCATCTCCCAGGATCTCCACCGGATTGGTGAGGGTCTTGAAGATGATTCCCTCCTCAATGGCGTGGTGGATCTCCTCCGCACGGGCGGGGATCTCCTCCATGGAGCGGCGGTAGATAATGTAGACCTCCTCGGCCCCCAGCCGCTTGGCACAGCGGGCGGCATCCATGGCCACATTACCGCCGCCTACCACCGCCACTCTGCGGCCCCGCTGGATGGGAGTCTCGCTATCGGGCAGGTATGCCTTCATCAGATTGACCCGGGTCAGAAATTCATTGGCAGAAAGAACCCCCTTCAGGTTCTCGCCGGGGATCCCCATAAACCGGGGCAGGCCAGCGCCGGTGCCGATAAAGACACCGTCAAAGCCCTGCTCAAAAAGCTCATCCACCGAAAGGACCCGGCCGATGACCATATTGGTCTCCACCTTTACCCCCATGGCCTTCAGCCCTTCGATCTCCCGGGCCACGATGGCCTTGGGCAGGCGGAATTCGGGGATGCCATAGACCAGCACGCCGCCGGCCACATGAAGGGCTTCAAAAACAGTCACCTCATAGCCTTTGCGCGCCAGATCGCCGGCGCAGGTCAGGCCGGCAGGGCCGCTGCCGATAATGGCGATCCTTTTGCCATTGGAAACTGGCTTTTCCGGGACGGCAGTAGCGTTTTTCATATGCCAATCGGCAACAAACCGCTCCAGGCGGCCGATGGCCACCGGTTCCCCCTTGATGCCCCGGACACATCTACCCTCGCATTGGTTTTCCTGGGGGCAGACCCGGCCGCAGACGGCGGGCAGGGCGCTGGATGCGCTGATGATCTGATAAGCCCCTTCAAAATCCTTTTGCTGGATCTTCTGAATAAAGGCGGGGATATCGATCTGCACCGGGCAGCCCCCCACGCAGGGCTTATTCTTACAATTCAGGCAGCGGCCCGCTTCCTCCACCGCCTGCTCGGGGGTGTAGCCCAGCGCTACCTCTTCAAAGTTTTTATTGCGGATGTCGGGGGCCAGCTCCGGCATTTTTTGCTTTTCCAGACTCATATTTGCCATTATTCTGCCTCCTTTTTCAGCAGGTTACAGCGCTCCTGCTCATAGGCATGGTATGTGCGCCCACGCTCCATAGCCTGATCAAAATCCACCAGATGCCCATCGAATTCGGGACCATCCACGCAGGCGAACTTGGTCTCCCCGCCCACGGTGAGGCGGCAGCCGCCGCACATTCCGGTACCGTCGATCATGATGGGGTTCATGCTGACAACGGTTTTAACGCCATATTCCTTGGTCAGCAGAGAAACAAATTTCATCATGACCAAGGGGCCGATGGCGATCACTTCATCATATTCATTCTGCTGCAGCAGCTCCCGGAGGGCATCGGTCACCAGACCCTTTTGGCCGGCAGAGCCATCATCGGTCATCAGCCGGTATTCATTGCTGACCGCCTTGAATTCCTCCTCCAGGATCACCAGATCCCGATTGCGGAAGCCCACCACAGAGTCCACAACGGTTCCCGCTTGCTGCATCGCCTTGGCAACCGGCAGGGCAATGGCGCAGCCCACGCCGCCGCCCACAACGGCCACCCTCTTTTTTCCTTCCACATCAGTGGGCTTGCCCAAAGGCCCCACAAAATCAGCCAACTGATCCCCCTCCTGCAGCCGATCCAGCCGCATGGTGGTGGCGCCCACGATCTGATAGATGATGGTCACGGTACCTGCCTGCCGATCATAATCCGCAACGGTCAAAGGGATCCGCTCCCCCCGGTCGTCTACCCGCAGAATAATAAACTGGCCTGCCCGGGCTTTATTGGCAATAAGCGGCGCTTCGATCACCATTTTAGAAACGGTGGGGTTCAGCGCTTCCTTTTTTACAATACGAAACATAGTTGTCACTCCTTTAACGAGTTTCTATTATACACCTGAAAATTTCATTTGTAAATTGTCAAAATGTAAAAACAATGTTATAATATAAGAAAAATTTGTGCATTGAGAGGGAATTATTATGTTGATTGGTCAATTTTGGGGAACAGGAGCTGCCGAAGGGATCCCCGCCCCCTTCTGCCGCTGCTCCGGCTGTGAATACGCCCGTAAGATGGGCGGTAAGGAAGTGCGGCTCCGCAGCTGCTTCCGGCTGACAGATTCCATCATGATAGATCTGGGGGCAGATGCGGTGGTGCAATCTATCAAATACGGCGAAATTACAGGGGTCAACCATGTGGTGGTGACCCACACCCACGACGATCATCTCAACCCCCATATGCTGATGGAAAGTATGTGGGCGCAGGAAAAGGAAGAATACCGGTACCGGGGTACCCTTCATTATTACCTGACAGATCAGGCCTTTGAGATCGTGGAGCATTGGCGCAATAATCCCTGGATCTTAAAAGGCAAAGTGCGGGAATTCGAAGAAAAAGGCTATATTGCCTTTCATAAGCAGGAATTCGGCCAACGGTTTGAGATCGAAGGCATCGGCTTCACCCCCTTGCGGGGCAACCATAGGGGAAATGTGGGGGAGGATGCCGCCATGTATCTCATTGAGCTGTCGGATGGCCGGAAGCTGTTTTACGGCCTGGACAGTTCCACCTACTATCCCGAAACGCTAAAAGCCTTAAAGGAGCACCATATCGATATCTACATCAGCGAAAATGCGGTGGGGGCTTTGAAAAATGCAGAACCCCACCCCTCTCATATGCGGCTTTGCGATGTACGGGAGTTGGCAGAGGCCCTCTTTAACCAGGGAACCATCGATGGAAATTCTCTTCTTTACCTGACCCATATCAACCACCGCAGCACCCATAAGGAAAACGAAGAAGGGGTGAAGGAACTGAATTTCCCCGTAAAAACCATTGTTGCCTACGATGGCTTGAAGATATTTTAAAAAGGGACGGCTTGGGCGCCCTCAGTTAGGGCACCCTTGCCGTCCCTTTTATTATAACATCCCCAGAATAAACTGTGCATACAACCGATGAAAAAAATCATTGGGATGATTTACATGGTTGCCGGTGGTATCGATAAACCGTTTTTTAGAATGGAGATACTGCTGCATGGCGGTGATATCGGCCACCGCTACCCCCGGCAGCTCTGCGGCAAGGGCATCCAGATACGGCCGTTGCTCGATCTGATTGCCCCAGAATTTAGCTCGCTCATCGGTGAGCAAGGGATTGGGGGTACTGGTGGCCACCAGAAGAACCTCCGTATCCGGGCAAGCCCTCCGGGTCTCCTGAATGATGCCCCGGATCTGCGCCTGAAATGTATCTAAAGGTGTTTTACCGTCGTTCATTCCGAAGGCCAGGATCATCAGATCCGGGCGGTGGGCAACGGAACGCTCCTCCACCTCTTCCAGGCCCCATGCGGCTTTTTTGCCTCCAACGGCCGTATTGATATACTGCACCTTTGACCCATAACGTGCCTCCAGCCCCAAAGCTACTAATTCGCTGTAGCTGGGCTGATGAGGCGCCGCATCGGTATGCTTGGTGGCATTCGCACCGGCGGTGATGCTGTCTCCATAGGCCAGTAAGGTCAGGGGTTCCCCCTGCTCCAGTAGCCGGAAGGTACGGGGCAGTTTCTCTTTGGCAGATGCAGGGCGAATTCCCTGCCAACCGCCGTTTTTGCAGGTATAAGTTACTGCGATCTGGCGATCATGGAAAAAGTGACCCTCACTGAACAGCACATATCCCCCGGGCATGGCAAAGGACTTGCCCTTCTCCCCTTCGGCCGGGTAAAGTTCTTTCACGGCAAAGGAAAAAATACGGCTTCCCGGCACCAGGATCAGCTGATTCCTTTCAATTACATAATCCTTCCCCTGCTCATAGTGCTGGGTTCCGGCGGCATTGGTGACCGAAAGGATCTCCACCGGTTCAAACAGAAGCGGTGCGGCAGCCAAGCCATTTTCATCCCGCACCATCAACAAGCTTTCACCGTATACTGTTTCCGTGTCCCAGATCGGGGTGAGTATTTCGCTTAATTTCATAGTGATTCTCCTTTGAAAAAGGGTCTGCAATGCAGACCCTTTTTGTTATCTGTATTCGATTTCAACCACTGCGCCTTCCCAGATATAGGCCTGCGGCAGGATATTTTCGTAGGTACCGCCGATCTTCACATAGAATTTCTTGGAAGAGGTAGGCTGCACCCCCAGAAAGGATCTGAATACATTATCCTGCACCAAGGGGCGTTGAAAATCCTCATAGATCTCGGGATTTTTCAGCGAAAAGATCTCGGCAATAGAGGAATCATTGGGAACCATCAGTTCCCGCCCGGCCATATCCTTGCCTTCACCCAGCCCGGTAACAGTAAGATAGATGGGAACCATCTCTACCTTTTCCTTGCCGAATGCATTCCAGCAAACAGCGGTAGTAATGCTGATGGCGATCACCAGGAAAACGGCCAGAGAAATAGCCCAATGCTTCCCGATCCATTGGCAGGCATGAACGATTTTCTTCAGCATGGGAGGATCAATCCTTCTTCTTTTCAGCCTCGGCAGCCTCTACTGCTGCGATCTCGGCATTGGTAGCCTCCAGCAGAGCGGTCTCCACATCAGTGCCGGTAAGGGCCTTGCGGAAGCTGGCAACGGTGGTATCAAAGGTATAGAAACGCTCGCTCATGGTCCAATCGGCAGCGGTAGCGTTCTTCACCAAAGAAGCCTTGGCATTATCCAGATTGGTGGCTTCATAGAGATAATCGCTATAGTAAGCGGGTGCAACACAGAAGGTGCTCTCGGTATCGGCAACCAGCTCGTAAAACTCACCGGAGGTGAAATAATCATCGCCCAGCAACTCGATCACACACTCTGCATAGCGGGTGTCCTTCTTATTGAAATTGTTCTTTCCGAAGTAAACGCCGTGCTCAACACGGCCCACAAAAGCACCTTCCTCACGCTTACCGGTGGGGGTGTTGGGGAAGCCGACCACCTTCACATCATCGGAATTGATGCTGTATGTACCGTCGGCCAAAGCGCCCTTAAAGGAGGTGGAGGGGGCCACGATCATGGCTGCCTCACCGTTCAGGAAGGCCTGCAGAGCATCATCGAAGGATACATTATAGCAATCGGCAGTGAACGCACCCAGACCCTGCAGAGTCTTGATATCGTTGACAGCCCGCTCCCAGCTGGAGACCACACCGAAGCTGGGCTGGTAACTGTGCTCAGCGGTACCGCCCTCAGACATGATGAGCTCTTCCACAAAATAATTCAGACCTTCATCCGCAAAGCCGGCGGCGATGGGGGTAATGCCCTTTGCCTTGATGGCTGCGATATCAGCCAGCAGATTTTCCCAGGAGGTGGGATTCTCGATACCCAGCTCCTTGAACATAGTGCGGTTATAATAGAGGCCCTGGAACGTACCGTAGATAGGGTACATATAGTTTTCCATGGACTTTTCTTCCGAAACAGAATAGATGCCCTGAGGAGTTTCCTCCATCACAGCGGTATATCTGCTCTGAACGGTCTTGATGGTCAGGATCGTCTCATCCTCCATCATATCCTCGATGAAATCCTCGCGAGAGGTAAAGAAGCAGGCGATCTTGCCGCTATCTACCTGACGCATAAATTTCTTAACGGCCTTGGTATCCTCGGCATCCGGGACCTTGGTGAATTTCAAGGTGCACTTATAGAACATCTCGAAATCCTCGATCCAGGTAGCCAGAACAGATTCCCAATCGGACCAATTCTCATCGCTGGAATCCACAGGGATGCCGATGGTCATGGTGATGGGCTCTTCCTCATCATCGGTCTCCTCTTCTTCCGAGGCCTTGCAGCCGGCAAACATGGAAAGGGCCAGGATCAGGGCCATCAAAAGGCTTAAAAGTTTGATCATTTTCTTCATAGGGGGTACCTCCACCTTTTATTCTTCCATAATAATAACATAAAGGAGAGATAAAATAAAGACTTTTTTTCAAAATTCTTTTAGCTTTTTAGATATTTTTGCATGAAATGCTCAAACCACTCCACCAAAGCGAACTTAATTTTCTCTTTTTCGGTGCTTTTTTGCAGAAAATGAGTGGATTCTTCCCCGATCACCGCTGTCATTTCATCGGCGGCAGTATCCTCGGCCACCGCCGGTGCGATGCAGAGGGCGGGATAGAGCACACACCAAAAATTCTGCCCCCGGGCCTCCCCGATACGGATGCTGACCGCCTGATAGCTGCCGGCGGGAAAGGAAAGACTGCCGTAATCCTTGGTGGGGAAATACCGCTGGCCGATCTCCAGTGTTATCGGCGTATCACAGCCGTTTTGTTGCAGGATCTCCCGGGCAGCGGACTCCAGCTCCTCGCGGTTTTCCTCGGCAGTTTTCAATGCGGCCGCCTGATCGGTACAATCGGCAAAAAGCTCTTTGATCATGGCAAACAGACCGTCCCGTACCCGGAGCTTCAATTGCTGATCCTCTGCCGAATCCGAAGCCGCCACCACATGGAACCGTACCACCCCCTGCCGCACAGCGGCGGCATCCTGCTCCCCTGCCAGCAGCAGATAAACCATAGAAGCAGCCAGCACCAGGGCAGGGATCATCATGTAACAGATCTTTTTCATAAAAATTACCTCCGTGCCATGATTGTCGACACAGAGGTATTTTCTTATTCAGTTATTTGGTGCCGAAGATACGGTCGCCCGCATCGCCCAAGCCGGGAACGATATAGCCGTTTTCATTGAGCTTTTCATCCACATGGGCGCAATAGATATCCACATCGGGATGGGCTTCGGTCAGCGCCTTGATGCCCTCAGGAGCAGCGATCAGGCACATAAACTTGATCTTTTTGCCGCCCAGCTCCTTGATCTGCCGGATGGCATCAATGGCAGAGCCGCCGGTGGCCAGCATGGGATCCACCACGATTGCCAGACGCTTGCCGATATTGGCAGGCAGCTTGCAGTAATAGGGGTGAGGCTCCAAGGTCTCTTCATCCCGGTACATTCCGATATGGCCCACCCGGGCAGAGGGAACCAGATTGAGCACACCGTTTACCATACCGAGACCGGCACGGAGGATGGGAATGACCGCCAGCTTAATGCCGGCCAGCACATTGGTGCGGGTCTTGCAGATGGGAGTGGTGATCTCCACTTCCTCCAGGGGCAGATCCCGCATGGATTCAAAGCACATCAGCATGGTGATCTCCTCCACCAGGGCACGGAACTGATTGCTGCTGGTCTCCACATTACGGAGGATCGAGATCTTATGCTGGATCAGGGGATGATCAAAAACGATAACGTTAGCCATTGGATCAACTTCCTTTACATTTTATTATTTTAATCGTAACACCACATAGGGTGGTTTGTCAAGGATAAAATTTTGCGTAAAATGTCAAAAAGGGGGTTTACAAAACCTCAAAATAGCGGTATACTTTCAAAGGGTCTTTAATTCGATGCGAGACATCGGCAAGACGCAGCAAAGATATTTTTCAGTCTTGCCATAGGCAAGGCTTTTTTTATGGAGGTACTCCCATGGCCGAAAAATTCCGTTCCCGGATCATGGAAGAAGCAGATGTGCGCCGGGCTCTGGCGCGGATCGCGCATGAAATTATCGAGCGTATCGGCAGTGAAACAGAGGTCTGCCTCATCGGCGTGGAGCGTCGGGGGGAGCCCCTGGCAGAGCTGATCGCCCAGAATATTGAAAAATTTTCCGATCTCACCGTCCACCGGGGAAGAGTGGATATCACCTTCTACCGGGACGATCTGGAGCAAAAGCCCACCCCGCCTGCCGCTGCCGGCTGCCCGGTGGAGGGCAAGACCGTGATCCTGGTGGACGATGTGATCTACACCGGCCGGACCGCCCGGGCGGCGCTGGAGGCAGTCCTTTCCTGGGGGCGCCCCGCCCGTATTCAATTGGCAGTGCTCATCGACCGGGGCCACCGGGAGCTGCCCATCCGGGGGGATTATGTGGGAAAAAATGTTCCCACCGCCCGGAGCGAGATCATTAAGGTTCATATCCCACCTTACGACGATGTTGTAAACGTGGAATTATATGAAAAATAAAAATAGGAGGAAAATGAAAACATGAAACTCGTTTTCGGTATCCACGACAAACCCAAGTTTGGCCAGCTGGTTGTTTTTGCTTTCCAGCAATTACTCGCCATCATGGCCGCCACCATCGTTGTTCCTGTTCTGATCAACGGGAACGTGAACGATCTGATCAATGCAGGCAGCGTTGCCTACGCTGAGATGATCCCCATGGACACCGCAGCCGCTCTGCTGGGCGCCGGTGTCGGTACTCTGGTGTATCAACTGTTCACCAAATTCCGCAGCCCTGTATTTTTAGGCTCTTCCTTTGCCTTCATCGGCTCCATGACCGCTGCCTTTGCCGGCGCCGTATCTGCTTCCCTTGGCTATCTGGGAATCATCCTCGGTGCCCTTTTTGCCGGCCTGGTCTATGTTGTGATCGCACTGGTCGTGAAGCTGGTCGGTGTAGACTGGATCAATAAGCTGATGCCTCCCGCGGTCATCGGCCCCACCGTTGCCATCATCGGTCTTTCCCTTTCCGGCGCCGCCATCAAGGACGTATTCTCTTACGGCCCCACCGACGGTAACGGTGCCTACATTATGACCGGCAATATCTGGGTCTCCCTGATCTGCGCCCTGGTCACCCTCTTTGTTGTTGTCATCTGCTCCACCTACGGCAAAAAGATGGCCAAGCTCATCCCCTTCATCATCGGCATCCTGGCCGGATATGTAGTGGCCATGATCTTCACCGTCATCGGCTATGCCGCCGGAAACGACGCCCTGAAGGTGATCGACTTCGCTCCCTTCCAGGCTTTGGTTGCAGAGGGCGTAAGCCTCTCCACCTTCGTCCGCGTTCCTGATTTCACCTTCCTGACCGCAGTTGACGGCTTTAAGGATTTCAGCTGGTCTTATGTTGCAACGGTTGCTGTGGCTTATATTCCTGTTGCTTTCGTTGTTTTTGCCGAGCATATCGCCGACCATAAGAACCTCTCCTCCATCGTTGATAAGGATCTGCTGGAGGATCCCGGCCTGCATCGCACCCTGCTGGGTGACGGCGTTGGCTCCATCGCCGGCGCTTTCTTCGGCGGCTGCCCCAACACCACCTACGGTGAGTCTGTTGGCTGCGTTGCCATCACCAAGAACGCCTCTGTGGTCACCATTACCACCACCGCCATCATGGCGATCCTGATCTCCTTCCTCTCCCCCTTTGTTGCTTTTTTGGATTCCATTCCCGGCTGCGTGATGGGCGGCGTTTGCATCACCCTCTACGGCTTCATCGCAGTATCCGGCCTGAAGATGGTGCAGAAGGTGGATCTGGAGGACAACCGGAACCTCTTCACTGTTTCTGCTATCCTAATCGCCGGTATCGGCGGCATGGCTATGGCCATCGGCAAGGTTACTCTGACCTCTATCGCCTGCGCCTTGATCCTTGGTATCCTGGTGAACGTGGTTCTGAGCAAAAAGAAAGACTAATTCAATCAAAAAGGAGCGGTTTTCCGCTCCTTTTTTTGAGGTATTACCATGAAACTTGAAACTTTATTTGCCCCCAACGAAAAGCCCTTGGACCGTATCATAGACGGCGGCGGCTTTGCCTCCATCTTCCGCACTGTTGCCTGCGTAGGGGACAGTCTTTCCTCCGGCGAATTTGAATCCATCGATGCAGAGGGCAATAAGCACTACCACGATCTTTACGAATTCTCCTGGGGGCAATATATGGGCCGGGCCATGGGCAGTAAGGTCTATAATTTCTCCAAGGGCGGTATGACCGCCAAGGTTTACAACGAGACCTTTGCCGATGAAAAAGGCTTCTGGAACCCGGATCTGGCCGCTCACGCATATATTTTTGCCCTGGGAGTCAACGATATCCTGAACCAAAAATGGGAACTGGGCACCCCTGCTGATATTCAAGAGGATTGGCACGAAAATGCCGATACCTTTGCCGGCCACTACGGTGCCATCATCCAGCGATACAAGGAGATCCAGCCGGATGCCAAGTTCTTTTTGATGACCATGGCCAAGTACGCCGACAATAACCCCAAAAAACCGCTGGTAGACCGCCATGCAGAGCTGCTTTATCAACTGGCAGACCGCTTTCCCAATACCTATGTGCTGGATATCCGCCAATACGGCCCCCTCCACGAAGGGGAATTCCGGGAAAAATTCTATCTGGGCGGCCACCTGAACCCCATGGGCTATATCCTCACCGCTAAACTCACCATGTCCTATATCGACTATATCGTGCGCCATCATATGGAAGATTTCAAGCAGGTGGGATTTATCGGAACTCCTTATAAATATTAAAAATCGGGATACCAGTCAGGTATCCCGATTTTCTTCTGCAACGCTGTGGTCCAGCGCATAATTCAGCAAAACTTTGATCAGATCATTTCTGGAACGGTGCGTTTCAGCAGCCAGCTGATCCAGACGCTCTACCGTTTCCTGAGGCAAACGAACAGAAAAGGTTTTATAACCATCATCACCTTTCAACTTTTTAGATATCACCAGTTTCTCATCCATAATAATTCACCTCACCATTATTATGGCTTGAAAAATGTTATAATTATTTGTTATAATTGATAACATATAATTGGTTCAAGGTGCATATGGACTACATTTGGATTTTTTTACTGACCTTTTTAGGATTCATTGTTTCTCATTTAATAATATTGTTACTTCAAAAGAATAAGATCTCGAAGTTTTTCAGTTGGTTATTATCCGCATTGATCTGCTTCTTAATTGCTTTTGCCGCCTACTACCCCGCCGAGAACTCAACGACCTTGCGAAACACTGAAACGATCTATATTATCGAAGAACCTGTTCCGCAAACTGAGGCTGAACTTTATATTACTCCCCACGGAAAACGCTACCATCTTAGTTCTACCTGCGGCGGTGTTAACGCTCAAAAGACCTCCTTGGAGCTAGCCAAGCGTATGGGTTATACTCCTTGCCAAAAGCGTGTTCACTAACCGGCCTCTGTTATTGACATTTATAAATAAATTCCTTATAATAAAGAAGAGGTGTATTCAAAATGTCTGTTATTTTAGGAGTAGATGTTGGCGGTTCCACCACCAAGATCGTTGCATTTGATCATAAACTCATAGGGATGCTACAGGTACGGGCGGGGGATCAGCTGACCTCCCTTTACGGTGCCATCGGCAATCTGCTGCATCAGCATCATCTGAAATTAAGCGATGTTCAAAAGATCGTACTGACCGGCGTAGGAGCCTCCCTCATCGACGAAGATATCTACGGGATCCCCACCTGCAAGGTCAATGAATTCAAAGCCATCGGCAAAGGCGGCTTGCTTCTGGCCGGCCAGAGCGACGGCTTGGTGGTCAGCATGGGCACCGGCACAGCTTTTGTGTATGCCAGGGGTAATGAGATCGAGCACATTGGCGGCAGCGGTGTGGGCGGCGGCACGCTGATCGGCCTTTCCCAGGAGCTTTTGGGAGAGAGCGATTATGAAGCCATCATCGCCCTGGCCAACACCGGCGATCTTTCCCATGTGGATCTTTCGGTGCAGGATATCAGCAAGGCTACCATTTCCACCCTACCGGATAATGTGACCGCCTCCAACTTCGGCCGCATCAAAAGCACCGCCACCAAGGGGGATCTGGCGCTGGGGCTCATCAACATGATCTTCCAGACCGCCGGCGTTATGGCTGCCTTTACCGCCAAAGCCCGGGGTTTCCGGCAGGTGATCGTGACCGGCTCCCTCACTACAATCCCGCAAGCGAAGGAGTATCTGGATGGCGTAGCCAAGCTCCACGGCATTCCCTTTATCCTTCCCGAGGATGCCACCTTCGCCACCGCCCTCGGCGCAGCAGCATTGCAACAATAAATATTTAACAGACCGTATATTTCTTTCAAAATATACGGTCTGTTTTTCATCCTTCTTCGGGATACGGCAAATCGCCGGGCAATCCTAATATATAATCTGCAGATACATGATATAATTTGAAAAATGCAATGATGGCTTCAGGATCCATCTTTCTTTTTTCGTTTTCATAGCAAGAGATAGTTGCGTGCGTCGTATTCATGACAGCGGCCACCTGCTCCAAGGTCGTTTTTTCTTTTTTCTTACGCTTCGCAATCTTTCACCATACCTGAAATCGTCCCCTTTTATACCATTTTACACTTTGCCCGCACGGACTCATTTCAACGTCCTTAACCCTTTCGGATAGTGATTTTTCCCTACCCCATCGGAGGATTTTATAAAGCCCAGCGGCACCCCGGCCACGGTGACTACGCCATAGCCCTTCTGATCGCAGAAAACTGTCTGGCCGTTGACATACCGCCTTGCCTGCTCCACATCCAGCTCCAGGGCGTAGCGGAACAGCTCCCGGGGCAGGCACATGGCCAAGTGGTGGGCGGGCTTCCATTGCCGCCCCTTCAGCTCCAGCACCTGCATTCCGGCCCGCAGGATCCGCAATCCGGGGGGATCGGGCAGATCCTCATCCACCCAATAAAAGTTGTTGCCCCGCCGGATCAGGTTGCCCTTCACGGAAATTTTCAGCAATTCCTGCAAAGCAGCCAGCGCATCGGGGTGCTTTTCAACTTTAAAGCGGGGCGCTTCTCTGCCCCCATCCCCATCCCGTTCCATAGCGCATACAAAATGGCCTTCACCACCATCGGCGGGAAAGATGCGTACCGCCTGCTCCAGGCCCAAAAAACCGGGACGGCCGCCGGGGATGCCGGTTTCCACCACATGAAAATCCGGGTGGTTTTCCAAAAACCAAAGGATCGTTTTTTCATTTTCTTCTAAATTAAAGGTACAGGTGGAATAAACCAATCTGCCGTCGGGGCGCAAGGTCTTGGCGGCATTTTCCAGAACCTCACGGCTGCGATCCCGGCAAAGGGCCACCAGCTCCTCGGTCCATTCCTCCAGGATCCTGGGATATTTCCGGAACATCCCTTCCCCGGAGCAAGGGCTATCCACCAGAACCTTATCAAAATATTCCGGCAGAGCCTTTGCTACAGCCGCCGAATCATTGTTGGTAATCACCGCCCGGGAGACCCCCATCCGCTCCATATTTTCCTGCAGGATCTTCGCACGCCCTGCCTGGATCTCATTGGCCACCAGCAGGCCGCCCTTCAATTTCGAGGCAATGGCGGTGGCCTTGGAGCCGGGGGCAGCGCAGAGATCCAGCACCCGCTCCTCCCCCTGCAGCTGCAGGGCGGTAACAGCGCTCATGGCGCTGGGCTCCTGAAAATAGTAAAGGCCGGCCAGATGGTAGGGATGATTGCCGTCCCCCTCCGATTGCAGATAAAAGCCGTCCTCATAAAAGGGAGAGGGCTTTACCTCAAAGGGAACGATCCGTAAAAAATCCTGCCGGCTGATCTTTTTGCAATTAAACCGCACCCCTTCAAAAGCCGGCTGATCCAGCCAGGGGGTCAGATCGATCCATTCCTTCAAGTATTTCAGCATGATGCATCCTCAACGATCTTCAAAAACAGCTGCTGCAGCCGTTCATTTTCCCCGGCCAGGTGCAGATAGCCCCAAAGAGCCTCAAAGCCGGTGGCCGCATGATAGGTGCCGTAATCGGCAGAGCGGGGCTTGGAATGGGTCTTGGCATTTCTGCCCCGGCGCACCACCTCCAGCTCATCCTCGGCAAGCTCCGGCTGCAGAATTTCCAAAAAATGCTCCTGCGCAGCGCAATTCACAAACTTCTGAGCCTTTGCATGAAGCTTCTGGCTCTGGCAGTTGCCCTGGCTGAGCACATAGGCCCGCACAAACAATTCATATACGCCATCCCCCAGATAGGCCAGGGCCAAGGGGCTGTATTGGCGTAAAACTTCTTCTTTAGTCATATTGATGCAGCAAAGCTCCTTTCGCCTTTCCGTTTTCGATCTCGATGATACCGTAATCCCGGTTGGGATTACGAAGAGAACCGGGATTCATCATTAAGATCCCTTCCCGCTCCTCTAAAAAGGGAATGTGGGTATGGCCGAAAAGCAGCACATCCGCACCCCGGCGTTTGGCCTCGGCCAATGCCCCGCCATAGCCGCTTTTGACCCCGAAGCGATGGCCGTGCATCATCAGCACCTTCACTCCGCCCAGCTCCAGCAACTGATCCTCCGGGCCCTGCGCACCGAAATCGCAGTTACCACGCACCTGATAGACCGGGTGCCCGGCGGTATATTGCATCATCCAGCGGGCATCGTCAATGTGATCGCCAAGATGTATAATTCCATCGTTTGGATACAGATCGTATAATTCCCGCATGGGTTCCCGCAGCCCATGGGTATCGGAAATAATTAAAAATCGAAGCATCAACACGTTCTCCTGTTCTTAATAGGGATATTGTAGCATAAAAAGTAGAGAAAAGGAAGGTGTTTTTCATGTCTCAAGACAATTTATTCGATCAGATCAAAAACATGGACAAAAAAGAGCGGCGTGCGCTGCTGGATAAACTCAGCTCCGCCCTCACCCCGGAACAGCAAAAGCAGGTGATGTCGGTGGTGCAGGATAAAAAGCAGATGGAAAAGGTGCAGAATAACGCCACACCGGAGGATCTGCAAACATTGATCAACGGGCTGAACGGAGGGGATGCCAAGGATTTTCTCAACAGCCCCCAGGTTCTGAACCGCCTGAAGGAAATTCTTCGTTAGACCTTGGCGGGCTGCTGAATTCCCTCCTGGGAGGTGAAGGGGCGGGGGACCTTCTGGGCGGCCTGGATCCGGCTATGCTGATGAAGGCAGGCAAGGCCATCTCCCAGCTCAATAATAAGCCGGACGACCGCTGCAACCTGCTGGTAGCCTTAAAGCCCTATCTGCGCCGGGAGCGGCAGGAACGGATCGAGGAAGCGATCCGCATTTTAAATCTGCTGCGGCTGGCAGAAATTTTCAGGAGCTGATACCATGGATATTCTTTTGCAATCAGACGGCCAGCTTTACCCGCCCCGGCCGGCACCTCCAAAACCGAAACCGGAGCCAAAGCCGGAGCCGGAGCAAAAACCTGCGCCTCCTCCCCCGCCGCCGGCCGAGCCCCGAGCCCTGCCCTGGGAGGATTTTTTGATCATGGCCATTGCCTTCGTTGTGATAAAAAGCAGCGACCAACCGGATATCCCTCTGCTGCTGGCGCTGGCCTATGTTCTTTTTGACAACGGATTTTCGTTAAAAAACTTACTGTGAGAGCCGCCATGCAGCTCTTCAGACTGTCGAAAAAGGCACCGACCGCAGAAAAAAGAAATAACAAATTCAGTACCATCTTGTCATAGTTTGTAGGGTGGGTGCTCGCTCCCGCTCTTCCCGAAATAAGAAAAAATCTCGCCGAGGCGAGATTGATTTAATTTTTTTCTGCTTTCCGCCGATCCCACCGCTCGGCGTATCACATACGCCGTCGGGATGGGATCAGCGAAATCTGCGCTCTTTTTCGGCAGTCTGCTTGTTTTTTGGCCAGAAATGATGTATAATGATTAGGATTTTGAGAAAAAAGGAGCCGAAAAATGACCCAGCTTTACCCATTTTGTTCCTCCAGCAAGGGCAACTGCACCCTGCTGATCTCCGAAAGCAGAGCGCTGCTCATCGATTGCGGCGTTCCCTTTACTCATATCAAGCAGGTTTTCGATCAGTTCGGGCTGCTGCCGGAGCAACTGGACGGCATTTTGCTGACCCATGAGCACACCGATCATATCAAAGCCATCCCCCAGCTGCAGAAGCGGTGGACACCTCATTTTTACGGCACCGAGGGCACTCTGCAAGGGGCGAGGGTAACGGGCACAGACCATCAGCATGAACCCTTTTACATCGGCTCCTTCCGGATCGTTCCCATCCGAACCTCCCACGATGTGGCTGACCCTTGCGGCTACCGCATCGAGGTGGACAATAAGATCTTTGCCATTGTGACCGATACAGGAAAAACTACCCCTGATATGCTACAGCAGCTTTCCGGCTGCTCCCTGATCATGCTGGAGAGCAATTATGATCCCCAAATGCTGGAATGTGGGCCTTATCCTGCCTCCTTGAAGCGGCGGGTACGTTCCGACCGGGGGCACCTTTCTAACGGCGATTGTGCCGCGTTGCTGGCGTTGAAGGCATTGGAAGGTGATCTGAAAACGGTGGTTCTGGCCCATTTGAGCGATCAGAATAACACCCCCATGACCGCGAAAATGGCGGCGCTCAACGCCTTCTCCCAATACGGTGTTGAGGATATTCGATTAGAGGTAGGCGGGCCTTTCTGCCCCATCATTGAGGTATAAAAATGAAATGTACAGTACTATGCACCGGCTCCCTGAAAGAAAAATACTGGAAGGATGCCGAGGCGGAATATGCCAAGCGCATGAAACGGTTTGGCGGCTGGAATGTGATCGAGCTCCCGGAAGTTTTTTTGCCGGATAAGCCCTCCCAAAAGGAGATCGAAAATGCCCTGAGAAAGGAGGGGGAGGCTATCCTGAAGAAACTGCCGCCCCAAGCCTGGCCCATCGCTCTTTGCGTGGAGGGCAAGCCATGCTCCAGTGAGCAATTGGCCCAATTGGTGGAGCGGATCCCCCGGGAGGGCAAAAGCGAGATCGCCCTTATCATTGGCTCCTCCCACGGGCTGGCGCCGGAGGTCAAGGCCGCCTGTGCACTGCGGCTCTCCATTTCCCCCATGACCTTCCCCCACCAGATGATGCGGGTGTTATTAGCGGAGCAATTCTACCGGGCACATAAAATTAACGCAAAGGAAAGCTATCATAAATAAAGCGAGTTGGAAAACCAACTCGCTTTTATTGTTATTCTACATTTCCGGCCTTAACTGCTTCGAAATCTTCTTCAATCTCCTTGGAGGGTGCCTTTGTCAGCAAGGATACCGCCACGATGCAGACACCGGAGAAGATGAACGCGGGGAGCAACTCATAAATGGCGAATACGCCGCCCAGCTTGCTGATCACCAGTTTCCAGAGGAATACCATCCCTGCACCGCCGATCATACCGGCAATGGCGCCGGGCTTATTGATCCGTTTCCAGAACAAGGAGAACAGCATCAAGGGGCCAAAGGTGGCACCGAAGCCGGCCCATGCGAAGGACACGATCTGGAAGATGACACTATCCTCGTCCAGAGCGATAATGATGCCGATGGCAGCAAGTACCAGCAGAGTGATACGGGAGACCCACATGACCTCTTTATCGGATGCTTTTTTCTTAAAGATACCCTGATATACGTTTTTAGAGAAGGCAGAGGCAGCAATCAGCAGATAAGAATCGGAAGAGCTGATGGTAGCCGCCAGAATACCGGCCATCACGAAGCCGGCCAGAATAGCGGGCAAAGAACTGGTGGCCAGAGTGATAAAGATGTTTTCTGCACTGCCGGCGGTGAGGTGTGCGGTGGGGAACAGCTGGCGGCCTACAATACCGATGAATACAGCAACCCCCAGAGAGATCACTACCCAAACCATGGCGATCCGGCGGGAGCGCTTCAGCTCCTCCTCCTTGCGGATGGCCATAAAACGGAGCAGAACCTGCGGCATACCAAAGTAGCCCAGACCCCAAGCCAGCATGGAGCATACGCTCAGCAAGCCATACTTCGAAGCCTCGCCGAACACCGGTTTGCCGGCTTCCACCAACTGTGCACCATCTTCCACAACAGGATTAGCCAGACCAAAGAATTCCAGAAAACCGGGAATTTCTTTGGCATTTTCAAACACCTGACCCAGACCGCCGGCATTGATGGTGCTGATGATCACCACTACAGCCAGGGCAACGATCATCACGATCGCCTGCATGAAATCGGAAGCACTTTCTGCCAGAAATCCACCCAAAATGGTGTAAAGAAGCACAAAAACAGCGCCCACGATCATCATCGCCACATAGGGTGCACCAAACAGGGTGGAGAACAGCTTACCGCAGGTCACAAAGCAGCTGGCGGCATAAACGGTAAAGAAGATCAGAATAAAGGCCGCAGAGATCAGCATGATGGTCTTTTTCTTCTCGCGGAAACGGTTGGAGAAGAATTCAGGCAGAGTGATGGAATTATTGGCCCGCACACTATAGCGGCGCAGGCGCTTGGAAACGATCAGCCAGTTGAGGTAGGTACCTACTGCCAGGCCGATGGCGGTCCAGGCAGCATCTGCCAAACCGCACCAATAAGCAACGCCGGGCAGACCCATCAACAGCCAGCCGCTCATATCCGATGCCTCGGCGCTCATGGCGGTAACCCAAGGACCTAATGAACGACCGCCGAGGAAATATTCCTCGGAGCTTTTATTGGCGCGCCGGGCATACAGCACGCCGATCCCAATGACCGCGGCCATATAAATGACCATTGCGATCAGAATTTGCAAAGTATTACTATCCATGTTTCCTCCTATATTTCGAAAAAAAGATATCATTATTTTACCAGATAATTTAACATAATGCAATACTAAAATTAAAAAGAAGCCCGCTCTTTCAAGCGGGCTTCGATATTTGATTTAAGCTGCGGGATCGTAGGTACCGGCTGCGTACTGCATGATCAGTACAGCATCCAGACCGTCGATAGTGCCGTCGCCGTTGGTATCGGCTGCCTGAGGCTTAGCCATATCCTCCAGCGTGAGGGTACCGGCTGCATACTGCATGATCAATACAGCATCCAGACCGTCGGCAACGCCATCGTTATTCACATCGCCCCAGATATAACCGTCGAGGGTTACGAATGCGCCGCTACCGCCGATGGCAACATAGTTACCGTCGTAATCAGCTGCACCGGTATCGGCGGGATCGTTATCGGGGGATTTGCTCAGTTCAACCTCGATGGGGAAGCTGCCTTCCTCCAGATCCGCATTCACCGTGAAGGTCAGGGTGACAAATGCGCCGTCTGCCGTTACATTGGGGATGTTCACAAAACTCATGGTAATCTTCCCATCGGCACCTTCCACAGAGGGAATTTCAGCCAGACTGAACATGGTACCGTTGGCAACACCGACCAGGGTGAGGCCTGCAGTATCATAGGTAACAGCCACGGTCATACCGGCAACGCCGGGATTGTTCACCAGATTCAGGGTTACTTCGATGGTATCGCCCGCGCTCACATTGCCGGGAACCACAACCTGGATGCCGGCGCCGGTGAGGGCGGGAACAGCAACGCTGGTAGTGGCATCACAGCCGGAGCAGGGAACCTTCATGGAGCCTTCGCAGGCTGCCTTCTCTTCCTCGGTCATACCGTTGGTGATGTAGGAAGGATACTTCTCGATGATGCCCTTTTCATTATCCCAGCTATGATTGAACTCGGCATCCTCAACATTATAGAAGTAGCCGCATCCGCAGGTATAGGTGGTATAACCCTTGGCATCGGTGGTATGAGCGGTATAAACACCCTCATCAAATTCGCAGGGGAGGGTCTCGGTCTTGCCACAGCCCTCGCGCTGGCAGGTACGGGTATGGGTAGCATCAGCACCCTCGGTACCTTCATCGTGTGCATAGGTCCAATCATGACCCAGATTAGGCTGCTCGCTGATCAAAGTCAGGTTGCCGCACAGAGCGCAGCCGCTATAAACCTTATGGGTCTCTTCGCAGGTAGCTTTCTGGATAACAGAACCGTTCTTACAATTCTCAGTAGCAGTTGCTTTACAATCGGGACAGACCTTGGTATGAGTATTATCGTTGTTGTATTCATACTCAAAGGGGCAGTCAACGGTTTCAACCTTGCCGCAGCCGCCTTCAATGGTACAGGTGCGGGTGTGGGTACCGTTGCCGTTATCCAAATAGCTCCAAGCGTGCTCGCAGGGACGCTCTTCGATGACGGTATCTTCGGTGAAGACAGCAGCCTTCAGCTCGTCGATGGTATCGTAGCCGGTCCACTTGGCGGCATTAAAGATGGTATTGGTGAGGCCAAGCACATTGCCCTCGGTATTGGTATACAGCTCGGTGGTACCGGATTCGGCAACCAGGCTAACCTTAACAGGCAGGCCTTCGCCGTCAGTATCGATGGAAGGAGCATACCCGGGAACGATCTCCCACTTGGCTGCAACCCCTGCAGCATTGGCGGCATAAGCGCCGGCACCGTTCAGGATCTCCAAAACGCTCATCTTATTGATGGGGGTATCATTACCGAAATCGATATCGGCGTAAATGTTGGTAGCGGTAAGGGTGGAATTGGTGTTCTGGCGATAAACAAGGCGGGTAGCGCTGCCGTTATTTGCAGCCTGAACATTGTCCAGAACCATAGAGGGAGTTTTGGGATCATCAGAGCCATCGCCCTGCTTAAAGTTACCGCTCAGCACACCGGCCAGCTCAGAACCGGACTCGATGGAGGTATTGTAAACACCCACATTCTTGATAACAGCAGGAGCGGTGATCTCACCGAACACGATACCGGAACCGCCCATGGAATATGTACCCTTCAAGGAGTTATTGATCAGGTAGATATTCTCGGCAGTAAGGGTACCCTTCTGAACACGGCCCACAACAAAGCCGGAGTTGCCGGATCTGGTGGAGCGGTCCATGGTACAATTCTCGATGCGGATATTCTTCATGGTCAGATTATTGCTGCCCTGCTGAATACCAACCAGAATACCCAAGCCGTTATTACCGCCGGTGGTAATGGAGCAGCCAATGGCAGTAATATTTTCCAGAGTAACATCGCCGCCGGTCTCAAAGATCAGCAACGCGCCCTGCCAAGGAGCACCGGTAGCAGTCCAGTTCTCCATGACCAGATTCTTGACAAACTTACCGGCGTAGCTGCCCAGCCAGGAGTTGGCACCGCTGAAGGTGACATTCTTGATGGAGTGGCCCATACCGTCGATGGAAGCCTTCATGTTTCTCATCTGGTTGGCAGAGGAGCCTGCGGTCACTTCGATATCAGCGCCCAGATAGAGCACCGTATCAACGGTATACTTGCTGTAATTGGTAGCCACATATTCCAGATCGGAGAGGCTGTAGATCATATAGCCGCCGGCCTCGGGGAAGGTATCCACCTTGGTTACGGGGGGCAGATAGGGAGCTTCGCCGAATTTAATAGCAGAATTCAGGTAAACTACGTCTGCATCCACTTCAGCCTGATCTTCATAAGCCATGTTCTCATACTTGGCTCTGATGGCCTCAACCTTTGCCTTAACGGCAACGCCGTCCAGAATATAGCCGAAAACAGATTCATCTTCGAACTGCTCCAAAGCCAGCTGCAGGGAGCGATACTTCAGGCCGGAGGTCACAGCCACCACCGTAGTATCAGAATTCGGAACAGTCAGCACATCACCTTCAATGGAGCCGGCCATGCCATCTGCGATGGTATAGGTGGCGCCCAAGGCATAATCCAGAGTTACAGTGGAGCCCGCATTTGCATAAATGTAAGCATCCTCGGTATCCTCCATAGTGAGGGTAACCCGTACGGTCTGGTTGGAAACAGTACCGAATACAGTCTTGCCATCCTGCAGAGTGTAGTATACACGGCTGCCGGCTGCATTACCGGTGTATCCGCTATTCAGCATCCAGGCCAGTTCACCGTTGGAATATGCCTCAACGGGCACATTATTAGCTGCGGGATTATAATCCTTGACAGCGGAATCAAAGTAACCGGTGTGGTTGACCGCATAAGAGTTAACAGTCAGGCTCTTGATACCGGTGGTATTATTATAACGGACAAAGGTGGGAGTTCCGCCCTGAGCGGTGCCCAGAGAGAAGCAGTTGTATACCAGGGTCTCGCCCTGCACATAACCGCTGAGGATACCGGTATAACCGCGGCCCTTTACTTCGCCGATGTTATAGCAGCTATCGATAAAGGATTTGCCGCGCACACGGGCAATACCGGAGGTAGTCTGGCTACCACTGTTATCGCCGGCAGAGGTATCTACTGTAGCAGCATTCCACAGCTTGATGAGGGTAACAGCATCACCTTCACCCAGGAAACCGCCTACCTTTGCCTCGGTGGTCTGAGCGCCGTAGGCACGGACCGTACCGCTGGCAATACCCAAATTCTTGATGGTAGCGCCGTTTGCATAACCAACCAGACCGGCGTAGTTGCCCTTGGCCATATCCCAGTTGATGTTCAGGTTATTGATGACATAATCATGACCGTCGATGGTGCTCTTGAATGCAAAGGAGGTGTTGATACCAACAGGATCGACCTGAACATTCTGCATATCTACATCGTTGGTAAAGTGGAAGGTATAGCCGGAGAGGCTCTTGGTCTTTGCCAGAGCAACCAGCGCCTGCCAGTCCTCCAGACTGCCGATGGCCCACTCATTGTTGGTCTTCATATCTTCATAAAGATCAGCATAAGCCAGGGGAGCCAGGTAGGGATAAACATCCTTCAGCTGAACCTCCAGATTGGAATCCTTGGCCAGAACACCGGCGATCAGCTCGGTGGCACGATCAGCGGGGATATCCTCCTTCGCATCCAGCAGTTCCTGGGCGCTATGCAGTACATCCTCGATGCCGGCGGGATCGGTGAAGAGCTCCAGATCATAATCCTGGTATTTCGCCACCAGTTCCTCCAGCAGGGAGAAATCTGCGGTAGTGCTCTGATAATAGATATTGATGCTTTCGGTAGGCATAATGAAGGAGCCTTCCTCTGCACCGTTGGGGTTCACCCGGGTGGTATCCAGCACATAGCCCTCGATCACGGGAGTGGTTACGGTATCACCGGCGGTGTAAACATAGGTGATGCTATCCACCTGATGGTCGCCTACCATCAGCACAGCAGTTACCGTATAGGAGCCCTGGCTTGCGCTGGCGGCGAAGGTGGTGTCGCCATTGATCACAGCCCACTTCTGAGCAGTTGCATTATTCAAAAAGGCCGCCAGAGTACCGTCCGCTCTGCTATATTCGGAGGAAGAAAGCATAGTCTGGCAGGTATTAGCGCCGTTATCAGAAGTCTCATTACCAATAAAAGGCTTCTTGCTGGAAATGAAGAAGTTATTGTTGGAAGGAGAGGTCTGAGCTGCGGGGATCTTACCGATGGTACGGACACCGTCAGTAGCCTGCCCGATCAGGTTGACCTGGGACCAGCAGTTGGTGATGTAAAGATCCGTTGCAGTCCAGGTGGTGGAGAAGACAGCACCGTTATTGTTGTGGTTCTGTGCGCCGGAAAGAACCTCCAAAGTACCGGTAACAAAGCAGTTATCGATATAGACGGGGGAGGATACATACTCACGCTCCACCAGCAGGGTGGCATAGGTATAACCGCCGGCCACGCCTTCCACAGCGTATACGCCGTAGGCATCGATCATACCGATATTCTTCACGGTAGTAGAAGCACCCACCCGGGAGATGAGACCGCCGTTGGGGGCACCACCGCACATACCGGCGAAGAAGCGCCAGTTTTTGATCACATGGTTCTGACCGTCGAAGGTACCGGTGAAGAGACCTGCACCGGAGACGATGGGAACGTAATGTTCAACAGGGCAAAGATCCATCTCGGCCATATCGATATCGGCACCCAGAGTAATGTTGCCGTTGCCGTAGATGTTCGTATAAGTAGCGTAGGAGGAGATCAGGCCCAGAACAAACAGGTCGTTTGCTTCGGTAAGTTCTAGATTATCCAATCTGGTGCTGGAGGCCTTGGCCCAGCCGCCGTCCTTATTCTTGGCGAGGGTGGCAAAGAGCGCGCTCTTTTCTGCCCAATCGGCGGCACCGTTCACATTGAAGCTCTCATGAGCCACACGCTGAACAGCGGTAGCGCCGTTCTTCTGATAGGCAAGAGCGGGATAACCGGCACCGGTATCCTGGAAAGCGAGGGTATAACCGGAAACAGCACCCAGAACCAGCTCGCCTTCATTCAGCTTGGCAGCCAGAGAACCGTCCGTCAGAGCGGAAGACTCCATGCCGGCAGCAGCGTCTGTAGAAAGGATCATAGTCTCGGCAGCATCGCTGAACACGCCGCCGTTGATTTCGATGAGCTCGGCAACGCTGCGGACCTTACCGCGGCCCTTGATGTAATAGTTATTGGTATTGAACAGGGCATTTTCCAACCGATAGTCAGTGCCCATGATCACGCTATAGGCTTCCAGACCGCCGGGAGCGGCAGCGTCGCCGTAGCCGTTCATACCGGTCACGATCTCACCTGCATTGTAGCAGTTGGCGATCATGGCGTTCACAGCATTCTCCACATAGCCCACTACACCCACAGCGTTTTTATACTGGTTGTAGATCAGGCCCAGGTTGTAACTGTTGATGACCTCGGAGGTGTCCCCGGTCAGGCAGCCTGCAATACCGCCGGTACCGGCAGTACCGCCGCCCACAACGGTGGCAGCGTTCCAGCAGTTATGGATCTTGGAGTCCACAACATAACCGGCAACCGCACCGGTCTTGTTGTTACCCACGACCAGACCGCCGGCAATGCCGATGTTCTTCAGGGTAGCCCCGGACACATAGCCAAAGAGACCGACAGAATTGGTAACGTCGGTATTTCTCAGCACATAAAGATTATCAATGGTAAAGCCGTTGCCGTCGAAGGTGCCGGCAAAGGGCAGCTGCTGATTGGGCTCGGTACCCACCTGCAGAATACCGCCGATACCGCCGAAGGGCTCCCAGCCCATGTCGATATCCGCCATCTGATAGATGGTTACGCCGGCAAGAGGCACTCCGCCGTCCACCAGCTCCATGATTTTATCCATACCGGCACGGTTGGTGACCTTATATTCACCGGTTCCGCTGGTATAGGTAGTAATATCCGGTAAAGACGCCTTGTTTACCAAGCCGGTAGACAATACAGCCTCATGCGCATCCCAAGCATTGGCTGCGGCGGCCGGTACAACGAACACCGTCAGCATGGAGATCAGCATCAGAACTGCTGCAAGACCGGATATCAGTCTTGTCTTTTTTGTGACCATAATCACAATCCTCCTTATGTCTATTTTCGCCCTCCACGGTACAAAACCCGATAAAGAGACTATTATATGAGTTTATTGTAACACACCAAGGCAATATTTTAAAGCACTTTATGTTGTTTTTTTTGCACAATATGTGAAATTTTTTATTCTTTTCAAATGGATGTCATCAAGATTGCACAAACTAACCTCATTTTGAAAAGCGGTATTCAGTCACAGAGCGGAAGATCTCGCCTGCTTTTAAGGTAGCAGAGGGGAAGGAAGGATGGTTGGGAGCATCGGGATAGGTCTGGGTCTCCAGGCAGAAGCCCTGGAACTGCCCCATGGCCCCGGATTTCCCCACCGGATTATCCAGGCAGCAGCCGGAATAGTACTGCACGGCAGGCATATCGGTATAGCACTCCATCTGAATACCGGTCACAGGAGAGACCGCCACCGCCGCCTGGCGAAGCCCCTCACCGGGCAGTACAAAGTTATGATCGAAGCCGCCTGCCAATTGGATCTGGGGATCCTCCGCAGCGATATCCCGGCCGATGGGCTTGGGCACGGTGAAATCAAAGGGAGTTCCCTGCACCGGGCGGATCTCCCCAGTGGGGATCAGCAACTCATCCACCGGAGTGTAGGCAGAGGCATTGATCTGCAGGATATGGTTAGTGGTGGGAGCGCCGTCCTGCCCATTCAGGTTGAAATAGCAATGGTTGGTGGGATTGAACACCGTATCTGCATCGGCGGTGGCCTCATAGGCGATGCGGAGATCGTTGCCCTCCACAGTGAAGGTCACAGAGATCTGCATATTGCCGGGATAGCCCTCTTCCCCGTCCGCCAGGGAGGTGGTCATTTTCAACGCATTTCCCCCCAAGGTCTCGGCTCGCCAGATCTTTTTATCCAGGCCGATCTTACCGCCGTGGAGATGGCCCCGGCCGGCTTCGTTGCAGCCCACGTCATAGGTCTTGCCATTGAGGGTGAATTTGCCCCCTGCGATCCGGTTGGCATAGCGGCCCACGGTGGCGCCCAGATAACCGGTCATGGTCTGATAGCCCTCTAAATCGTTATAGCCCAAGCAGACATCGGTACCCTTATAGCAGATGGACTGCAGGGTAGCACCGTATGTAAGAATGCTCACATCCAGCTGGCCGTTGCCCCGGATGGTATACTTTTCGGCGGCGCCGAAGGCAGTTTTTTCAATACTCATAGCTGTTACTCCTTTAGATCCCAATCAATGGGCTCCTTTAAAAATTCATTTGTTTTTATAAAATGGCCGCAGCCAAAAAAACCGTTATAAGCCGATAAAGGGCTGGGGTGGGCAGATTCTAAGATCAGATGCCTCTTTTCGGTGATGAGCGCCTTTTTTGCCCGGGCGTGGCTGCCCCAAAGGAGGAATACCACCGGCTCTGGGCGCTCATTGAGCAGCTGGATGACCCGATCGGTGAGCAGCTCCCAGCCCTGCCCCCGATGGGAGGCGGGGGCGCTTTCCCGCACCGTAAGTACCGTGTTAAGCAGAAGGACCCCTTCTCTGGCCCATTTGGTGAGCTCGCCGTGATCCGGCGGGGTAATGCCCAGCTCATTTTCCAGCTCCTTGAAGATATTTTTCAAAGAGGGCGGGGGTTCCACCCCTTTTTTTACCGAAAAGCACATCCCATGGGCCTGGCCGGGCTGGTGATAGGGGTCCTGCCCCAAGATCACCGCCTTGACCTTCTCATAGGGGGTCTCCCGCAGGGCGTTGAAGATATCGCCCATGGGCGGGTAGATCCGGCGGGTACGGTATTCGGTTTTCAGAAATTCACGCAGGTTCAGGTAATAATCCTGCCGAAACTGGTCGGCAAGTAATGCGTCCCAGCTGTTTCCGAGATTTACCATGATGCCTCCTTGCAAATTTTTTTCAAGCCGCAGCAAAGGGCTTTTACGGGAAACGCCAGCAGCAGCCAGAGCAAGCAGTAAGGCAGGCAGATCTGCCCCCACAGGTTAAACCGCATTCCGGAGTAATCCCACACGTTTTTCCTTAATATAATATTGAAGATGATCCCGAATACCAGCTCGATGGCGGTAATGATCCCGGCAATTTTACAGCAGACCATCCTGCCGCTCTTTTTGGTACAGATGGGATAAGCAAAAAGCAGGCTGAGCCCTCCTGCCAACGCCATGCTCCAATGGGTCCTCCCCCGCCAGAGCATCTCCAGCAGCGGATAACCGGCAAAGCCGGTGGCAAAGGCAGCGATTTTTTCACGTTTTTCCATGATACACCCCTTTCAGAAATAGGGTGCACGGAAAAAGGGTTTTTATGACTCAGCGAACCGCACTTTAAATACACAAACAATGTAGCCCACCACAGTCCAGCCCAGCAGCAGGTTGCAGAGCAGCACTGTTTTTCTTTTCTGCATCCGTTTCCGGAAGGCGAAAAAAGAGGGCAGCGTATAGATCGGCCAGAAGATCGCCGAGGAAAAGGCCAAAAGCGCATAGATCATCGGCGGGGTCATGCCGGTAAGGCCGGTATTCATGCTGAAAAAACTGATGATCAGTGCCAGCACGCCGGTGGAAAAGGCAAAGGACCAAAGGATCTGCCAGAACAGAAATATGGGATTTTCCTTGCGGGTCAGTTTCTCCATTTTTGGCTCCTTTCCGGGTTTTAAATTATAATAACATATTATTCACAAAATTTCCATTGAATTTTTATCCAAAAAATGTATAATAATATTATGAAATCCATCAAAAAGGAGGTGCTCTTTTTGGCTAAACGTGCGTTGGTGATCGTCAATCCCCGGGCCGGGATGAAAAAATCAAAAAAAGATCTGTTTGAGATCATTGACCGATTGAGCCAAAAGGGCTTCAGCGTATCGGCTCAGACCACCACCCAATCGGGGGATGGGACGCTCTTTGTGAAGAAATACGGTGCAGAGCAGGATCTGATCGTATGCTGTGGCGGAGACGGTACCTTAAACGAGGTGATCAACGGCATCCTGGAAAGCGGGATCCGGGCTGATCTGGGCTATGTGCCGGCAGGTACCACCAATGATTTTGCCCGTACTCTGCAGCTGCCCACCAAGGCAGAAAAGTGCATGGACATGATCCTTTCCGGCTTTCCCCATCATTATGATATGGGCAGCTTCAATGGCCGAAACTTTTCCTACATCGCTTCGCTGGGGGTCTTCACCAAGGTCTCCTATTCCACCCCCCAGAAGATCAAAAACGCCTTAGGGCACACCGCCTATCTGCTGGAGGGCGCCAAGGAGATCGGGCACATCACCCCCTTTGAAGCCTCCTTTACCGCCAACGGCGAGACCTATGAGGGCGAGTTTTTATTCGGTTCCGTCTCCAACTCCACCTCTATCGCCGGCCTTTTCAAACTGAACGGGCTGGATGTGCGGCTGGACGACGGGGAATTTGAGCTGATGCTGATCCGCAATCCGAAAAATGTAACCGATCTCGGCGGCATCCTGCAGGGGCTGGTGCGGGGGCGGTATGATCCACGTTATGTGGTATTCACCCACGCAGCCGAGATCGATTTCAAATCGGAAAAGCCTCTGGCTTGGACCTTAGACGGGGAACCCGGCGGGGAGCAGACCGAAGCGCATATCTCTGTTCTATCCCATGCCATTAATATAATTTTTTAAAAAAACAGGGTCACTGTCCGTTTTATCGGACAGTGACTTTGCTATAATAGGCTCATCAAAGGCCTAAATTGCCAAAGTGAAGTTCGGATTTTTAAGGTAAAAAATAAGAAATACCCGAAGTTCACCTTGACAAAAGAGTATGGTATATATAGATATTTCAAGATTTTCAGAGCCTGAGGAAGCCGCCACCAACGAAGTTGGC
>JAFTZM010000003.1 GCA_017464525.1 Clostridia bacterium
GTTAGGCTCTGCGCCCTCGGAAGCAACATAAGGAGCAACGCTGAATTCGCCACCGTTGACGGTCAGAGTACCCTTGGTGACGGAAGCAACGGTGGTAGCACCGTGATACTTACCGCTCTCAATGGTCAGATTACCGGCGGAAGAACCGTCGGATGCGCCCAGAACGAATACATAATCGTTATTGTTAATAGTGCCGTTCTTAACAGTAACATCTGCACCGCCCTGAACACGAATTACAGGATATACATTTTCTGCACCGTTGATCTCAAAACCGTTCAGATCCAAGGTCAGATCATAAGCGGGAACCTCTCCGTAAGGCCCTTCGGTACCGATTACAACAGGCTCTTCGATCGTAAGATCAGAATTCAGAGTAATGGTAGCATTTGTGGGAACAGACACGAAAGGTACAGAAGAATGAATCAAGTATTCATTGATCAGAGCTTCCATAGAATCAATTTCTCTGCCGCCGTCACCCTCACCGGGATAGGTATAGGTCTCGGTTACACCCAGAAAATCAAAGGTCAGGGTAGCCAGAGGGAGTACTGTAACGTCCGCCCCTTCTGCAGTCTCGCCAATGAATTTCAGGTTGGTGGAGGTGCCGGTATATGTGCAGCTATCAGCAGTGATCTTCTCCACCGGATACCCACGGGTACCGGCAGGATAACGACTATCATACTTGGGGGTTACATCATAAATTGCGCCGATGAACTGGCCGGCAGTACCGGTGCCGTTATTGGTAACAGTACCGCTTGCAGAGCAGTTGTTGTAAACGCCACGGTCTGCATCGCCGGCAAAGCCGCCGATATCAGCAGTACCTTCTGCAACGCAGGTGATATCGCCGGTTGCAGAGCAGTTATTGAAGGTTGCATACATACTGGCTTTATTAGAGTTAGTAGCAGAGCCTACAAAACCGCCTGCGGCAGCAACTTTAGTGGTGATATCCACATCTGCGGTACAGTTAGTCAGGACATGACCCATCTGCCCCAGATCGCAGTTCCAACCCAGCTGGCCGTAGAAACCGCCTGCACAAGTGCCGGAAGCGGTCACACCGGTAACATCGATCTTACCCTCGGTGGTGCAGTTGGTAGCGTCGGTATGAGCGCCGGGCCAGGTAACAAAGCCAGCCACGTCTGCCGCACCGGTTACAGTAAAGTCGATGCCAGTCACATCGCAATTTACAAAATTGGGAGCGTGCCAGCCGGTCTGTGTATGGGGAGTAAAACCGCCAAGACCAGTACCGGAAGTAGCATTGATCACAGCCTTAAAGCCCTTAACATCACAGTTGGTGAAGGTAGCGCTGTTTCTGATAGAACCGATAAAGCCGCCGATGCAGGGTTCGCCCAAAGCATTCGGTGCATTGAGGGTGAAGTTCTCTACAGAACAGTTGTTAGCATAGCCGTATGCATAGCCGGCAAAACCGCCAATAAACCAATCAATTTTACCGGGAGCCTCCACAGTCATGTTCTTGATATGAACATTCTCAGCATAGCCATTCAAAAGACGAGCCAAGCCGCCCATTTTGCCACCCTCGACAAGAGTGACCTTCACGCCATCAACGGTGAAGTTTTTGGCAGTGCCGCTCAAGGTATTGAAGAAGCCCATCTGAGTGCCGGTTTCAGATTTGGTAACATAGGTCAAGTTCTTAATGGTATGGTTATTACCATCGAAGGTGCCGTTAAAGGTAACGGGTTTCCACTCAGCCCACTCCATGTCGATATCAGCAGTCAGAACAACAGTTTTGCCTTCAAAATTCTCGCCCTCGTAGGCGGCCTGAGCGAAGGCAAGCATATCTTCCTTGGAGCCGATCTCGATGGGATCGATCGCTACCATTGAGCCGTCATCGTCCAGCTCATAGCCATAGGGCAGATATTCCTCGGCATTGGAGTCCTTAAAGGTACCAGCCTTAATATCCAGGTTCCCTTCCAGCCCTTCGGATACCTCAATGTTACCGGTGATAGTACCGGTCGTATTGACGGTAACAGTGGGATTTTCATAGCCGCTCTTGTTGAAAACATCAAAGGCAAAAGCCTTATCGCCATCATTATTGGCAATAATACTGGTATTGCCATCGATCACAACATTGCCGCTGTTGTTGGAAAGGGCATAAGAGTCCCCATCCGTTTCGGAATACTTATCCAGATTGGTACCGTCCAGGGTCATATCGGTAACAGTCAGGTTAGCATAGTTCTGCACCAGGATATAGAATTTATCCTTCGCAGATTCAGCCACCTTTAAAGTACCGTTCTTAAGGGTAACAGTGTTATCCTTAAGAATTTGGAGCCCATTGGTAGGAGTACCAGCAGAGCCAACACCCTCGGTGAGCGTGTAGGTATAACCGGCAAAGTCAATGGTGATATCCTCATTGATCTTTACACCGGCACCCTCGGCATCACGCAGCAGGGTGATTGTTGCGTCTTTTGTTGCCGTTGCAACTGCTTCCGGCAGAGTAGCATACTCAACGTCGCCGATTTTGGCAACATTAGAAGTAGTTTCCTCTGCAAAAGCAGCCATGGACAACATAGAAATGACCATGAACACGGCAAGCACAAGGCTCAACAAACGTGTGCTTTTTTTCATTTTTTCATTCCTCCCTTATTTTTTTGCCGTTCAGGAGCGGGAAACGGTTGTCAACGGTAATTGAAGTAATGGCTATGCCATTACTTCAAAGGGTTTAAACCCTTTCGGGCCGAGACGGCTTTTTACAATCTTAGTAGATGCTTCATCACATTTCGCCCACGATTATCGGCACTTTCACAGCGGAATGCGACTTACACCAACTATATTGATATCTCATTTTAGCATATTATGTTGTATGAGTCAATGCATTTTAGTAAAATATAATACATTTTTTATTCTACTTCCTCCATCATGTCCTCAAAACGATATTCCAGCCCCACCTTGCGCAAGGCATCTTCATAGGCCGTGACCCGTTCCGTACTGGCATTATTGATGGTTTTAATGGCTTTGCCCAAATTCTGACGACGGGTCAGCAGTACCTCAAAGCCCCGTATCACCCAAAAAAATGGCAATAAAAAGGGGAATTTTTCTAACTTTTTATAGCGTTTTACCATGTTTTCATAGGGCAAAAAGACATAAAAAAGGGCAGTTTGGAGGGCAGGATTTTTATTTGCGCCGTTTTTTGCCCGCAACTCAGCGCCCTGCGAAACGGCGGCAGTTTGGGATGAGCCCCAGCTTCCGCTGGCAAAAATCGTCTCAGTGATCAGGCGGGTAACATCGTCCTCTTCCCCATCCTCAAACCACGCGATCGCAGTCCTCAGCAGGTTTTCATGGAATTTCAGCAAGTTCAGTTTTTGCAGTTCCGCTTCGATATACGCCTGATCCAGATCGGGATACGCCCGGCGATAGACCCAGAGATCCACCAACTGCCGGCAACCGATACCACTATAGCGGTAATGCTTCACAAAATGAACAAAAACAAAAATATACTCATCCTCCGGGTGAAATGCATAGAGGTGGCCTGTCTGATGGACGGCACGTTTCCAGCCTGTGCCGAAATAGGGATAGTGCTCCACAATCGTCGGCATCATGCGGATATGGATCTCGATCAGCACATTTTTTTTGCGCCAATTCAAGGTATGATCGGCGCCCTCCACTTGGGTATAGCCTTGCTGCCGCAGGATCGCCTCTACCTCCGGGTAGCGTTCCTCACGGATCAGGATATCGGCATCCCCCATCTTGCGCAGTTCCTGGCGTGGATAAAGTTTTTTGAGATTGCAGCCCTTCAGGGGCATATAGTCGATGCCCGCTTTCTCAAAGGTCGAACATAGCTGATCGACTGCCTGAAGCTGCTCTTCGCCAAAGAGAATTTCATCGCAGTAACTACGAAACAGCCGCTGCATCGCCGGAAGCTGCTTAGAGATCCCGCAGCGAACTGCGCCCTGATAAGCCAGCGCCCGTACCTGATGACGGGTGATCTGTTCATAGGCCTGCTCAATATCAAAGGTTCCGGGCAGGGGAAGTACCTCCGCCGTGATGGCGCTGCGGATCAATGTGGCAATGCCTTTTTCAAGATCGTTCATAGCCGTCCTCCTTCAAAATAATTACATTTTATTATAACATAAAAAACGTGCAGAAGCAATCTTTCTGCACGTTTTTTAAATTATAGTTCAAGACATCCGGAGTGCATCAGCTTATTCAAAAAAGCATCTACATCAGCCTCGGCATCAGGGCGGGAAACATCGTATTCCGAAGTCAGGGCGTCGACTAAAGCCATGCGGTCGCCACCCTGCTCCAGCACACGCCATAGCATAGCGCCGGATTCATTCAGCGAAAGCATACCGTTGAAATCCAAGGTAGCCTCCCCTAAGGGAAGCACCACCCATGTGTCTGCGACCTCTCGCAGAACAAAGTTTTCCTTCAATTTCATAGACCTGCCTCCTCCGCGCCGCAGCGCATCGTTTCATAACTCAATCGTGCAGCCTCCGGCTCAGGCAGGCATTCCAGCTCATATACAGGAATCACCCGTACTATGCGCTCGATAAGCCCCATTGTCAGATCCAGCTGCTCGACCTCCCGGAACCGATGCATCGTTTGCCACACCAGCTTTTGCACCGCTTCTTTCGAATCCAGGCGGCGAATTTTGTTTTCCTGCCCCCGTTTGATGAAGCAGATGCCCCCTAAGGGAACCTTTTTGTTTTGATTGATGCCGTCTTTCCCGCACCAGGGCGTGCCGTATGCAAACCAACGGCCGTCCAACTGGCGCAGAGCCGGTTTATCATCATTGAACACCTGCGCCGCAGCCCCAAAAACCTGTTGCCACAAACGTGTGTGGGTAGATTTGCCCGTTCCGCAAGGAGCCGAGAAAAGATAACCTCTACCCTCCATCTCCACAGCGGATGCGTGCAACATCATACCGTCAAATTTACGTAATTCCCGGTAAAATTGAAAACCGGATTCCATGTATGCAACGGTCTTTTCCGTCACATACGGCGGATACTTTGAAGCGTTGTAAAGATCGGCGCGGATAACAATATCCGCGCCGACCTCCGCTTCACTCAGGTATTCCCGGCAGCGGGGGAGCATCTCCCCCGCCTCGGGAACTTCTACTGTTAGTTCAGCGATTTTACAGAGCATTCTGGTTTTTATTCCCAAC
>JAFTZM010000004.1 GCA_017464525.1 Clostridia bacterium
CCGGAAAGGGCTGATGAAAAAAGGGACCATGCTGGCGCAACTGCTTTTCGGCATTGCGCTGGATTATATCATCCCCATGGCGGCAACGCAGGTGGGCTTTACCTTCAATGTGAGCCACCTGCTGTTTTCCAACATCATCGGTTTTTATATCATCTTCACCGAGGCGGTGTCGGTGTGTGAGAATTTTTATGAGTGTAATCCCAATTCCTTTCCGAAGTGGATCATTAAATTTTTGAGCGCAGGGAAGGAACAGCTGGATCAGTTGGGAGAAAAGGAGGAAAAAGAATGACTAATTTACCTGTCACCGGCAGTTTTTCGGTTACTGCCATCTACGGCCAGAAGGGCAAGTATTGGGCCGATGGCCATAAGGGGATCGATATGGTGTGCGAAAATAAAAATGTTTACGCCACCTGCGACGGCACCGTGCGCACCGTTTCCTATGATGCCAATGGATGGGGCTATTATGTTTCCATCGGCGATGCTAACGGCTATCGGCATATCTTCTGCCACCTGAAGGAGGGCAGTATCAAGGTCAAGAAAGGGGATCGGGTCGACCGCTCCACCGTGATCGGCACCATGGGCGCCACCGGCAACGTAACCGGGGTGCACCTGCATTATCAGCTTCAGAAGGGTGAAACCGTTGTGGATCCCACTACCCATCTGGGGATCCCCAATCGGATCGGAACCTACCATTCCGATCAGTATCAAATCAAAAGCGGCGCAAAATTTAAGGATGATGCCGCTATCCCCGCATGGGCTAAGGAGGCGGTGGAGAAGGTTGCCGCCAAGGGCCTGATGGCAGGCGACGCAGAGGGCACCTTCCGCCCCAATGATCCTGTTACCCGTGCCGAGCTGGCGGTAATCCTGGCCAGAATGGAATAAAAGATGAAGCCCTCGGATCATTCCGAGGGATTTCGTTATTTAATCTGTATGCGGCTGGTTTTGCGAACGTGATTAGCCGTGCAAATAATGGCTAAAACCATCCACGAATTATCCACGAATTGTTTGAAATCGGATGATTTTTCTGTGATGGATGAAGGATGGTGAAGAGGTAAAAAGTACGGTTTCATGCGGAATTTTGTGGCTTGTGAAAGAAGGAATGCTGTTTTCGAAAGTCTTAAAATGACCCCCTCACTCTCCGCCAAACAAATAAGGACTTGCGTTCGCAAGTCCTTATTTGTTTGTGTTTGTGTCCGTCGGACACAACATCGTTTGACTGCTTGCGGTCAACATCATTTTGTGCGTCGCACAAACATCATTCCGCTTTGGCGGACACAAAACGAAGTTGCGGCAAGCCGCAAACAGTGTTATGCTTCGCATAAACAGTGTTGCCTTCGGCAAACTTATGGTACAATAAGCCCGAGGTGATAGAAATGAAGGAAGATAAACTTTCCGATTTGTCAATGCAATTATCTGTTGACGTTTTAAATTTAGTAAAAGAACTTCGTCATAGGAAGGAAACAATCATTTCTAACCAAATAGGCAGAAGCGCTACAAGCGTTTGCGCAAATATTGCCGAAAGCAAATATGGACATAGCCGCGCCGATTTTATTGCCAAATTAGAAATAGCCTTAAAGGAAGCAAGTGAGACGGGCAAGTGGCTTGAAATGCTATATAAATCAAACTATATTGATGAAACAACACATAAGAAAATAAATAAAACCTGCTCTACTATCAGAATTTTATTGATTGCCTCAATTAAGACTGCAAAGGAAAACAATAAATGAAAAACTATACAATAGAAAGATTAGATATTGAGGATTACGAAAAATGCAATAATATCTGGGATATGTCAACTTGTGAATTCACTGAAAAATTCCGACACGAAATCAAAGAGAATAATAGGTTTGTTTATATATAAAATCGATGGTGAATTTTACAAACTAATGAAAAACCTATAAATACGTGGGTTCGAACGCATAGGCAAAATATTTAAAGAACTTCGAATTTGTACAACCCTTTCACGAAAGGAACCTCTACCGTTGCTTCGGGGCGGAGACCGTAGAATAGATCCATCGCCTCCCCCGCATGGCGGTAGGTCCATAAAAACTTCTCTTCCCGGCCGATCTCGTAGAGATGGCAAAAAAAATACCGCTTGGCCCCGAATTCACTGCTGCGGACGGCGAATTTCTGCAAAAGCGGGTGGTAATTTTCAGGGGTCAAGGCATCGTTGCCCGCCCAAAGATGAGAAAAGCATAGATCCGGCGCCCCAAAATTGGGGTAGCCGCAATAATCGAGATCCCGGATATCGCCGGGGAAGAGCAGGCTGCCGGAGGGCGCTTGCACCCAATACCCGCACTGCGGGAAAAAGGAGCCATCGGGCCTATGAGGGGTATGGAAGGCGCGGACAGTGAGTCCCTGCAGCGTTAAAGCCTCGCCGGGGGAAATAAACGTGATGCACTCCCGCCGCAGGCCGCTTTTTTCGATCAGATCTTTCCGGGTGCCGGCAGGGATCACCCATTGAATGTCGGTCTCCCTCAGCAACTGCATCAGGGGCAGGCACATATGGTCATTGTGCTGGTGGGAGATCAGCACAAAAGCGAGGTCCTTGAGGTCCTCGACCAAGGTATCGGCCACTAGCCCAAGGTCCTGCGGGCGGCGGACTTGGGGGTCCACCGCGAATTTCACCCCGTCCACCGAAAGCAGGTAAGCAGTTGGTCCCGCCAGCCAGACGGTGTTATCGGTGTCCTTATAGCCCGCAACGGCACGCCGCCAGTTTGCGGCAAAATTGCGGTCGTAATCGGCGATCCCAAATGAAAGCATCGGCAGCCCTCCCTTTTTGAGTTAATTATAGGTTGAAGAAAATTCATTGTCAAGAATTAATGGATTTCTAATGCAAAATCCGGCGAAGCGTGTTATAATGATGATCGAGGTGATCAAAAATGAAACGCTATGCTATTTACGGTGCCGGCTCGCTGGGCACGGTGCTGGGTGCTTACATTACCAAAAACGGCGGGAAGATCGAGCTGATCAACCGCAATAAAGCCCATGTGGCTGCTCTCCGGGAGAAGGGTGCCACCGTCACAGGCACGGTGGAGCTGAATGTTCCGGTGACTGCCTATACCCCCGATGAAATGAGCGGGGTCTACGATGTCATCCTGCTGATGACGAAACAGCTTCAAAATCAGGAAGTTGTAACGATGTTAAAGGATTTTCTGGCAGAGGACGGCGTTATCGTCACCCTGCAGAACGGGCTGCCTGAGCCGGGTATTGCAGAGATCGTGGGGGAAAACCGCACCATGGGCTGTACCGTGGAATGGGGGGCTACTCTTTCTGCGCCCGGTGTCTGCACCCTCACCAGCGCACCCGATAGCCTTTCCTTCCATATGGGCAAAATGCCCGGCATCTCCGATGCCCAGTTTAAGATGGTCAAGGAGCTGCTGGAGCTGATGTGCCCGGTCCATGAGGAAGAAAATCTGCTGGGCGCCCGGTGGTCAAAATTATTGATTAACGCCACCTTCTCCGGGCTGGGAACGGTGATGGGCGGAACCTTCGGTACTGTTACCGGCAGTAAGGAAGGGCGTGCTGTTGCCATTCGCTGCATCAAGGAGTGTATCGATGTGGGCCATGCCGCCGGCGTGGAATTTGCGCCGGTGCAGGGGAAGGATATCACCAAGCTGTTCTATTATAAAGGCGGCTTCAAGCGGGCCGTCGGCCAGCTGCTCATTCCCATTGCGATGAAAAAGCATCGGGATATTGAGCCCTCCATGCTGCAGGATCTGAAAAAAGGCAGGCCCTGCGAGGTGGATGCCATCAATGGCATTGTTTGTGAATGGGGCAGAAAGTGCGGCGTAGCCACCCCCATCAACGACCGCATTGTGGAGATCATCAAAAAAGAGCAGTCCGGTGAGCTGAAGCCGGAGGCTGCCAATATGGGGCTTTTTAAGGAGTTGTTATAATGCTGTTTGCCAATACTCATCTACATTCCACCTTTTCCGATGGGGTCTGGACTCCGGAGGAGCTGATCCGTTTAGGAAAAAAGATCGGCCATAAGGCAATGATCCTCACCGATCACGATACGGTGCGGGGCACCTACTTTTTCCAAAAGGAAGCCCGCAAGCAGGGGATCCTCACCCTCAACGGGGTGGAGTTCAACTGCGGGACCTCCTTCGGGCGGTGCCATGTGGTGGGCATCGATTTTAATCCGGAAAACGCCGCCATCAAGGAACTGATGGCCATCGGCTCTAACCGGCAGACCAACCGCAGCCGCTTTCTCTTTGAGGAAGCGATGAAGCGGGGCTCTCTTCGCCCCGGCATCAGCTGGGAGGATGTGGAAAAAGCCTATCCCGATAATGATTATCTCTGCAATAATCAGATCTTTGACGTGATGAAGAAAAAGGGGATCTATACCGAGGCGGAGTATAAGGATTTCTTTGAGAATAATTTCCGTTCCACTCCCGAAATCCGTAAGCGGTTCGGGAATGATTCCATCACATTGGAGGAAACGGTTTCCACCATCCGTGCTGCCGGCGGTGTGGCGGTGCTGGCGCATCCCGGGGTAGAAGGAAAGTACATGGATCACAACTGTTTCGATGAGATGCTGAACGCCGGCATCATGGGCGTGGAGATCTGCCATCCGCTGATGACCGCCGAGGAACGGGCCCTCTATGACCGCCTCTGCGATCAGCATGGGCTCTATAAGCTGGGCGGTATCGATCACGACGGCCTGCTGGGCGGCTTTTCCGATTCCATGCCGGACCATGATGTGCCCCCGGAGGATGGCTATACCTCCGAAGAAAACTTTATGAAACTCTATTGCAGAGAATTGGGTTAAAGAGAGACCCCCAACAAAAGCGCTTATTTCGCTTTTGTGGGGGTCTCAAATTTTTTGACGAAGTAACCTTATTTTTTGTAGGCCTGATAGAGATGAGTAATATAAAGATCCTCCTCCATATCCAGCCCATGGGAGCCGCAATTGCCGTCGATCTCATGGCAGCCGTGATCCATGGCAAAGCCCAGAAGGGTGTTGTGCCCCTTCCAATGGGTCTTGATCAGCTCGTTAAAGGTGGCAAAGGTATGGACATTGCAGCGCAGCTCTCCAAGGCTGTGAGCGCTCTCGGGCCCGTTGCGGTGCATGGCGGAATCGTAGTTGCCGTTGTATACGATGATGGCATCGTATTGATCGCCGATGATCAGCTCTGCTGCCTTGGCGTTGATCTCGGGGATGGTATCGAAGATAAAATAATCCATCTCCCGCTCTAAAAAGATCTTGCCGATGCTGCATTTGCAATCTGCCACAATGGCGGGCTTTTTGCCGGCCCGGATGAGGGCGTCAAAAAGGGTCTCGATGCGGATCACCGGCTTTTCATATTTGCGGATGCCGTGCACCGCCGGCTGGGCGCCGGTATACATGGTACCGAAGCAGACCGGAGTAACGCTGGGCATTACGGTCTCATAGGGCAGCTGCAGCTCGGTGGCTGCCACCGCTTCCTTAAAAAAGTCGGGATATTTTTCAAAGATCCATTCCGCTACCGCATCGGGATTATACATAAAGAGACGGTCAGCTTTTTCGCCGCCGAAGGCGGTATCAACATATGCGGTCAGCCGGGGATCGGCAGGCTGCGCTTCTGCCGGAGGTGCGATGCCCATGGCATGGCAAAGGCCGGCGCAAAGGGTATCTAAGGATTGGCGTTCATTCATGGAAAAAACCTCGCATTTCTTTTAAATAATTTTCGGGATCGGCAGGGTAGGCAAGGCCGTGCCCTGCTCCGGGAATGATGACCAGCTTTTTGCGGGTGGGGCAGGCCTCATACAGCCGCCGGCTCATCTCGCAGGGAACAAAATCATCCGCATCCCCATGAAAAAAGAGAACAGGGACCTTGCAATTCCGGATGGCTTCTATGGGAGCGGTCTCTTCCAAATTGAAACGGCCAAAAAGCCTTGCTCCTAATTTCACAAAAGGATAGGCCAATTTTGGGGGTAGGTGCATCTCTCCGATGGTCTTTTGGATCATTTCCCTGGCGGTGGTATAGCCGCAATCGGCCAGCACGCCGATGACATTCTTCGGCAGCTCCTGCCCGGCGGCGATCAGTACTGTGGCGGCGCCCATGGAAATGCCGGTGAGGATGATAGGCACCTCTCTGCCGAACCGCTCTGCGAGACGGTCGATCCAGCGAAGGCAGTCCTTGCTTTCATGGATCCCGAAGGTGATGACCTTTCCTTCGCTTTTGCAGGCGGTGCGCTGATCTACGATCAGTACATTGTGCCCCAAGGCGAAGGCGCGCTGCACCCCGCCGCAGAGATCCCGCTCTGCGCTGCCCCGGTAGCCGTGGAGCATCAGCTCAATGGGAGCGCCGGGCTTGTATTCGTAGTATTTTCCGTACAATTTCAGCCCGTCGAAGGAGGTGATGCTCAGCTCTTCAAAGGGCATGGCCCGAACCTCCTTCATCCATTGCCGCATGGCCGGATGGTAGGGCTCATAGATCTCGCCGGGCGGCATTTCAAATTCCTCCTGCACCTTGGGGGGTCTGCGGGAGGCATAAAAGGCTTCATGAAAGCAGTAATAGGCGATCAGTAAGATGATAATAGTCAGTATAATCATGATATTCTCCTTTTTCTATAATATAGCAAAAACTGTTGCAAAAATCAAGTGACTTGCAATTTATTGATGTTTCATGTAGAATAATAGCAAAGGAGAAAGAAATATGGAAGTGAACTATAAAAATAAAAAGCGGTTTAAAACCGCCAAATACCCCATTCGCCAGCCGCTGATCATTGTGTGGCTGATCTGGCTGCTTTCCCGGATGATGCTGATCGGCAAAAAATACAAGGTGGAAAAGATCAATATGGAAGGCCTCAAGCCCCCCTACATGATGCTGAGCAACCATATGTATTTTATTGATTTTGAGCTTGCGGCCATGGGCACCGGCTCCCACCGGGTCAATAATGTGGTGAGTATCGACGGTTATTACCGCCGCCCCTGGCTGATGGAGCTGATCGGCGCCATCTGTACCCGGAAATTTACCATGGATCTGCATCTGATCAAGTCTATTCGCCGGGTGCTGAAACGGGGCGATGTGCTGTCGATGTACCCCGAGGCCCGCTACTCCCCTTGCGGCATCACCTCTTATATGCCGGAGGCGCTGGGCAAGCTGATCAAGACCAACCGGGTGCCGGTGGTAGCGGTGGTGCACCACGGCAACTATCTCCATTCCCCCTTCTGGAACTTCCGTAAAAAGCGTAAGGTTCCCCTGCATACCACCATGACCAAGATCCTCACCCCGGAGCAGATCGCAGCCATGAGTGTGGAGGAGATCAACGCCGCTGTCCGCAAGGCGCTGGACTATAATGAATATACCTGGCAGAAGGAGCAGGGCATTCTCATTAAGGAGCCTTTTCGGGCCGAAGGGATGCATAAGATCCTGTATCATTGTCCTCATTGTATGCGGGAATCCGAAATGGATTCCAAGGGCACCGAGATCTTCTGTACCGCTTGCGGTAAGCGCTGGAACCTGAATGAGGACGGCACCCTCTCTGCTCTCTCCGGTGAAACAGAATTTTCCCATGTGCCCGATTGGTTCCGCTGGGAGCGGGCGCAGGTAGAAAAGCAGATCGAGGAGGGCAACTATTTCTTTGAGGATGAGGTGGATGTCTATTCCATGCCCCGCTGCTGGAAATTTGAAAAGCTGGGGATGGCGAAGCTGCGCCACGACCCCCAAGAGGGCTTTATCTTGGAGGGCCACTATAACGGGCAGGATTACCGCATCCAGCGCACCCCGCCGGAGACCAACAGCCTGCATATCGAATACGATTATTGCTACATCAAGCCCTTCGATTGTGTGGATATCTCCACCGAGAACGATTCCTTCTATTGCTACCCCCAGACTAAGGAAAATGTGGTGACCAAGCTGGCTTTTGCCACCGAGATCCTGTATCAGAAAAGGAGAGGAAAAAGATGCTGAAGACCGGAATTACCGACCGCTCTTATACCAACTATTACGGGGTGGAGGAAGGTCTCCGTCGCATTGCCTCTCACGGCTATTACGGGGTGGATTGCCAGTTATTTGTAGACACCGCTCAGCCTTATTTTGAACTCAGCGAGGAGGATTTCCTTGCCTATGTGGAAAATTATAAAAAAAACGTCCATGCCGCCGGGCTGAAGATCTATCAGGCTCACGGCCCCTGGCGGTACCCACCCAAGGACAGTACTCCGGAGGAACAGGCCGAGCGGATGGAGAAGATCAAGCGTTCCCTTCGGGGCACCGCTGCATTGGAGTGCAAAAGGTTTGTTTATCATCCGCTGATGCCCTTCACCACCCACGATGAGGATCATGAGCGGGAGACCTGGGAGATCAATCTCCCCTTCCTGCAGGAGATGGCGGACTATGCCGCCACCCTTGGCATCACAGTCTGCCTGGAGAATATGCCGATGCCTGACTTTTCCCTGGCCTCTACCGCTAAAATATTGGAGATGGTTCAGGCGGTGGATCGGCCGAACTTTAAGGTCTGTTTAGATACCGGTCATTGCGCTGTGATGAAGGAGGATCTTGCGGATTGCGTCCGGATGCTGGGCGGGTATTTAGAGACTTTGCACATTCACGATAACGACGGGCGGCGGGATCTCCATCTGCTTCCCTATTCTAAAACGCTGGATTTTGATGCCTTTGCCAAAGCCCTCCATGAGATCGGCTTCCAAGGCGTACTGTCCCTGGAAAGCGTCTTCGGTATACATCTGCCCAAGGCGTTGCGGGAGCAGGAGGAGCTGCTGCTCTCCGAAAAGATCCGGTATATGGCAAAGCTGGCAAGCGGCGAGGAGGTACAAAAATGATTCAAGTTAAAGATCAAAGATTCACCCTGCAAACAAAAAACACTGAGTATATTTTTGAAATATTATACGACAAGTATTTGGTTCATCTCTATTATGGTGGAAAAACTGCCGGGGAAACGGTGTATAGCTCCCGCTATAAGGCCTTTTCTCCCTTCACGGCAGAGCATGGAACGACCTATAGCCCTGATACCTGCATGGCAGAGTTTTCCGGCTTTGGCAACGGAGATTTCCGTGCCACCTCTTTGAAGTTGAAAAATAAAAATGGCGATAGCGTCTGCTCCTTTGAGTACCGCTCTCACCGTATCTTTGCCGGCAGAATAGAATTGCCCGGCCTGCCTTATGCGGATGCCAATGCGGATACCGAGACCTTGGAGGTCTCTCTGCTGGATCCGGTCACGGGCTGTGGAGTGCAGCTGTACTATACCGTATTCCCCAAGGAGGATGTCATCTCCCGCTATGCGGTGATCGAAAACCGGAGCGGCGGGGATGCGGTGATCGAAAAGTCTATGAGCCTGCTGCTGGATCTGCCGGGCTGTGAATATGATATGATCAGTCTCTACGGCGGCCATAATAATGAGCGCCATTATCAGCGCCGCCCCCTCTTCCACGGCAACCAGAGCATCGGCTCCCGCCGGGGTGCTTCTTCCCATCAGTTCAATCCCTTTATTGCTCTCTGCGATCATCATGCCACCGAAACAGCAGGGGAGGTCTACGGCTTCAACTTTGTCTATAGCGGCAATTTTTTAGATGAGGTAGAGGTGGATCAGCTTTGCGGCACCCGGGTGCAGCTGGGGCTGGGGAGTGAGAATTTCAGTTGGCTTTTAAAGGACGGCGAGCGCTTTACTACCCCCGAGGCGGTGATGACCTTCTCTGCCGCCGGCATCGGGCAGATGAGCCGCAATTTCCATGCCTTTACCCGCAATCATATCCTGCCTCCGGAGCCCTTTGAGCAACGTCCGGTGGTGCTGAATACCTGGGAGGCCTGCTATTTCAATATCGATGAGGCCGAGATGCTTCGTTTTGCAGAAGCCGCCGCAGAGTGCGGTACTGATATGGTGGTGATGGACGACGGGTGGTTCGGCGCCCGCAACAACGATAAAGCCGGCCTCGGCGATTGGTTTGAAAATAAAGAAAAATTCAAGGACGGATTGGCCGCCTTTGTGGATCGCATGAAGGCGAAGGGCATCAAGTTCGGCATCTGGATCGAGCCGGAGATGGTCAACCCCGATTCCGAGCTTTACCGGGCGCACCCGGAATGGTGCCTGCAGGTCAAGGGCCGGGAAAGCTTGCTCTCCCGCCATCAGCTGGTGCTGGATATGGGCAACCCTGCTGTTATTGATTATCTGAAGGAAAGCTTTTCCAAGACCTTTGAAGGGGTGGCGCTGGATTACTTCAAGTGGGATATGAACCGCCATCTTTCGGAGGTAGGCTCCACCGTTTTGCCTCCCGAGCGGCAGGGGGAGGCGGCTTACCGCCATATGCTTGGCGTGTATGAGCTGTTCCGCTGGTTTAAGGAAAAATACCCCCACGCCATGATCGAAAATTGCTCCGGTGGCGGCGGGCGGTATGATCTGGGCATGATGAAGTTCAGCACCATGATCTGGACCAGCGATAATACCCATCCCAAGCCCCGTATCAAGATCCAGTATTCCTCCCTGCTGGCCTATCCGGCGGCCACCATGAGCTGCCATGTTTCCAATCCGAAGAATGTCTGCGCTGATCCGGATGTGCTGAAATTCCGCTGGCAGGTGGCGGTGGGCGGTGCGCTGGGCTATGAGTTGCATCTGCCCGACGCTTTGCAGGAGATCAAGGATACCGTCAAAAAGCAGATCGCCGATTACCGAGTGTATGAGGATCTGATCCTCCGGGGGGATTATTACCCCCTCTGCAATCCCTATGAGACGGAGATCAGCGCCTTCTATTATGCCAACGGGGATCATAGCCGCATCCTCCTGAGCGCTTTGCAGAACAGTAGCTTTTCCGGCCATTTCTATACCCTTTCGGTGCCCGGAGCCCAGCCGGATGCTGTCTATTATGATGCCATCAACGATCTTACCCTCACCGGCCGCCAGCTGATTGTCGGCATCCGCTACTCTACAGTGGATAAAGATCCCACCGGCAAAATGTGGTACTTTGTGAAGCAATAAAAAATATCCACCCATGGGTGGATATTTTTTATCCCAAGATCAAAGAAAGTGCACAGCCCGCCAGGATCACCGCCATGGCAATATTGAAGGGGCGGGTGTACCGGGCGATCAGCCGTTGCAAAAGGCCGCCGGCCGCCGCCCATGTGAAAAAGCCGGCGGCGCCGATCACCGTCAGGCATACGCCGTGCAACAGTAATGCGGGCAGGCTGGGGTCATGGGGGAGCACATAGCCGGTATAAACGGTCACCGCATAAAGAATGATCTTCACATTCACAAATTCCAGCAAAAACCCCTTCAGAAAGGAGACCGGCTGTACCTCCTGCTCTGCCGGGCGGCTTCGCAGGATCTGCACCGCCAGCCATAAAATGTAGGCGGCGCCGAAGTATTTCAGGATCCCCGCCGCGGCCGGCAGAAGAGCGGCCAGCTCATAGCAGAATACCGCCGCCAGAAGCATCACGCAGAGGAAACCGGCGGTGATGCCCAGCAGGGTGCGGAGCCCCTTGCGCCACCCCTCCCGGCTGACCGCATAAAGGGCCAGAATGTTATTGGGGCCCGGGGTGAAGGCGGTGACGCAGGTATAGGCCAAATACGATAAAACAATTGAAAAAAACATTGCATTTTTCCTCCTTTGCTTATATAATACAAGAAAAGAACAGTTAAATCAAATTGAAATAATTGATAATATAATTCAATATTTTTGAATAATAGGAGAAAGAATGGATCTGAAATATCTGCATACCTTTCATACAGTTGTCCGGGAGGGGAGCTTTACCAAGGCGGCGGAAAAGCTGAATTATACCCAATCCACCATCACCTTTCAGATCGGCCAGCTGGAGCAGGAGCTTTCTGTCCGGCTGTTTGAAAAGATCGGGCGCAGAATGGTGCTGACCAAAGCCGGGGAGCGGCTGCTGCCCCTGGCGGAGGAGGTGCTGGGGGCTGTGGAAAAACTGCGCTATGAGGAGCAGCCCTTGGAGGAATGCACCGAGACCCTGGAGGTGGGAGTGGGGGAAACCCTGCTTTGCTATTTTATGCCTGCTGTTGTAAAGGAATTTCATCGGCGGGCCCCCAAGGCCCGGCTGCTGCTCCGCTCTATGAATTGCTATGATATCCGCAATGCCCTGCTGGAGGGAACGCTGGATCTGGGGGTATTTTATGAGGATGTGGGCGGCTTCGGCGGCAAGCTTCGGGTATATCCGCTGGGGGAGTGCCCCCTGGTTACGGTGGCTTCTCCCGCCACCCAGGAGCGGTGCCCGGAGCTTTGTACCCCCGACCGTGTCTGGCCGGTTCCCTTCCTGATCAACGAAAAAAACTGTATTTTTCGGCGCATTTTTGAAGCATTTTTGGCCGAAAAATCCATCATTTTGGACCATATTTTGGAGCTTTGGAGCATCCCCACCATCAAAAATCTGGTGCAAAACGATCTGGGGATCACCTTTTTGCCGGAGTTTGCGGTGCGGCAGGAGCTGAAAAGCGGGGCACTGCAGGAGATCCCCACCGGCCTGGAGTCCCCGGCGATCCATGCGGTCTGCGCCCATCATCAGAATAAATGGATCAGCCCGCTGATGCGGCTTTTTATCGAGCTTACGCAGGATACATATTTTTTCACACCTCCGGAACAATAAGACCGGAGGTGTTTTTATGTGTACAGCAATTCAATTCAGATCCAAGGATCGTTATTTCGGCAGAACGCTGGATTATGAGGCTTCCTTTGGGGAGTCAGTGGTGATCACCCCCCGGAACTGGGGCCGGGGGCCCCATTATGCCATGGTGGGAATGGCGGCGGTGGCGGAGGGGATCCCCTTGTATTATGATGCGGTCAATGAAAACGGGCTATGCATGGCGGGGCTGATGTTTGCCGGCTGCGCCCATTATCCTGCTGTGGAGGACGGGAAGGAAAACATTGCGCCCCATGAAGTGATCCCCTATGTACTGGGGCGGTGCACCGACCTGCGGGATGTGCAGGTGCTGCTGGAGCGGTTGAATATCGTCTATCGGGATTTTAATGAACAGCTGGGCTGCGCGCCGCTTCATTGGATGATTGCCGACCGGAACCGGTCTGCGGTGCTGGAGGCTACCGGGGAACTGCATTTTTATGAAAATCCCGCCGGGGTGCTCACCAATGCCCCCGCCTTTCCGGAGCAGCTGGCCTCCCTCAATCAGTATGAGGGGCTTTCCCCTCTTTCCGAAGGGCTTGAACGGGGGAAAGGGGCGGTGGGCCTGCCGGGAGATTGGTCGTCGCCTTCCCGGTTTGCCCGGGCGGCCTTTCTACGGCAGCACAGCCGCTGCGGAGAGAGCGAGGAAGAAAGTGTCAGTCATTTTTTTCGGTTGATGCAGGCCGTTTCGGTACCCAAAGGGTGTGTGCGGCTGGAGAGCGGCGATGCCTATACTCGCTATACCTGCTGTTGCAATCAGGATCAGGGGATCTATTATTATTCCACCTACGAGGATCCCCGCATCATGGCGGTGAAGCTGGAGCCTCATGGAAGCGAATTGACGGTTTTTCCCATAAAATAGTTGCAAATTGCAGCCCGGTATGGTATGATGATGAAAAATACACAAGCAGAGTAGAAAGCTGCGGGTCAAGTGTCTGAGGGACGGGGAGTTGTCCTTGGAACGAAAAGGCTAAAGCCTTGCCGTGCGGTTTTCGCATCCCGCTGCTGCATACCGGATCACTTCCTCTATGCGGCGCATAGAGGAGGTTTTTATTTTGAACATTTTCACAAAGGAATACTGGATTACTGCTTGCCGGGAACTGAAGGACATTCGCCGGCTGGCTTTTGCAGCGCTGATCTGTGCCGTTACGGTAGCGCTGGATGGGCTGGTCAAGATTCCGGTACTGCCCGGCGGGCTGGAGATCAAGGTCACCTTTTTCATCATTGCGCTGGGGTGCGCGGTCTATGGCCCGGTGGCAGGTGTTCTCATCGCTGCGGTGGTGGATACCCTGAGCTTTTTTCTTTTCCCCACCGGCTTTGCCTATTTCCCCGGCTATATGCTTACAGAGATGCTGGTCTCTTTGTTTTACAGCTTTTTCCTTTACCACCGGAAGATCACCGTGCACAAGCTCTTTTTTGCTAAGGTCTGCACCAATTATCTGGCCCATGTGCTGCTCAACTCCCTCTGGGCGTCCATCCTGATGAATAAGGGGTATTTGTACTATTTCTGGAGCAGCCTCATCAAAAATACCATGCTGCTGCCGCTGGAGGTACTGGTTTTAGCCGCCTTCTTCGGAGCGGTCACCCCCTTCTTCGCGCGGGTGGGGCTGCTCCCTGCCCATCGGGCAGAGGAGCTGGAACGGCTGCAGTTCGGGAAAAGCGCTCTCTCTGTTTTCGGTCTCACCGCCCTGCTGGGTTGCACTGCGGGGTTATACTACGGAGTTTTTAAGGCTGCCGGCACCGCCGGAACGGTCTTTTGCATCCTCAGCGCTCTGTTGGGTATGGCGGGGGTCATACTGCTGATCGCCTCAGCAATTTTAAATAAAAAGAAATAAAATAAGCCCGCAATGCAAAGCATTGCGGGCGCCTTTTTTACAGTTTCAGGCGTTATGGCGGTAGGCCCGGGGGGAATATCCGGTGGCTTGCCGGAAGAGCTTGCCGAAGTAGCTGGGGCTATCAAAGCCGCAGCTTTTGCCCACCTCCTCCACCGGGGCATCGCCCAGCCGCAGCAGCTGCTTGGCTTTTTCGATCCGGATCTGCCGCAGCTGCTCCATTACAGTGGTGCCGCAGGTCTCCTTATAGTAATGGCAAAGGGCGTAACGGCTCATGTGCACCGCCGCCGCAATCTGGTCCAGGGTGAGGGGCTCGGCAAAATGGGCCTCCAGATACCGCCGCACCTGCACGGCAACGGGGGCAGAAGGGGCAAAGCAGCTATGGAGCCAATCGGTGAACCAGGTATAGCCGGCGGCTGAGCGGGTGAGGATGGTGCTATTGCCCATGCAGAAGCTTTCCAGCCCGTCGGCAGAGGAGATCATCTGAGGTGTCACTTCAAATTTAAAGCTTCTTCCAATGCGGTAGTAATCCAGGATGCTTTCGCCTCCCAGAAAGGTGAACCAGCCGGTGCGGAAGGTAGGCCCGGCGGCCCGGTAGGCATGGGGCACTCCTGCCCGGCAGAAAAAGCCTTCCCCTGCAGAAAGGGTGCAGGTCTCGCCGTCTGCGGTAAAGATCCCTTCCCCCTCGGTGACCATCAGTACATGGTGGTGCTGATATCCCTCCGGTCGATCGACGCTTCCCTGAAATTGGCTTTTGCCCACGGTACATACCACAAAGGGCAGCAGGGGCTCCTTTAAATATTTTTTTCTAATTTCCGCAAACATAGCAATATCCTTATAATTCTGCAAATATTTTTCATTGATTTTTTGTCATTCGCGCAATATAATTTTAGTATAAGGGATCCCAAAAGTAAAGTGCTTTTTGGAGGAAAAAATGAAAAAATTAAATATCGGCCTTATTGGCTGCGGCGGAAGAATGGGCGGTCATATCAAAGCGCTTCTGGAGATGGAGGATGTGGCCGTAGCGGCGGTAGCCGATCCCATTGAGGAACGGCGTTTGGCGGCGGCGGAAAAGTTTGGCTGCACACGCATCTATCCGGGCTTTGCCGAGCTGCTGGATCATGAAAGCAAGGCAACGCTGGATGCACTGCTCATCGCCATTGAGCCCACAGCCCACGGCGATTGCGAACTGCGGGCGGTGGAAATGGGCATCCCCTTCCTGGTGGAAAAGCCCATGACGGTGGATATGGAGCTGGCAGAGCAGATCAATGCCCGCATTCAGGAGACCGGGCTGATCACGGCGGTGGGTTTTCAGGATCGCTATCTCAATGTGATGGAGATGATCAAGGAGGAATTGCCCAAGCATCCTGCCGGCGGGCTGGTCTACGGCAGCTGGGTAGGAGGCATTCCCGGCGTGTGGTGGTGGCAGAAAAAATCCACCTGCGGCGGTCAGCTGGTGGAGCAGAATATCCATCTGCTGGACGGTCTGCGCTGGCTTTTCGGCGAGCCCCTTTCGGTCTATGCCACCTGCTCCCGGGGGATGGTCACTCCCGGCGTGGATGCCTCGGAGGAATATGATACCGACGATCACTCCACGGCGGTGTTCCGTTTTGAAAACAATGTGACCGCCACCCTGGTCAGCGGTTGTTATGTGCAAAAGACAGCCCCTCTTTCGGTGCGCCCCAACTGCGGTCTGATGATCTCCCTGCGGGATACGGTGCTGGATTACCGCCTCCGCAATAATCTGATCATTAAGACCGCCGATGAGGTGCGGGATATCGCTGCCCTGAAGGATCAGACCTATAAGCTGGATCGGGCCTTTTTGGATGCGGTGCGTTCCGGCGATCCTTCCGGTATCCGCTCTCCCTATAGCGATGCCATCAAGTCTCTGCGGCTGGGCTTTGCGGCTAACCGTTCCATGGAGACCGGCCAGGTGATCGATCTGAAGTAAGGAGAAAAATCATGCGTTTAAGTGTTTGTATCCCCATGTTTTTCCGGGAAATTTCTCTGCCGGAGGCCATCCGCAGAGTGGCAGAGCTGGGCTATGATGCCTGCGAAATGTGGACGGTGGGCGAAGAAGAGGATCTGCAGGCAGCGGCCGCCGCCTGCAGGGAGTACGGCGTGGATTTTCTGGCCATCTGCACCGATTGTTTTGATGCCACCGGTGGGGATGCGGAGGCCTATGCGGAGGGTGTTCGCTCCGCTGCCCGGAAGGCCGGGGCACTGGGAGCAAAAATGCTCATTTCCCAGGTGGGGAAGGATACCGGTGCGCCCCGCCCGGAGCAGCACGCCAATATCGTGAAATGCCTGAAGGCGGCGATTCCCGTGCTGGAGGAGACCGGGCTCACCATCGTCATCGAGCCACTAAATACTCTGGTGAACCATAAGGGATATTATCTTTGGTCTTCTCAGGAGGGCTTTGAAATTTTGCGGGAGGTGGATCATCCACAGATCAAAATGGTCTATGATATCTACCATCAGCAGGTGATGGAGGGTAATCTAATCGCCAATATCACCGGAAACCTTCCTCTCATCGGCCATCTTCATGCCGCCGGCTGCCCCGGCAGGAATGAGCTGAATAATGGGGAGATCGATTATAAAAAGGTCTTTGAGGCGGTGGATCAGGCCGGCTATGCCGGAGCCTGTGCGCTGGAATATAAGCCACTGCTGCCTCCGGAGGAAAGCCTGGCGTTGACCGGGAAACTATATGGGTAAAAGAACTCGCATTAGCGTGGTCACGCTAATGCGAGTTCTTTATTTTTAGTTTAGCAGCTCCTGAATTTTATGAATCAGGTCTGCATTTGTATTCAGGCCTCCGATGGTGATCTTTTGCCGATCTGAAGCAAAGCTGACCAAGGAATTGTGCTCACCAGTTAAGATAAAAACAAACTTATGGGTTTTGATCCGTTTATTTTCTGATTGAAGAGGCAGGGAAAATGTATGCTTTTTCTCAAAATGATACTCCATGATCAGGTCTTGATCAGTCCTTTTGGCAGCATTAAGGGGTGTATAATAGGCGATATGCGCATAGCGTTTCTCGTTTAATTGCATAAGTTCTGAGAAAACGGGATGATTGGGATCAATGGTAAACGTTTTATCATTTTGAGATACGACGATTTTATCGGGAACTCCGAATAGCTGTTCCTGCCGGGGATTATTCAGAAGATGAAACAGCGTAAGGCTGTTGACTAAAATAATCAGGATCGCAAGGAAAATGCAGAGAAGTTTATTTTTCAAGCTCATAGTATATTACCTGCCCTACTGTGTGAGTCTGGTCATTTTGTTCGGATAAGATCACTTCTATACCGATCTGCAGAAAATAACAGTCATTTTCTTTATATAGAGAGATCTGTTGAATGTGATAGTCCGCCATTTGGTTTCCGGGGAATATGGAATTCAACTGTAGGTAGGTGTATTTATCGATTACCGGCAACGTGACATTGCTTAAACAAGCAGGATCAAAGTCCCGAAACTCCTCTGTGTTGATCAAATTACTGTAGGCAATAGAACCGTCTGTATATACAGCTATCTCACAAAAGGCTCCGGTGATAAAATCATCTGCACCTATTTTCTGCGAAAACAAGATATAGTAGATGGCCAGGCTTTCATCGTATCTACAGGAATCCAGCGGAAGATCATTGAGGATAGAGCCGTACAGTTCCAGGGCATGGCTTTTGGCGATCTGTATAGCTTTGAGCTCTGAAAGACTATCCGCTCCTTTGATTTCATCCATATATTGCGTTTTGAAATAGCCGGTCAAAGTACCGTTTTTATTGAAACGGTACTCATTCTGGTTTTCGTCTAAATAGACATCCATATACAGATCGGTAGACAGGGTGTGGGTGGTATTGTATTTTAGCAGTTTTTTTCGCCGCCCGGTAAAACAATGTTTTTATTTACTGACGCTTCCGGGCGGTTGAAGGCGATTGCCGAGGCTGTCACTTTATTTTGTTGTCCGGAAAGAGCGTATGCGGCGATGTTTAAGGCGATGGAGATTACTAATATTATAAGTAGAATGATAGATATTCTTTTGTGTTTCATTTACGATACTCCTTTCATGGTTATCCGATAACAAGGGCACTTAGTTTAGAACTTCCGCTATACCGTGCTTTAATGCCGTTCAACGAGATGGGGAACTGGTTGGTGATCCAACTATCGGCATTTATAGCGGCAGTAGCAATGTTTTGTTTTTGTGAACAACGCTAATATTTTGATAAGGTAAGTTTGAATAAAAAGAAACAACTGAATTATTAAGAAACTCTTCTGCAGTGAATCCCATATTCCACAAATACTGCAATGAATTTGAGGCGCTGGGTCGAGTGTTTCTATCCTGACAATTGAAGGTATAGTATTCTGCAGGTGCCAGGTCGTATCTTTTTACACGAAACAAGTATTTAGATGTGGAACTGCCAGATGATGAGAAAATTTTTATGCGATAAATATCGCCTGAACGGACATGGATTTTTATTAGTTCTGGAGTAGTCGAATAGCGTGCTGATGCAGCGACCAATGTCGTATCGTTAGAACGGTATACTTGCATATCATAGTCACATCCTGAAGGGATATTACCAAGCCAAAAGTTGGCCATTCCTTCTTGAGAGAACGATATATACCACCAGCCTATATCATTTGCAGAGGATATCGCACCATAATTGTTATCTCCATCTTGAGTAACATCTGCTGATTCATATGTGTTGTTGCTTTCAGATTCATTTCTATCGAGTGCAGCGGCGGGAAAAAGGGAATGGAAATGAACAGAATTATTACGGCCATTATTGAAATTATACGAGAAGCATTTTTGAAATCATAAGTTATATCCTTCTCTGGTTTAATGATTTAAGTTATAAAGCGCAGAAACAAGTTATTAAAAACTGTTTCTGCGCTTTATATGGACAGGATTAAGGAATTTGTTCTAAATGGAATATGCCATAACTTTACAGAAACCTGATTAAAATGAATCGTTATAATGTGCATGTTTTTTCCAAATCTTTTAGGATATTCTTTCTAATTTTATTATATCCCAAGACGTTGAAAAAGTCAACCAACCTTCAAAAATATTACATTCGTATAACAAAATCCTTCATATTTAACAAAAAGGAGCGTCATTTTTTGCGTTGGGTTAAAAAATTATGCGGTTTTATAAACTGTTTTTTCCAACCTTCCCCAGGATCTCCTGTGCGGGGGCGGGGATGCGCCCCAAATGGTCGGGGCCCACGTTCAGCAGGTAGTTAACGCCCCGTTCATTCAGGTGTTTTTTGATGGAACGCACCTTTTCGGGGGATTTCCAGCGGTCGTCATAGTATTTAAAACCCCAGGTACTGTTGAGGGTGGCGGGGGATTCCACCAGAGCGTCCCCCATTCCCTCCTCGGGGATCACATTATCCCCCATGGAGCGGTAATCCCCCAGCCCGTTGCCGATGCGGCTGTTGACCAGGCAATCCGGCTGGAGGCTCTTGACCAGATCATAAAGCTCCCGGGATTGAGCCGGGGTGATCTGAATGGGGGTATCAAACCAGATCAGGCAGATCTCGCCGTAGTTGGTGAGCAGTTCCCGAACCTGAGGCAGGGTCTTGGCCCGGAAGCATTGATCAAAATCCTTTTCGGTATCGTTGGAGAAATCCCAGTTATTGGTCCAATGCATCCCGCCTACATTCAGCTTTTTGGGCAGATATCCGCCGCCATTGGGCTCGTGCCAATCCAGTTCCTGGGAATAGTAAAACCCCAGCTTCATGCCATGCTTTTTGCAGGCGGTCGCCAGCTCGGCAATGACATCCCGGCCAAAGGGGGTTCCCTTTACGGTGTTGAAATCATCGTAGGCAGAATCAAAAAGGCAAAAGCCTTCGTGGTGCTTGGCGGTGACTACCATGTATTCCATTCCCGCATCCTTGGCCAGCTGTACCCATTCCTCTGCATTGAAATACAGAGGGTTGAAGGCCTTGGCCAGTTGGCTGTATTCGGCGTTGCGGATGCGGAAATAGGATTGGGCCCATTCGGCGATCTCCTCCATCCGCTGACCCCGGTACTCCCCGCCCAGCAGGGAGTAAAGCCCCCAATGGATCATCAGCCCGAATCTTGCTTCTTTAAACCATTTTTTTGCGTCCATTTTGCACCTCTTGATTATTATCGATTTTTGTAGTATGCTTAGAATAACATAAAATGTTGATGCTGTATATGATTATGAGAATGAAATAATTGTTAAAAATCGACCTTTGGAGGGTTTTATGGAGATCGGAAAAATTATTTGCTGCGGCAAAAATCACCCCGATGAACGGTGGCGGTGCGATGATATCATCGGGATCAACCGGCTGTACTATATCCACAGAGGAAAGGGAGGATGCCGCCATAACGGGAAGAACTACCCTTTTCGGCCGGGGAAGCTGTATCTGATTCCCTATACCCGGGATTTTAAGCCCTATACCAACCCGGAGGAGCCGTTGCTTCATACCTTTGCGGATTTTGAATTGATGCCTCCTGTACTCACCGGGGCGATCCTTTCGGCGGATCCTACCACGGACTCTATGGCGTCCGCAGCGCTGGCGGTATTTGATACAGCGGCGGCAGAGAAGCGGGTGAATCCCCTTTGCATTGCCGCTATAGTGCATCTGGTGGGGTATCTGGTGGAGCGGAACGGCGCTCTTACCCTGCAGGATCCGGTGGTGCTGCAGGCGTTGCAGACCATTCATGCCCGTTTGCAGGAGCCCCTTCGGGTGGAGGAACTGGCGCAGGCGTGCTATATGAATAAGGATAGCTTTATCCGCCGCTTTGCCCGGGTGGTGGGGATTACCCCCTATGCCTACTTGAAAAATCTGCGGTTGCATACCGCCCGTAGCCTCCGGGCCGAAGGGCTCAGCCTTGCAGAGATCGCCCGGCGCACCGGGTATTCCGATGCGTCTGCCCTTCTTCATGCGCTAAAAAAATCTCCCTCTGCTGTTGCAGAGGGAGCAAACGGATCACAATGATTTGGTCAGGTGGCCGGACTGGCGCATGGAGGTGCCGGTGGAGCCACAGATGATGAAATGATCCAGCAGGGTGATCTTATAGGGTGCCAGCGCACGGATCACCTGCGTTGTGGCGGTAATATCGGGGAAGGAGGGGATGGAATCGTTAAAATGATTGTGTGCCAGGATCACATACTCAGCGCCCAGCCGCAGAGCGGTACGGGTCAGCTTGTCGGCGTGGATCTCCACCGCATTGATGGAGCCCTCATATTGCAGGGTACACTCAATGAGATCGCAGTTCTCATTGAGAAAGGCGGCAAAGAGACATTCCACCTTTCTGCCGATAAACTGGGTCACAAAAAAGGAGAGGGCCTTGGCGGTATCGTTGAACCGGAATTGGGTGTCGCTGCTCTGCTGGTAGTAGCGGCGGCAGAGATCCGGGATCAGCTTCAGCAGAAAAGCGCTGTAATCCCCCACATCATCCACCTCTGTGAGCAACTCTGCCGGGGCATCGAAGACTCCTTGCAGATTGCCGAACCGATTTACCAGCGCATGGCCGATGGGGTTGGTGTCCTTCTGAGCGATACAGTAGCCTAAAAGCAGCTCTAAGATCTCATGGTCGGCAAAACCGTCCAGCCCGGTCTGCAGGTATCGCTCCCGCAGGCGGGCACGGTGGCCGTCGTTGGCTTTTCCTTGCGGTCTCAATGATCCATGACCTCATAGACCCCGTTCAGCACATACTTGGGGCAGTAGGGGAAGCTTTCCAGATCCTCCCGGCGGGTAACACCGCTGAGTACCAGCACCGTATCGATCTCCGATTCTACACCGGCCACAATATCCGTATCCATCCGGTCGCCGATGATGGCAATATCGTCCTCCTTGCAGCCAAGGAGGCTCAGGCCGCAGCGCATCATCAGGGGGTTGGGCTTGCCCAGATAATAGGCCTGCTTGCCGGTGGTCAGTTCAATGGGGGTCACCAACGCCCGGCAGGCGGGCACGATCATGCCGTCCTTTCCCGGGCCGGTCAGATCCGGGTTGGTGCCGATGAGCTTGGCCCCGGCATGGAGCAGCTCTACTGCCTTTAAAATGCTGGAATGATTGTAGTTATTGGTCTCGCCTACCACCACATAATCCGGGTTCACATCGTTCATGGCGATGCCAGCATTGTAAAGGGCGTTCATCAGCCCCGGCTCCCCGATCACATAAGCGGTACAGCCCGGCTTCTGCTTGGCCAGATAGGCGGCGGTGGAAAGGGCAGAGGTATAAAAATGGGATTCATCAATATCCAGCCCCAGCCGCTGCATCTTCAGCTGCAGCTCCTTGGGGGAGCGCTCGGAGCTGTTGGTGAGGAATAAGAACTTTTTGTTCTCCTTATAGAGCCATTCCACGAATTCCTTGACCCCGGGCAGTAGCTGATTCTGATAATAGATCACGCCGTCCATATCGCAGATAAAGCCCTTTTTCTCGCTTAATTTCATGATTTTTCTCCTTAGTCGATATAATCCATGGGATCCAGCCCCATCATGGGCAGCAGACGGGTGATCAGCAGGCGGTAGCGCATATAGGGATGATACCGCATGGCGTCTGCCATAAATTCGGGGGAGCAGCCCACCTCTTCGGGGGTGGTGGGTGCGCCGGCGGTCTTCATGGCCTTCATAAGGGTATCGTTATCGGGCAGATACTTATAGATGATCTGCCGGATCTCCGGCCATTTTTCCTCCAGCTTTTTGGGATCCACCAGATCGGTGATGGTGGGCTCGTTCAGCTTCTTGACTTCCTCATGCATCTTGGGATCGTAATGGGCGTAAACATCCTCCCAATCGGTTGGATCGGCGGTGCAGGTAATGGTTTCAAAACGGTCGGCCAGGTTGCGGTAGATCTTATTGCAGTAAACGGTGGCAACGCCTACCTTCCGGCCGTGGTAATCAGGCCAGATGCCTTTGATGACCTTATGGCATTCCAGATAATGGGAGACCACGTGCTCCGCACCGGAGGCGGGGCGGGAGCAGCCGGCCAGCTTCATGGCCAGACCGGTCATCACCAGGGCTTCCATTACAGCGCCGGCGGCCTCTTCGCTCTCGGGTACGATGCGGTCGGCCAGGGCAAAGATGCGGTCGGTGGCTTCCTGCGTGATGGCGGCAATATTCTCGCAATAATATTCATCGATCAGAATATTGGCCACATTCCAGTCCACCAGACCGATGTACTTGGCGATCATATCGCCGAAGCCGGAGGATTTGAGGATGGCGGGCGCCTTGGCCAGAATGGCGGTATCGCCGATGATGATCCGGGGCTGGGCCGCCTGCCAGGAGCTTTTGAAGTTGTTTTCGATAATGGGGGCGGTATCGGATGCGAAGCCGTCCATGGAGGGAGCGGTGGCGAAGATGCAGTATTCCTTCTTCAGCTCATAGGTGGCTACCCGACAGATATCGTTCAGGGAGCCGGAGCCCACGGAAATAACGCCGCCTACGTCTGCCATCAGCGCCTCGACTTCACGTACCTGCTCCACCCGGGCGTGGATCATGTTTTCATAGATCAGCTGCTTCACCTGAAAGCCGCCCTCGGCCAGGCTCTCCAGGATCCCATCGGCGGCCTTCAGGGTATTCTGATCCGCCACCAGCAGGATCTCCTTGGGGAAGCCGGCATCGGAAAGGATCTTACCTACCTGATGCACCAGGCCGCTGCCGATCTCCACGATCTCGGTATCAAAGGTATGCTCTCTGCCGCAGGGGCAGTTTTTTAATTTCTCTAAATAATGGTTTAAATCCATGTTATTACCTCCCATATTTTTTTTCATTTTATCACTCTTTGGGGAAAAAAGCAACTGTGAAATTGACAGCACACTTCTTATGGGTTAAAATAAGAAAAAAGGAGGCAGAAAGATGGAATGGAACGGATTTGAACGGCTTGATCTTCAGTTTGAGGGCAGGGAGGCGATCCTGATCTGCCCCCGGGAACCGAGAGCCGATAAAAAATGGCTGCTGAAAACAGAATATTTCGGCGCATTCCCTGCTTTTGAGCTGGGGATGCTGGAACGGGGCTATTATCTGGCCCATATGAAAAATATCTCTCGCTGGTGCCCCCGGGAGGATACCGATGCCCGAGCCCGCTTTTGCGCCTGGCTTTCGGCGGAATACGGCCTGGCACCGCAATGCCTGCCGGTGGGTATGAGCTGCGGTGGGATGCAGGCGGTGTATCTGGCGGCGGAATATCCCGAATATGTGGCGGCGGTGTATCTGGATGCGCCGGTGCTGAACCTTCTGAGCTGCCCCTGCGCGCTGGGTGAGGCGGAGCACGGCTTTTATGAGGAGTTTCAACGTCATATGGGAATGACCGTCTCCGACCTTCTCAACTACCGCAACCACCCTATTGACCGGGTGGAGGAGATGATCCAAAACCGGATCCCGGTCTTCCTCTGCTGCGGCGATCGCGATAAGACCGTCCCCTATTCCGAAAACGGCCGTCACCTTGCCGAAAAATATCGGGGTACCGGCCTGTTAACAGAGATCTTAAAGCCCGGCTGTGACCATCATCCCCACAGCCTGGAGGATCTGACGCCGCTTTATTATTTTGCGGAAAAGTATTACGGAGGTGAAAAAATAAAATGAGATTTTCCGGTGTAGTTTTTGATTTTAACGGCACATTATTTTTAGATTCTCTGATGCATGAGCTGGCGTGGAAGAAGGTGGCCAAGGAGCTTTTCGGCAGAGTCATCACCACCGAGCAGTATTATCGGGAGATGAACGGCAAGGAAAACAAGCTGATCATGGATATCCTAATGGAGGGCAGCTATACCCATGAGGAGCTGATGCAGGCAGAGGTGGCCAAGGAAGAGAATTACCGGCAGCTTTGCCTGGCAGAGCCGGGATTTATTAAATTTACTGCCGGTGCAGAAGCGCTTTTTGATTGGCTGAAGGAAAAGAAGATCCCCATGGCCATCGCCACCGCTTCGGAGATCTCTAATGTGGAGTTTTATTGGAAGCAGTTCCGGCTGGATCGCTGGTTTTCTGCGGAGCGGGTCATTTATAACGACCACACCTTCCCCTTAAAGCCCAATCCGGATATCTATTTTAAGGCCGCCGGCGTGCTGGGTGTGGCTCCGGAAAAACTGATCATCTGCGAGGATAGCGGCGCAGGCCTGCGGGCTGCTAAGGCCGCCGGTGCCGGGTTTATCTATGGTATCGCCGCCGGCAAGGAAACTGAGATGGCCGCCGAGCTGATCGATGCGGTGATCCCGGACTTTACACATTTTGACAGAGGTTTATTGAAGGATGAATAAAAAGAAGATCATAAAAATCACCGCCCTCTCTCTGGCTGCGCTGCTGGTATGCGGCTGCCTGATCTTTATGGGGATGAAGGGCTTTTTCACCGACCCCGGCAATTTTATGGCCCTGGCCCGGAATAAGATCATGAATTTTTACCATGATATCACCGGCACCGAGCCCACAGTGCAGGAGGAGTTTTATCCTGATGAAAACGGCAATATCACCCTCATCGACCGCCCTAAGGGGTATAAGCTGGCGTTGCCGGGGGATGTTACGGTGGATCATTCCATCAGCCCTGAGCTGATCCGGGCCGATCGGGAGGATATGACCATTGTGATCAGCCGGGAATGGGCCCCTTATGAGGATCCCTTCTATTTCATCGATAATTATCTGAATAACTACTACCTCAACGAGCGGTATATCGAAAAAAACCATATTATCATCCATGAAAATGAGGTCTTTGACTTTAAGGGTGCCAAGGCCCAGTTCGTTTCCCTCACCCGGGAGGACGGCGCACCGGAGCACCTCAATAACTATTCCTATTTTTATGTGCTCTCCAAGGTGGGAGCGCAGGCCTTCTTCCGGATCATGATCAAGACCGATAGCTATGAGGGCAATATCCAGGAGGTGCGGAAGATCATCGATTCCTTTGAAGAAACCGGCGTTTTGGGGCAAAATACCTTTAAGACCGATTATCAGCTCACGGTGCCCGATTACTGGAATGAGGAGACGAAGGCTCTCTGGAAAAAGATCAACCAAAAGGATACCTTTGAGTGGGGCATCTTTATTGATGAAGCCTATGAAAACGAAGAGGCTTACCAATGGCTCACCGAGATCGAAGAAAAGGTAGACTATGAATTTGATTTTTCCCTCCACTATGTCAATCTTTCCGGGGAGTTTCCCAAGGAAGAACTGCAGAAATTCTATGAGGAGGGCAAAATTACCGAGCTGACCCTCCAGATCTCCAACCATGCCAACGGCGATCTTTTTGGGGATAATCCCAATTTTGATGTTTATGACGGCAAATGCGATGAGATCATCCGTTCCTTTGCCCGGGGGGCCAAGGAATTCGGCCATCCCTTCCTCTTCCGGCTGAATAACGAAATGAACAGCGATTGGGTCAACTATTCCGGTGTGGCGGCTCTTTCCGATCCGGATATCTTTGTTGCCAACTGGCGCCGGATCTATGAGATCTTCCGGGAAGAAGGGGTGGATAACGCCATCTGGATCTATAATCCCAATGCGGAGGATTGCCCACCGGCTCATTTCAATTCCTATCTGGCCTATTATCCCGGGGATGAATATGTGCAGATGATCGGCCTCACCGGCTATAATACCGGCACCTATTATGCCGAGGATTATATGGAAAAATGGCGCACCTTCGAAGAGATCTATCAGGATCCCTATGATAAGTATATGGAGCGGTTCGGGGAGTTTCCCTTTATCATCACCGAGTTTGCCTGCAGCTCTGTGGGCGGGGATAAGGCGGCCTGGATCACCGATATGTTTAGCGCCATTAAAAAGTATAAGAATATTAAAATGGCCCTTTGGTGGAGCAATGCGGATTATGATTTCCGGGGCGAGGTGCCCAAGCTGGCCCGCCCCTATTGGCTGGATGAGACCGAAGAGACGGTGGAAGCCTTTAAAAAGGGTGTTGCAGCGTATAAAAAAGAGTAATTCTACGCTCCGTGGGTGTGATTTTTGCGGCATTTCAGTTAATCTTGTGCCAAGGAGGTGATCCCCATGGATCAGATCAAAACCGGAAAATTCATTGCAGCTATGCGAAAGGAAAAGGGTCTTACCCAGCGGCAGTTGGCCGATCAGCTGCTGATCAGCGATAAGACCGTTTCCAAATGGGAGACCGGCAACGGCCTGCCGGAGGTCTCGCTGATGCTGCCGCTGTGTGAGGCGTTGGGCATCAATGTGAATGAACTGCTTTCGGGGGAACGGTTGGAGACCGCCTCCTATCAAAAGAAAGCGGAGGAAAATATCATGAGCTTGATGCACGAAAAGGAAGAAAACAAAAAGAGGCTGATCATCGCCAATGCGGTGGCCTTCATCACCCTGCTGGGCGGGCTGCCCCTATTTATGGTGGCCGGCTTGGTGGAGCTTCCTCTCTGGGGAAGGATCGTTCTGATCGCCTTGGGGATGGTGATCCTGGTCTGCGGCATTGCGGTAGCCTGCGAGCTGGATCGGGATGCGGGAGTTTTTGAGTGCCGTAAATGCGGCGAACGGTTTGTACCGGATCTCAAAAGCTATATTATGGCACCCCATACCATCACTACCCGCCGGCTGAAATGCCCCCACTGCGGCCAAAAGAGCTACTGCAAAAAAAGAATGACCAAATAAACCCGGCCCGGCAAGTCAAAACGACTTGCCGGGCCGGGGTTTTAGTGCACAATATTGGGACGGTCGGGGAAGGGCGGGGCGTTATGGAAATCCATCTTCTGCTGCAGCAGGAGGTAGCGGGGGTGGTCGTTGCCTAAAAGGCTCTCCACGATATTAACTGCCGCCATATATTCGTTGGAGGCCTCTGCATAGCGGCCGCCAGCGGCCAGCACATCCGCCAGGTATTCATAGTTATCGGCGGTGTCCAGCGCCAGCTCGCCCCGCATTTTCCGGTTGCTTTCCAGTGCAATGCGCAGATCTTTCTCGGCGGCTTGCAGCATTTCGGGAGCCTCGGTCCCCTCTTTGCGGGCCTGCAGCGCCATAAAGAAGCGGCAGACGCCCATATCGTAGTAGGCATAAGCGATGCCGGAGCGGTTTTCGGGGAAGTGCTCCTCCAGCAGCTTCAGATCCTTCTCTGCATAGAGCAGGGCATTTTCGAAATCGCCGGCCGCCTGATACATCCGCCCCATCTCCATATAGACCTCGCCCAGGCGGCCGTAGGCCAGGGAGAGATCCAGCTCCTGATAAAGAGCCTCCATAAACAGCAGCTGAGCATCGGTAAGCTGCTCCCGCTCCTGCTTTGGCCGGTATTCATCCCGGACTTCGATCCGGGGGCTGCCCTGCCGGAATTGCTCCAGCAGCCGCAGGCGGATGGCCTTGGATCTGCTGAAATATTCCTCGGAGAGGGCAAGATCCCGCTCGTAGCTCCAGGTATAGCAGCGGGCCACCTTTTCATAGGACATTGCCAGATCCTCCGATTCCGGTGCGCCGCTGGCCAGCATACATTCCAGCCCCCGCTTGTACCAGGGGATGGATTCCTCGGCCCGGCCGGAATTGAAATAGCAGCCGCCGACGCCCTTGGCAATAAAGCCGGTGATCATAGAATCGTTGCCGTAGGCCTGCAGAACCGTATCAAAGCACTTTTCGCTATAGAGGATGGAATCCTCAAACAGCCCGATCTGCCATAAAAAGTTGAAGAAAACATTAAAAATGTGCCAGGTTTCGGGGGTTCCGCCGGGAAAATTGCGCTGGATGGAAAGGATGCAATCTCCCACCGCCCGGTTTTCCGCATAGGGGCGGTACCATGCATTGTAGCAGTAGTTGGCGGCCTGCTGCAGGAAGGGCCGGGTGTTTTCCACTGTGGGCTTCAGAACAGAAAAGACTACCTCCCGCACCAGGGGATGCAGGGAGATACTGCTGCCTTCCTTGCGGATCCAGCTTCTGCGGATCAGCCCATTGACCGCCTCGAAGGAATCAAGGCTTGCCCATTCCCGGAAGCGGGGGCCGGGGATCCCCTGATGCCCGGCCAGGGAAAGGTAGCTGAGCAGCTGCTTTTCTTCGGGGGTCAGCATCCCGGTGTTGAAAACAGAGCAGATATGGCCAAAGGCGGTATTCACATGATGGCGGCCGGAGACGGTCTCCCGGAAGCCTTCCTCCATGCGCCCCTTTTGCAGCCGTTCCAGCATTTCATCTGCCGAAAGGAAGCTGGCTTCCATCTGCTTGGCGATCAGCTCGATGGCGTAGGTATGGTATTCAATGTATTCAAAGATCTTCAGCACGCTCTGCCGCTCCTCTTCCTCCAGGGCGGAGCCGTAGTTGCTTTCGAAGATCTCCATCAGGGCATCGGGATCCTGGATGGTCTCAATACGGATGGAGGGATAGCCCTTATGGGCATTGCGGGTGGTGAAGAGCACCCGGTAGTGGCCGGTGAGGAACTCTCCCAGCCGGGGATCGTCCTCCACATCGAAATTATCGATGATCAGCAGGGTACGTTCGTTGGTGATGGATTGCAATACCCGCAGCTTGCGGTCGAAATATTGGGCGGTATTCTCATCGGCCTGAGGCTCCAGCCCTTCGATGACCAGCGCCGCAGGATCCCAGAAAAGATCCTCCAAATCAGAGGTGTAGGTGGCAAAGACCACCTGATCGTAATCTGCCGGATGGGCCAGCGCATACTGCTTGGCCAGCTCGCTTTTGCCGATACCGCCGATCCCCTCCAGAAATACCGCCCGTTTTCCGGCGGTAAAGGCGGCGTGGATCTGCTCCAGTTGGCGTTCCCGCCCGCAGAATACATCCCGGGCCTGCGGCATTTTACCGATCAGCCGGTGGGCGGCGGAAACAGAGGCTTCTTCGGCGGCCGGGGTAGCGCCCAGCTGGCGTGCCAGGTGCTCCACCAGTTCGTCGATGCGCTGATGCATGGGCGGATCGATGGCCTCCAGCCAATGAAGCTGCCCCAAATAGAACCGCACATCCTTATTCAGCTCCGCCTTGGGATCGGCGGTATGGAAGGGGATCACATGGACCGGCTCCCCTTGGGATAACCGATTGCAGATCAGATTGATCTCGCTTTTGACCCAGAAGGAATTGGAGGAGGCTTTGTTCAGAACCAGGATAAAGGCCCTGCATTCCTCCACCGCATCGGTGATGCTGCCGGCAAAGGGCCCCTCGGTATCCCGGGGGGCATACCAGCAGCGCAGGCCGATGGCTTCCAGCTTGGTGGCGATGGCCTCTACGATATGTAAGGAAGATTCTGTGTGGTGGCTAATAAATACATCGATTCCCATGATGGTCACTCCGTTATAATAATATCGATATCATCCTTGTGGCAAAGGGTGTAGAAATAGGTCTTATCGTATTTACTGCGGTCGCAGAGGAGCACGCTTTTTTTCGCCTGCTTCAGCATCAGCTGCCGCAGGTGCACCTCCTCCATAGCCAGATCGGTGAGTAGCCCCTCTTCGTTGATGCCGTGGCAGGAAAAGAAGAGGAGATCGGCGTTGATGCCCCGTACAAATTCTTCGGCTTTATGCCCCACATAGGAAAGGGAATGGTTCAGCAGTTGCCCGCCAGTACAGAGGGTGGTGATATTGCGTTCTGCCAGATCCACCGCCGTTTTGGCTCCGCTGGTCACAACAATGAGATCCTTGAAGCCGTCCAGATACTTCACAATGCGGTTGACGCTGCTGGAGCCGTCCATTAGAATGACCATCCCGTTCCGCACATGGGACGCCGCCCGCTCTGCCATCCGGTCCTTGGCACTGCTCTGGCTTTGCTCTCGGATGTTCAGGGGGATCTCCCGGTTGGCGGCGGTGAGAGGGATGGCTCCGCCGTAGACCTTCTGGATCAGGCCGTTCTGCTCCATGGCGGTGAGATCCCGCCGGATGGTGGGGGCGCTGGCATAGAGCATCCGCACCAGCTCCTCTACCGTGGCCCCGCCCTGGCGCTCGATGATCTGTAATATTTTTTGCTGACGTTCTGCAATTAACATATGAATCACCTTGATTTTCTTTGATCGGGTTTTGGCAATTTCGTGATCATTTTTCAATCTTGAGCCAAGCTATTGACTATTTTTGATCGATTTGATATGATTTTAACATAAGAAACCAAAATAATCAAGGAGGATTTTCCTATGAAAACTACAGCAGTTCGCCTGTATGGCGAAAGCGATCTGCGGATCGAGACCTTTGAGATGCCGGAGATCGGCCCCGGCGAGTGTTTGATGCGTGTGGTGTCTGATACCGTATGCGCCTCTACCTATAAGGCTGTGATCCAGGGCCCCAACCATAAGCGGGTGCCGGAGGATGTGGCGGAAAATCCCATTATTGTGGGTCATGAGATGTGCGGTGAACTGCTGGCCGTGGGCGAAAACCTGAAGGATCAGTGGAAGGTGGGCCAGAAGGTCGTCATCCAGCCTGCCCTCAAGACTGCCGACGGTCACGACCCCGGTTATTCCTTCCGCTGGATCGGCGGCAACTCCCTTTATGCCATCGTGCCCGAGATCGTGCTGGAGAAGGGCTGCATGGTTGCCTACGACGGCGAGGGCTATTATAAGGGCTCTCTGGTGGAGTCCATTGGTTGTGTGCTCCGTGCCTTCAAGGGGATGTATCACACCGATTATACCTGCTATAAGCGTACCGACGGTTGCCTGGAGGGCGGTAACTGCATCATTCTGGGCGGTGCCGGCCCCATGGGTCTGGCCTCTGCTGAGTTGGCCATCTCCTATGGTAAGTGCAAAAAGATCGTGGTGACCGATCTGAATCAGGAACGCTTGGACTATGCTGCCCGGGTCTGCTCCCCTGAGCGGGCGGCCGAAAAGGGCGCAGAGCTTTATTTTGTAAATACCTCCGGCATGGAAGATCCCGTGAAGGAGCTGAAGGCTGTGATCGGTGGAGAGGGCTTCGATGATGCCTTCGTGATGGTTCCCGTTCCCGCTTTGGTTACGCAGGCAGAAGAACTGCTCCGGGAGGATGGCTGCCTCAATTTCTTTGCCGGCCCCGCCATCCATAATATGCCCGGCGCCCTGAACCTCTATCGGGTGCACTATGAGGGAATCCACCTGCTGGGTACTGCCGGCTCTATCCCTGAGGATACCGTGGATGTCATCAAGCTGATGGAAAACGGCACCCTGGATCCCTCCGGTATGATCTCCCATATCATGGGCCTCAATGCCGCGCCGCAGGCCATCTTCGATATGAAGACCCCCAACGGTGCCAAGAAGGTGGTCTATAATGAGATCGATATCCCCTGTATCGCTGTGGCTGATCTGGCCAAGCTGGGCGAGACCGATCCTCTCTACAAAGAACTGGCCGACCTGGTGTCCGCCAACGGCGGGCGCTGGTCTCCCGAGGCCGAAAAGGTTCTGCTGGAAAAGGCACCTAAGATCAAACAGTAAAAGAAAGGCTGTGTTGGGTGCCCTCGGATAGGAACGAGTCGGGTTTGAAACCACCTTTTCCGCTCACACACAACAAATAATCCCGCAATGCGTTAAACATTGCGGGATTTTTGTCATTGTGTCAGAAAAATTTATGTCTCAAAACCGCCTATGGTTATTCCGGAATATCATATTCGGGATATTCAATTTGGATTCGCTCTTCCGTTTCCGTATATGCAGGATCATATGCATAGAGCAGAACCCGTACAATATCATTCCCCTCGTCCCGCACCAAATCAAATTTATCGATCCGATAGGTGAAGGCCTGCTCCCCCAATTGTTTTTTAACTTCTGCAACCGCCCAATTGGTGAGAGTTTCTTCGGTCAGATTTTGAATTCGGGTAGCATCAAAATCTGCATAGATATCATCGCCACGAAAAACGCTGTATTGAACATTACCATCCAGCGTGATATTCATAATGAGTTGAGGGCCGGTGATAAAACTGTTAGCGCCATAGTACATGCTGTAGGTGACATAGAATTCATCATATCTGCCGGGGGAATACCGTACGCTGCTCTCAAAGGTGAAGTCTTCAAAAACATTTCCGTAATATTTTTTTGCATGAGCGTCGGCGATTTTGACAGCCTGTTCTTCGTTGATCTCCTTTTTGTCCCGATATACATTTTCCTTCAGATGATCGTCTGCGCTGTGGTTCATATAACTGACCAACTGACCGGCAGTATTATAGGAGTATTCAATATCGTCCTCGTCTGAATATACATCTTCGATATTATACGGGTCATCAACAACAGATTTTTTGTAGGTCAAAGTCGTCTGGCTGTTGCCGCCGAATGTGACAGTTTTGCTTTGATCTGTGTTTCTTTGGGCAAACATTCCAGAGGTGGCTTCTGCCACCTGTTTGTCGTGCTTTTCTTTGTTAAATTCCAAGGAGCCATACACGGCAAAGCCGGATAGGACGGAAAAAATCAGTATGATCGATAAAATCGTAATGATCTTTTTTGTTTTCATTAAAAGTCACCTCCATAAATTAACCAAGAACAATAGAAGCAGAGACACTATTGCCGGTATAAATAGCTTTGATTGCGTTTGGGTTTGAGGCTCTGCTATCCATAGCCAAATTGGCACTTTCCAGAGCTTCTTCAGCCGTTATCCCACTTACTAAATTGTTTACAAATGATTCCAACCAAATTGTTACATCGCCGGGGTTAACATCTGTTGTCCAACCGATACAACATTTAGCACCCTGCACAATAGCCATGTCTATCAGGTTCCCATAGGTTGAATCTGTTAATCCGGTATAGTCTCCTCCAAACACAAGTAATTCCAGACCATCCATTGCTTCAAAACCTAAGGATTCAATACAGCGATCTAATGAACCGATCCCTGTTCTTTCATAGGCATAAAGATAAGAATCCTGAAAAGCCATTCTTCCTTTGTCCCGTAGATGGTGTGCGATTAAAATATCACATTGTGGAATAACCGTACAGGCAGCTTTTGCATGATTGTTTAAAAATTCACCGGCGGTATAACCCATGGTGGAAAAAAGAGAGCAGGTGGCTGCTGCTGTTGCACGTGAATTGATTGAAGTGGTGTTATATGTAAACACTTTGGCCGCATTTTGATCATACCGCTTTGCTCGGAACCAATAACTTGATGATGCATCATATCCGTCGAAAGCCTGGATTTTAATATAGTAGGTTAATCCGGCATATACTTTCGCTCGAATTAATTCCTGATCATTCCCAACATTATTGGAACTGGCAACCAGTGCTTCCCCATCTGCATGGTAAAGATATAGATCATAATCACAATTTTCTGGAATATTACCTAGCCAGAAATTTACCATTCCGCTTTGGGAAAATACGATTGCCCACCAATCGATATCAGAGGTAGACGAAATGGTACCATAATTGTCGTTATCATCTGCTGTTTGAGTGGCATAAAAATAAGTGTCATTCTCTTCTGATTCGGTGATTGTTGCGGCAGAAGCAGGAATTATGGGAAAGGCGATAATCATCACAAGTATTGTTATAAAGGAAAAATAATGTTTGTGTTTAAATATTTTTTCATTGTTTCGTCCTTTCTAATCAGGTTCATGTAAAAATCGATAAATTTCACTTTAAAAATTTATAGCGACAAGAGCAGAGCGTTTGTTCGCAAAGGATTACCGTTAGCATTGCAAAAATGGTCGATTCTTTTTATGAACATAACAAATCCCTCCTTTAAGATCGTTTTTCTTTGATTTCCAGAATCGTTTGTATTAATTCACTTGCTGGATCAAGGCCTTCAAACGTATAGTATCCGTCCGGCGTACTTACGCAAAACTCGGTTTGTTTGGTGGATTCATGCAGATGAAAAGTGAGTTGTCCGGTTTCAAGGCAAAGCGGCTGGTCATAGGTTTGGATTTCTTGCATAAATGAGCCGGAATAGCTATAGCAGATATAGGTGCTATTCAATTCTGTAATGGGGATATCCTGAATTTTCTGAACGGTTTTGCCTTCTGCACGTTGCCGGTTAAGATTTAAGATTGTGTCGTACCCCTCGTCTCCCGGCATCAATTGGATTTGATCGCCAAAGCCGCAAATTGAAATGCAAACCGGAGTTCCGAAAAGAGGCTGTGCTTTTGTGCTATCCTCAGGCGTAGTCTCCGGAGCGCTCTCGTTCTGATGACTAAAATGCCAGATAACATAACCGATTGTGGACAGGTTGACCAGCGTAATGGAAATTACTAAAAGCACGATGATAACCTTTTGCTTCATGGCGATCACCTCCTTTGATTCTATTATATTCAATATGGAAAATATTTTCAATAAAATTGAGAAAATGTAACATAAATGTAACATTACACTGTAGGGTTGCACAAAAAAGAAGGGTTGCGATTTGGTTTTTGCGTATTTTTGGTTACTTTTTTATTAGAAAAAAATCATTTTCTATGATACAATAAATGAAAAGGAGATAAGAAATGGACATACAATTACATTATATTGAGGAAGGAACCGGGTTCCCCTTGATTCTGCTCCACGGAAACGGGGAGGAACACGGATATTTCAAGCATCAGATCCCGTATTTTGCCCAAAAGTATCGGGTGATCGCTCTTGATACCCGGGGGCACGGGAAAACACCCCGGGGTGAGGCACCCTTTACCATCCGTCAATTTGCGGAGGATTTGAAGGCTTTTTTGGATGAAAAAGCCATCGAAAAGGCCCATTTTTTAGGGTTTTCCGATGGCGGAAATATTGCCTTGTGCTTTGCAATAAAGTATCCGGAGCGGGTGGAAAAGCTGATCTTAAATGGCGCCAACCTGTATCCCAAGGGGGTTCGGTGGTCGGTACAACTGCCCATCGAGATGGGGTATCGCCTTGCAAAGGGTAAAAATAAAGAAATGCTGGGGCTGATGGTCAAGGATCCCATGATCGATCCCGCTGAGCTGGCAGCCGTTACTATGCCGGCGCTGGTCATTGCCGGGACCAGGGATATGATCAAGGAGTCCCATACCCGGCTGATTCACCGCAGCCTGCCCTATGCAGAGTTGGCAATTCTTCAGGGAGATCATTTTATTGCTGCTAAAAATCCGGAGGAATTCAATCAAACAGTGGAAAAATTTTTAAACGGGAAGCGTTGACGCTTCCCGTTTTATGTTTATTTCTTCTTCCGTTCTGTCCAATGAGGAAGTCCTTCCGCAGGGGTGCCCAGCGGGGCAGGGATCTTTCCTTCGAAGAGTGTTTTCGCATTTTGGGCAAAATCGGCGGGGGTGAGAACCCGCTCCCGGTGAATGCTATCGGGCGCTTCAAGGTCGATCTCATAGAGCCAGGGCCCCTGATAGCCCACCTCCCGGAGGGCAGCCAGCAGAGCCGGCCAATCGGTGTTGCCCTCGCCGGGAAGCCAATGGCGCTCGTCCAGCTTGTCGTAATCGGAGACGTGGGTAGTAACGATCTTATCTCCCACCTTGCGGATGAATTCCACCGGATCCTCGCTCAGCAGATGGTTGGTATCGAAGCAGACCCGCAGCCGGTCATCGGCAGAGATGAGGCGCAGAATATCGGAGGAATCCCGCCCGAGGCAGGTACGGGGCAGATTCTCCACAGCGATCACACCGCCCACCGAATCAGCCACTTCTGCCAGCGCTGCCAGGCTCTTTTGGGCGGCGGCCATATAAAGATCCCGCTCCTCCTCTTTGATGGGTTCTCCGCTGGGGTGGATCACATAATGCTTAATGCCTGCGGCGGCAGCCTGGCGGATCAGAAAGGCAAAAAGACCGACGGTGTTTTTACGCCGGGTTTCGTCCGGGGTGGAAATATCGATCATCGAAAAAGGGCCGAACGGCAGGTGGAAGCTCCAGAGCTCCACACCGTATTTATCGGCGTAGCGCCGCATGGCGGAAAAATCTAAATTCTTTAGCAGAAAAAGCTTGCCGTTGGAGATCTCTGCGCATTGGATCCCCGCCTCCTTGCAGCCTTTGAACAGTTCTTCGCATTGAACGGCAGCCCCTAAGGATAACCCTATTTGATACATCTGAATGTCCTCCGATCATTTTTCTTCATTATAGTATAATAAAAAAATCTTGACAAGGGTGTTTTTATCATTTATACTAAAACTAACGTTTTAAAACGATTGTTTTAGGAGGTGTGCCAATGCCGCCCAGACCAAAGTTCACAAAGGAAGAAGTCATCTCTGCTGCCCTGGAGATCGTGCGGGCGCAAGGGGCAGATGCCCTTACCGCCCGGGAGCTGGGGGCTCGGCTGGGCGCTTCTGCCCGCCCCATCTTCACTCTTTTCAAAAGCATGGAAGAGGTAAAAGCAGGGGTGCTGGAGCGTGGAATGGCGTTCTTTTCTGCCCTGCAGAAGGAAGAACTGGCCAAGGGGAAATATCCCCCCTATAAGGCCATCGGGATGGCCTATATCCGGCTGGCGGCAGAAGAAAAACGGCTATTTCAGCTTTTGTTTATGCGGGACCGTACCGGGGAAGCACCGGGGGAGCCGGATCCTGTTATCGGCACGGTCATCAAGCAGACCGGCCTTTCGGAGGAGGAGGCCCGGCGGTTTCATGCGGAGATGTGGGTCTGTGTGCACGGCATTGCCGCCATGCTGGCAACCTCTTATCTGGAATGGGATCACCAAGAGATCAGCGTAATGCTGACAGATTTATATGAAGGCTTGAAAGGGAGGTATCAGCATGAGTAATGTGATCGAGATCCGGCATCTATCCAAATCCTTTGGGGATGTGAAAGCGGTGCAGGATCTGAGCTTTAAGGTAAAGGAAGGGGAACTTTTTGCCTTTTTGGGCAGTAACGGTGCCGGTAAAAGCACCACCATTTCCATTATGTGCGGTCAACTGGCGAAGGATGCAGGCAGCGTGATCATCGACGGTGCCGATCTGGAAAAGGAGACCGACCGCATCAAAAGCCAGCTGGGGGTGGTATTCCAGAATTCAGTGCTGGATAAGGATCTGAATGTACGGGATAATTTAGAAAGCCGCGCCGCCCTCTACGGCCTGACCGGTAAGGCGTTTCAAAAGCGGCTGGCGGAGCTGGCAGAGCTACTGGATTTTAAGGAGCTGCTTAAGCGCACCTTGGGAAAACTGTCTGGCGGCCAGCGGCGGAGGATCGATATCGCCCGGGCGTTGCTCAACCGCCCCCGTATCCTGATTTTGGATGAACCCACCACCGGCCTGGATCCCCAGACCCGCAAGCTGCTTTGGGATGTGATCACCCGGCTGCGGGCAGAGCAGCAGTTAACGGTGTTTTTGACCACCCATTATATGGAGGAGGCAGCCGATGCGGATTATGTGGTGATTCTGGATGGCGGCAAGATCGCTGCGGAAGGGACACCCCTGGAGCTGAAAAACACCTATACCGGGGATCATATCACCCTTTATGGAGTGGACGAGACGCAGGTTCGAGCGTTGGGATACCCCTATGAACCGCTGCGGGATGCCTTCCGGGTGTCGGTGCCGGATACCGCCGCAGCCACCCGGCTGATCACCCAATTTCCCGCTGTTTTTCAGGACTACGAGATCACCAAGGGAAAGATGGATGATATTTTTCTGACCGTTACCGGCAAAACATTGGTGGGAGGTGCCAAATGAAACCGCTGCTGATCATCATGAAACGGAATATCAAATTATTCTTTAAGGATAAGGGGATGCTGATCACCTCGCTGATCACCCCGCTGATCCTGCTGGTGCTGTACGCCACCTTTCTAGCACAGGTCTATAAGGACAGCTTTCTCAGCGTGATGCCGGCGGGGGTGAACTTGGCCGAGAGCCTCATTGATGGGTGCGTAGGCGGACAGCTTTGCTCCTCTCTGCTGGCGGTCTGCTGCATTACCGTGGCTTTTTGTGCTAATATGTTGATGGTGCAGGACAAGGTGACCGGTGCCCGCCGGGATCTTACCGTTTCGCCGGTGGAGCCCTCTAAGCTGGCGTTGGGCTATTACCTTTCCACCGCCATCGTTACCCTGATCATCTGCCTGGTGGCTACCGGCGCTTGCTTTCTTTACATGGGGAAGGTGGGCTGGTATCTTTCAGCGGCCGATGTACTTTACCTGTTGCTGGATGTCTTTTTGCTGGTGATGCTCGGTACCGCCCTCTCCTCGGTGATCGGATTTTTCCTTTCCACACAAGGGCAGATCTCGGCGGTGGGCACCGTGGTCAGCGCCGGCTATGGGTTTATCTGCGGCGCCTATATGCCCATCTCCCAGTTTGGGGAGGGTCTGCAGAAGGTGCTCTCCTTTCTGCCCGGTACCTACGGCACCGCCCTGCTTCGTAACCATGCCATGCAGGGGGTCTTTGCCGAGATGGAGGCGCAGAATATTCCCGCCGAGGCAGTAGATGCCCTGCGGGCTGCGGTGGACTGCGAGATCCGCTTTTTCGATCAGACCGTAAGCCTGTCTGCCATGTACCTCATCCTGGCCGGTTCAGTCCTGGCGCTGATCATTGGTTATGTACTGATGAATGTATTGGCTAAAAATAAATAAGAAAACACGAAACAGCCCGCAATGCTAAGCATTGCGGGCTGTTCGTTATTGAAAATTATAATTCCATAACCTTGCCAATGATATACTGCATGATCAGGATCGCATCAGCGGTATTGATCTTGGACTCTTCGGTATCGCCTTCGGTACAAACATTGGCGAGATCCAGATTCCATTGATCGGGCAGATCGGTTTGCCCTGCCGCAACACGAAGAACAGCAATCGCATCTGCAATGGTCACGCGTTCGTCAAGATTAACGTCGCCCTTCAAGAGGTCCTTCAAGGGCAGCGTTTCAGCCTCAACGGTGGTCTTTACAGTGCCTTCGGCATCCTTGAAGGCTTGACCGCAGCGGGTACAGATATAGTATTCGTTATTACCTGCTTCGGTATAGGTGGAAAGCTTGGCTTCTACCTTTTCTAAGGAGTGGCCCAAAGCGGGGATGGCTTCGGTTTCTGCCGTGGTTTCAATTGTTGCATCTGCATCCTTGAATTCCTTCTGGCAGGAGGTGCAATGGAAGAATTCATGGTTGCCTGCAGTAGTACAGGTGGCATCAAGCTCTGGAGCAACGATAAGGGTGTGACCCAGCGCAGCGATCTCCTCATAAGTAGTGTAATCACATCTGGAACAGGTCACATATGCGTTCCAGCCCTTTTCGGTACAGGTGGCAGCCTGCGCTTCATGAGAGATTTCATCGTGACCCAGCGCAGTGATTTCCTCATAGGTTGTATGATTGCATCTGGAGCAGGTCACATAGGCGTTCCAGCCCTTTTCGGTGCAGGTGGCAGCCTGCGCATCATGGGTGATTTCATCGTGGCCCAGCGCAGAGATCTCTTTGTAGGTAGTGTAATCACATCTTGAGCAATCCACATAAGCATTCCAGCCCTTTTTGGTACAGGTAGCAGCCTGCGCTTCGTGGGTAATTTCATCATGACCCAACGCGGGGATCACCTGATAGGTGGTGAAATCACATCTGGAACATGTTATATAAGGCTTCCAGCCACGTTTGGTACAGGTTGCAGCCTGGCCTTCGTGGGAAATTTCATCGTGGCCCAGCGCAGAGATCTCTTCATAGGTGGTGTAATCGCATCTGGAGCAGGTCACATATGCGTTCCAACCCTTTTCAGTGCAGGTGGCATCCTGACCTTCATGAGTGATTTCATCATGACCCAGTGCAGGGATCTCCTCATAAGTGGTGTAATCACATCTGGAGCAGGTCACATAGGCGTTCCAGCCCTTTTCGGTACAGGTTGGAGCTTGCGCTTCGTAGGTGATCTCATCATGGCTCAGAGCCGGGAGAACCTCGGTATAGGAGTAACCGCAAAGATCGCAGGATGCGGTGACCAGACCATCATCGGTGCAGGTGGCTTCGGTAATGCTGTAGTGCCAGGAATCACCGCCCAGCATACACTTTACAGGGTTCGTGTTTTCGCCGCATTCGCAGGCAGAGAAATGGTATGCATTCTCGGGGGTGGCATCAGAATTGGTTGAATAATACTTGAGGTTACATACGACAGTGACCGTTCCAGCTCCGTCTAAAACAGTGCAAGCATTAAGGTCAGGGTCTGTTGCTTCGATAGGAACTGTCTCGATCGCATATGCGGCGCTCTTGGCGGTGCTGCTGACAGTAAATTTCAGATAGGCCAGCACGCCATTTTCCGCTGATCCAAAAGCGTCGGCCATGGCGATATTCAGCGAGGCAATACCGTCGGAGATCTCAGGGGTTGTGGATACATAGATCCAACTAAAGTCGCCTTGGAGAACTTCGTTCAGAGTCAGCACGTCACTGTTGTAGGAAACCTTGAATTTGATTCCGGCTAAGCCTGTGTTATCCCGAATGGATACCGGAATCCGCACTACGTCCCCGTTTTTCACAGTGGCGTTTCCGACAGCAAGATAAGGCGCTGCGGGAAGTGTTCCGTAAATGGTCGTGTCTACTTTGAATACGGCAGTAGCCAGCATATCCTCATTGTTCCATTCGGCGGCATCCAGAAGTGCTGTATCCAGATTGATCAGGATTCCGTCGGCGTCGGTATAACGAACGGCAGAGAAATCTTCCAGATGAGGATTCTCGGTGGTTGCGCGGAAGGTGATCTTTTTGGGCAGCCCCTCGGTGCCGAAGTCAATGCCTTCTTTGGTGAGAATCCAAGTCTTTTCAACGCCGGACATGTTCAGCTCGTAGAGCTTAGCGCCGCCGGCGATAGCCTCAGTGGTGACGGTGCCGTCGGTATCGGTCACCACGTTGGTGTAGGTGGGAGCAGTGCTGCCGGAAACGATGCCGCCCTGAACGGGGATACCGTCGAGGGTCTCGTTATCGGCAATGACGATGTTGCTGAAGGTAACGGTGGCAGAAACCTTATGAACACCGCTGATGATACCGTTGGGAGCGGAGCCGGTGAACTTATTGCGGGTGATCAGCACATTCTTGATGCTGTTGCCGGCGGAAACCAGCTCGCCGCAGAGAACAGCGTCGCCCCACTTGGCAGTGGTGCCTGCATAGATGTTATCGGCGATCTTCATACCGTCTACAACAATGACACCGACCACAGGACCGATCAGACCGCCGTTATTGCCCTGCTTTTCGCAATCACGGTTGATGGTATTGTTGATGAAGGTGATATCTTTCAGGGTCGCCTTCTTGCCGGAAGGGATCTGGCCGATCAGAGCGCCAAAGCCATTGGCACCGTTTCCTTTTGTCATGGTGCAGCCGGTGATGTAGACATTTTCGATCAGTAGATCGGTGGATTGCAACTGGTTGATCAAAAGACCGGAATTCCAGTTGGTGGTCATGACGGAGGAGTCAGAAATAGTTAGATTCTTGATGAAATTTCCGGAATAGTTGCCCAGCCAACCGGTGGATACGGAAAGACCGCTGATGGCATGGCCCTGACCGTCGATAGAGGCCTTGAGCTCAGTCATGTAATTGGCGGCGGAAAGAGTGGGAACCTGAATGTCGGCGCCCAGAAGAACGATATCCTCTACGCCCAGCAAGGTGTTGTTTTGCGCCAGATATTCCAGATCCTCCAGCGAATCTACCATGTAGGCGGGAACCTGAACGTCGCTAAATAAAGTGTGGAAATCCTGAATGTCGGCATATTTTTCCGCAAAGGTCATGGTTCCGGTCAGCAATGCCAGATAATCATCTACTTCTGCCTGATCGGCAAACCCGCCTTCAGTGCCGGCAATGGAATGCTTGGCCTTGGTGCTGGCTTCTTCGTAGATTTCAGCAAGATTCTGACCGTTGGAGGCAGTGTAGTATTTATGGCTGATACCACTCAGGTCATCCAATGCATCCAAAAGGTCTCCAGGATACATGCCGTTGTAGTAGACTGCGATGATAACATCCCCGGAGCCTACGGTCAAAATATTGTTTTCATCAATAGAAGACCCGGTGCCGGAGGCCAGCATATAAGTGATATCGCCGGTGGCAGGGAAATAGAGTTCAACCGTATCGCCCTGTGCGGCATACAGGTAATAGTACTCATCATTTTCGCTCACCAGAGTGATCTGGCGGGTCTGGTTTTCTGCGTTACCAAAGGTAACAGTGCCTTCGGTAGCGTTATTAGTGTAGTATGCTCGTTGACCGCCCTTGCCGGCAACGTAGTTGGTGTTCAACAACCATGCCAGCTTACCGGAGGCGTAGTCGGAGTACTGCAATTCATACTGTCCTTCAGTGGTGTGGGTATTTTGCGGGTCAAAGGCAATGCCAATGCTGTAGGTGTTGCCGAAATAGGCGTCCTTGCCGGAAGCGTTATAACGAACGGTGCCGGTAATTTTACCGGTAATCTCTTGGGCAGCAGAGAAGCTGTTCCAATATCCCGTTGTGCCCTGAGAATAACCGGAAAGTCCGCCGGAATAGGTGTTTCTGGAAGGCATACCGTAAACTTTACCCACGTTGAAGCAGCTGTCCATAACGCTGGTTCCCGTCAGGCGGGCAATACCGGAAACGGTGGCGTAACACTCCCCGGCATCGACGGTGGCGGCGTTCCAGCAGTTATAGATTTTAGTGTTGTAGCCTTCTCCTACAAACCCGCTGACCATAATTTCACTGTTTCCGGTGCTGCCGTCAACATTTCCCAGCGCAGTTACAGAACCGCTTTCGATTCCCAGGTTCTTTACGGTTGCTCCGTTGGCAAAACCAATCAGGCCGATCCATCTGTTGGTAGATGAAACGTCGTATTCAACTTTCAGATTTTTGATTACATAGCCGTGGCCGTCTACTATTCCTTTAAAGGGAATACTGTTTGTAATACAGAGGGGTGCGATGCTTTCATTTTTCATATCCACATCGTTGAGGAAGTGGAGGGTGGTTCCGGCAAATCCGTTGGTTTTTCCGATCGACAGTGCCTCATCCCAATCTGCCTTGGTGGAAATGCCCCAGTTCAGGCCGTCGTGGAATTCTTCGTAAAGATCCTTTTGGGAAAGGGTGGGATAATAGGGATAAACATTCTTCATCACCGGAGTGACCCCGGCCTCATAGTTGATCAAGGCAGAGGTTTGGTTGAGAGCAGCGTTGATCACATCGGTGGTTTGCTCCTGAGATTTCAGGGCAACAATGGCAGATGCATCATCGATGATCTTTTGCATCGCATCTGCATTGGAAAAGAGATTCAGATCATACTGCTGATACTCTGCCAGAATATCTTCGGCAACGGTATAATCCGCACCCCCAAGGGTATAGGTGACGGCGGTATCTGCTGCGGGCATGGTAAAGCCGGAGGCTGTGCCGCCTTCGGGGAGAGAGGAAAGATCCAATGCATACCCTTCAATATCTTTCAGAGTCACATACTCTCCGCCACTATAGTATTCTTTGTAAGAATTAACGCTCGTTTCGTCCGGGAAATTCTTGTTGATCGTCAGGCAGCGAGCGGCATCCTCTTCAGTGGCAAAGATGATCTCTCCGTTTTCTGCCTTATAAAGCTGATCCATGCCGCCATCATTGGAGAGCCAGTAGGCCGCTTCGCCGGTGCCATAGGTGTGATCAGCGCCAATGACCTGCTCTACGGAGTAGGCTAGATTCATATCAGTGACTAAATAGGGCTTTTCATCCTGAAAACTATATATGTTGGACATAACGCCCGAATAATCGTATCCCGTTAGCAGTTTGCCGATGGTACGAACACCGATGAAATCGCCGCCGTTTTCGGAAATAAAGGCGTGAGACCAGCAATCGGTCATGGAGATACTGTTATTCCAGGTAGTGGAGAATACAGCTCCGTTATTATTGGAATTGGTAATGCCGTTTGTTACCATCCGACCGGTGGCAAAGCAGTTTTCGATAGAACCGACATTGGTGCCTTGGCCGCGCTCTACCAGCAAAGCGGGATAGACATATCCGCCGCTCAATTTTGCGTGGTATTCACCGTAAGCATCCAGCAGGCCCAGATTCTTTACGACCGCACCGTCGGAGATGGCCGAAATAAGGCCGCCCGCAGGATTATAGCCAAACTGTATTCCGTAGAATGACCAGTTTTTGATCACATGGTTTTTGCCGTCAAGAATAATCTGGAAATTAACAGTGGTACCCAGCGGGACACCGAATTTAATGCCGGGATTAATGGTTTTTTCGGCAAAATCGATATCGGCGCCCAGATTGATCTCTTCCAGAGCGAAGGTTGTCTTTAAGTTTTGGCAGAAGGTCAGGGCTCCCAGCAGGAACAGATCGTCTGGATCAGAGATGGTCCAGATAGTGGGACGGTCTGCGCCGTCTGCCAGCCAGGCTCCATCACGGTTCTGAGCAAAGGAGGCAAAGAGGGGGGAAGCGTTTTCCCAGGTTTTGTCCCCGTTGACATTGGTGTTATCCTTGGCGTACCGCTGAATAGCGATTTCTCCGTCTTTGTAATAGGTTAAAACAGGATAGCCAACGCCATCTACCTGTTCATAGCAAATGTCGTAGCCATCCACAGCACCGTCTGCATCAAAGCCGGCGCTCAGATTCTTTGCCAAAGCTCCGTCGGTCAAAGTAGAAGCATCCAGGCCGATGGCAGCATCATGAGTACCGTTGAAATCAGTTGCAGTGCCGGGAATGGTGGTGGTAGCACCGCTCAGGAGCAGCTCATAAGAAGACATCTGCGGGCCACCGCGGCCCTTAATGTAATAGTTATTGGCATTGGAAACGCCCCGTTCTTGGTCCAGCGCCATGCAGAGGACGGGGGAAATGGAGTGCCCCTCTGCAGAGAAAATGTAGTTGGTAATACCGGAAACGATCTCGCCGGCATTGTAACAGTTGGCAACTTTATCGGCTGTATTATTGATCCAGCCCACAATACCGGAGGCTTTGCTGGTATTGCAGTAGATCAAACCAACATTATAGGAATTGACAGTGATACTGCCGGCAATATTAGTTCCAGCAAGCCCGGCGGTACCCTGCGTGGAGGTACCCACCACGGTGGCGGCATTCCAGCAATTGATGATTTTGCAGGAGCGCGCACGGCCAACCATGGAACCGACCCAGTTTGTTCCAAGGATCAAGCCGCCGGAAATACCGATATTGCGGAAGGTGGCATTTACGGCACTGCCGAAAAGACCGTACCCTTTATTATTGCCGGTGGTGCCGCGGTAAACAAACAAATTATCGATGGTAAAGCCGTTACCGTCGAAGGTTCCATTAAAGGGCGCGGTAAAGTCGCCGTAGCCGATCCCTTCAAACGGAATATGCTGCATATCGATATCGGCGATTTGGTAAATGGTAACACCTTCCAGGGTGGTACCGTTATTGACCAGCTCGGCCATTTTTTCCATACCGGCACGGTCCTTCACCGAATAAACGGTGGTGCTGCTGGTATAGGCCGTGATGTCGGGATAGGCTGTTGCATCAAGCAGGCCGGTTCCTGAAACATTCCCGCCGCCGGCGGTTTCGGCGCTTACCGGGATCACAAAGCCGGTAAACAGGGACACAAGCATCAGTAGAGCAACAAAACCGGACATCAGTTTTGTTTTTCTTGAAGCCATAAATAATCCTCCTCATGTGCAGAATATTTTAATAAAAAATATTCCAACTTATAATAAAGTAATTATGACATATTATTTTGTATTTTCATATCGTTTTATGTTGCTAAAATTATACATTATGTTGTCTATATATAAATGGAAGAAAAAAACACAGCTCTGTTATACAGAGCTGTGTTGGTTATACAAACCGTATAGTTCTTTTGATATAATACGCTCTGTGATGGTTTTGCATCACCTTCAGTTTCACAGAGAGGGGGCCATGATGGGTGCGGACCTCTGCTTCGGCATTTTTTTCGTCAATGGGGGTGAATTCCTTAATTTTCAACATTTTGCCGCAGATGGGGCAGGAAAGCTTTTTCAGTTTCGGATCAGCCAAGGCCTTTTCCTTGGAGCGGAAGCAGGGGAAGAATTCCTTGGTGCTGTGCATACTGTGCCAGAGGAGACCGTTGAGCTCCTGATAGTTGCGGATACCTTCCTTCAGATTCAGGCATTTGGCAACCCGGGCAGTGTAAATGGCATCATTGAAGGCGTTGTGAGCCTGCAGGGAGGGGATGATGTTTAGCTGTTCCATGGCATATTCCAGGGAGAATTGCCGATTTTCATGGGCGATCTGGTGGTTGAAGATGCCCTGCAGGTTCAAGCAGGGGGGGAGCCACTCCTCCTCCAGATCATGCATCAGGATATTGTCCTTCAGCTGCTGGATATCATCGTAACCCCAGGTTAGGAAGATGCAGTCCTTGCCGCACCATTCCCGAAAATCGGCGATGGCCTCTTTGAACTTTTTTTGGCCCTTCAGCGCTTCCTGGGTGATCCCGGTCATTTTTTTGATGCGGTGATGGAGCTTTTTGTAGAAGGTGGGGGCGATCAGCAGATCGATGCAATCGATGGCTTCTGCCTTTTCGTTCAGCTTGATGGCACCGATCTGGATGATCTCACCGGAAAGATAAATGGGGGATTGAATGGCCGACTCCTTGGAATAGGGCTGGTTCCATTCCATGTCGAAAACAATGTAGTTCATGATAACTCCTTAAACACTTAAAGATTTGATTTCAGGGTGTTCATCCATGAATTTCATTACTTCATTAAAAGGAATGGCATTTTTCATCCGCACCTGGAGGATCAGGTTCAGGGTGTTATCTCCGCAGGTGGTGATCCGGGAGTTGGTCACATCGATGCCCAACTCTGCCTGCTTGGCCTTTAATGCGGCGCGGATCTCGGGGGTATCTACCAGGGTAATGCGGATCTCACTAGTGGAGTAGGCATCGTTGCCGATGCTGAATCGATGCATCAGCATCTGCACAACGAGGATCAGCAGGGTCACGATCCCGGCAATTTCGTACATTCCGGCACCGCAGGCCATCCCCACACCGGCGGTGGCCCAGATGCCGGCAGCGGTGGTAAGCCCCTTTACGGTGTTGCCGTTTTTAAAGATCACGCCGGCGCCCAAAAAGGAGATGCCGCTGACGACCTGCGCTGCAATACGGGAAGGATCTACCCCCCGGGTTCCGGCGATGGCGTTGCCGGCCGCATCGATCATATCCCCAAAGCCGTATTTGGAGATGATCATGATCAGCGCCGAAGCGCAAGCGATGATGCAGTGGGTGCGGATACCCGCCTCTTTGGAACGTTTGGTACGCTCCAGGCCGATAAAGGCGCCGCAGATCAGGGCGGCGATCAGCCGAACCAAGCAGGAAAGAATATGATGATTGGTAATATAATTAATAACATTATCAATAAGTTCCATGGTGTTTCTCCTATATCGAAAATTCCTTGAATTCTTTGTGGGCATCCATCAGATGGATGATGTCCTCCATGGGGATGGCGCGCAGCAGCTGCACCTGTAGGATCAGCTTCACCGTATTGCCCTCCGCTTTGCGTTTGCAGCGTAAGGAAAGGATTTGGATCTGATAGTGCTGCTGCATCTGCCGCAGCACTTCCCACATTTCCGGCGTATTTTCTACCGTGATCTTCATTTCCCGGGGGGTGTAGGCGGTGCCGCCGATGTTAAAGCGCTGGATCAGCAAATGCAGCCCGAAGATCATCAGGGTAAAGAGACACGCCAGCAGCTTCATGCCGCAGCCGCAGGCCATCCCGATGGCGGCGGTGGCCCAGATCCCGGCGGCAGTGGTCAGCCCGTGGGAAATGATCTGACCGCTGCGGAAGATGATTCCCGCACCCATAAAGTTGATGCCCATTACGATCTGGCAGGCGATCATGGTGGGATCTGCCCCGCCTTGCGCTCCGAAAAAGGCATATTTGGATAGGAGCATAAACAGGCAGGTGGCCAGGGATAAAATACTGTGCGTTCGGACCCCCGCATCCTTTCGGCGGAAACTGCGTTCTGCCCCCAGCAGGGCTCCGCATAGGGTTGCCAAAAGCAACCGCAGGCCGTATTCACCCATAAAAACCACCTCCTTCTTATAAAAACAAATTATACCATACTCCTTGAAATAATGCAATATTTGAATTTTGGCTAACGTGTGCTATAATGGCATAGAGGTGATTGAAAATGAATGAAAAAATTGAATGGACCAGAATGTGGCGGGAAAACGCCGATGAAAAGATGAGACGAGTATTGCTGATCGGCGATTCTATCATCGATGGCTGCAAGAGTATCGTGGGTAAAAACCTGCCCGAGGGCCATACCATCAGTTCCTATGCCACCTCCAAGGGGGTGGACGATCCTTTCCTTTATCGGGAGGTAGAGCTTCTTGCGGCTCAGGAAAGCTTTGAGTATGCCGCCGTTTACTTTAATAGCGGCCTTCATTTCCACGGCCAGACCCCTGAGGTATATAAGGAAAACTACCTTCGTACGCTGGGTCTGCTGCAGAAGATCGTCAAGGCGCCCTTTATTCTGGGGCTTTCCACGCCTTTGACCTGCGGTACCGGCGGAGATCCCGCCAAGCATGAAACACCCGTCACCCTGCAGGAGACTAACGCCACCGTGATCGCGTATAACGAGAAGGTACGGGAGATCGCCGCCGAAACCGGCCTGCCGGTCTTTGATGCCTATGGGCTGATGGTGGAGCATCCCGAGTTGAAGAGCAACGATGGCTGCCATTTTAACGACGACGGCAAAAAAATGCTGGGCGAAGCCATTGCCGCTGCCATCGAAAAGCTTCTGTAATTGCGATGAAAACAGCGATTATCAATGGAATCATCCTGCAGGATGGCAGGATCGCAGGAGATGGCCAACGAGACCCCTGCCAAAGCCATGGGGCTGAAAAATAAGGGGTGCCTCGCCCCGGCTATGATGCGGATGTAAGTTTTTAATGAAAAAATGGAGATTTTTCTGACCGTTGTGCAGGGAAAAACGGTATATAAATGAAAGAATTAGAGAAAAAATGTTAGTACAGATTAAAAAATGGGAGCTTGCAGACGCAGCGGATCTGGCGGCTGCTCTTTCCAATAAAAAGGTGCAGGATCATTTGCGTGACGGATTACCGTACCCTTATACCGAGCAAGACGGGCGGGACTATATTTCTGCTATGCTTTCCGCCGATGAAAACGATACCTTTGCTTTTGCTGTTACGGCAGACGGAAAAGTGATCGGTAGCATCAGCGCATTCCGTGGGGTGAATATTCATCATAAGACTGCCGAGCTTGGCTACTATATTGCGGAGGAATATTGGGGCAAAGGGATTATGACCGAAGCGGTTCGGCAACTTTGTGACTATGTGTTTGCCTATAGCGACGTGATCCGTATCTACGCAGAGCCGTTTGCTCATAATATCGGCTCTTGCCGGGTGCTTGAAAAGGCGGGCTTTTTGTGTGAGGGAACGCTGCGCAGTAATGCAGTCAAAAATGGGAAGGTCATGGATATGAAACTGTATGCTCGGTTGAGAAAATAAATTACGACTTAATCCGACACGATAACAACCTTTTGATGTTCATACACAATGACAAAATCCCACAACGCTGACGCATTACGGAATTTTGTCATTGTGTAAAAATGGTTTTAAAACCGATTCTTCCCTATCTGATGGCACCCAGTGTGCCATCTTTTCCATTTTATCCAAAGAGTTCATATTGACAGAAAGCAAAAAAAATTATATATTATAGGATGGAAAACAGCAAATACTGATGTTAGTCAGATTTTGAAAGGAAGGTTAAAAAATGGCATTTTCTCTTCATGGGGTCCATCTGCCCCACAGAAAAAATACCGCAGATACTGCTGCAGTAGCCATGGAAACGCCGAAAACCGTTACGCTTCCCATGGGGATGCACATTGGTGCGCCGGCTGTTCCGGTGGTGAAGGTGGGGGACCATGTGGATGTAGGTACCCTTGTTGCTGAGCAGAACGGGGCGATCTCTTCCCCGGTCTATGCCAGTGTTTCCGGCACCGTGAAGGCAATCGTGGAGCAGCTGCAGGTAAACGGCCGGAAGCTTCCTGCCGTAGTTATTGAATCGGATGGGGCCAATACCCCCGATCCCGCCATTGCGCCGCCTACCGTTACCAATCAGGAAGAGTTGGTAGAGGCTATCCGTAAGAGCGGGATCGTAGGCTTGGGCGGTGCAGGCTTTCCCACCTATGTGAAGTTTAAAGTAGATCCCGCAAAGGTGGAGGCACTGATCATCAACGGCGCCGAATGTGAGCCCTATATCACCAGCGATTCCCTCACCATGACCCAGCGGGCCGATGAAATGGCGGATGCCCTCCGGGCGCTGGAGACCCATCTGGGCATCAAAAAGGTGATCATCGGCATTGAAAATAATAAAAAAAGCGCCATTGCCAAAATGAAGGAGCTGGCCAACGCGGATCCCTGCGTGCAGGTGGTCACCCTGCCGGCGGTATATCCTCAGGGCGGCGAAAAGGTGCTGGTCTACCACACCACCGGCAAGGTCATCCCCGCCGGCAAGCTGCCTCTGGATGTGGGCTGTATTGTGGTCAACTGCACCACTTTGGCCTGCATCGGTCAGTATCTTAAGACCGGAATGCCCTTGGTGGACAAGTGCATCACCGTGGACGGCAGCGCCGTGAAGGAGCCTAAAAACGTGATCGTTCCCATCGGCACTGCCATGGAGGAGGTCTTTGCCTTCTGCGGCGGATTTAAGGAAGAGCCGGGCAAGGTACTGTACGGCGGCCCCATGATGGGCGTGGCCGTGGCAGATCTTTCGGCACCGGTGCTGAAAAATACCAACGCCATCCTGGCCTTTGATCAGAAGGATGCGGTCGCCGGTAAGGAGACTGCCTGCATCCGCTGCGGTGCTTGCTATAACCATTGCCCCTTCGGCATTAATCCCGTAGCGTTGGAAAAGGCCTATCGGGAAGGGGATGCAGAGGCCATGGAAAAGGCCGGCGCGGATGTTTGTATGGAATGTGGCTGCTGCGCCTTTATCTGCCCCGCCAACCGTCCCCTGGTTCAGAATAATAAGCTGGCCAAGGTTGCCCTGCGGGATGCTCGGGCTGCTGCAAAAGAAAAGGAGGATCAGAAGTAATGGAATCCAAACTGCATATCTCTGTTTCCCCGCATATCCGCAGCAAGCGGAATACCCGCAATATCATGCTGGATGTGATCCTCTCTCTGTTGCCTGCTACCGCCGCCGGTATCGTGCTGTTCGGCGGCTCTGCGGTGGCGGTGGTGGTGACCTGTATTGCCGCTGCGGTGCTCAGCGAGGGGTTTTTCAACCTTATTATTAAAAAAGAACAGACCGTCAACGACTTGAGCGCTGTGGTGACCGGCCTGTTGCTGGCGCTGAACCTGCCTGCCAATATCCCTCTCTGGCAGGCGGTGATCGGTAGCGTGTTTGCCATCGTGATCGTCAAGTGCTTCTTCGGCGGCATCGGCTGTAATGTGGTTAATCCCGCCATCACCGGCCGTGTGTTTATGCTCATTGCCTTCGGCTCTATGGCGCAGGCTGCTTTCCCGGTGGATTCTGCTTCCGCCGCCACCCCTCTGGTGGAGCTGAGCCAGGGAAATGTGCCGGATCTGCTGGAGCTGTTTTTGGGTAAAAACGGAGGTGCCATCGGCGAGACCAGCGTGCTGGCTCTGCTGATCGGCGGCATCTACCTGCTGGCGCGGGGTGTCATCTCCTGGCACCTGCCGGTGGCCTATATCGGCACGGTATTCCTCTTCACCTTGGCGGTGCAGGGCGATCTGACTGTTACGCTGGCCTACATTTTTTCCGGCGGTCTTTTCATCGGCGCCATCTTTATGGCCACCGATTATGTGACCTCTCCCTCCACCCCGGCCGGTAAGCTGATCTTCGGTATCGGCGCCGGTGTGATCACCGTGCTGATCCGGCTGTGGGGCAACTATCCTGAGGGTGTTTCCTTTGCCATTCTGCTGATGAATATTTTGAATCCCTTCATCGAAAAATGGACACCCCGTAAACTGTTTGGAGGCAAAAAAGCATGAAAAAGTATTTAAAAAGCGTCATTGCTCTTACTGCCATCTGTGCGGTGGTGGCCCTGCTGATGGCTGCCACCAATTACCTGACCGCCCCCATCATTGAACAGAATGAATCCGCCGCCGCCAATGAGGCGCTGCTGGTGGTGATGCCGGAGGGCGAGGATTTTGAATTGATGGATCTTTCCGGCTATGAGCTTCCCGCCACCGTCACCGAGGTCTATGCCGAAAGTACCGGCGGTTATGTGGTGAAGCTGACGACCGCCGGCTATTCCACCGGCCTGGTCATTATGTGCGGCGTGGATGCCGCCGGTACCGTGACCGGTGCTACCTGCCTGGCCAGCAGCGAAACGCTGGGGGCAGAAAAGACCTACGGTGAGAAAACTGTGGGGAAGACGGCGGCCGATATCGATACGGTGGATACTGTGGCCTCCATGACCAAGACGACCGGAGCCTACCGCAATGCGGTGAAGGATGCGCTGAATGCAGCGGTCATCTTAGGCGGCGGTTCTGTGGATCTCCGCAGCGAGGAAGAAATTTTGAAGGACAATCTCTCCGCCGCTCTGCCTGCCGCCGAGGGTGCTTTTACCCCCTGGTTTATGGTAGAGGAGTTGGAAGGCGTTTCCGCTGTTTATGTTGCCGATAACGGCAGCGGCACCGTTTTTGTGAAGGGGGAGGATTTCGTTGTGGATCCTGCCCTGGCCCAGAAGGTGGCCGAATCGAAGGTGGAGGCGCTGGATCTTTCCGGCTATGAGCTGCCCACCGCCATCACCAAGGCGGAAAAGACCGCCAGCGGCAATTATGTGTTTGAGGTGAAGGGCTCCGGCTTCGGCATTAACGGCGATAAGTATTATGCCCCTTCCGGGGAACCCATTATGATCCGGGTATCTGTTACCCCTGCCGGTAAGATCATTGCCTGCGAGACCATCTCTCAGCAGGAGACCGATGGAATCGGCTCTGCCTGCGCCGAGCCTGCCTTCTATACCCAGTTCAACGGCAAGGACGAAAGCAATTATAAAGACATCGACGCTATCAGCGGCGCCACCCTCACCACCAACGGCTATAAGACTGCGGTGGGCAAGGCGCTGGAGGCTGTAAAAATTCTGGAAGGAGCGGCATGAAAATATGAAAAAGAACAGTAATATTTCCGTATTATTCAAGGGCCTGCTCCTTGAAAATCCGGTGTTTGTGCTGGTGTTGGGCACTTGCCCCACCCTGGCTACCACCCAGACCGTCATCGGCGCCTTTGCCATGGGCATTGCGGCTATGGTGGTGCTGATCTGCTCCAATGTGGTGATCTCCCTGCTGCGGAAGGTCATTCCCGATACGGTGCGGATCCCCTGCTATATTGTGATCATTGCCGGCTTTGTGACCATCGTTCAGATGTTTATGCACGCCTACCTGCCGGAGCTTTATGAGCTGCTGGGCGTTTATCTGGCGCTGATTACCGTAAACTGTATCATTCTGGGCAGAGCCGAGATGTTTGCCAGCAAGAATTCTGTGGCAAAATCTGCGCTGGACGGCGTGGGGATGGGCTTGGGCTTTACCCTGGCCCTGCTGGCTATGGCCACCCTGCGCGAGGTATTCGGCAGCGGCTCCTTTGCCGGGATGGAGATCCCCTTCCTGAAGGATCATACCGTCGATATCCTGACGCAAGCCCCCGGCGGCCTGCTGGTCTATGGCCTTCTGATCTTTGCGGTCACCGCCATCACCCAGGGCCGGGCTCCAAAAAAGACGTCCTTCGGCTGCGAAGGCTGCCCTTCTGCCGGGAACTGCTCTGCCTGCGCTGAAAAGGAGGAGAACTGAGATGGAAAATACGAAGCTTCTTATCAGTATTCTTTTCGGAAGTATCTTGGTAAATAATTATGTACTCAGCCAGTTTTTGGGGATCTGCCCCTTCTTGGGGGTCTCCAAAAAGCTGGATCAGGCAACCGGTATGGGCATTGCCGTTATCTTTGTGATGCTGGTGGCCACCGCTGTTACCTGGCCCATCCAGAAATTTATTCTGGAAAAGACCGGGCTGGAATATATGCAGACCATCGTATTTATTCTGGTGATCGCCGCCCTGGTGCAGCTCACCGAGATCATTCTGAAAAAATTTATCCCGGCGCTCCATAAGAGTCTGGGCGTTTATCTGCCCCTGATCACCACCAACTGCGCGGTGCTGGGGGTCACCATCAATAATATCAATGATGGATACACCTTTGTGCAGTCCATTGTGAGCTCTCTGGGCTGCGGTTTGGGATTTTTGCTGGCCATGGTGCTCTTTTCCGGGGTGCGCTCCCGTATCGAGGAAAGGAAGATCCCCAAGTATCTGCGGGGATTGCCGGTAACGCTGATCGCTGCCTCCTTTGTGTCGCTGGCCTTCTTCGGCTTTGCCGGGATTGTTGAAAATCTTTTGAAATGAGGACGCTGCTATGTATGATATTTTAATTGCCCTTCTTGTGGTGGCGGCCATCGGCCTGCTGGCAGGGATCCTGCTGAGCGTTGCCTCTCATTTCTTCCATGTGCCGGAGGATGAAAAGGCGCTGGCGCTCCGTGCCTGCCTGCCCGGCGCCAATTGCGGCGCCTGCGGCTATGCCGGCTGCGATGAATACGCCCATGCACTGGCGGCGGGCGGTGTGAGGAGCAATCTTTGCATCCCCGGCGGCGATGGTACTGCCGAAGAACTGGCCGGGATCTTAGGGATTCCCGCCGAAGATGTGATAGAGCACGTGGCGGTGGTTCATTGTAACGGCACCTGCGATGCTACTTCTAAAAAAGCCATTTACGACGGAACCGGCACCTGCCGTGCCGCTTCCGTGCTGTATGGCGGCCCCGGTGCCTGCAGCTACGGCTGCTTGGGCTGCGGGGATTGTGCGGAGGTCTGCCCGGTGGATGCCATCTGCCTGCAGGACGGTATTGCCCGCATCGATCGCCGGGTCTGTGTGGGTTGCGGCCTTTGCGCTAAAACCTGCCCCAAAGGCATCATCTCTTTGGTGCCCGACAACGGAAACGTGGTGGTTCTTTGCAGCAATCAGGATAAGGGTGCGGTGGCTCGCAAGGTCTGCACCAATGCCTGCATCGGCTGTAAAAAGTGCGAAAAGAACTGCCCCGAAAATGCCATTACCGTGGTGAATAATCTGGCGGTGGTGGACTATGCTAAGTGCAGCGGCTGCGGCGCCTGCGTGGAAGGCTGCCCCACCCACTGCCTGAAGACCTTATGAGGAAGGAACTGAATCAAGCGGCGCCGCAAAAACGGCGCCGCAACGATCTTTTGCTGCTGGCTGGGATCCTTCTGGCGGTGGCGGTGTTTGCGCTGGTCTATACCCTTACCCGCAAGGAGGGGGGCTACGCGGCGGTGATCCAAAACGGCACTGAGACCGCCCGCTATTCCCTCAGCGAGGAGCAGGAGATCCCCATCGCCGATGGGGAAACGGTCACGAACCTCCTGGTGATCCGGGATGGCAAGGCCTATATGGCCGAGGCCACCTGCCCCGATCAGATCTGTGTGGAGCACCGGCCGGTTTCCAAGGCGGGGGAGACCATCGTTTGCCTGCCCCATGAGCTGGTCATTAAAATTGTGGCGTCGGAACCGGATGCCCCCGATATGGTGGTGTGAGGAATGGAAAATAAAACTAAAAAAGTTGCCTTTCTGGGGCTTTGCACCGCTGTTACCCTGATTCTTGCCTATGTGGAGGCCATCCTGCCGCCCCTCTGGTCGGCGGTGCCGGGGATCAAAATGGGGTTGCCTAATATTATGATCCTGTTTTTGCTTTATCGCTTTTCTTTCAAGGAAGCTGCAGCGGTCTCGCTGGTGCGGCTTTTGGCGGTGGCGTTGCTTTTCGGCAATATCATGACCCTGGCGTATAGCGTTGCCGGAGCGGGTCTGAGCCTTGGGATCATGGTTCTTTTAAAAAAGACCGACCGGTTTTCCATGGTGGGGGTCAGTATCACCGGCGGCATCTTCCACAATCTGGGCCAGATCCTGGTTGCTATGCTGGTGCTGGAGACCGCCGAGATCGGGTATTATATGATCATCCTCACCCTTACCGGTACTGTTGCGGGAATTTTGGTGGGATTCGCGGGATTTTTGGTGTTAAAATACCTGAAAAAGGCCAAAATATAAAGGAAAACCTTGACTATTGAAATCAACCGTGTATAATAATTTGTGGAAAACTATATTTTAAAGGAGAATGAACCATGAAAAGAGTTTTAAGTGCGATTCTGGCTGTGATGATGCTGTTTTCTTTGGTAGCTCTCAGCAGCTGCGGAAAGAAAACCGCCGAGGAAGTGAAGCTGGGCTTGGGTGTGTCCGCTGCTTACGGCACCTCTGCCAATGCAGACGGTGAGACCAACGGTAAGACCGGCGTGACCGCTACGGTTGCCGCTGTCCTGCTGGATGCAAATGGCAAGATTGTGAAGTGTGCCATCGATGAGCTGGCCCCTGATCTGGCTTATACCGCCGAGGGTAAGGCTGTGGCCAATGCAGATCTCCGCACTAAGCTGGAGCTGGGCACCGATTACGGTATGGCTGCTTACGGTCAGTCCCAGGATAAGAATGGCGACGGTGTTGTGAAGGAATGGAACGAGCAGGTCGCTGCTCTGGTTGCTGCCATCGAAGGCAAGACCATCGATGAAGTGAAGGCGCTGGTTGTGGATGGCTATGCCACCGAGGATGTTCAGACCGCCGGCTGCACCATCGCAGTTTCCGGGCTGATCGCCGCTGTGGAAAAGGCTGTTGCCAACGCTGCTGATTCTGCCGCTACCGCCGATGCTGCTCTGCAGCTGGGTGTTGTGGCTTCCCAGACCGTTACCGATGTTACCGATGAGAAGGATGGCTCCAATGAGCTGGAGATCACCGTTACCGCCGCTGCCTTGGATGCTAATGGCAAGGTGCAGGCTGCCGCTACCGATTGCGTTGCTGCCAGCGTTTCCTTTGATGCTAAGGGTGCTGTTACCTCCGATGTAAAGGCTGCTCTGGCTACCAAGAAGGAGCTGGGCACCAACTACGGCATGGCTGCTTATGGCCAGTCTCAGGATAAGAACGGCGACGGCGTTGTGAAGGAGTGGAACGAGCAGGCTGCTGCTTTTGATGCCGCTCTGGCCGGGAAGGATGCCGCCGGCATCGCTGCTCTGGAAGCAGATGGCTACGGCGTTGAGTCCCTCCAGACCGCCGGCTGCACCATCGGGATCTCCGATATGGTGAAGGCTGCTGTGAAGGCTGCTACCGTATAAAAAACAGTTTGAAAGGGGGATGTGCAGGCATCCCCCTTTTTTAGGAGCATTTTATGAAACGTCTCATTGCTGCGCTGCTGATCGCAGCCCTTCTGCCGGGGCTTGCCGCCTGTAAACCGGGAAAAATTAAATATACCGATTATTCCTTCGATTTTTTTGATACTGCCACCACGTTGGTGGGCTATGCAGATTCCAAAGAAGAATTTGATGGGGTCTGCGCCGAGATCAAGGGGCTTTTGAAGGAATATCATCAGCTTTATGATATCTATAAGCGCTATGATGGGGTCACCAACCTCTGCGCCGTCAACGACCTAAAAAACGGCGTTCATCAGACCCTGCAGGTGGATCAGAAGATCATGGATCTGCTGGTCTATGCGAAGGATCTTTATGGGGTGACCGAAGGAAAGATGAATATTGCCATGGGTAGCGTCCTTTCCATCTGGCATTATTACCGCACCGAGGGCAACGACCATCCCGAAGCGGCCCAATTGCCGCCCATGGAAAAACTGCAAGAGGCGGCCAAGCATACCGATATCGAAAAGATGATTCTGGATGAGGAAAATTCCACCGTTTTTCTTGCCGATCCCGCCATGTCCCTGGATGTGGGCGCCATCGCCAAGGGCTATGCCACCGAGCAGGTGGCGCTGTATCTGGAGGAGAAGGGCATCACCGGCTATATTCTGAATGTGGGCGGAAATGTGCGCTGCGTGGGCAGCCGCCCTGATGGGGAGCCCTGGTCGGTGGGTATCGAAAATCCCGATACCGAAAATGCGGAAACTCCGTATATTGCTTATCTGCACCTGGCAGGAAAAAGCCTGGTCACCAGCGGCAGCTATCAGCGGTATTATATGGTGGATGGCACCCGCTACCATCATATTATCGACCCTGATACCCTCATGCCCGGTACCAACTTCCGCTCCGTTTCGGTGCTCTGTACCCATTCCGGTAGGGCGGATGCCCTCTCCACTGCCCTCTTCTCCATGACCTATGAGGAGGGCAAAGCCCTCATCGAATCCCTCCTCGACGCCGAAGCTATGTGGGTGCTCCCCGATGGGGAACAAAAATATTCCTCCGGCTTTGAGGGGTATACGTTTGAATAAGAATCTCTGTGCGCTTTTTGCTTTTGATTGAAGTGGGCGACCCGGTAGAGCCTCTGTCCGTCCTATACAATATTCCGTATTTTAAATTCTGATCAACAGCCCATTCGCAACATCGGAATATCCGTCGCCAGCTGCTGTTAGCTCCATATTTTTCGTGTTACGGCACCTGCTAACCTGCTCGCTTCATCTGCCGCAGGCAGCGCTCGCAGTCGCAACCGCAGGCGGTGATCGGAGTGAGGCGACAGCGATGCGCATGCCGCTCTGCAGCATACGCCCTGCATAAGTTCTGCCGGCCAAAAATCCATCGCCGCAGGCTCGGTATTTTTGGGGCATCACTTATCGAACTGCGTTCTCGTCGCTGCATTAAATAATTAAAAAAGAGATTGCAAAAATGCAATCTCTTTTTTAATGGTCGGAGTGAGGCGACTCGAACGCCCGGCCTCTTGGTCCCGAACGGCTACATATAGTTAATTTCTAATTATTTATACTACATATAGTGGTTTTTGTTCCGAAAAACCATCGTCTCCCCGCATCTTGTCTCCACTGTTTCCGTGTGCTCCATACGGCTCTGTGGGATGAAATGTGGTCGTGAAAACAATAAAAATACCAAGCCAAAACAACAGAACCACACAACAAGAATATGTGGTCATTTCAAGACTTACCGACCGTAACGGTATTATACCTTACCTCTGCCGTAATATCAAGAGGTGTAAAAATTACTACGCATTAACCAAAGAAAAAGAAAATCAATTTTAATGGAAATCGTGGGTTATCTCATTCGAATTTTCTACCCTTAGCGAGTTTAATGCCTTCTTAAATTGTACAGTGAAAAGAATAGCAGTAAAGGTTACGGCGATCACGTCGGCAACCGGCTCTGCAGTATAAACGCCCATCGTCTTATCTGCAATAAGTTGCGGCATAATGTAAATCAGCGGTAAGAGTAATACAAACTTGCGAACGATAGCAACAATAATAGAGCAAGGCGCGTTACCGATGGAAACAAAGGTCATCTGGCAAGCGATCTGAATACCAAAGATGCACATCACACCGCAATAAATACGAAGTGCCGTTGCGGTAAATTCAATCAGTGCTGCATCAGGTGTAAAAATCCCTGCAAAAATTTGCGGGAATAGCATAATAGCGCCCCAAATAATAAACGAGAAGCTCAAGCAAGAGATAAGCAAAAGTTTAAAGGTTTTCTTGACACGCTCAGCATTTTTGGCGCCGAAGTTATAACTTAATATCGGCTGTGCCCCTTGCGCAATGCCTTGCATCGGGAGCATCGCAAACTGCATCACGCTTGTAAGTATTGTCATAGCGCCTACGGCAATATCACCGCCGTATTTTAATAGCGAAGAATTAAAGCAGACCGAAATGACGCTTTCGCTGCTCTGCATAATAAAGGTTGCCGTTCCAAGCGCAACACAAGGAAAAACGAGTTTTCCGTCTATACGGAGATTATGCTTTTTGAGTTTTAAATAGGTTTTCTTGCCGCAAAGGAAGGTAAGCACCCAAATGCAAGAAATGGCTTGGGAAAGGATGGTGGCAAGAGCCGCACCTTTTACTCCCATCTTAAATCCGAAAATGAATATAGGGTCGAGAATAATATTGCTGACAGCACCGATCAGCACCGTAATCATACTGATTTTGGTGTAGCCCTGCGCGGTAATAAACGCACCCATACCAAGTGTTAGCTGAACGAATACCGTGCCGATAGCGTAGATGTTCATATAATCGTTGGCGTACCCGATGGTGTTTTCACTTGCGCCGAACATCAAAAGCAGGTCTTTGTTCCAAATCAGCAAAACGGCGGTCAGTACGGCAGAGATAATCAGCTGTAGAGAAAAGCAACCGCCCATAATTTTTTCGGCGGAATCGTTGTCACCCTTGCCCATCGAGATAGATGCTTTCGGTGCGCCGCCCGAAGCAATCAGCGCCGCAAACGCCGAGATGATCATAATGATGGGCATACATACACCAACACCCGTAAGTGCAAGACTTCCGTCCCCCGGCATATGACCGATATAGATGCGGTCAACGATATTGTATAGCATATTGATAAGTTGGGCCACTACCGTCGGAACTGCTAATTTGAACAGCAGTTTACCAATCGGCGCCGTGCCGAGCATTTCCTTGTTATCGCTCATAATTACGCTCCGTAAAATCCAAAATTGCAACGTATATTATATAACATTTGCGTTTATAATTCAAGTTGTCAGATAGCCTTTATGTAACAACGGCGGCGACGGTGCTGACGTTTTTCAAAGTGCCGCCACATACTGTGAACGGCGGTGTTGGTTTCGAGCATCGGGCCCGTTTCGCAGTATTTGACACCGTTTTCGATAATCTTCTTTGCAAGGGTGCTGATTAGTATAGCGGGAAGCCCTTGCGCTTGATAATCGGGATGAACGGCTACAAAGAACATTTCAAGAGTATCGTTTTTGCCGCCCAGTGCTCTGAGAAGACGGAACACACCAAAAGGCAGCATTTTGCCGTCCGATTTTTTCAGCGCCTTGGCGATAGACGGAACGAGCACACCAAAACCGATAATATTGCCGTCTTTATCTTTTATCGAGCAGACGTAGTCGAGATTTACCACAGGTACGTATCCGTCAATGGCGTGCTTGATCACTTCGGGAGTCAGTGGCACGGTGCCGTATAGCTTTGAAAAAGCAATGTCTATGATCTTGAAGGCTTCCAAAGCATCGTTATACAGCACCTTGCGGTTGTTATAGGTAACCACCGAATAGCCGTTTTTCTCGCATATGCGGTTGCTGATTCTCGCAAAGCGAGGATCCAAGCTTTCAGGGACGTTGATACGGTATTCAAACCAGTCGATATCTTTTTGGAGCCCTAAGCGTTCCATATGGTCGATATAATAGGGATGATTATAAAAAGTAATGGAAAGGTTCAATTCTTCGAAACCTTCAATCAGCATACCTTCGTGATCCATATCGGTAAAGCCGATCGGCCCCATGATTTCAGTAAGTTCGTTTTCTTTGCCCCAATTAACTACCCTTTGAAATAAAGCTTCGGATACTTCATAATCATCAATAAAATCAAAACGGGTAAAACGAATGGCGTTTTTGCCCCATTTCTTATTGTAAGCGTGGTTGATCAGTCCCGCAATTCTGCCGACAATTTTATTGTCCTTATATGCTAAAAACAGTTTTGTTTCGCAAAAAGCGTAGGCAGGATTTTTGTCGGGTGTAAATGTTTCCATCTCATCGTTTGCTAAAAACGGAACGTAATAGTCATTGTCCTTATAAAGTGAATTTGGAAACTCAATCCATTTCTTTAAATCCTTTTTCGATATAACTTCCTTGATGTTAATACTCATAAACCCCATCCCTCTAAACTTTATGCTTTTTTCTTGTAAAAGACCTTGAACACTAATATCTCAGCAAGCAGACACACAGGCAAAGCTGCAAAGAAGTCTACCGCCGAATGTTGTTTGATAAACATTGTAGAAAGACAAATTAAAATAACGGCAATCACCACAAATGCCTTCCATAGCTTTGAAACGTCCTTTGCTTTGAGCCACACACTTGCAATCCCGATGGAATAAGCGCAATGCAGTGACGGACAAACACCTGTATTGGTATCAAAGGCGTATATAAAACCGATACAATCGGTCAAGAAATTATCTCTCGGAAACTCGGTGGGTCGCAGATTCTGACAGTTCGGATAAAGGATATATACCACCATGGCACAAACCTGTGTGATAATAATAAAGGTTTGCAGCTTTTTAAAACTATCCACATCATATAGCGCAAAGTAGCCAAGCGAGATAACGATCAGTGCGTACCAAAACACATACGGCAGCAAAAACCACTCGCAAAATGGAATGATATCGTCAAGCCCGGAGTGGATAACGTGGCATTTTTCTACGGGTATCAGGTTTTCCGTTAGGAAATACAGGATAAAATATCCTACCCAACCGAGAAGCAGCTTTAAATGAGAAAACTGCGGTGTATTTAATTTTGAAAAACGAAACTGACGGTAATCGACTTGTGGTTTTCTCATTATTCCGCCTCCTTTTGAGTATTTTTCGGATACAATTTCTTTGGTATATTACGATACGGTATAACCGTATGCTCGGGTAAACCTACAGCAATATCGGTAATTTCCTTTATAAGATAATCACAGATACGGCGGCGTTCCTCTGCAATAGGCGTTTCGGCACAAAATTTTATCGGTCTGCCTAAATACATCTTTTTAAGCTTGGGCGCTATGTAAAGCGGAACAAAGGAAAGCTCCTTGCCTGTGCGCTTATAATAAAGCCGCGCAATATCTACAAAGCCCTCTTGAAAATCATAAACGATATGGTTGTGTTTTTTATCTTGCTCGGGGAAAATAACAACACTTTTTCCGTCCTGTAATTTGGTAATCGACTCTCTAAAGGTACTTAAAATACGGTTGTCTCTATAAACGGCAATCGTCCGTGCATTGTTGAAAATCAGCACGGACAAGGGCGCAATTATGTATGAAACGAGTTTGAATAGCGGTCGTAACACCTTTGGCTTCTGCGACCAAAAATCTTTGTAAGCGTAAGCCGGTACCTCTTTCAGCTTCATCATCGGTGCCGCGCACCAGGTGTAGCAGTTATCGGGAAAATAGAGTTCTCCCGCAATCGGCCCGTGCATTTGCGTATGATTTCCGATAATGGCGCACGGTTCGTCGGGCATGTTTTCAAGACCGACCAGTTCAATTTTCGGATAAAACAACCGTACTAAATATTTTATAAATCTAAAAAGCCAAGGCTTCTTTTTGTTCTGCTCCAATGTGGGTCTACCTTTCTAACCTATCAATAAATGCGAATAACTCATCAAAACTGCCCTGCGGATAACGGGAAATGTCTGCGTTATTTTTGTTAATCAAACAATCGGTGAGCAGAAACACCTTCATACCGAGTTGTTCTGCAATCATATCCTCGTGAGCATCGTTACCAACCATCACACATTCCTCCGGTGACACTTGTAACTGATTCAGTATTGCCTTGTAATAATCAAGGTTAGGCTTACAATATCGAGAGGTTTCGTAGGTGGTATAAAGTTCAAAATCTTGTCTGTCAAGTCCTGCCCAACGGATACGGCTTTCGGTGGCTACCGACGGAAACAGCGGATTGGTGGCAAGTGCAACACGGAAGCCTTTTTCTTTTATGTGCCTAATAAGTTTTGCTGCCTTTGGATCAAAGCCGCAGACATCCTTGATTTTCTGAAAGTCGGTAGCGTAAAATTCGTCAAATAAGTGAATATCGTTTTTCACCGATTCACCGTAGGTTCTTTCGAGTGTATCCCAAAACACTTCTTCATTTGTTTTCTTTCCGTCATTCTTAACCATAGCGGCTGTGCCTGCTATAATAGCTGTAGAGAGAATCATCGGACTGTAACCTGCAGGTTCGGCTGCAATGGTCAATCCCTTCACATAAGCTCCTGCAAACCTATCTTGATTCATCGGCAAAAGCGTGCCGTCCAAATCAAACAAAATTGTTGTAATGCCCATATATTTAACCCTCTTTCATTTTCTTCTCACGCTTGTCGGTGGCTTCGCGCACCAAAACATAAACGGTAGATGCAATCGGTACAGATAACAGCATACCGACCGGACCTGCGATTCCGCCGCCTATGGTAACTGCGGCGAGAATCCACATTCCCGGCAGATTCACACGGCTACCCATCACTCTCGGATAAATGAGGTTGCCTTCAAGCTGTTGTAAAACAACAATGAATATGAGGAAAAATACCGCTTTTATCGGATCTACCGTCAAAATCATAAACGCGCCGACACCGGCACCGATAAAACCGCCTACAACAGGAATCAATGCGGTTACACCCACAAGCGCACCGATCATAGGCGCATACGGGAAACCGAAGATCCACATACCGATCATACAGAGGACACCAAGAATAACGGCCTCCAAGGACTGACCGGAGATAAAGTTACGGAAGTTTTGGCTTGCAACAGATGCCGCATGGATCGACCATTCGCCAAAACTTTTCGGCAGCCAAACACGAATCATCCGTTTTGCTTGTGCTTTCAACTTATCCTTGCTAAACAGAATATAGATAGCAAAGACAAAGGAAATAAAGAAATCGAAGATACCGCCGACCAAGGAACCGATGGTGCCCACAGCGGTATTTACGATAGTACCGCTTTGATTTTTAAGCCAATTCTGCAAGGTATCAAGCATCTTATCCCAATCGGTATTCAGTAGGATACTTCCAAACGGCAATTCAGAAAGTTCAGATTCGCTCATAGCGCTGAATTTATTTACAAGGTCAATAGCGCCTTGAACGATAACCTTTATTGCATCCACAAGTTCAGGAATAACCAGCCAAACAACACCCACCAAAATACTGATAATGAGAACAAGGGATATGATAAACGATAGCGGTCTGCGGAGCTTTTGCAGACCTTTTTTCTTTGTCTTGCTCCAAATATGCGATTCAAAAAATCGCATCGGCACGTTAAGAATCAGCGCAAAAGCAAAGCCAAGAATCAGCGGCATAATAAGTCCTGCACACCAAGAAAATGCTTTTGCCACAACATCAATATTTTGCAGCCCTAAAAAAATCACGATACAAGCCGCAGCAATGCCTATAATCCATTTGGAAAGTTTCTTTTTCTTTTCGGGTGTAAAATCCATACTGTCAACTCCTTTTCTTTTTCGCTTTTCTCCATAAAAAATATACAAGGAAAGAAAGAACTGATATGCCTACTGTAAGTCCCATAGATACCCAAAACATCGGTGACGATGGGTCTGTAATGTTCATACCGAGTAAGGTTGCGGCAACCATTCCCGGAAGTGTGCCAAGGAAACTGCCGAGCAGACAAGTCCAAAACGGCACCCTTCTTGCGCCGAAATACATACTGATGGCATCGCCCGGTAAGCATGAAATTACACGGAGAAAGAACGACATAAAAAAGTTGTTATTCGAGCCTTCACCGATAATTTCACCAAGTTTCGGATGCTTTTCGCATAGCTTATCCGCAAAGCCCGCACCCGAAGCTCTGCCGATCCAATACGGAATGGCAAGCTCCACAAGTACACCGACGGTATTGACGATCAGTGCGTGGTCGGGCTCAAACAGAAAACCGCCCAATACGTTCAGTACGATAATCGGGAAGAATACCGTTAATGATTTAAAGGCGTACAGCAGAACAAGAAACAGTGCTGCAAAAAGCGGTTCCTCCGGTGCAAAGTTTAAGAGGCTTTCCGCCGTGATTTCTTCTCCCGAAAACAGATATACACACATAAATACTGCACATACGATAAGTGGTGCGAAGCGTAATATTGCAAGTAATGTGCCTTTAAATTTCTTC
>JAFTZM010000005.1 GCA_017464525.1 Clostridia bacterium
AGCAAATGGGAAGACCAAAGGGTGGAACCAATAAAAGTCATAGCAAGGAAGAAAAACTTGCATTAGTAAAGCGAAATTTAAAAGGAGAAACACTTACAAGTTTGGAGCGAGAAACCGGGATAAACAATTCTTTAATTTGCAAATGGACAAAGCAATATTTAGAGGGTGGCGAAGCTGCACTTGTTAACAAGCGCAAGCCCGGTAATCCGCTTGCTAAATATACTCGAAAGAAAGAACTTACGCCCACAGAACAATTGGAGTATAAGGTTGCTTTGCTTGAACGTGAGTTGCTAAAAAAAGATGGAGAGATCGTACGGCTAAAAAAATCCATAGAACTCGAAAGGGGCGATGCCAGAAAAAAGTGATTCAACAAATATATGTGTGTATAGAAAGAGAGTGTGAACGACATGCTGTCAAAGAACTTTGCGAAATTTATGAGGTCTCTCGATCTGGCTATTACAAGTGGCTAAAACGAAAAGGAACATTGAATCGTTATGAGCAATGGCAACAAGAATTAGATTATTATGTAACAGATATTCATCGGCATTTTCCATCGCAAGGATACAGAAGCATAGCAGACACCTTGTTAAACCAATACGGTTGGGTTGTTTCAGATCTTTCTGTTTACAAATCCTGAAAAGAGTAGGAATTAAAGGGTTCGTAAGAAAACAAAAATGCCCGGCCCATACGGGATCCGAGCACAACAGATTTCCTAATATTTTAAACAGAGAGTTTGATTCAGATGAACCCATGAAAAAAATCGTTACTGATGTTACTTATATTAAAAACAAGGGAAAATGGTACTATTTGGCCTGTTATCTGGATCTGTTCAATAACGAGATTCTTGATTGGGAATTGAGCAACACTTTTGACAACCTCCTTGTAATGAGGCCCGCAAGAAGAATACTCGAAAAAAGAAAGAGCACCGGCACCCAAATCCTTTTGCACAGCGACCAGGGTGTCCAGTACTCATCCGCAGGTTATTGTAACCTGCTTAAATCTTACAACATTATTCAGAGTATGTCAAGAGCCGGAACTCCAAGAGATAATGCAGTAATGGAATCTTTTTTCGGAAGATTTAAGGACGTTATGTCATCGCACTTCCAATATTGGAAGTGCGATGACATCCAAAAGGTGGTCGCAGATACCGTCTACTATTTCGATTACATAAGACCTGTTCGTAAATTAAATAGAAAACCGCCAGTCCAATACAGGATTGAACTGGCAGTTTGATTCTTTCTTTTTTTGTGTCTACAAACTATTGACTATTTCAACGTTTGTTGCTCTGTTTTTTGTTTGGCGGGCAGACTCTAGTCCCTTTAGGAAGTTTAGGACCCGCTTGTTAAATTTTTTGTATTCGAGTTTAATAGATCGTTTTATGTAAATTTGTGTTAAATTTTCTCTTTCCCCTTTATTTTAAATAATATATATGCTATAATATAGTGAAATATTAAATGGAGTAGTATGTTCAATGGTCATTTTAGGGATCGATCCCGGCTATGCTACTATCGGTTACGGGGTCATTGAATATTATCGTGGGCGGTTTCGGGTGCTGGATTACGGCGCCGTGACCACCCCTGCAGGGCTGGATTTTCCCAGCCGGCTGCAGATCATCTATGAAGGGATCACCGAGCTTTGCGACCGGTTTAAGCCGGATTGCATGTCGGTGGAGGAACTTTTCTTCAATACCAACATCACCACCGGCATTCAGGTGGGGCACGCCCGGGGCGTGATCCTGCTGGCCGGGCACCAGAAGGGTGTGGAGATGTTTGAATACACCCCCTTGCAGGTCAAGCAGAGTGTGGTAGGCTACGGCAGAGCCGAAAAGAAGCAGGTGATGGAGATGACCCGCCAGCTGCTGGGGCTGGAGCGGATCCCCCGCCCGGACGATGCTGCCGATGCGTTGGCGCTGGCTATCTGCCATGCCCATAGCGCAAAATCTAATCTACTGAAGGTGAATTTATGATCGCATCATTAAGAGGAACTATTCTGGAAAAAACCGGCGAATATGTCGTGATCGAGTGCGGCGGCGTGGGCTTTCGTGCGCTCCTTTCCCGCCATGGGCTGGATCAGCTGAAGGCAGCCGGGGAAGAGGCTTTTATTCATATTCATATGGCTGTCCGGGAGGATGCTATGGAGCTTTACGGCTTTCCTGATCCCGAGGAACGGGATTGCTTCCGGATGATCACCGCTGTTTCGGGCATCGGCCCTAAGGGAGCGTTGGCCATCCTTTCCGAGCTGACCCCCGATGAATTGGCCGCCAGCGTGCTGATGGGGGATAAGGCCAATATTACCCGTGCCAAGGGCGTGGGCCCCAAGGCAGCCGAGCGCCTGGTGCTGGAACTGAAGGATAAATTCAAGGGGATGTCCTCCGTTCATGTCAATACGGCTGCGTCTACCCCCGTGCAGGGTACCGCCTCCAAGAGCCTGGAGATCATCGAGGCCTTGATGGCGCTGGGCTTCACGCAGCCGGAGGCCAAGCACGCATTGAACGGCCTGGATCTGGAAAAATTGACCGTCGAACAGGCCATAACCCAAGCTTTGAAAGGATTTAGCCAATGATCGAAAGTGATTTTGATTTTGAAAACCGTGTCGTTTCCACCACCTTCGGGGCGGAGGACGGCGAAATAGAGGAATCCCTCCGCCCTCGGAAAATGGAGGATTATGTGGGGCAGACCAAGGCCAAGGAAAACCTGAAGGTTTTTATTGAGGCCGCCAAGGGGCGGGGCGAAAGCCTGGACCATTGCCTGCTTTATGGGCCTCCGGGGCTGGGAAAGACCACCCTTGCCGGTATTATTGCCAACGAGATGGGGGTCAATCTGCGGATCACCTCCGGCCCCGCCATTGAAAAGCCCGGCGATCTGGCTTCTTTGATCACCAATCTTCAGCCAGGCGATGTGCTGTTTATCGATGAGATCCACCGCCTTTCCCGGGCAGTGGAAGAGGTGCTGTATCCTGCTATGGAGGACTATGCGGTGGATATTATCATCGGCAAAGGGCCCTCTGCCCGTAGTATCCGTTTGGATCTGCCCCGCTTCACCCTGATCGGCGCCACCACCCGGGCCGGCCAGATCTCTGCGCCTTTGCGGGATCGCTTTGGGGTGCTTAGCCGCCTGGAACTGTATAAACCGGAGGAGCTGCGGGATATCGTGCTGCGGTCTGCCGGTATTTTGGGGATCCCGGTGGATCCGGAGGGTGCCATGGAGATCGCTAAGCGTTCCCGGGGTACTCCCCGGATTGTAAACCGCTTGCTGAAGCGGGTGCGGGATTTCGCAGAGGTGAAGGGCAACGGAATCATCACCCGTGAGATTGCCGATATGGCACTGCAGGCGCTGGAGATCGACCATCTGGGGCTGGATGCCATCGACCGCCGGATGCTGGAAAGTATTATTCTGAACTTCGGCGGCGGTCCGGTGGGGCTGGAGACCCTGGCTGCCACCATCGGGGAGGAAGCGGTGACGCTGGAGGACGTTTATGAGCCTTATCTTTTGCAGATCGGCTTTTTGTCCCGTACACCCCGGGGACGTACGGTTACCCCCAACGCCTATAAGCATCTGGGGCTGAAGCCGTTAAATGAACAATTAAGCTTTGAGGAGCAATAACAATGTGGATCGCAGATCAATGGAAAGATTATGAATTGCTGGATACCTCCGGCGGGGATCGCCTGGAGCGGTGGGGAAACTATATTTTGGTGCGCCCCGACCCTCAGGCCATCTGGCAAAGTGATAAAAAGCGGGCGGAGTGGAAAAAGCCCAACGCTGTTTACCGCCGTTCCAACAGCGGAGGCGGGCATTGGGATATCTATCATCTGCCCGATAGCTGGAAGATCAATTATAAAGATCTGACCTTCCAGATCAAGCCCATGAACTTCAAGCACACCGGGATCTTCCCGGAGCAGGCTGTCAACTGGGATTTTATGCGTAACCTGATCGAAAAAGCGGATCGCCCCATTAAGGTTCTGAACCTTTTTGCCTATACCGGCGGTGCCACTATGGCTTGCGCTAAGGCAGGAGCCTCGGTGGTGCACGTGGATGCCTCTAAGGGGATGGTGCAGTGGGCCAAGGAAAATGCTGTGCTTTGTGGCTTAGCCGACCGTCCCATCCGCTATCTGGTGGATGACTGCATGAAGTTTGTGGAGCGTGAGATCCGCCGTGGAAATGTATACGACGGCATCGTGATGGATCCTCCTTCCTATGGGCGTGGCCCGGGTGGGGAGGTATGGCAGCTGGAGGATACCCTCTATCCCTTTATGACCCGGGTGATGCAGCTGCTTTCGCCGGATCCCTTATTCTTTATTCTGAATTCTTATTCTACCGGCCTTTCGGCGTCGGTGATGGAATATCTTCTACGGCTGACTATGCCTGAGGGCGTGGGCGGCCGGTATGAAAGCGGCGAGATCGGATTACGTACTGCATCGGGGATGAGCTTCCCCTCCGGCTCGGTCGCACGTTGGTTCTCGGAGGCTTAAATGTCAAAGATCATTGAAGTATCACAATTGAATTTTTCCTATCCTGTGGATGAAGGAATGGCGCCGGCTCACGCTCTTCACGATGTTTCGTTGGAGATCGAAGAAGGGGAATTTGTGGCCATTTTGGGCCATAACGGCTGCGGAAAAAGCACCCTTGCCAAGCATTTTAACGGCATTTTGAAGGCTGATAGCGGGAGAGTGACAGTGCTGGGGCTGGATGCCTCTGATGAGAAGAATATCACGGAGATCCGCCGGAATGTGGGCATGGTGTTTCAGAATCCCGATAATCAGCTTATTGCAACTGTCGTGGATGAGGATGTAGCCTTTGCGCTGGAAAATCTGGGCGTACCCTACGACGAAATGGTCAAAAGGGTGGATGAGGCGTTGGAAATGGTGGATATGACCCGTTACCGCCATCATGCGCCCCATCGGCTCTCCGGCGGTCAGAAGCAGCGGATCGCTATTGCCGGTATTTTGGCGATGGCTCCTAAATGTATCGTTCTGGATGAGCCTACTGCCATGCTGGATCCCAAGGGACGCAGAGAGGTGATGAAGACCATTACCCGCCTTAATCGGGAGCGAGGTATCACCGTGATTTTGATCACCCATTACATGGACGAGGCGGTGCAGGCCGATCGTGTGGTCGTGATGGGGGAAGGAGAAGTGATTTTGGACGGTACCCCCAAGGAGGTATTCCAGAATGTAGGGCTGCTGCACAGCCTTTCCCTGGACGTGCCTCAAACCGCCGAGCTGATGTTTGCCCTCCGCCAGGAGGATATTAAGGTGCCCATTGCAGTTCTCACCGAAGAGGATTGCATTGCGGAACTTGAAAAACTGTTGGGAGGTGTGACTCATGATCAAAACTGAGCATCTTTCCCATGCCTATGGCGTGGGAACTCCCTTTGAAACGGCCGCCATCGAGGATGTGAATATCCATATCGAAAAGGGCGATTATGTGGGGATCATCGGCCATACCGGCTCGGGAAAAAGTACCTTGATCTCCCATTTCAACGCCATCCTTAAGCCCACCTCCGGCCGGATTCTGATCGATGGCCGGGACCTTTGGGATGCGGATAAAAAGACCAGGATCCAGACCCGCTTTGATGTGGGGTTGGTGTTCCAATATCCGGAATATCAACTTTTTGAGGAGACGGTCTATAAGGATATCGCCTTCGGTCCTAAAAATATGGGGCTTTCTGCGGCAGAGATCGAAAAAAGGGTGGAAAAGGCCATTCATTTTGTGGGGCTCAAGCCCTCGGTTCTGGAAAAATCTCCCTTTGATCTTTCCGGCGGGCAGAAACGCCGGGTGGCCATTGCCGGGGTCATGGCCTTACAGCCCAAGGTGCTGATCCTGGATGAGCCTGCCGCCGGGCTGGATCCCCGGGGCAGAGATGAGATCCTCAGCCGGATCCGGGATTATCATAAGGAAACCAAAAGCACCGTTCTGCTGGTCTCCCATTCCATGGAGGATATTAGCCGGAATGCCAATTCCATTCTGGTGATGAATAAAGGCAGATGCGCTATGCACGCCTCGGTTCCCGAAGTCTTTGAACACGCCGATGAGCTGGTGCAGATGGGGCTGGATGTTCCTAAGATCACCCGAGTTTTTATTTCCCTGCAGGAAAAGGGCTATCCGGTTTCCCGCAATGTTTATACTGTGGAGCAGGGCAAGGCAGAGCTGATGCGTCTGTTGCAGAAGGGTGGTGATCAGAATGCTTAAGGATATTACCATCGGCCAATATTTCCCGGGAAAATCCTTCATGCATCGGCTGGATCCCCGCATGAAGCTGTTGCTTACGGTTTTGTATGTGGTTTCTCTTTTCTTGGTGCCCGATTTTTGGGGATTCCTGGTGATCGGCGCTGTAATCGCTCTGGTGGTTGCCTCCTCCGGGGTTTCTTTGAAGGTGGTGTTTCGGGGGCTGAAGCCTTTGATGTTTATTATAATCTTTACCGCCTTCTTTAATATTCTGTATGGCGGCGGGGAGCCTCTTTTCCCCAATATATCCTGGTTGGCATGGATCAAAACAGAGGGTGTCCGCAATGCGTTGTTTATGATCATTCGCATTATTCTTTTGATCATGGGTACCTCTTATCTCACCTATACCACCAGCCCTGTCATGCTTACAGATGCCATGGAGCGGATCTTTCGCCCCTTGAAGGTGCTTCATTTTCCGGTGCATGAGCTGGCGATGATGATGACCATTGCCTTGCGGTTTATCCCGACCCTGATCGATGAGACCGATAAGATCATCAATGCCCAGAAGGCGAGAGGGGCGGATTTTGAAACCGGCAATATCATCCGCCGTGCCAAGGCGCTGATCCCCATTCTGATCCCTCTGCTGATCTCTGCCTTCCGCAGAGCGGAGGAACTGGCAGACGCCATGGAGTGCCGTTGCTATCAGGGCGGCGAGGGCAGAACCCGCTATAAGGTTTATTCCTTCAGCTGGCGAGATTGGGCGGCTCTGGGCATCATGCTGTTGGCCATGGCTACCATCATTCTTTTCATGATTTTCTGAGGTGATCAATGTCCCAAAAACTGCTGTTGAAAATTCGATATAATGGCGCAGCCTTTGTGGGCTGGCAGGTGCAGAAGAATGGCAAAGCTGTTCAGGAGCAGATGCAGGATGCCATCGAAGCTATTTACGGAACCCGTGTGGGGGTTACCGGCTGCAGCCGTACCGATAGCGGGGTTCATGCCATGGAGTATTGCCTTTGCTTTGATCCGCCTCGCGCCATGGAGATGAAGCGGATCCCCTTTGCTCTTAATTCTGTTTTGCCGGATAGTATCAGCGTTCTTTCCTGCCAAGAGGTTCCCGCAGATTTCCACCCCCGGTATCATGCGGTGGCCAAGGAATATATCTATCGCTTTTATGATGGCTTTGCCCCGGATCCCTTTAAAAACGGGCTGGCTTTTCATGAACGAAAGGGTCTGGATGCAGGATTGATGGATCGGGCTGCTAAGCACTTTTTGGGAACCCATGATTTTAAGGCTTTTATGTCCACCGGCTCCAAGATCGAGGATACGGTGCGTACCATCTATTACAGTAAGGTGGAGCGTGTGGGTAACGACGTGACTTTTCGGGTGGTAGGGGACGGATTTCTTTACAATATGGTAAGGATCATGGCCGGGACTCTGCTCTTTGTTTCCATGGGTCGCATCCCTGAAGAGGCTCTGCCGGCTATCATTGAACAAGGAGACCGTGCTGCTTGCGGCAAGACGATGCCGGCCTACGGATTATATTTGAATAAGGTTTATTACGATCGGGAGGAGGTGCCCCATGAGCGAACATGAAGAATATTTAGAGGAGCAGGAGGACCGAAAGGAAAAGCGTCAGTCTTCCACAATAAAATATGTCCGTTACCTGCTGTTGCTGGTGATGGTCATGGTGGCGCTGATCTTTCTTTTTGCCAACCGGGAGCAGATCAACGGTGATAATTTTCGCCGGTTGGTCGCTAAGCTGAATATCGGCCTTGCTGTTTCGGATTCCGAAAACGGAGAGGTACATTTTGATACCGTCAGCGGCGGCGAAACGGTGGTTTATAAGGACGGTTTTGCCCATGCTACGGTGGAAAAGCTGATCATAACCGATAAAAACGGCACAGAATTTCAAAATATTCAGCTGGGCTTCCGTAAACCGGTGCTTTCTGCCAACAGCCGCTATGTGCTGGCCTACGATAGCGGCGGCAATGGACTGATGGTGACCGATTCCTTCTCTGTTTTGTTTGAGACCACCATGGACGATCCCATCATCACCGCCAAGATGAACCATAATGGCAGCATCGCTGTGGTAACAGAAGGGGATGGGTATCTTTCCAAGGTCTACGTTTTTGATTCATCCTTTAAGGAGATCTACCGCTACAGCAGCCTCAACCGCTATATTTTGGATGCTGCGGTTTCAGAGAATAATAAGGCGCTGGCTGTTTCTGCCATGAATATCGAAGGCGCCGATATTGTTCCTGAAATTTTGTACTTCAAGCTCAGCAAGGAAGAGGTGCAATGGAAGGCAGCCTTTGGGGAGGAGCCTTGTGTGCGGATCGCCATGAAGGAGAACGGAACGGTTTGCGGCCTCTTCAGTTGGGGAATGGTTTCCTTAAATTCCAAGGGGGAGGAAATCGGCCGTTATCAGCTGGATAATCAGGTGATCCAATGCTATTCCCTGGAGGATGAGGACTACAATGTGTTCGTGGTCTCTGCCGCTGAAAACGGCGACGGTAATGTGGTGATCTGTGATGAAAAAGGGGCTGTAAAAGAAACAATACAGCTGGATTATTATGCCACCCGCCTGGATTACTGTGACGGCCGTATCGCTGTGTTGGGCAATCAAAAGAGCGCTGTATACAGCAGCGGCGGCAAGCTCCTTTGGGAGGACGCTCCTGAGCGGGCAAACGATATTGCCTTTATGGGCAAAAATGCAGTTGTTGTCGTAAGCGAAACAAAATGTGTATATAATGGAATTTGATAGGAGGATTTCAAAATGGCAATAATTCTGGATATCTTAGTGGCAGCGATCATCGTGCTTTCGGTTTTTCTGGCCTATAAAAAGGGGCTGATCAAAACCCTCTTTTCTCTGGTGGGCGGCATCGCTGCTGTGGTTCTGGCTGTTACCATGAGTGCCCCGGTGGCCAATTGGCTCAATGAGGAGTTTGTGGGGCCTGCTGTTCGTAATACTGTTCTGACTGCAGTAAACGGCTCCGATCTGAATGCCAAATATGATCAGGCGCTGGAATCTGTGGATGTGGTGGGCAAGCTGAAGGATATGCCCGAAAATTTGCGTGAATTTCTGGAAAATCTGAATGTGGATATCGATGACATCATCGATTCTGCCGGCCAGAGTAAGGCTGACTCCCTGGCTGCTAAAGAAAAGTTGATCGATTCCATTGCCGATCCTGTTAGCGCAGCAATCAGTAAAGCCATTGCCCTGATTGCTTTGGTCATTGTCTTCTTTATCTTGCTGCTTGTGGCTACCCGCTTGCTGGATACAGTATTCCGGGTCTTGCCCTTCGGGAAGTCTCTGAATAAGGCCGGCGGTCTGATCTTCGGTGTGATCCGCGCTGCTTTGATCGTGATGGTTCTTGGTGCGGTGGTCTACGGTCTTGCCAGCGGGAATATTTTGCTTTCTCTGGATGAACTGGATAGCACACTGCTCTTGAAGCATATCAATAAAATCAATCCGATTTTGAATTTTTTTAAATAATCTAAAATGAACATACCAAATTTTTTAACCATCCTTCGTCTATTTATGGTGCCCGGCTTTATGATCGCCTATCTGCAGGGCGGGAACGGTCGTTTTTGGGCGGCCGGGCTGTTTGTTCTGGCGGCCCTCACCGATCTGCTGGACGGTTATCTGGCAAGAAAACTTAATCAGATCACCGATTTCGGCAAACTTGCTGATCCTGCTGCCGATAAGCTAATGCAGCTTTCTGCGCTGCTCTGCCTTTGCATCACCGGCCGTATCCGGGTGTGGATCCTGCTGATCTATGCGGTGAAGGAAATTTTGCAGGTCATCGGCGGCTTGCGTCTTTTGAATATCCGCAAATATGTGGTTTATTCTAAATGGAGTGGGAAGATCGCTACAACCTTGCTCTTTGTGGTGATCACGGTGATTATCGTAACAACGGAGCAGCAGCTTTCTTTGCAGCGTGCCACCTGGCTGATGGTGATCTGCCTGATTGCAACTGTGATCGCTTTTTTCGATTATGTATCGATGTATATCAATATCCGGAATGCGAGACATTCCAAAAATTGAAGGAGACCTTAAATGCTTTGTGTAAAATGTAAAAAACGTACAGCGGTAGTGTTTGTATCCCGGCTGGACGGCGAAAATAAGCCGGTGAATGAGGGCTACTGCCTGAAATGTGCCAAGGATATGGGGATCCCCCAAGTCAATGAAATTATCAAGGGAATGGGCATGACCGATGAGGATCTGGAGCAGTTCGCCGATGAGTTTGATCAGATGAGCGAGCAGCTCGGTCTTTCGGGGGATGGTCTGGATTCGCAGACTGCACCCTCTCTGCCGCCTTTTTTCAGCAAGATGTTTGGTGCCGGAAATAAGCCTGCCGGAGAAGCTCATGCCGAAAAGGAGCCGAATGGAAAGAAAAAGGAAAAAGAAAAAAAGCGCAAAATGCTGGATCAGTTCGGCGTGAACCTCACTGCCAAAGCACGCAAAGGGGAGTTGGATCCTGTTGTGGGCCGCCAGATAGAGCTGAACCGCCTGATCCGCATCCTCAACCGCCGTACTAAAAATAACCCCTGCTTGATCGGTGAACCCGGTGTGGGTAAAACTGCTATCGCCGAGGAACTGGCCTCTAAAATTGCTAAAGAGGATGTTCCCGCCAAGCTGCTGGGAAAGGAGGTCTACCTGCTAGATCTCACTGCTTTGGTAGCAGGGACCCAGTTCCGGGGGCAGTTTGAAAGCCGGATCAAAAACCTGATCACCGAAGTGGTGGAGCTGGGGAATATTATTCTGGTCATCGATGAGATCCATAATCTTGTGGGGACCGGTGATGCGGAAGGGACCATGAATGCCGCCAATATCCTGAAGCCTGCCCTTTCCCGAGGGGAGATTCAGGTGATCGGCGCTACCACCCTGGCCGAGTACCGTAAATATATTGAAAAGGATGCGGCTTTGGAACGCCGGTTCCAGCCGGTGATGGTAGAGGAGCCCTCTTTGGAGGATACGGTGGAGATCCTGAAGGGCCTTCGTCCTCGCTACAGCGCTTATCATCATGTGCTGATCCCAGATCAACTGCTGGTGCAGGCGGCCCAAATGTCGGAACGGTATATCACCGACCGTTTCTTGCCGGATAAGGCGATTGATCTGCTGGATGAAGCCTGCAGCGGTGCCTCCCTGGAAAATGTGGCGCAGAATGATCTGATCCGTAAGCAGCGGCGCCTTACCGAGATCGAAGCTCGCCTGAATGTTCTTTCCGAGGAAGAGCAGGGGGAGGAGATCTATAAAGAGCAGGCAGAGCTGAATAGCGAAAAATTCCAGATCGAATCTGCCTTGAAGGAGATGGGGGCACCTAAGGATGCGGTGCTGACCTTCGATCATTTGGCCTATGTGTTGGAACTCTGGACAGGGATCCCCGCCTCCAAGATCAAGCAGCAGGAATTTGAAAAGCTGAACCAGCTGGAAAATGTACTGAAAGCCCGTATTGTGGGGCAGGATGAGGCCATCGACAGCGTGGTTCGCGCTATCAAGCGCCGCCGGGTGGGGGTCTCCCTTTCTCATAGCCCCGCCTCCTTTATCTTTACCGGTCCCACCGGTGTGGGTAAAACAGAGCTGGTGCGCCAGCTTTCCATTGCACTCTTCGATAGTGTGGAGGCGCTGATCCGGGTAGATATGAGCGAGTATATGGAAAAGCATTCCGTCTCTAAGCTGATCGGTGCGCCTCCGGGATATGTGGGCTATGATGATGCCGGGCAGCTTACCGAAAAGGTGCGCCGCAAGCCTTATAGCGTGATTCTTTTCGACGAGATCGAAAAAGCCCATCCTGAGGTGCTGAATATTATGCTGCAGATGCTGGACGACGGTAAATTGACCGATGCGCAGGGCAGAGTAGTGAATTTTGAAAACACCATCATTGTGATGACCACCAATGCGACTGCTGATACCGCCAACGCCACCGGCTTCAACCGCAGCGAATCGGAGCTGGAAAAGGATCGTGCCACCCGGGCGTTGCTCAAATTCCTCCGCCCCGAATTTATCAATCGTGTGGATGAGATCATCACCTTCCATCCATTGGAGCGGGAGACCATCCGTTCCATTGCGGATATTATGATGGGAGATCTTCGCAAGAGCCTGGAGCTTCGTTCCATCACCCTGGAGATGGAGCCGGCGGTATTGGATCACCTGGCTGAGCATGGCTACGACCGCAAGTTCGGTGCCCGCTCCCTCAAGCGTACCATCCAGCGGGAAGTGGAGGATCAGATCGCCCAGCAAATGATCGATCATTTCGACCAGGAGACCTCCGCAGTACGTTGCTATGTAAGTGACGGAAAAATTTGTGTAGATTTGCATTAAAAAACGCTTGACAATTTACTCGGAGTTTTGTATAATATCCATCGTACCTATAAAGTAGGACACTGTCGTCAAAGCGGAGGGAGGGAAGACCAAATGGCAGAAATCCGCATCAAGGAGAATGAATCCTTGGATAGTGCTTTGAGAAGATTCAAAAGACAATGCGCAAAATCCGGCGTTCTCTCCGAAATCAGAAAGAGAGAGCACTACGAGAAGCCCAGCGTTAAGAGAAAGAAGAAGTCCGAAGCCGCCAGAAAGAGAAAGTATTAATTTCTGACCGTCTCGGCGTTTGATACTCTCAAAATGAAGCCCGTATTCGAAAGAATACGGGCTTTTTTCCTATTGAAAAATGAAATCTTCTATGCTAAAATCTACAATATAAATTAGGAAGGAGCTTTGCTATGCGGGATTATTTCGGAAAAGATCAAAGGTTTTATTTTCGGTTTCCGCTGGATGGTGATTGCCTGAACTGTTATGATGGAGATGAGACGGAAGAAGGCCTCCGCATTGTGGTAAGGATTGCTGCGCCTTCCGGGATACAGCTTACTGTCAATCAGCAGACTGCTGAATGGGATGGGGAATGCTATACCTGCCCGGTGATCCTAAAAAATTACCGCACAACTCTGGAGGCGGTGGATACTACCACCGGCGAAAGTACCGCTATTGTTGTTTATCGGTTGCGGGATGCGGTAGGGAAGTACCGTCTTTCCAGCGATGATAATATTCTGTTTTTGCAGGATCTGAATGATCACCCGGAATATAACTCCATTTTCGATAATCCTTATCTGGCTGTTTATAAAAAAGCCCACGATCTGTACGGTGCCTGCGTGCATATGAATATTTACTACGAATATGGACCTGAGGAAATGAAGGATTTTTCGGCCCATAAAAAGCCCTTTGATCTTTCCATGATGACTGATCGCTATAAAAACGAATGGCAGCAGAATGCGCATTGGCTGCGGCTTTCCTTCCATGCTCGGAAGAATTACCCCGATGCTCCCTATAGGAATTCTTCCATCGAAGAGATATCCGGGGATATCGAAAGGGTTCACCGGGAGATCCTTCGTTTTGCCGGGGAGGGGGTGCTTTCCCCGGTTACGACGCTCCATTTCGGAGCTGCAAATCTGCAGGTGACCCGTACCCTGCGGGAATATGGGTACCGCTGCCTGACCGGTTATTTTGAACTGGATAAGCATGGAGAGCCTTTGGTGGCGTATCATTACCCTGCCGATTTCGTGTGCCATGTAGGGGAACGTGATTTCTGGAAGGATAATCAGGAGGATCTCATTTTTTGCCGCATTGACCGTGTTTTGAATTATCCTCAGGATGCTGCTGAAAATATCAAAGCATTGGAAGAGGTGGCAGAAAACGATCATCGGGCCGGATTTATCTCCATGATGATCCATGAGGAATATTTTTACCCCGATTATTGCAATCACCGCCCCCGTTTTGAGGAGCTGGTGCTGGAGGCCTGCCGCTGGTGCTATGAGCGCGGTTACCGAGGCGCTCTGCTCAGCGATACTGTTTTTGAATGAGGTGCATGATGATCCAACACCCCTTTCCACCTCTCTACGATGCAAATTCCGAAATTCTGATTCTGGGCAGCTTTCCTTCGGTCAAGTCCCGGGAGCAGCGCTTCTTTTACGGCCATCCCCAGAACCGTTTCTGGAGGGTCCTTGCGGCGATTTATGCTTCACCGACCCCTGAGACCATCGAAGAGAAAAAGGCCTTTCTTCATCAAAATCATGTGGCTTTATGGGATGTGATCGCCTCCTGTGAGATTACCGGAAGCGCCGATAGCTCCATAAAAAATGCAGTTGCCAATGATCTTTCGCCGATTCTTTCCGGCAGCCGGGTCGCCCGGATCTTTGTGAACGGCGGTACCGCAAAAAAGCTCTATGATCGCTATATTCTGCCCTCTGCTGGCATTGAAGCAACCGTTTTACCTTCCACCTCTCCGGCAAATGCTGCATGGAGCCTGGAGCGCTTGATCGAAGTGTGGCAAATAATAAACCGAGGTTAATGAACCTCGGTTTTTGCGTAATACCAATTTATAAATTCTGTACCCAATCGGGTGGCCTGCCCTTCAAACCAAATGCTGTCATAGGATTTGTGGTGCTTTTTGAAGATCTTGCGCCACCAGAACCGAAGGGAAGAGGGGAAATTTACAAGAAAGGGCATCAGCGGCCCGAAATGGCAATTCTGGATACTGTGGCCGTGCTCATGGTTTTTTATATGCACGCTCTCAACAGTACCTTTTATGAAAAAAATACCAAATGACATCCCGCCCCAGTTTTTGCCTACCTCAAAAAAATAGCAATAGCCCCATTTTTTCGGCCGCTTTCCGATTGCTGCCAGCATCAATGCAACGATGCATCCGGCAAGGGTGGTGGGGAGGCCCCAGGTGAAGGAAAGCAGATAAAACTGAAATTTTGTTAGCTTAGTTTTCATGCTTTTTCATGGCGCAGTTGGGGCAAACGCCGCGCTCCTTCAGATATTCTTCCCCCCATTGATACATGGATTGCAAAATGGGGATCATGCTTTTCCCCAGTTCTGTCAGCGCATATTCCACCTTCGGCGGCACCACCGGATATACGGTGCGGCTGATCAGGGCATCCTGCTCTAATTCCCGCAGCTGCTGGGTCAGCATTTTGGCGGTCGCCTCCGGGATCAGCTTTTGCAGCTCTCCATACCGCTTTGGCTGCTCTGTTAAGAACCAAAGGATCAAAGCTTTGTATTTTCCGCCGATCAGGCGTATGGTTTCGCCCACCGGGCAATGGATCTTTTCCATGGGAAACACCTCACTATCCTTTTGGGTAGTATCGCACATTTTAGTGCATACTTGCAAATCAGATATCTATATTATATCATAAGGATAGGAAAATTCAAGATAAGGATGATCTTATGAAAAAAGAATTTGATATTTCCGGCATGACCTGCGCTGCCTGCGCCGCCAGGATCGAAAAGGTCGTAGGCCGTGTGGAGGGTGTGCAATCAGCCGTGGTCAATCTTGCGGCGGAACGCTTGACGGTGGAGGCGGATAGCTCAGCCTTTCCTGCAGTGGTTTCTGCTGTGGAAAAGGCCGGATTTGGGGCTGTTTTGCATAAAAAAAGTACAGAAAACAGCGATAAAAACGCCCAAAAGGTTCGTGTAATGCGAACAAAACTGATCATGGCAGCCTGCTTTACCCTGCCGCTCTTTTATCTGGCCATGGGGCCCATGATTGGTCTGCCGGTGCCTGGCTTTCTGAGCCCGGAGCAGGAGCCTCTTCTTTATGCTGTTGCCCAGCTTTGCCTGGTGATCCCTGTGATGTTGGTGGGCTGGAGATTCTATGCGGTGGGCTATTCCTCGCTTTTTCGGGGCAGCCCCAATATGGATAGTCTGATCGCGGTGGGTACCACCGCCTCCTTTGGCTACAGCCTTTATTCATTGGTTCGGATCGCCGGCGGAGATCATCATGCGGTGCATGAATTGTATTTTGAATCCTGCGGCGTGATCATTACTCTGATCTTATTGGGAAAAACCCTTGAAACCATTTCAAAAGGAAAAACCTCTCAGGCGATCCGCAGCCTGATGCAGCTTGTTCCTGCTACCACCTTTGTGATCCGGGACGGTAATGAACTGGAGGTACCCACCTCAAAGCTGCTCATGACCGATATTCTGCTCCTTCGGCCCGGCAGTCGGATTCCTGCTGACGGTACGGTTCTTTCCGGGAACTCCACGGTGGATGAATCGATGCTTACCGGTGAAAGCCTGCCGGTGGATAAAGCCGAAGGGAGCGAAGTATATGCTGGTTCCATCAATTTGAGCGGAGCCTTGCAGGTTCAGATCACTCGAATTGGAGAGGATACCGCTCTCGGCGGTATGATCCGCATGGTGGAGGAGGCGCAGGGAACCAAAGCACCCATTGCCCGCCTGGCGGATGTGGTTTCCGGTTATTTTGTTCCGGTGGTGATGATGATTGCTGTTTTGGCGGCTGCAGCTTGGAGGCTTGGCGGTCAGAGCTGGGGCTTTGCGCTTTCTATTCTTGTTTCTGTGCTGGTGATCGCCTGCCCCTGCGCCTTGGGACTTGCAACGCCGACTGCCATTATGGTGGGGATCGGAAAGGGTGCTGAATACGGAATTCTCTTTAAAAACGGGGAAGCGGTGGAGCATCTCCACCGTATCCGGACTGTTGTTTTGGATAAGACCGGAACGCTGACCACCGGAAAGCCTGCTTTGACCGATCTGATCCCCGCGCCCGGCTTGAAGCGTGCGGAACTATTGGCGCTCATTGCCTCTGCTGAGCGTCCCTCCGAGCATCCTTTGGGGCGTGCTTTGGTGGAGCAGGCGGAAAAAGAAAATTTGCCCTTGAGCCAACCGGAGGAATTTGAAAATTTGGTGGGCCGTGGGGTGATCGCCAGGGTCAACGGGAAAACAATTCTGGCCGGAAATGCGCGCATGATGCAGGAAAAAGAGATCCTTTTTGATTCATTTCAAGCTGATCTGGAACGGCTGGCAGGAGAAGGCAAAACGCCTGTGTATATTGCTGCAGACGGTATTGCGGCCGGCATCGCAGCCATTGCCGATACCCTGAAGCCGGATAGTGCAGCTGCGGTCAAAAAGCTGCAGAAGCACGGTATTGAGGTGGTGATGCTCACAGGGGATGCTCGCCGTACCGCACAAGCCATTGCTAAAGAGGCAGGAATTGCCGAGATCCGGGCAGAAGTACTTCCCGGAGATAAGGCGGCGGTGATCAAGGAACTGCAGGCACAGGGTAAAAAAGTGGCCATGGTAGGGGATGGCATCAATGATGCGCCGGCTCTTGCTACTGCCGATGTAGGGATCGCCATCGGCTCCGGGACCGATATTGCCATGGAATCTGCCGATGTGGTGTTGATGCACAGTGCACTTTCTGCCGTGCCCACCGCTATGGAGCTTTCCCGACGCACCATCCGCAATATCAAACAAAATCTTTTCTGGGCCTTTGCTTATAATACCCTTGGGATCCCGGTTGCTGCCGGGCTGCTGTATCTTTTTGGCGGGCCGCTGTTGAATCCTATGATCGCTGCTGCGGCGATGTCATTGTCGTCGGTTTCTGTATTAACAAACGCCTTGCGTTTAAAAAAGTTTAAGGAGGAAAAATAAATGAAATTCAAAGTACCCGGTATGATGTGTATGCATTGCGTGAAGAACATCACCGAAACCCTTACCGCTATGGACGGTGTATCCGATGTGGCGGTGGATTTGGAAACGAAAACCGTTTGTCTTACGGCTGATGCATCTTTGAAATCGGCCGTGATCAGCGCTATTGAAGATCTCGGCTTTGATGTGGAAGAATAAAAAGAGGAAACCCGAGGCATTATGCCTCGGGTTTTGCTTTGATACAGATCTTCAAACCTTCATATTTCTTTTAAAATTCTGTTTTCAGATCCCGGGTAAAAAGCTGCTCCAGAGCCTCTTGAGGCTCGGCATTATCAAAGAGGATCCGATACACAGTTTCGCAGATGGGTAGCTCAGAGCGATGCTGCTGCGCCAATCGAAGGAGTGCTTGCACCGTATAATATCCCTCTGCCAGCTGATCAAAGGGCTCCTTTTTGATATAGGCTTCGCCGAAACGGCGGTTATGGCTATAGGGGGAAAAGACGGTGGCACCGTAATCTCCCAGATGGCAGAGGCCGTAGGCGGTCAGTTCATTGCCGCCCAGAGCTTTGATCAGCCGGGAGATCTCCCGGGTACCCCGGGCAGTTAAGGCTCCTTTCAGGGAACTAAGCCCCAAACCATCCAGCATACCGGCGGCAATGCCGATCACGTTCTTTGCAGCACCGCCGATCTCGTTGCCGATCAGGTCGTTACCGTAGTAAAAACGGATCAGTGGCCCGGAAAATGCTTCAATTAAAAAGCTTTTTGCCGCCGAATCGTCGCTGTCGATCACCATACAGTTGGGGATCCCGGCATAGAATTCCTGCACATGACCCGGCCCTAGCCAAACGGCGATGCGGTTGGCCGGTGCCAGATATTCACCGGCAATCTCGGATAGCCGCTTGCCGGTGGCAATTTCGATTCCCTTCATGCAAAGTACCACGGTTTTTTCGTGAAGCTGCAGGGGAGAAAGCTCCTCCAAAAGCTCTCGCAGATTTTGCGCTCCGACGGAGATCACCAGGATCTCCGATTCGGCCGCGCAGCTAAGATCGGTGGAAAGGGCAATAGAATCCGGCAGAGTGAGTAGATCGTTTTTGCGATCTTTGAGAAAGCTCTGCATCCGGGCAGAGGAGGCTCTGCCGTATAATGTGATTTGATGGCCTAAGCTGCTGAGATACCATGCGATCAGGGAACCCCAGCGGCCGCAACCGATTACTGTTATCTTCAATTTTTTCTCCTTTAGAGTGGGAAAAGTAATCCGAAACAGTTTCAAAAAGACGGATTTTCGCCTACTCTTCACTAAAATACTCACTAATACGGCAGTATTAGCTGTGTTTTTGCCTTGATTGAACAAAAATCCGCACTTTTTGAAATCTGCGACCTCAAAGCAAACAGATTTCGAGGGATTTTTGCTCAATTTAGATGAAGCAAGGCTGCCGCCTTGCGAAGATAAAGCGGGTGAAAAGCACCGAAATATGCCGCTTTGAGGCTGGTTCGGATTATTTTCCCCACTCTAGAGTAAATCAGCAACGCACTTAGGGTGCGTTGCTGATTGTTTTTTATACTTTTTTCACGCCGAGGGTTACTTTCTCGCCATTGATATCCCATTCCTTAGAAAATTCAGGGGCGATCTCGTTTTCCACCAGCTTATCGGCCAGAGTGCTTTCGGCAACCTCCTTGAAGTCGTCCTTCAGCAGGGCCAGCAGCTTATCGTTGCCGCTGATGTAGATCTCGATATGATCCATCACTTCAAAGCCGGAATCCTTCCGCATGGTCTGGATCTTGGAGATGATCTCCCGCACAAAGCCCTCCCGGATCAGTTCATCCGTCAGCTGAATATCCAGAACAACGGTGTAGCCCTTATCTTTAGCGGTATAGTAGCCTTCCTTCTGGGCGATGCTGATCAGCAGATCCTCGGTGGCCAGCTTCACCGGACCGCCGGGAAGATCCAGGAAGAGGGCGCCGCAATCGTCCAGCTCAGCCTTGGCGGCGGCACCGTCGATCTCAGCCAGAGCAGTACGGATCTCATTCAACTGCTTGCCATATTTGGGGCCGACCGTTTTAAGCTGGGGCTTGAATTCGTAGGCAATGAAATCGCTGAGGCTTTCTTTGAAGGAAACCTCCTTGATGTTCAGTTCATCCTTGATGATCTCAATAAATTCATCCCCCAGAGCCTCGGTGCTTTCTACATACATACAGGCCAGAGGCTGGCGGTTCTTTCTGCCGGAGCCGTTTCTTGCGGCACGGCCCAGCACTACGATATTCAGCAGGCGATCCATATCATTTTCCAGAGCGGCGTCGATACGGTCCTCCTCCACAACGGGGAAGTCGCAGAGGTGGATGCTTTCAGGAGCGGAAGTATCGATGCTGCGCACCAGATTCTGGTAGATATTTTCTGCCATGAAGGGGATCATGGGGGCGGCGGCTTTTGCGGTCACCACCAGTGCATGATAGAGGGTCATATAGGCAGCGATCTTATCCTCCGGCATACCGGGAACCCAATAACGCTCACGGCCCCGGCGGACATACCAGTTACTCAGGTCATCCACAAAGCTTTCCAGGGCACGGGCGGCTTCGGGGATCCGGTAGTTCTCAAGATTATGATCCACATCCTTGACCATGGTATTCAGCTTGGAAAGGATCCAGCGATCCATCACCGTCAGTTTACAGTCGGTCAGGTCATATTGGGTGGCATCAAACTGATCGATATTGGCATAGAGCACGAAGAATGCATAGGTGTTCCAAAGGGTACCCATGAATTTGCGCTGACCCTCAGTTACGGCCTTCCCGTGGAAACGGTTGGGCAGCCAAGGGGCGGAGTTCGTGTAAAAATACCAGCGGATGGCATCGGCGCCGTAGGTCTCCAATGCATCAAAGGGATCCACCGCATTGCCTTTGGATTTACTCATCTTCTGGCCGTTTTCATCCTGAACGTGGCCCAGAACGATAACATTCTTATAAGGTGCTTTGTTGAAGATGAGGGTAGAGATGGCCAGCAGGGAATAGAACCAGCCACGGGTCTGGTCTACGGCCTCGGAGATAAAATCTGCAGGGAATTGAGACTCAAAGAGCTCTTTATTCTCAAAGGGATAATGGTGCTGGGCGAAGGGCATGGAGCCGGAATCGAACCAGCAGTCGATCACTTCGGGTACACGGGTCATTTCTTTGCCGCACTTGGGACACTTGATGGTAACGGCATCGATAAACGGGCGATGCAGCTCGATATCCTCGGGGCAGTTATCGGACATAGATTTCAATTCCTCGATGCTGCCAATGGAATGGAGGTGACCGCAATCACACTGCCAGATATTCAGGGGAGTACCCCAGTAGCGGTTTCTGGAAATGCCCCAATCCTGCACGTTTTCCAGCCAATCGCCGAAGCGGCCCTTGCCGATGCTTTCGGGGATCCAGTTGATGGTGTTATTATTGCGGATCAGATCCTCCCGCACTTCGGTCATCTTGATGAACCAGGATTCCCGAGCGTAGTAGATGAGGGGAGTGTCGCACCGCCAGCAGAAGGGATAATCATGCTCGAACTTGGGAGCATCAAAGAGCAGGCCGGCCTTGTCCAGATCGGTCAGCACCATGGGATCTGCCTTTTTCACAAAGATGCCTGCATAGGGAGTCTCTTCGGTCAGCTCGCCTTTGCCGTTTACCAACTGCACGAAGGGCAGATCGTATTTACGGCCCACGTTGGCGTCGTCCTCACCGAAGGCGGGAGCGATGTGCACGATACCGGTGCCGTCGGTCATGGTGACGTAATTATCGCAGGTTACATAATGACCCTTCTTGCCCTGCTTCTCGCAGATGGGCTTCACGCAATCGAAGAGGGGCTCATATTCTTTGTGCTCCAGAGCGGTACCGGGGAAAGTCTCCAGAATCTCATAGGCGTTTTCGCCCAGCTTGGAGAGCACCTTTCCGGTAAGGGCCTCTGCCATGTAATAGGTATAACCGTCTGCGGCCTTGACCTTGCAATAGGTTTCATGGGGATTTACGCAAAGAGCCACGTTGCTGGGCAGGGTCCAGGGAGTGGTGGTCCATGCCAGGAAAAAGGCATCCTCACCAACGACCTTGAAGCGTACCACCGCACTCCGCTCTTTCACTGCTTTATAGCCTTGAGCTACCTCGTGAGAGGAAAGGGGAGTCCCGCAGCGGGGGCAGTAGGGGACGATCTTGAAGCCTTTGTAAAGCAGCTTCTTCTCAAAGATCTGCTTCAGCGCCCACCATTCGGACTCGATGAAGTTATTATCGTAAGTAACATAAGGATCATCCATATCCGCCCAGAAGCCAACGGTGCGGGAGAAATCTTCCCACATTCCCTTATATTTCCAGACGCTTTCCTTACAATAGCCGATAAAGGGTTCCAGACCGTATTCCTCGATCTGCTCCTTGCCGTCCAGCCCCAGCATTTTTTCTACTTCCAACTCAACGGGCAGACCGTGGGTATCCCAGCCTGCTTTACGGGGCACCATGCAGCCCTTCATAGTGCGGTATCGGGGAATCATATCCTTGATGACCCGGGTCAGCACATGGCCGATATGGGGCTTGCCGTTGGCGGTGGGGGGGCCGTCATAAAAGACATAGGGGGTGCCCTTCGCTTTGCTTTCGATGCTCTTGGCAAAGATGTTTTCCTCGCGCCAGAATTTTTCGATCTTTTTTTCTTCCTCAACAAAATTCAAATTGGGGGATACGCTCTTATACATTGCGCCTTTCTCCTTCCAAAATAAATAACGCTTCCATCCTGAAATAGGATGAAAGCGCTGTACTTCCAATAACCACCTGTTTCATGCAAACTATCATTTGCTGCCCCATTAACGCCGGGGATGCGGAAAAGCCTACTCAAAGGTTCAGCTCTCAACTCGGGAGTGATCTTCGCAATTCCGCTACTTCCGCCGGGCTTTCACCGCCCCCGGCTCGCTAAAGGGTTCGCCGGAAAAACTACTCTCTCCGTCACAGTTTTTAAATATAGTATATTCTATCATTATATTTTTCAAAAGTCAAGGAGGATTTTTCCTAAAAAACAGTTGACATTTATGGATCCGAGTGATATCATATGAATAGAAATTCATATGAATGGAGGCTCAATTGAATGGCCCACAACCATGAAGCGGCCCTTGCGGCTGTACGGGCAGAGATGCCCCCCGATGATCTGCTTTGCGATTTGGGTAATTTTTTTAAGGTATTCGGGGATCCAACCCGTATCAAGATCCTTTACTCTCTTTTTGAATCAGAGCTGTGCGTATGCGCTATTGCCGAATTGTTGGGGATGGAGCAATCTGCTATTTCTCATCAGTTAAGAGTATTAAAGGAAGCAAAATTAGTTACCTCCCGCAGGGAAGGCAAGACTGTTTTTTATTCTCTGGCCGATGATCATGTAAACCTGATCATTGCGCAGGGCTATAATCATATTACAGAAGGAGAAAGAACTGTGAAAAAAACATTCAGAATGGAAGATCTCGATTGCGCTCATTGCGCTGCAAAGATGGAGGACGGTATCCGTAAGCTGGATGGCGTTTCAGAAGTGCATATCAATTTTCTTGCTCAGAAAATGATCATCGAAGCAGAGGAGGACCGTTTTGATGATATCATGAAGCAAGCGGTGAAGATCGTTAAAAAGATCGAGCCTGATTGCCGGATCGTCTTCTAAGGCCATGACTCGGAAGCAAAAGAAAATACTGATCCGTATCCTCCTGGCGGCAGTATTATTGATCGTAGTACATTTTCTGCCTTTTACCGGCTGGCTGCAGCTTTTCGTTTTTTTAGTACCTTACGGAGTGATCGGCTATGATGTTCTTTGGAGCGCCCTCCGGAATATTCTGCATGGGCAGATCTTTGATGAGCAGTTTTTGATGACCATCGCTACTGTTGGGGCCTTTGCCACCGGCGATTACCCCGAGGCGGTGGCGGTGATGCTGTTCTATCAGGTGGGCGAGTGGTTCCAGAGCATTGCTGTGGGCAAAAGCCGTAAATCCATCGCTGCCCTGATGGATATCCGCCCGGATAGCGCAGTAGTTCTGCGGAATGGGGAAGAGGTAGAAGTCTTCCCGGATGAGGTGGCGGTGGGCGAGATCCTTTTGGTCCGGCCCGGCGAAAAGATCCCACTGGACGGCGTGATCGCAGAGGGAACCACCTCTGTCAATACCGCAGCCCTGACCGGCGAATCGCTGCCTCGGGATTGCAGCGTGGGAGATACGGTCATCAGCGGATCGATCAATCTGACCGGTGTGATCCAGGTTACTGCTGCGAAAACCTTCGGGGAAAGCACCGTTTCCAAGATTCTGGAGCTGGTGGAGAATTCTGCTAATAAGAAAGCTAAAGCTGAGAAGTTTATTACTCGCTTTGCCCGCTACTATACCCCTTGTGTGGTGATTGGGGCTTTGCTGCTGGCGGTGGTGCCGCCCCTCTTTATCGGCGGCTGGAGCGAATGGATCCATCGGGCCTTGATCTTCCTGGTCGTCTCCTGCCCTTGTGCATTGGTGATCTCGGTGCCTCTTTCCTTCTTCGGTGGGATCGGCGGCGCTTCCCGCAAGGGGATCCTGATCAAGGGCGCTAATTACCTGGAGGCCCTCTCCAATGTTAAGACTGTGGTGTTTGATAAAACCGGAACCCTTACCTGCGGTTCCTTTACCGTATCCGAAATTCATCCCGAAACCATCGGTGAGCAGGATTTTCTGGAGCTGGCTGCTTTAGCAGAAAGCTATTCCAATCATCCCATTGCCGAATCGATCTGCCGCACCTACGGGAAGGAGATCGATCATGGCCGTATTGAAATGGCGCAGGAGCTTTCCGGTAAGGGAATTCGGGCCATCATCGACGATAAGCGGGTAGTTGCAGGCAACGAAAAGCTGATGAAGGCGGTTGGTCTTTCTGTGCCGGAGATCCGGGCGGTCGGAACCGTTGTCCACCTGGCAGCGGACGGCGTCTATCTAGGGTATCTGGTGATCACTGATGAGCTGAAAGATGATGCTGCTGAAGCCATTCAGAGCCTGAAGGTGGCGGGCGTTTCCAAAACTGTGATGCTGACCGGTGATTTGGAGCAGGTGGGCAGAGCGGTAGGGGAAAAGCTGGGGATCGACGAGACCCATACCCAGTTGTTGCCCGATCAGAAGGTAGAAAAGGTGGAAGAGCTGCTGGCAGGCGGAACCCTGGCCTTTGTGGGGGACGGTATCAATGATGCCCCGGTCCTTACCCGTGCTGATATCGGCATCGCCATGGGCGCTCTCGGCAGCGATGCTGCTATCGAAGCGGCTGATATCGTGCTGATGGACGATCAGCCTTCCAAGATAGCTGAGGCCATTCGCATTTCCAGGAAAACAATGGCGATTGTAAAGCAAAATATTATATTTGCACTTTCTGTGAAAGGAATCGTTTTGATCCTCGGGGCTCTTGGAATCGCCGGAATGTGGCTGGCGGTATTTGCCGATGTGGGGGTGATGATCCTGGCGATCCTTAATGCTATGCGTGCATTAAAAAATGACTGATGCTCAGGCATCAGTCATTTTTTTGAGCAATCCTTCGCAGCCCTCCCTGATATCATCATAGGTGGCGTCAAAATCGCCGCTGTACCAAGGGTCTGCAATGTCCCGGGGGTGTTCTGCAAAATCCAGCAGCAGGCAGAGCTTATTTTGCGGATCGCTGCCGTAAAATCGCCGCATATTGATCAGATTGTGTTTATCCATCCCGATCAGAAGATCATAATATTCATAATCTCGGGTGGTGATCTGCCGGGCTTGCCGGCGGGTAAAGGGGATGCCTTGCTCCCGCAGCTTGGATTTGGTACCGTAATGGATATCATTGCCGATCTCCTCCCGGCTGGTGGCTGCCGAGGCAATTTCCCAGTTAAGCCCCCGCTCTGCCGCCAGATGCTTTAATACGAATTCTGCCATAGGAGACCGGCAGATGTTGCCGTGGCAGACCATTAATATTTTCTTCATCGCGTATCAGCCCTTTCTGTTGTTTATCAGAATATCTGCTTTGGAGGTGATCTCCTTTGCCTCTTCCCATCGCTCCAGCAGCTCTAGGCATTGGTACAGCTTCGGCAAAAGCTTTGCTGCATAGTGAGTTACCAGCTCTTCCAGCATGGGGCGATCGGGGGAACTGCCCTGCAAAAGAAGGCATAGATCCAGCGCACGCCGAAAATAGGGAAGGGCATCGTTATATTTCGATTGTTCAAAATACAGATCGCCCAAGGCGAAGCAGGCTTCACAGGCCAACTGCCGGATCGTTTGCTTGCTGACCTCGCTGTGCATCCAGTTGGCGGGAATCTTAAAGCCTTGGGGCATCGCTTCCTGCAGAGTATCCAGAAGATCCAGAGTGGCTTGGCTCATCTCTTTAATTCTTTCCGGGCAATGACGGGCCACCTTCATCTGAAATTCTGCCAGCTGAAAGGCCAGAACCTGCCGTATCTCAATAGAAACCGGCGGCAGCTTCTTTTCGTTCAGCATGGAAAAATACCGATCCATAAAAGTCACCGCCACGGGATAGAATTCACGGGGGCGCAGCAATCGATCCTCGGCATCCTCCCGTAATTGACGTTCCAGCAGTACCAGGATTCGGTGGGCATTGTGCATCAGGGTGTGCAGCGCCAGCGGCAGGCAGGTGCGTTTCAATTCTGTGAGGTTCGGATCTTCAAAGTGTTTTTCCAATTTCAGCGCATACTTTACCTCGCCCAAAAAGGTCTCGGGGGTGCAGACCTCCGGGACATAGGTCCTGCCTCTAGTCCAGGCAGTATAGGCTAATGCAAAAACACTTTTCAGGTTTTCCTGGTGGGAATACTGTTCCCCCAGCCAGAGTCGGTCGGCAAATTCGTCCCATACCGCCTGCAAACGGTTGCGCTCTTTTTGCAGCATCTCCCGGTGAATCTCATCAGGATACCGCTTGCAGGACTCCAGGGCTTCTGCGATCCTGCAGCGGGCGGTTCCGATCGTAACCCCGCCCCATAGATCCAGCGTGTCCTCATATTCTTGCCGGTAATCTGCTGCTAAATAACATTCTGCAAGATTCAATAATGCTTTTGCCAGCTCATCGGCAAAATCGGAAAGCGGTTCCTGGGAAAAATACCGCTCTAAAACACTGCATCCGTTTTTCAGATACATGATCCTTTGCTCAAGATCTTCGGTGATGCCGGCCAATTGAAGCTGCAGCTTTGCCAGCAGTTTTAGGGAAGGAGTATGGCAGCTTCCCCGCAATCTCTCGGTCAGCTGCTCCACAATATCTTGGCATATCTGGCTGCGCTGCTCCCGGAACAGCTCCATCCGCTGGGCGGTGCCCGGCAAAAAGCTGCCCTCTAGGGGGGCTTCAGTGCTGTCTACCCGGCACATGGCAGTAAAGATCCTTTGCAGAAGATCTCCGTACTCATCGGTCAGATAGGGGCTTTTCTGTAATTGATCTGCAATCTCTGTAGCCAGATCACACATTCCGTAAAGGGCATCCAGCATCGGATGGGTAATTTCATGCTCCTGCGTATGATTTTTGATGGATAAATGTTTTAGCCCCGCAAGAAGGATCGTATCAATATAACTGAGCTTACTTTGGGATTTTTCCTTTCGATGGATATAATCCCAAAGGGTATGGGAGGTGTAGATCTCAACACCGAATTCGCTTTGTACTGCAAAAAGCTGTTGAAAAAATGATGCTTTGTAATATCCCGGGCAGGGCGGGAATTTTTTATACAGCGTTAAAGCATGGGCAAGATCGCTCTTGATGGCAGTAACATCCTCTGCATTTTCCGCAAAGGCGGTTTCGGTGATCTCGACCCGGAGATCTGCCTCCATGATCTCATCTTTTGCCAGGGGCAATATTTTTCGCAGGATGTTATTTGCGCCGCATTTATCCTCGCATTTGATGTAAAGCTGCGCCAGGTTGTGCAGCATCCGGATGTAGAGGTCTTGATCACCGGGCACTGCATGATCTTCCAGTAGCTTAATGGCCGCTGTAATGGAGGGGCGGTCGTTCAATTGGGGAACGATCTGCTCCAGAAACCATGCCAGCATTTCCTCGGTTTTCAGAAGCTGGGCTACCGCCGGCCGCTGCTGCCGCATAGCTTGCCGGATCTGGCGCAGAAAGATCGGCAGCTCCCGGTTGGCCAGGATCAACTGCCGGGCGTCCTCGTACCATTCCACGATCAAAAAGAAAAGCAAGGAGGAAGAGGCTTTGATGGGATCGTTATCCGGCAAGGTGCGCAGATAGCAGGTGAGTCTTAACAGCATCTCATTTTCTGCGGTAATACGGCAGGCTTCTTGCAGTAAGGGGCGGGAAAGCCGGTAGCAGCCGTTTTCATCCTGAACCAAGTATCCCTCCAGAAAAGCGGCGAAATAAGAAAATTCTGCCTCGTCCCACAGCTCCGGGAAAAGGGCCTGCAGATCCTGAGCCCGTAAGCCCATAGGGCTGCAGGCAATGGCCGAAAGGAAGGGACCGGTCAGTCCGGGGGTGATCTGCTCCCCGCAGTCGAAAAGAAATAAAAAGGCCATCGCCTCCATGGTATCCGGCAGCTGCTCTAATTTTTGAAGGATGTAGCTGTTGATACTGTCGATCCCTCCACCGCCCTGATTCATTACCGCAAAATCATGCCTGTTGATCAACATCAGCATCCGTACGGCCATATCACAGAACAGATAGTTATGGCTTAAGGGGTAGGAGGCGACCTTTTGGAGATATTCCCGGGGGATCTCCTTGCCCTGCGCAGCCAGCTGCTGCTGCATAAAAAGTTCCGGTTGGGTCAGCTCCGGGATCACGACCGTATGAGTAGGCCAGAAATCGGCCAGCTGGCGGCAGGAACGCTCATGCGCAGAGGCGGTAAATACAAAACGGATCGGCTGGGGCAGCCTCCGGGGCAGCCAGTCCAGCCGCCCATCCTCTGGGGCGTCCAGAGCATCCAGACTGTCTACTACAAACCAGACCGGCTGTTGGATGCGGTTCAGCAATTCAGAAAAGATCGCGGTGTATTCTTCGATGGGAAGATGGGAAGGCACCTCTTCCCCCAAAACTTCAATAAAATGGGTCAGGATCTCCCGGGGGGTACTGCGCTGGGCAGTTGCTCCGCAAAGATAGGGGAGTACCTGCACCCCCGCCGGAGGATTGGCATAAAGCCGCGCTGCGAAGGCGGATTTTCCTGTTCCTGAGCCGCCGTTCACCACCAAAAAAGGAGCGTCGCTTTCGGCAAAATCCGCAAGCGCCTGCTCTAATTCCGGCACCGGCAGATAAGCGTCTGTATGCTCGGCAATGCGGCTTTCAAAAAGCTTTTGCCGCTGCCGGACCGGTGTGGACGGTGCACTCTCACCGTAGATCCGCCGTACCAGCCCGGTGAGCTCCTCCAGGAGACGGGCGGCAAATGCCTCAAGCCCGTCGAACTCTCCGTTCGGCAGGCTGGTCAGGCTATAGTGATGGCAGGTCGCTTGGGGAAGGGCCTCTAATCTGGATTTTAAAAGAGGAAGCCGCTGATCCTCGGCGGGGTCGCAAAACTGCGCAGTTAATTCTTCCGGCAGATCTTTGATCTCGTCCCGGAAAAAGATAATGGAGCGTTCCCCCTGATTGCGTTGCAGAATGCCGTATTGGATCTCCAGCTCGGTCACGCTGATGGGCTCCGGCATATATAGTCCCCGGTTCTCTACAGCGGTTAGCCGCTCGTAGTCCGGTACCCAGCCGTAGCGGTTGCCCAACAGGCATACCATGTAGCCCTCGCAGCGATCGATCTCATCCAGGCAAACGTCCAGAACCTTCTGGGCCGCTTCCTCCTCGCTCATGTTGGCGGTGTTCACGCCCCAGCGCAGATCCAGCAGGCGTACTGATTGGCCGTATTCCGCTGCAACCTGGCGCAGGGCAGGGGCAACCCGGGTGCGGATCACATCCCGCTCTCCCTGCATATCATTGAAGGTACTGGATATCAGGATCGAGAGCATGGATGAACCTCTAATTGAATGGCAGGAGCAGGCCCTTGCTTGGCCTTTACGTTGTTATCTGTTTCGTCAAAATACAAATAGTTCTTTACAGAGTGCTCCGGAGGATTTTTGGTATCAAGGGGGGAATGGAAAGTGGCCTTGGAAAAATATTCCACGCAATTATCCTTTAGCAGCTCCGGAATGGCCGTGGTAACAAAGAGCCGTACATTGGGGTGCGCTTCCGCATTGCGGGTGTGCCAGATGGCATCCATTGCCAGGGGAGAGAGATCCATCCGATCCAGGATCAGCAAATAACGGGGCATCCCTTCCGGTTCCTTGGAAAATTCTTTAATGAGGAAGGAGGCCTTTTTCAGGGATTCCTGATCGGGGGGCATTTGTGTGCCAAACAGTTGTTTGGCTAACAAAAGATGAAGCAAGGTCATTTCTTCTTTTTTATATTCACATACAATTTTATTCCAATCGGTTACAAGGTCCTGCAGGTTAAAGTAGATGGGCACTACCTGCCCAGCGGCCAGGCACCGGCGGTAAACATGATGGGCCGCTGCGCTGAGGATGGCACTGTCCTCACCGACCAGAGCAACGCTAGCCGGGTTCAGCTCCGAGACTAAGGAAATATAATTGAGAGAAAAGGGACAGGCGGGAAGGAACATATTGGTACCGCTCTGTTCCTCGTTGGGATGGATGTTACATTCATAACCGAAAAGCGGGGCGGGCTCTGCGGTGTGGGTACGGCTGTACCAGTCCCGGGAGGCTGCCAGGATGGGATCCTCCGCCAGAGAGGCGGTCTGCACGGGCAGCCAATCGATCACGGTCAGGCGGCGCTCACGGCGAAGCTTTTCCTCCAATTCTGCCGCCTTCTTCGCTTCGGCTGCTTTTTCGAGCTCCTCTATTTCCGCTTGCTTTACAGTGTTTTGCGCCAGCTTTGCGATAAACCAGCTTCTGCTGTGTTTTTTTAACAGCTCGTCCACCATAAACACCCGCAAGGGCTCTTCGCTGGCGGGCTTGCAGTAGACGGGCAGGAATTCCTCGTTATCATAAACATTTACATCGTCCAGATGGGAAAGGAAGGGGTAGTTGCGTCCGTGGATCACCAAAACCTCGCCCTGCTGCTTATCCAACCGCTGCAGCCGGCTGGGCGTGATAAGGGGATTACCGCTTTTCTGATTGCCGCAAAGGCGGCAGATTTCCTCCAGGGTCTCCAGCTCACGGCTGTAAAGGAATACCCAGTTGTTGCAGTTGCCCTTGATGGTCTCTGCCTCCTCGTGATAGCGGGAGCGGAGCTGCTTTTCGCTTTGCACCACAATATCAAACCGGATATTCCGGCTCCGTGCCGCCGAGATCATGGCAGGGAATTCTTTGATGGGCGGCAGGGAGGAAAATTCATCCAGAAGAAAATTGACCCGCCGGGGCAGAGTTTTGCCGGGGAGGTTCTGAGCCTCAAAGATCAGCGATTCATAGCATTGCTGAATGAAGATGCTGATCAGGCCGTGATAGGTCTCTTTTTCATCGGGCATAACGAGAAAAACAGCGGTTTTCTGATGGCCGATGGCATGAAAATCAATATCGTCGTGGCAGAGCATATCCGTCAGATCCGGCCGCATGATGAATTTGATCAGGTGGGTGTCCAGAGTAGCCAAGATAGAGGCAAGGGTCCGTTCCGGAGCGATGGCTACATTGGAAAGATAAGAGGCGGCAATGCTGCCGGGATCCAGCATAGTGTGTAGCTGCCGGAAGGGGGTATTTTTATCGTCCGTTGCATTGAAGAGGGAATTTCTCATGCGCAGCAATCCCCGGATATTGATCTCTGCCGGATCCTCTGCCAGCAAAAACATCAGCAATAAAAGACCCATGAAGGTAGAGCGGGCCGCATCGTCCCAGAAGGGATCGCTGCCGTTGCGGCCGGCAGGAACCGCAATGGTACTGAAGTCGTTCATCAGGCCTACCGCCAGATCAAATTTTCCCTTTTGGAAAAATTCACGGGGCGCCTTCAGCGGATTCCAGCAATTCTGGCGGGAATCATCCCGGAAGTTGATGCAAAGCGCCTCATATCCGTTTTCCCGCAGCCGCCCGGAGGTGCGCTCAAAAAGTTCTGCCTTCGGGTCGGTCACGATCATGGATTCTCCTGCCTTCATCAGGGTGAGGATGGTGGGCAGAATGAAAAGACGGGTCTTTTTGGAGCCGGAGGCACCGATGATCAGGGTGTGGCTATCGCTGCCGTCGGCATAAACAGCACCGTCCCGGCAAAGCAGCGGAACACCTGCCGTTTCGGCTTCCTTCTCCTGATTGGGGATCTCCACCAAAGAGGCCTTCATTTCTTCGTCAGTAGCCCAGCGGGCATGGTTGATGCCTAAGGGATCCTCGGAGAGCAGCGAGTTTTCTGCCTCGGCTGCATTGGAGCGGTTTTCCTCATCCGCTTTTTTCAGTAATTGTTCAAAATAGCGGCGGTCTCGGTTATTCATATCATGATTGGACATAGCATTGCCTCCCGGCTGTATTAATGCTATAAGTATACCGCTCCGGGCTCCGATTGTCAATTTCTTTTCCTTCGCCGGAAGAAGAGCTTACGCAGAAGATCTGCCGGAATGACCGAAAACGCCATCAAAATGATCATCTGCAGTTGTCCGGGGGTCAGCCCGGCTGTCCGGAAAACCCGCCCGCCGTAGTAGATCATCACCAGCTGCACCGCACTTACTGCCAGCATGATCAGCAGAAATAAGGGATTTTTCCGTAAATTTGCCAGGGGATTCAGCCGCTCCGTTCGGGCGTTAAAGCTGTTGAATACCCCGGAAAAGATAAAAAGTGCATAAAAAGCGGTCAAAAAGTGGATGGGATCCTCTCTAAAATGAAACAAATCACGGAAAAAAGGAAGGCCGAGAAAGGCGATGCACAGGCTCATGGTATAAAGCCCCATCCAGAAGATCTGCAATCCCATGGTGCGGTCGATGACCGGCTCATCCCGGCGCTTTGGGCGCTCCTTCATGTATTCTTTCAGGGACGGTTCCCCGGAAAAGGCAAGCCCGGCCAGGGTATCCATGATGATGTTGATCCAGAGCATTTGGATCACCGTGACCGGCGTATCGATCCCGATAAAGGGGCCGATCAGCGAGACCCCGACTGCCGATAAATTCATAGTAAATTGGTAAACGATAAACTTTCGTATGCTTTTGAAGATGGTTCTTCCATAGCGGATAGCTTTGGCGATGGATGCGAAATTATTATCCAGGATCACAATGTCGCCCGCCTCTTTGGCTACTTCGGTACCGCTGCCCATGGAAAAGCCCACATCTGCCCGCTTTAATGCGGGGGCATCATTAATGCCGTCACCGGTCATACCAGTCACCAGGCCCTTCTGCTGCGCTAACCGCACCAAACGGCTTTTATCAGTAGGAAGAGCCCGGGCTATGACCCGCAGCTCCGGCAGAATTTTTAGGACCTGTTCGTCGGTCATAGTCCCCAGCTCGGCGCTGGTCAGGATCTGATTGGGTCTATGCTCCTTCAAGAGGCCTGCATCCCGGGCGATGGCAATGGCGGTGTCCTTGCTGTCTCCGGTCATCATCACCACCTGGACGCCTGCATTTTGGACCTCTGCAATGGCGGAAGGAACTTCCTTGCGGATATCATCACGGATCCCCACCATTGCAACAAAGGTCATGTCCTTTAAACTGCTTTCCGCTGTAACAGAAATCGGTGAGATCGCAACAGCCAGCATCCGTACCGCCTTTGCGGAAAGCAGTTTTCGCTGCTCCTCCATGGCAGTAGGGGAGAAGGAGCGCCGCTCTCCCTTCTCGTCCAGATAATAACGGCATCCCTTCAGAATCTTTTCCGGCGCTCCTTTTACAAGGATGTACTCCTGCTTTCCACCGATCCGGGCGGCTGAAAATTTATGGGCGCTGTCAAAGGGAACACGATCCTTTACCATGTAACTGAACTTTTTCGGATCCACAGGAAGGATGCTTTCCATAAGGGCACGGTCTGTGGCATTGCCTCCTAAGGGCTTGCCGCCGGCCAGTACACAGCCGGTGTTATAAAGAGCCGAAAGGGTCAGCAGTTCCCGGACGGCAGGGCTGCATTTTTTGACCCGATCGGCCGTTTTACCGCTGCCTTCCAGAATCCGTACCACCTGAAGCTTGCCCTTGGTGAGGGTGCCGGTTTTGTCGGTAAAAAGGATATTCAGGCTACCGGAGGTTTCGATCCCTACCAGCTTGCGTACCATGACCTGATCTTTCAACATACGGAACATATTGGAGGAAAGTACTACCGTGATCATCATGGGGAGCCCTTCCGGCACCGCCATCACCACTACCGCTGTGGCCAGAGTCAGGGCGTGCAGGATCCGAGGGATCCATACAATGGGGTGGGTGAGGTCTGCTGCAGCCAGGGAAAGATCAAACCCATTATCGATGAGAAAACTGTTAAATAGATCGGCAAAAGCGATGAGGCCTGCCGCAATGTAACCCAACCGGCTGATGGTTTTGGCCAAGCCGTTCAGCCGCAGCTTTAGGGGACTTTCTGGGGTCTCCTCCTGCATATCCCGAGCCATGCTGCCGTAGAAGGTGCTGTCGCCGACCCGCTGTACCTCCATCATTCCTTCTCCGGCAGTGATAACGCTACCCTGAAACAGTTGCCCCGGGCAGCTGAGATCCCAGCACCGCTCCCGGGTACGCTGGGGCTGTTTCTCTGCTTCAGCACTCTCTCCGTTCAACGCCGATTGATCCACGCTTAATTTTCCGGAGATCAGAATTCCGTCTGCAGGGATCCGTTCCCCGGCCTGTAGCAGGATCAGATCCCCAACCACTACCTCTGCCACCGGCAGAGCCGAGATCCCCTTGGCACGCTGAACCCGGCAGGTGATATCGGCGGCGCTGCGCTGCAGCTCTAAAAAGGCAGATTCACTCCCGTATTCCGAAAGGGTGGAGATAAAGGTGGCCAAAAAAATGGCAATTGCGATACCTACCGCCTCAAACCAATCGGCATCCTGAAATAAAAATAAAATATTGACCGCCAAAGCTGCCAATAAGATCTTGATGATGGGATCTCCGAAGCTACTTAAAAATTGCCGGAAAAAGCTTTTCCTTTTTTTGCGGGAAAGGGTGTTTGCGCCGTGCTTTCTGCGGGAAGTACGGACCTGCTCTTCGGTCAGCCCCATCCGTTTTGTCGGTGTTTTCATGGAACGCTCCTTTGCACATTTCTTGCCATATTTTTATGCGCAAAAGGGCCTCTATATAACTAATTGTCCCCGCAAGGTTTCCTTGCGGGGACAATACTTACTTCACAAATTCGGTTTCAAATTTCTTAAAGGGAACATTCACGGTCTTGCCGCCATTGATCAGTTCATCGATGTGCAGCAGCAGGGGGAACTCCTCTTTCTTGGCGGTGCCCTCTGCAATCCGCTCTTTGATGGCCTTTGCAGTTCTTGAGGCGATCACAATGGATTCCAGGGTGACCCCCTTCAGCGTCTCCATAGCTTTTTCAAAGGGCATCCCCTGGCCCAGCAGAATTCCGATCTTGCGGGTACGACCGCCGTAAACGGTTACATAAAGGTCGCCGGCGCCCAGCGTAATATTGGAGGGATCGCCCTCGCAATAATCCAGCAGACGGATCATTTCCTTTACCGCCTGGCCGAAAATGGCGGCCTGAGAATTGTAGTGTTCAAATTCTCTGCCCTCTCGTTTGTAGGACATTCCGATGGCAAGGGCAACGCCTAAAGCGTAAGCATTCTTCATGGCAACGGCGCACTCAACGCCCCGCACATCGGTGGAAAGACTTACATGATAGTAATCGGTCTCAAAGAGAGAGCGGATCCAGCGCAGCTGTTCCATATTTTCCCCGCAGAAGGTGACCTCTGTGGGATCCTTATCAGCGAGTTCATAGCTGGTGCAGGGGCCGCCCACAGCGTTGAAGGAGATCGTTTTTTCGGTGGCAGCCTTGTATACCTCTGGGTAGGAGATAAGGCCGCCGTGAGGGGCGTTGACCATGCCCTTTGTGATGGAAAGAACCGGAAGCTCCTCGGGGATCTCGGGGATCACATTTTCGATAAACCAATCCAGGCCAAAGGATGAAACACCGCCGATCAGCAGATCAGCGCCCTCCATCGCCTCTTTCATTTCCTCAAACTGATAATAGGTGATCCCGTCTGGCATCTTTCGTTTCAGGGTCAGATGCTCACCGGTCGCACGGGCGTGCTCGATGATCTCCCGATCCAGCGGGGTTCCCACGATCCGGATGGTGTTGCCGTTATCGGCAGCGGGAATGGTGATGGCAGAGCCCATCATCCCCGCGCCAACTACCGTAATAATTGCCATTTGAAATTCCTCCTTGCGAAAATCGTTTTCTTATGTTATAACTATATTGAAGATGAAAGAGTTTGTCAATATTTGGCGGTTAAATTGAAAAATAACCGTGAATTCTGATTTGATTGAACAGAAATGAACAAACTCGAGCAAGGAGAAACGATGATTCAGTATCAACGCCAAGATGAGATCCTTCAACTGCTGGAAGAGCAGCCCACGATGTCGGTAAAAAAACTGGCAAAGCTGCTGTATACCAGCGAAGCCACCGTTCGCCGGGATCTGAATTCTTTGGAACGAATGGGGCTGGTGCACCGCATTTACGGCGGGGTAGTACTGGCAAAATATGCCAATAGCGATATGCCCTTATTTGTTCGTAAGCAGGAAAACGCGGGGGAGAAGGAAAAGATCGCTGCCCGGGCCGCTGCGCTGATCCCGGAGGGATCCTCTGTCATATTGGATGCATCCTCCACCACCCAGCATATGGTGCGCTATCTTACCGGCTATAAAAGCCTCACAGTGATCACCAACGGTCTGAAGATCGCCGAAGGCTTTGCCGAAAGTGCGGTGAAGGTGCTTTGCACCGGCGGCCATTATCTGCCGGAAAATGCCTCCTTTGTTGGGTATCAGGCCGAGGAAATGGTCAAAGGGATCCGGGCGGATTATTTTTTCTTTTCCAGCCAGGGGCTCACCGAGGACGGGGAGATCAGCGATCATTCCGAGGAGGAGACGGCTCTTCGCCGGGTGATGCTGCAGCGGGCCGCCCAGAGGATCTTTCTTTGCGACGGTTCCAAGCTGGGCCGCAAATGCCTTTATAATGTTTGTCATGCAGCCGATCTCCAAAATATTATCTGCGATCAGCCGCTGCCACAAAAAATACTGGATCATATCAAGTGATGCGATCCAGTATTCTTTCGATGTTTTCATCGGAATATTCGATTTCGGATGAATAAAGACGTGCCAGCTCAACCAAACCGTCGAAGGTCTTTTCTTCGGCGGAAAAGATGGCGGCAATCAGCTTGACGCTCAATGCAACAAAGGCCGCCCGCTTTGCCAATTGCTCCGGCTGCAGATGCCGAAATGCAAAATACACGGAAAGCTGCTCAAAGGGGATGTCCCATTCCATCGGTAGGGGAGAGGACTCTTGAATTTGCTCCAATTTCTGATCCCATGCTGGATCTAGCCGCTCCAGATTTTTATAAAACATTGCCCAATCCTGCAGGTTTGGGTCAAGGTCACTTCCGCAGAGCACAAGCATTTTTTTCAGCCGTTGTTCTACGGTTTTACTGCGATCCTGCAAAGCAGTAAAAACCTGCTTTCTGATTCGAAAGAAGGGATCCTTCGATCTAATTGGGGAAAAGGTGACCTTTTCCTGCTGGCTGAGGATCAGCTGCCCGGCTGCTTCGCAGCACAGTCCAATCCCCATTTCGATGCGGTCGCTGTAGTAATTACGGAAGCGAGGGTGATCATCGCAGATCTGGCATAATCCGCCTTCCCCCAATTGGGTGATGATATCGCATAGATTCCGGCTGTTCAAAAAGGGGCAACGCTCCTGCTCATTGAGAATAAAATGCGGGGTGTTTTCCGGGGAAATGTGTTCCTTCAACCGTTTCCCTAATTTACCGCCGACTTGCCGGTAAAAATCCAGCGTTTCTTTGTCAATATCGATTTCCCATCCAATGCAGCAATTGTGGCGGCACCGGTCAGCAATACATTTGAAATTTTCATAATAATTCGGTACGATCAGTTTCATGGCATTATTCTACCACATCTTTCTTGACTTTTCTACCGTTTATCAATAAAATAATAATAAGAGGAGATAATATGGAACTTGCAAAATATCCGCTGCCTGTTACCCCTGCCGAATTGGAAGCGCAGGGGGTGTGGCAGCCCGATTTTATCATCGTCAGCGGCGATGCCTATATTGACCACCCCTCCTTCGGTACTGCCATCATTGGCCGTATTTTGGAGCGGGCGGGTTTTTCTGTTGCGGTCATTCCTCAGCCTGATTGGCGCACAACAGCCGATTTTGAGCGTTTTGGATCTCCCCGTTTGGGATTTTTGGTCAATGCGGGCAATATTGATTCCATGGTGGCCAATTATACCGTTGCCAAGCGCCGCCGGGATTATGATTATTACTCCCCCGGCGGTAAGGTGGGGAAAAGGCCCGATCGGGCAGTGATCGTTTATTGCAACCGGATCCGGGAGGCATTTGGCGATGTGCCTATCATCATTGGCGGTATTGAAGCCTCTCTGCGCCGCTTTGCGCATTATGATTATTGGGATAATAAGCTCCGGCGCAGTATTTTGGTAGACAGCGGAGCAGACATTCTCAGCTACGGGATGGGGGAGCGCTCGATCCTGCGGATTGCAGAATTGCTGAACCGCGGGATCCCGGTACGTAAAATTCGGGACGTGCCCGGAACCGTGGTGATTACGGAACGGGATTTTACACCGAAGGGTTCCTTCGTCATGCTGCCCGGCTTCCGGTCGATTTGCGGCGATAAGAATCAATATGCCGCATCTTTTAAAATCCAGTATCAAAACTGCGATCCCGTTTCCGGAAAGATCCTTTGCGAGGCCTACGACGAGGGGCTGTTGGTGCAGAATCCTCCGTCGGCACCGTTGAATACCGCTGAACTGGACGATCTGGCGGAGATTTCCTATACCCGGAAGCCCCACCCCATCTATGGGAAGGAGGGCGTTCCGGCCTTGGCCGAGGTGGAGTTTTCCGTGACCCATAACCGGGGGTGCTTCGGCGGGTGCGCTTTTTGCGCCATTGCTTACCATCAGGGGAGAGCTGTAACCTCGCGCAGCATGGAGTCGGTGGTGGAGGAAGTGGAGTTTTTGGCCGGCTTGCCGGATTTTAAGGGCTATATTCATGATATCGGCGGGCCTACCGCCAATTTCCGTACCGGCCCTTGTAAAGAAGTGGCAGAGGGGAAGAAGGGGGTATGCGCCAACCGACGCTGCCTTACGCCTCAGCCATGCCCCAATCTGATCAAGGATCATAGTGAGTATATCGAGCTGCTGCGCCGTGCTTCGGCGGTCAAGGGGGTCAAAAAGGTATTTGTTCGCTCCGGGATCCGCCATGATTATGTGATGGCAGACCGGGCCCACGGTGGCAGATTTATTGAGGTGTTGGCGAAACGGCATGTTTCCGGTCAGCTTCGTACCGCACCGGAGCATATTTGCCCTGAGGTGCTCGCATTGATGGGTAAGCCGTCTTATGAGGTATATGAACAGTTTGTAGATCGCTTTAATGCTGCCAGCCGGAAGGCAGGGCTAGAGCAGTATGTGGTGCCCTACCTGATGTCCTCACATCCCGGTTCAACTATGAAAAGCGCCGAGCGGCTTGCCCGCTATATGCAACAGAATAAGCTTCGGTCTGAGCAGGTGCAGGATTTTTATCCCACTCCTGGCACGGCTGCTACGGTCATGTATTATACGGGGATCAACCCCTTCGATGGGAAAAAGGTGTATGTTGCTGTTTCACCTGCCGAGAAAAAAGCCCAGCGTGCTCTTCTGGGCGGCAAAACTCTGCCGCCCAGAAGAGTACCGGTCAAGAGGAAGCATAAAAAAGGGAAGGCTTAAGGGTGTCCTCAGTTAGGGAATATTCACCCTGAAAAGAATCATTATGGCGCAATCCTGCGTTAAAAATGCTCGTCACCCGTCAGGGTGCCTGCGCTTTTCGCCTTGCCTTGCATCCAAACTGATTCTTTTCAGGGTGCCACAGGCAGTTTTGAGACACAGATTTTTTGTTCATGTACAATGACAAAAATCCCGCAATGCTGACGCATTACGGGATTTTTTTCGTTTTGTATGGGCGAAAAAGATGGTTTCAAAACCGATTCTTCCTATCTGAGGGCACCCAAAACCTTCTCTTTATATTATGTTATCGATTGAGGATCAGCTTGGTCAACTCAACAGGATCAACAATAGTGTCGCCCTTATAAACACGCATATTACCGGAAGCGATCTCATCGATGAGGATGACCTCGCCGTTATTGTAACCGAACTCAAACTTGATATCCCAGAGATCCAGGCCGATGGTCTTCAGATCGTCGGCAACGATCTTGGTGATCTTCAGGGTCTGCTCCTTCATGCTTTCGAACATTTCGGGGGTCATAACACCCAGAGCGGCCAGACCTTCCCCAGTAACCAAAGGATCACCCTTGGCATCATTCTTGAAGGTACACTCCACATAACCGCCCTCCAGAACGGTACCGTCCTCAATGTATTCGCCGTATCTGCGGATAAAGCTGCCGGTAGCAACCAGGCGGCAGATGACCTCCAGACCGTGGCCGAAAACAGTGGCAGGAAGAACTTCCATGGTAGCGTCGTCTACATTGGCGCTTACATAGTGGGTCTTGATGCCGGCTTTCTTCAGCAGCTCAAAATAATGGATAGAGGTCTGCAGGTTTGCCTTGCCGATACCCTCAATGGTCAGACCTACGCTGTTTTCACCCGGATCGAAAACGCCGTCTTTACCGGTGCAATCATCCTTAAACTTCAGCATTACATTGCCGTTGTCCAGTTCAAAAACGTCCTTGGTCTTGCCTTCGTAAACTTTCTTCATGGTACTTCTCCTTCTGTATTTTTGAATTGTAAAAATATTACTTAAAAATTTTAATGTTAAATTGTTGAATTGTCAAGTGTTCCGAAATAATTTCGGTAATTTTGTCATCATTGCAATTCATTATCCAATTCTAACCAAATTTTTTGGAAATAATGCTATAATTCAATCTTAACGAATTGATCTGCGGTGGCTGAGTCTTTTGTTATTCTGCAATCAACCGCATAGATTTGAACACCGTCCTCAGCAGCCTGGCGCAGGGCGTCCCCGAAAGCTTTGTGCGTTTCGTCGTTGGGTTTTAGGAGGTGAACCTCTTTCATCTGGATCACAAACAGAATATAGGCTTGATAGCCTTCCTTTAAAGATTCTGCCAGTTCTCGAATATGCTTAACGCCCCGTTCGGTGGGGGCGTCTGGAAATAAAGCAACGCCGTTTTTCTCCAGAGTGACGCCTTTTACCTCTAAAAATGCTTTGTTTTTTCCGTTTTCAATAAAAAAATCGAAGCGGGAACTGCCGTATCGGATCTCCCGACGGATGAGAGCATCGGTGTGTTTACGCAGCCATTCTTCAGCAATATCATTGGCAGCCTGAGAATCTATGTTGACGGGGAGTGTTGCCTTATTCTTCCGTTGCTTTTCCACGCCGATCAGGTCATATTTTGTTTTTCTGGCAGGATTATCAGAAACTGCCAGATAGACTGTTGCACCTGGAATAAGCAATTCCTTGCATCGTCCTGTGTTTTTGACATGAACAGTTTCTTCTGTTCCGCCGATCTCTATTTGGGCAATAAATCGGTTTGGGCGGCTGATGAAGCGCCCTTCGATCACATGAGGATATTTCATGGGGGCTCACTTTCGAAAAAATGTTTTTGTTTATTTTAACACATTCTGCAAAGAATTGCAATACAAAAACCGGGTATCCTATTTCTGAGGTGAATAAAATGACTGAAAAAGAAAAACAACCTAAAGAAAAGAAGGAAAAGCCGATCTCGCCTGTTTATCCGGTGATTGATACGGATCTGGCACGGGACAACCTGGAAAATGATATCACAGCGGCTGATCTGCAGGACCTATGATGAATTCTCTTTGGAAAGAAACTGCAGAGCTGCCCTCCTTTCCTTCTTTAAAGAAGGATATCCGTACGGATGTGCTGATCATCGGCGGAGGGATGGCGGGAATTCTCACAGCTTTTTTTCTGCAGCAGAAGGGGATCCCGTATCTATTGGTGGAAAAAGGAAGGATCTGTAGCGGAAATACCGGAAATACAACAGCGAAGATCACCTGCCAGCATGGGTTGATCTATCATAAAATTTTTAAATCCGAAGGTGTGGAAGCAGCAAAGAAGTACCTACAGGCAAATCAGGCTGCTTTAAAGCAATTTAGAGAGCTCGCACAAAAAATCGATTGCGATTATGAAACGAAGGATAACTTTGTTTATTCAACAGAACTTCAAAAGTTGAATGATGAAATGGAGGCTTTGCAAAGGATCGGTTATGCTGCTCAATTTGTTCGGGAGCTTCCTTTACCCGTCCCGGCAGCAGGAGCGGTGAAGTTTCCGGATCAGGCTCAGTTTCATCCCTTGAAGTTTGTGGCAGAGATCGCCAAAGGGCTGCATATTTATGAGAACACCTTTGTGCGGGAAATGGTGGGCAATACCGCTGTTACAGATCAAGCCAGAATTCATGCCGATCGGGTGGTTGTTGCGACCCATTTTCCGTTTTTGAATAAGCACGGCAGCTTCTTTTTGAAACTGTATCAGCATCGTTCCTATGTGATCGCCCTGAAGAATGCGGCAGATGTTCACGGAATGTATGTGGACGACGAAGATACCGGTCTTTCCTTTCGGAATCAAGGTGAATACCTGCTTCTGGGCGGGGGAGGGCATCGTACCGGTAAAAAGGGCGGGAATTGGGCAGAGCTTCGTGGCTTTGCCAAAAAAGTATTTCCTCATTCTCAGGAGCGGTATTTCTGGGCTGCTCAGGATTGTATGAGTCTGGATCAGATCCCTTATATCGGGCAGTATTCCAAAAACACGCCGAATTTGTATGTGGCATCAGGCTTTAATAAATGGGGTATGACCGGCTCGATGCTTTCGGCAATGCTTTTGAGCGATCTGCTTCTTGGCAAAAGAAACGAGTTTGCAGAGTTGTTTGATCCTTCCAGAAACATTGTGAAGCCACAACTATTTATCAACAGCTTTGAAGCGGTGGTCAATCTGCTGTCTTTATCATCCAAACGTTGCCCCCATCTGGGCTGTGCCTTGAAATGGAATGCTGCGGAGCATTCCTGGGATTGCCCCTGCCACGGCTCCCGCTTTTCTGAAACCGGTGAAATATTGGATAATCCTGCTAACGGCTGTCGTTAATACGACTGCCGTTTTTTGTTGTATTTTTCTTTAGATTATAGTATAATTTAAAAAGAGGTGATAAATCATGAAGGTATTGATGATCAACGGAAGTCCTCATGGCAAGGGAAATACATCCATTGCCCTTGGGGAAATGGAAAAAATCTTCAAGGTGGAAGGAATTGAAGTTGAAACACTACAAGTGGGCCAAATGGATATCCGGGGCTGTATCGGCTGCTTTTCCTGCAGAAAAAACGGAAAGTGTGTTTTTGATGACATTGTAAACGAAGCTGCCCCTAAATTGGAGCAATGCGATGGGTTGGTGGTGGCCAGCCCGGTGTACTATGCATCTGCCAATGCCACCCTGATCGCTTTGTTGGACCGATTGTTTTATAGCACAAGCTTTAATAAGTCTATGAAGGTGGGCGCAAGTGTGGCAGTAGCCCGCCGAGGCGGATGCTCTGCCACCTTTGATGAGTTGAACAAGTATTTTACGATCAGCGGAATGCCGGTGGCATCCAGCCAGTATTGGAACAGTGTGCACGGGGGAGCGCCCGGTGACGCCTCATTGGATGAAGAAGGACTTCAAACCATGCGTACATTGGCGCGGAATATGATCTTTTTGATGAAGAGCATCGCTCTTGGAAAGGAGCAATACGGTCTTCCTGAAAAAGAACCTGCCAAACGTACCAATTTTATCAGATAAGGAGATTGAAAGATGAAGAAGGGCAAAACAATAGGATTTGATCTTTCGAAGCTGATTTCCATCTGCATTTCTGTACTGGCCCTGATTATTTCAATTTTCGGTTTTATTTCCAATCAGGAATCAAAACCGCTGGCCTATTACTTAAAGCCGGCGGTCACTTCCTTCACAGAGGACACTATAACCGCTGAGATCGAAGTGATCGTAACCAATGGCGCAGTACATCAGGTTCGGGTGATCGATTATAAGGACGGGGTGCTTTCCGATATCGCTAATAACGTGGGAGGAACCATCCGGAAGTCCACCAATAAAAAGGGAAGGACCTTTGAGTTTCAGTTTCAATACGATGATCAGCTGGATGAGTTTATCATGACAGAATATCTGCTGATCGGCGGAAAAGACGGAAGCAAGGAGCTCAGTATGATCCTGTATCATGTTGATCTGAAGGACCGATCGGTGAAGGCGGATTGTTATTCGGTAGAGGATCTGATCTTTGCTGAATTAGATCCTTCCCAGGAACTTTATGGAAACGCCTTAAAAAATTACCGTGAGCTCATCAATATTTTGAAGGAAAACGGAGAATTATAATTCAGTACGCTGCTCTTTTTGAGCAGCGTTTGCTTAAAAAACTTTTGTTAAATGAATTGACAAATTGAAAAAATGGCAGTATAATGCAATCAAAAAATCGTGAGGTGCAGGAATGTTACGGCCGAATAATTCCTCTTATATGAAATTAAAAAACCGTGCAGAGATCCTGCGGCTGATCCGTGCGGATGGGATGTCCCGGGCAGAGCTATCCCGGCAGACCGGCCTGAGCCGTGCAGCAGTGACCATTATTGTGGATCAGCTGTTGTCCGAAGGGATCATTAAAGAAGGGGAGGCGGTAAAATCAGAATCCGGCCGTTATCCCACTGCATTGCACCTTGATTCTGCCGCCCGATACGCCGCTGGGATCGATATTTCCCGGGAGGGATGCCGGGTCGGAGTGGCTGATTTTGGCGGAAGGCTGCTGGAGCAGCGTTTCATTGCGGTGGCTGAAAGCCCTCAGAAAACCGTTGAGCTTGCCGCCGGAGAGTTGAAGGAGCTTTTAGCAGCTAAAGAAAATGTGCTGGGCGTGGGCATCTGTGTCCCGGGGCCGGTGGATGTTTTCAAGGGTTCCGTTTTAAGGCCGCCCGGCCTGGATCTTTGGCATAGTTTTGATATTGTGGATGCTTTTGAACAGCAACTGCAACTGCCTGTGCTGCTGGAAAAGGATACCAATGCGCTCGCTCTGGCGGAGAAGAATATGGCCCGGGTAGGAGAAAATTTTATCTTTCTTCTGGCGGATCACGGCCTTGGTTGCGGATTGATTCAAAACGGAAAATTGTTTAAGGGCTTCGGTGGCTTTGGCTGCGAGCTGGGGCATATCAGTGTTGATAGGAATGGTCCCCTTTGCCGCTGTGGAAATCGGGGATGTGCAGAGCTTTATGCCTCCATCCCTGCCGCTGAAAAAGTAGCGAAAAAAAGCTGGAATGAGTTTAAAAAGGATGAACAGCTATTATTAAATCTGGCAGAAATGCTGGCTTTGGCGTGTATCAACGCGGTAAATCTGCTGGAACCGGAGGAGATCGTTTTGGGCGGGAAGCTTGCGGATGCTCCACCGTTGCTGGCTGAGCGTCTGGAAAGGGCTTTGGCTCAGCGGTGTATGACCCGCTTATACCATAAAGTGAAGGTTCGCCGGTCTGTGCTGCCTGAAAATGCAAGAACCGTTGCGGCAGCCGGTCTGGTGCTGGAAAATTTTTTTAATTGGATGGAGGTAAAAAAATGAATCAAAGAGGAAAATTTATCGGGGAAGGCAGAAGCCGTCAACTTGATTTTTCGGAGGTAAATACCTATGATGCGGCCATCCGCCGCAATTTGGTGACTGTGGAAAAGTTGATGATTCCTCAGGTCACCCCGCATGATGAATACAAGGCTCCCGATTTTGATGAACTGATCCAAAGGATTGTGGAGGCCCGTAAAAACGGGCGGCCTGTGATTTGGAGTATGGGCGCTCACGTGATCAAAAATCATCTTTCCCGTTATTTGATCCAATTGATCAAGGAGGGGATCATTACCCATCTTTCCTCCAATGGTGCCGGCAGTATCCATGATTTTGAACTGGCTTATTTGGGCGGAACCAGTGAGGATGTTCCCACCGCCATCGAGGATGGCTCTTTCGGTATGTGGGAACAGACCGGCGCCTGGATGAATGAGGCCCTCAATCAGGGCGCCCGGGACGGGCTGGGCTACGGAGAAGCGTTGGGGCGCTATATCGATGAGCACCCGGAAAAATTCCCTTATCGGGAGGATTGCGTGCTGTATCAGGCCTATAAGCACGATGTTCCGGCTACCTACCATATTGCCTTGGGTACGGATATCATCCACCAGCATCCCACCTGCGATATGGGTTCTATCGGGAAGTGCTCCGGAATCGATTTTAAAAAGATGTGTGCCTCTGTTTCCCAGCTGGACGGCGGTGTTTTTCTGAATTTTGGTTCTGCGGTGATCGGTGCAGAGGTGTTTTTGAAGGCGCTTTCTATTGCCCGCAATCTGGGGTATCCTACCTTTAATATCACAACTGCCAATTTCGATCTGATCGATCTTGGAAATTACCGCTGCAAGATCGGTTATGAAGACCCCAACTATTATTACAGACCCAGAAAAAATATTGTGAACAGACCCACCAGCCAGGGCGGTAAGGGGTGGCACTTTAAGGGAGACCATCAGGTGACTATTCCTACCCTTTGCGATAAGATCATGGCATTGAAATAAAAAAACGCACACTGCGATGCAGTGTGCGTTTTGCTTTGATTAAGCCTCAACGGTGGGAGCGGCTTCTTCCACAATGGTCTTGGGCTTGATCTCCTCATAGAAAGCGGCGACAGAAGCTTCCATATAAGGGACTACCCAGAAGGAAAGAATACCGAAAGTGAGGAGCACCAGGATCATCCAGCCGATAAAGCTGAATTCCAGGCAGAACAGGCGCCATTTATTGCCCTGCATGATCCGCATGGATTCTTTTCTGGCCTCAGACTGGGTCATTTCGGGATGCTCAGCCAGAATGTAATAGCTCATGCTGTAGGAATAAGCCTTAACGATGCCGGGGATCACAAACAGCAAAGACCATAGAGCGATAAAAATGCTGTTTACCAGACCCAGCAGGAATGCGGGAACAAAGTTCTTGAACCCATCGAAAAGATGAACCAGCTCAAATTTTTCGCCCCGGATCACCTTGAGGGAAATGATGGCCCAGCCAACGGTCAAAGGACCTGCAATCAGCAGGGAAGTGACCTGACCAACACCGGGAATCGCGGAAACAACAGCGGTGAGCACTGTATAAACCAGTGCGATCACAGCTGCAGAGCCCCACTTGCCGCTCAAAGCAGTCCATGCTCTTTGCCTGAAATCTTTTGCTAGCATAACAATACCTCCTGTTTTATGCAAATAATTGCATATGTTAAATACATTTTAACATATCGCGTTTTCATTTTCAATACTTTTTCAAAAAATATATTGATTTTTGAAAATAACAATTTCTCATACATTTCAAAAAATTACGTATTATAATATATTCATCGAAACAAATAAAGAGTAGAAACGGTAAAGTTTAGATGCATATTGTATCATAATTCTATTCATAGTTGGCGATTGCACAAGCATCTTTAAAAGTTAATTTAAGGGTTGACAAAAGAAAATATATGCGATACAATAAAGCCTATAAAACATATAGGCTTTATTGTATTTATTTGAAGTAAAGTTATAAAGTATTTTTGGATGTTATAAAGTAAAACCCATAAAATATAACGCAATAAAGGAGCGAAATTAATTATGAAAACCTATGAAAAAATTACGGATTTAATTGGCGGAACACCGCTTTTGAAGCTGAGCAATTCATAAGATCCAGGGAATCGGCGCAGGTTTTGTCCCGGATACGTTGAATACCGGAATCTACGATGAGATTATCACCGTAGAGAATGAAGATGCTTTTGAAACAGGCCGCACACTTGCAAGAAAAGAGGGTCTGCTTGTTGGTATCTCTTCCGGGGCAGCTGTTTTTGCGGCTACGGAGCTTGCAAAGGGTCCTGAAAATAAAGGAAAGATCATTGTTGCTCTCCTGCCGGATACCGGAGAACGTTACCTGTCTACCCCAATGTTCACTGAATAAAGGGAAAAAGCGAGTTTTATGATGAAAGCGGCTTGCCGAATGCTCGATGCATTTGGTAAGCCGCTTTGATAGTTGCTTATATTACATAATCATTTGCATATTTCTCTTTTTGCTGATCCAGGATATCCTGCAGAGTGATTCCGTCGAGATATTCGTTGATTACCCGATATAGGCCTTGCCATACGGGAAGAGTAACACATTCTCCGCTTCGTTCACACTCAATCGGCTCATGCTCTAAACAAGCGACCGGCGAAAGACTTCCTTCAGTCAGCCGGAGAATTTCTCCTACGGTATATTTGTCGGGGCTTTTAGCAAGCTGATAGCCGCCCTGAAAGCCGCGGTTGGTTTTTAGGATGTTTGATTTATTGAAAATTGGAACGATCTGTTCAAGATATTTTTTTGAAATATTTTGACGCTCTGCAATATCTTTCAAGGCAACAAAACCGTTATTTTGATGTTCAGCCAGATCAAGCAGCATACGCAGTGCATAACGCCCTTTTGTTGAAATTTTCATACCGAATCTCCTTGCTGAATTGTTGAACCTATAATAACATATTCGGCGAACCCATCTCCCAAGGGAAATAGGTTCGCCTTTGACTTGTTTGGTGGAGCCGAGGGGAGTCGAACCCCTGTCCGAAAACCCATTCATGCAACTTTCTACGCGTGTAGTTTATCTATTAGAATTCCCGCATCTGCCCGCCGACAAACAGGCTGACAGAATTGGTAGCTTCATGATACATTTTCGGGGCAAAGCTTAGCCGAAAACGTTCACCACTAAAGATGACACCCCAAATGCGCCCGTGGTCCCTCGCACCGGGATGACGCGCCTTAATTAGGCAGCGTAAGCTAATTTATTATTGTTAGCGTTTATTTTTAGTTACACATTTTTAGGTGGTTGTGCGCCACCACGCGCTTATCACACTTCAAGATCCCCGTCGAAACCTTTACGACCCCATAAGATCCTATATAGTATAACATATATTATGTTAAAAATATAGGATTTTTTTGAAAAAATTATTTTTCCTGATTGAAAACGCTTTCTTTCAGGAACAAAATGCTATCAGAAACCCATTGACGGGGACGCTTTTCCATCATGGTTTCTACATATTTTCCATCCTTGAATCTGGAGGTTCGCTCATCAGAAAGGGAAAGACCGTGTACACCGGTGGGGTAGACGTGCAGTTCAAAAAGTACCTTTTTTTCGGCCAGAGCCTGCGCAAGGAAAAGAGAATTGTTTACCGGAACGGCACCATCGGTGCCGGTGTGCCAGATAAAGGAAGGCGGGTAGCTTTCCGTAACCTGCTTTTCGATGGAAACCAGATCCAATTGCTCTTGAGTGGCATCTTCGCCGACCAGTTTGTTGAAGGATCCCCGATGTGCCCAGATTCCGCTTGTAATAACAGGGTAGCAGAGCACAGCGGCATTGGGCTTGCAAAGTTCACAGTTGCCGAAGACTTCTTTGGCAAAATCTGCATTCCAAAATGCGCCTGCAGAAGCGGCAAGATGGCCACCGGCAGAAAAACCGGAAATGGCAATCTTATCGGGATCGATATCCCAGGCAGCTGCATTCTCACGCACGGTTTTGATGGCGGTCAAAGCCTCTAAAACACAGCGAGGAAAAGCCGCATCTTCATCTACAGAGTAATGCACTACAAAGGCGGCCATATCTGCCGCAACATATTGCAGGGCAATGGGCTCTGCTTCCCGGGCGGAACGCATTTTATAGCCGCCACCGGGGCAGACGATCATGGCCGGACGCTTGCGATCGGCAGAGAACTCTTCGAAATTAGAGGGCAGATAGCAGGTCATAGTGGCCCGATGCCCGCCGCCTAATTCGTATTTATCGTAATCCAATGCTAAATTAATATCGAAACATTTCATTTTTTACCTCCTATTGATTCCGTGCTTTTAAACGGATCTCCATCTCTCTGTTAGCCTCTTTTTTGGCAATAGTCTCTCGCTTATCATAGTTCTTTTTGCCGCGGCAAAGCCCCAGTTCCATTTTAACCTTTGATCCGCTGAAGTAAAGGGATAAAGGGATCAGGGTAAGGCCATCCTGCTTCGTTTTGCCGAAAAGGGTCATGATCTCCCGTTTGTGCAACAGTAGTTTTTTTAACCGCAGGGGATCCCGGTTAAAAATATTGCCTTTTTCATAGGGGGAGATATGCATCCCTCGCACAAACAATTCGCCGTCCTTGAATTCGCAATAGCTATCCTTAAGATTAACACTGCCCTGGCGAATGGATTTGATCTCTGTTCCGAAAAGAACGATGCCTGCTTCGTAGGTGGAAAGAACAAAATAATCGAAGGTCGCTTTTTTGTTTTTAGTGATATATTTTTTTTCGTCTTGCTTCATTGCTAACCTCCTTATATGCAAATATCATAACACATTCCGGAAAAAAGTAAAGGATTTTGTGAAACTTTTGTTTGCCAAATTTCGCAAAATGCTGTATAATATCGATGTAGGATACCATTTGTTTTGCATTAGTAGGAAGGTAAGGTAAAATATGTTTAATGTCGGAGATCGGGTTGTATACCCTATGCACGGCGCCGGATTTATTGAGGGCACCGTCAAACAAACGATCGGCGGCCAGCAAAAGGAATATTATGATATCCGTATCCATGGCGGCAATATTCGCTTGAAATTGCCGGTAGACGGGCCTGTTCGGCTGCGGAATGTAATGGATCGTGATCAAGCGCAGCACGTTCTGGAATATTTTCGTGCGCTGGAGATCGATATGAGTGCCCCCTGGGGGAAACGCTATAAAGAGAATATGGAACGTTTGAAGGTTGGAACACCGGAAGATGTAGCAGGTGTCGTGAAGGCCCTGATGCTGCGGGATAAAAATCCCGGTCTTTCCACCGGCGATCGCCAGGTAATGGTGACCGCTAAAAACATTCTTTGCTCTGAACTTTCTTTGGCGTTGGATCTCGAAGTGAAGGAAGTGCAGAATAAGCTGCAGGATGCAGTAAACGAAATGATAGGCTGAAACACGGTTTTCAGCCTATTTTTATAGGAGGAATTTCTATATGACTGAATACAAAACAGCGGCAGTTTTGGCTTGCGCTGGTTCTGGAAACAGAATGAAAGGGAGTTGTGCAGATAAGCTACTCTATGATGAGGGAGGAACGCCTGTGGCAGCGTATGCTCTGATGGCCTATGATAAAACCGAAGGAATTGATCTTTTGGTTATAGTGACGCAGAGAGACTTGGTTCCGGTATATCAGTCTTTTAAAGAAAAATATGAGATCCAAAAGAATGTTATTGTTACAGTGGGCGGTGCCTCTCGTATGGAGTCTGTCTTGAACGGTGTTCGGGCTGTTCCGGAAGAGTACACTTTTGTTGCTATCGGCGACGGCGCACGTCCGCTGATCCATCCAAAAGAAATTCGGGCAACCTTGGAAAGCGCTTGGAAAAATGGGGCAGCAGCCCTTGGCGTCCACTTGACGGATACTGTGAAGGAAGTGGATGGGGATCAAATCGTCAAAACGATCCCCCGGGAGGCTTTGGTTGGGATCCAGACCCCTCAGGTGTTTCAGAGAGTTGAATATCTGGATTTGGCCGCACGAGCTGCAGAAACAGGTGAAAACTTTACAGATGATGCCTCGATCTATGAATATTACGGAAAAAAGGTTGCTTTTGTGGAAGGCAGCCGATATAATATGAAAATAACACTACCGGAGGATCTGGTGATCTTCCGGGCGATGCTGGAGGTGCAAAATGAGGATCGGACACGGTTATGATGTTCACCGTCTGGTGGAGGAGCGTGCTTTGATTTTAGGCGGAGTGACCATTCCCTTTGAAAAAGGATTACTCGGTCATTCGGATGCGGATGTATTGACCCACGCATTAATGGACGCCATGTTGGGGGCTGCAGGTCTGGGCGATATCGGAAAGCATTTCCCTGATTCCGATCCTCAGTATAAAGGGATCAGCAGTCTGGAACTTTTGCGTCATGTGTGCAAGCTTCTGAAGGAAAAAGGCTATACCTTGCATAATGCGGATGTTACGTTGATCGCTCAGCGCCCGAAGGTGGGCCCCTTTGTCCCTGAGATGCGGACCAATCTGGCAGAGGTTATCGGTTGCCCGGCTGATCGCTTGAATATCAAGGCAACTACCGAGGAAAAACTCGGCTTTACAGGAGAGGGTGCCGGTATGGCCTGCCATGCTGTCTGCCTGCTGGAGGAACATGGTTAAAAAGAAAACTGCAGATTTTAACTCCTTTGTCTGCTTCGATTTTGAAACCACCGGCCTGGATCGAGCGTCTAAGGTGATTGAGATCGGCGCTGTAAAGGTTAAAGACGGATATATGGTGGCACGCTACTCCTCCTTGGTAGATCCGGGGGTAGAAATTGAACCGATGATCACGAAGATCACCGGTATCACCAATGAAATGGTGGAAGGAAGGCCTACTATTGATCAATTGATGCCTTCCTTTTATGAGTTTACAGAAGGATTGACTTTGGTTGCTCATAACGCATCCTTTGATTGCCGTTTTTTGGAGCGTGATTCTCTTGCGGCGGGCTATCATTTTGATCACGATGTGTTTGATACCCTGAGTTTTGCCCGAAAGGTCATGCCCGGACTGCCATCTTATAAGTTGACCGTTTTAACGGAATTACTCGGTATTCAGCAAAACGAGGCCCATCGGGCCTGGTGCGATGCCGAAGCTACTGCACGTTTGTATATGTATTTAAAAATGAAAGCTGCAAAAGGAGATTTATGAAATGGAGATTGCTCTTCCAAAATTAGGCAAAGCTGCTATTCCTTTAAAACATTTTCCCACTCGCTGCCATGCATTTATTTTTCGGGCCTGCGAGTATGTTCCTTACTCAAAAATTGCAGAAATTCTTGGTGTTGAGGAGCAAAAGGTGCGTCAGGCAGCTGCAGAGATGGGTCTGCCGGACTATGATCCAGGGAATCTATGGCTTACAAAAGGGTATATCACTATTATTAGAAGATTGTGGAATTTGCTGCCTTATGAGCAGCTTTTGCAATTGCTGGATATGGATGCGCATACCTTTGCTGTTCTTTTGCGTGAGGATGATTTTCTGGATGTAAAGCTTGCCGATAAACCGGTCTGTGCGCCGGTGACCTGGCAGGAGCCGGATTCCGAGCAAAAGAAAAGATTGGCTGAAATCAAGAAGATCATGGAGGATCTGGAACTTTCCGGTGTGGAGCCTTTCAATTTCAATTTTGATGTGCCGGAATTGAAATTTCATGGCAAAGCAGTTTTTGATACACGGATGATCTATTCCTTTTCCGGATTGTATCAGAATGCTTTTGAGGTGGATAGCGGCGTATATTGCCCCGATGAGATGCTGGAGGCGTACAGCAAGCTGGGTGTAAACGGAGTGTGGACACAGGGGGTGTTATACCTACTCACAGAATTTCCCTTTGCACCGGAGCTTTCAGCCGGTTATGAGAAGCGTATTGCCCGTATGCGGGATTTTGCTGATCGTTTGGATCGGTATGGAATGAAATTGTATCTGTATATCAATGAACCTCGTTCTATGCCTGAGTCATTTTATAATAAATTTCCTCATCTACGCGGGCATAGTCCGAAGTCTGATAAGGTGTGTCTTTGCACTTCGACCCGGGAGGTGCAGGATTATTTAAAAAATGGGATCGAAGCGCTCTGCAGGGCGGTCCCAAAACTCGGTGGCTTTTTTACGATCACCCGTTCCGAGAATCCTACCAACTGTTATTCTCATTCGCTTCCTCCTGACCGTGCCAATAAACCCTGCACTTGTTCTCGCTGCAGTAAACGTTCTATGGGCGAGGTGATTGGTGAGGTGATCGGCTGTATCGCCGAAGGTGCTCATCGGGTGAGCGATAAAATCAAGGTGATGGCTTGGAGCTGGGCTTGGGGCGAAGATAACGCTGAGATCATTCGCCATCTTCCTAAAGATGTTGTTTTGCTCAGCCAAAGCGAACTGGCAGTTCCCTTTAATATAGGCGGAGTAGAGGGAACGGTCGTTGATTATTCCATGAGCATCCCCGGCCCTGGGGAGCGTGCAAAAACGGAATGGAAGCTTGCCAAAGAGTGCGGTCTGGAAATCGGTGCAAAGGTTCAGATCAATACCACTTGGGAGTGCTCGACTGTGCCTGCCATGCCCGTATATCCGTCTATCGAAAGGCATATCTCGGATATTAAAAATGAAGGGGTGCAGCATCTTCTTTTGAGCTGGACCTTAGGTGGTTACCCCGGAAAAAGCATTGCTTATGCGGCAAAATATTTTTATGATAAATGTGAATTTCCGGCGGAAAATGAAACAGAGAAAAAAGCTGCGGAGATCTTTTCTCAGGCATTCAAAGAATTTCCCTTCCATATTAAAACGCTGTATCGAGGCCCGCAGAATGCAGGCCCTTCAACGTTGCTTTTTGATGAGCCGACAGGCTATGAGTCCACCATGACCTGTTTTGCCTACGATGACCTTGAGCATTGGTGCTCGATTTATCCGGTGGATGTGTTTGAGGCTCAGTTTGCAAAGCTTTGCTCCAAGTGGGAGGAGGGCCTTGAATTGCTGGCTGCTGAACCCGAAACAGAAACCGTCATCATGGCGCAGGCGGCATATTGTTTATTTAAGGCAAGTTTGAATCAGATTCGGTTTATTCGTGCCCGTGATTCGGGGGAGGCTGCTGTAATGCTTTCTGCTGCCCGGGAAGAACTTGCCATTACTGAAAAAATGCTTGCTCTGATGAATAACAATGCTGCTATCGGTTTCGAAGCGGCAAACCACTATTATTTTTCCAAGGGCCAGCTGGCGGAAAAGATCCTAAACTGTAAATATTTAATCGAAAAATACAATTGATATTTAAAATATTATTGAGTATAATGGTGCCAAAAGGAGGCGGTGGAGCATGATGTTAGACCGTGCAAATTGGATCTGGTTATCCGATTGTAATGAAGTGAATTCCTATGTGGATTTTAAGCGTAATTTTAAATTGGAAAAAGATCGGTCCGTTGAAATTGAGATCAGTGTAGACGGTAACTATGCGCTGTATCTGAATGACGTGTTTGTGAACAGCGGGCAGTATCCCGATTATCCGGAATATAAGGTTTATGATCGCCTGGATCTTTCCGGCGTTGCAAAGGAAGGGGATAATGAACTTTTGATTCGGGTTTGGTGGCCGGGAAAGGATCATTTTTCCTATCGTGTAGAGCAGCCGGGGCTTTTATATGCAGTTTTCAGTGGGGAAGAGGTTCTTGCTTTGAGCGATCGGAGCACGCAAGCCGCTTTGAACTGTGCTTTTCAAAATGGGGATATCTATTGTTTGACCGGTCAGCTGGGATACGGCTTTTCCTATGATGCCCGCAATGAGGGCGACGAAATTTTTGAGCCCGCCTGCATCGTGGAAAAAGGGGTAACATTATATCCTCGACCCATCAAAAAAGTGGATATTGGCGCTCGGGCTTGCTCAAAACTGATCAATTACGGCACATTTTCGGAGCGTCCCTGGGAATTTCCGGGGGAGCGGATGCAGTATGCTGCCCTTTCGGCAAAATACTGGGGCCCGGAAAGCGTTTGGAACGGAGAGTCCGGCACCATCTTTTCTGCGCCGGGGGACGATGGTATTTACCTGATCTTTGATCTTGGCTGCGAGCAGGTGGGGTTCGCCGATATCGAATTGGATCTTCCGGAGGATGCTTTGGTGCTTTGCGGCTACGGAGAGCATCTTTATGATTTGCGTGTACGCACCTTTGTCGGAAGGCGAAATTTTGTTTTTTCATATCAGGGAAAGGCCGGAAAAAATCATTTCTTTATGCCGCTCCGTCGTTTGGGATTGCGGTATCTGCAGCTGCACATTTATACACATTCTGTAAAGATGTATTATGCGGGAATTCGCCCCACGACCTATCCCTTGGCAGAGTATCCCATTGAGATCAAGGATCGGTTGCACCGTAAGATCTATGAGGTATGCATTCAAACGCTGCGGCATTGTATGCATGATCATTATGAGGACTCTCCTTGGCGGGAGCAGGGGCTTTATACCATGGATTCCAGAAATGAGATGCTTTGCGGCTATGATATTTTCCATGAAACGGTATTTCCTAAGGCCTGCCTTCGCCTGATCGCTCTTTCGGTACGGGAGGATGGGCTTGCAGAGCTTTGCTCACCTGCCCGTGCTTCAATTACTATTCCGTCTTTTTCGGCGGCTTATTTGCTACAGCTATGGGACTATCTGGAATACAGCGGAGATCTTGATTTTATTCGTGAGATTCTTCCTTGTGCAGAAAAAATTGCAGAAGGATTTGTTAACCATATTGATCCTGAAACCGGCCTTTTGACCGCTTATACCGATAAGAAATACTGGAATTTTTATGAGTGGCAGGACGGTCTCAGCGGAAAGCACGGAGTGGAAGATTTGAATCTGCTGACCTATGATGCACCGCTTTGTGCATTTGTTTCTATGGCTTTTCAGGCCATGGAAAAAATATATCATGCTTTGGGTATGCAGGATCAGGCAGAGGCATATAAGGCATATTGGACTGCATTGAATCGCAAAACAGAAGAAACCTTCTGGAACGGAAAATGGTATAATACCTATAAAAATGTTCATTCCGGTACGCTTTCTCATGATTGCGAGCTGACGCAGGCTTTAATGATCTGTTGCGGCGCCTGCCCGGAGAATAAGATCTCGGGGGTGCGTGAACTGCTGAAGGGCAAAGAAGCCTTGCTACCTGTTACCATTAGTTACAGTATCTTTAAGTATACAGCGATCATGACTGATCCTCAAAACTATGACTGGATGATGGATGATGTGGCGGAAATTTGGGGCAATATGCTTTTCAATGGTGCTACGACCTTCTGGGAAACTGCAAAAGGTGCTTCTGATTTCCATAATGCGGGCAGCTTGTGCCATGGTTGGTCTGCAGTTCCTCTTCATCTTTATCACAAATACGGCCGGCCATAAAAACAAAAGGGACTCATTTGAGTCCCTTAATTTTTTACAGCTCGCAGTTATTAACGGTTCTGGGGAAGGGGATAACATCGCGGATGTTGCCCATTCCGGTCAAATACATGACGCACCGCTCGAATCCAAGGCCAAAGCCCGCGTGGCGGGTGGAGCCGTACTTTCGCAGGTCCATATAGAAACCGTAATCTTCCTCGTTGAGGTTCAATTCCTGCAATCTTTTTTGCAGTAATTCATAGTTATCCTCACGCTGGCTGCCCCCGATGATCTCGCCGATACCGGGAACCAAGCAGTCCATTGCAGCAACAGTCTTTCCGTCCTCGTTAAGCTTCATATAGAAAGCTTTGATCTCCTTGGGATAATCCGTTACAAATACAGGGCGCTTGAATACAACCTCGGTCAGGTAACGCTCATGCTCGGTCTGCAGATCACTGCCCCAATGAACAGGATAATCAAACTGATCATTGTTCTTTTCCAGAATTTCAATGGCTTCCGTATAGGTTACATGGCCAAAATCGTTTTCCAGAACGTTGTTCAGACGATCGATCAGGCCGGGATCGATAAATTGATTGAAAAATTGCATCTCTTCCGGTGCATTTTCCATGACATAGCGAATAATATATTTCAGCATACTTTCTGCCAGGATCATATCATCCTTTAGATCGGCAAAGGCGATCTCGGGCTCGATCATCCAGAATTCAGCTGCATGGCGGGTCGTGTTAGAATTCTCTGCACGGAAGGTGGGACCGAAGGTGTAGATATTTTTAAAGGCTTGGGCGTAGGTTTCGCCGTTTAATTGGCCGGAAACGGTCAGATTTGTTACTTTATTGAAAAAGTCCTTGCTGTTATCGACTTTGCCGTCTTCTGTGAGGGGAAGATTTTCAAGATCCAGGGTGGTGACCCGGAACATTTCGCCGGCACCTTCGCAGTCGCTGCCGGTAATCAAGGGAGTATGCACGTAAATAAAGTTACGTTCATTGAAAAACTTATGGATGGCATAGGCTGCCAAGGAACGAACACGAAAAACAGCCTGGAAGGTATTGGTGCGGGCACGCAAATGAGGAATAGTGCGAAGATATTCCAGACTATGGCGTTTTTTTTGCAGGGGATAATCCGGGGTAGAGGGGCCTTCCACTTCAACCTGATCTGCCTGGATCTCAAAGGGTTGCTTGGAATTGGGGGTTTCTACCAATGTTCCGGTCACCACCAGGGCGGTGCCTACATTAATTTTGGAAAGATCCGCAAAGTTATTCAGCTTATCGCTGTATACGACCTGCAGAGGCTCAAAAAAGGTGCCGTCGTTCAAAACCAGAAAACCGAAGTTTTTGGATCCGCGGTTGGAGCGTACCCAGCCTCCGACGGTTACAGTCTTACCGATATATTCTTCTTTGCTTCGAAAAAGACTTTTGATTTCTGTCAGTTTCATGAATATTTCCCTTCTTCGTCAAAATGATGCAGATATTGTAACATATTACTGAAAAAAATTCAATCTTTATTTTATTTAAAGAAGTTTTTCGAATTACACATCTTTAAATTGTCCTCTTCAGGAGGACAAATGTTGGTGATTTGCATAAAAAATATTCATAAAACTGATCAATAATCCCACAGTTGTTGTTAATGTTAAACAAGATTTTGGGAATTGTTTTTCACTTCTTGAATTATTTTGCCAAAGGGAGTATAATTTAATTATCATTCTACTATATAGGAGGATTTACCATGAACAGAATGAAAAAAGTAATAGCTTTGGTTATGGTTCTGCTGCTTGCTTGTACGATGCTGGCAGGCTGTGGTTCCAACAGTGACGAAAAGGTCATCAAGATCGGTATTTTCGAGCCGGGCACTGGCGAGAATGCCGGCGGCGGTAAGCAGGAAGTACTTGGTATCCGCTATGCCCATTCTATGGTTCCCGAAGTTACCATCGGTGGCGAGACCTACAAGATCGAACTGGTTGAAGTAGATAATCAATCCGATCCTGCAAAGGCTCCTTCCGCTGCTCAGCAGTTGGTATCCAAGAAGGTATCTGTTGTTCTTGGTACATATGGCTCTGCCTGCGCCATTGCAGCCGGCTCCATTTTTGCTGATAACAAGATCCCCGCTATCGGTTGCTCCTGCACCAATCCCCAGGTAACTGCCGAGAATGATTACTATTTCCGTGTATGCTTCCTTGATCCCTTCCAGGGTACCGTTATGGCAAACCTGGCTTTGGAGCAGGGCTGCAAAAAGGTTGGTGTGTTGACTCAGGCCGGTGATGATTACTCTGTTGGTCTCGGTGCTTACTTTAAGGAAGCCTTTGAGAATGCCGGCGGTACTGTTGTGGAAGCCAGCTTCCAGACCGGTGAGACTGATTTCAGCGCCATCGTTTCCAACTTCGCTGATTGTGACGGTGTGTTCGCCCCCTCTTCCATTGAGACTGGTCCTCTGATCATCAAACAGATCCGTGCAGCTAACAAAAATTGCATCATCATGGGGAGTGATACCTGGGAGAACGGTAAAGTAATCGAGAACTCCGGCGATGCCGCTACCGATGTTTACTTCTCCACCTTCTTTGATGAGAACGATGAAAGCAATCCTGCCGGTAAGGATTTTGTTACCGGTTACAAGGCTTGGTTGAATGCCAGCAATGATAACCTGACCAACAATGGCGGCGACGATACTGTTGCAGCAGTTTCTGCTTTGGGTTATGATGCTTACATGGCTGCTATCGAGGCCATCAAGGCTGCTGATTCTGCAGACGGTACTGCTATTCGCGATGCTTTGAAGGGTGTTGAGATGGATGGCGTTACCGGTGCCCTTTCCTTTGATGAGAAGGGTGATGCCGAAAAGGATATGGCATACATCAAGACCATCGATGTTGCTACCGGCACCTTTAAGTTCCTGAAGACTCAGACCATCGCTGAGTAATTTCACTTCTCGCTGATTTAAGGTAGTGGGGAGCCGCAAGCTCCCCGCTACTTTTTAGCATTTCTATGGGACGGATGATTGAAGCATTGGCTTGAAGCTCTTCGAGCCTGTGGTTCAGTCATTCGGCTGAAAACTATTTTGGAGGTTGCGTTATGACGAACTATGTCCAGCTGCTGCTTTCGGGTATTGCAGTCGGCAGTCTGTATGCTTTGATCGCAATCGGCTATACCATGGTATACGGTATTTTGCGATTGATCAACTTCGCCCACGGCGATATGTTTATGATGGCGGGTTTCTTTTTGATTTATATTGCTGCTGTCCCGCATATGCCCATCTGGGGCGCTTTGCTCCTTACGATCCTACTCACGGTAGTTTTGGGCTTTATGATCGAACGCTGCGCTTATAAGCCGCTTCGCTCTGCACCCAGAATGTCCGTTATGATTTCTGCCATCGGTGTTTCCTATTTGCTTCAAAACTTTGCTACATACTTTACCGGCGGCCTTGCGCAGGCTTATCCTGAAATTCCTCTGATCTCCAAGAAGATCGAGATTTTCGGTGTTTCCACAAAACTGATCACCATCATTACACCGATTCTGACCATCGTCCTGGTTCTGGCGTTGGTTACTTTGATCAAGTTTACCAAGATCGGTATGGCGATGCGTGCAGTATCCAAGGATTTTGAAACCTCTCAGCTGATGGGGATCAAGATCAACAGCGTTATCAGTATGACCTTTATCATCGGCTCTTTCCTCGCTGCTGTTGGATCCATCATGTATTTTTCCTATTATGAGCAGGTCAGCCCTACTATCGGCGCTATGCCCGGCCTGAAGGCTTTTGTGGCGGCAGTATTTGGCGGAATTGGTTCTATTCCGGGAGCTGTGATCGGCGCTTATATCATTGGTATTTGTGAAAACTTTATTAAGAGTTACCCTGTAATTGCTGATCTGAGCAATGCATTTACCTTTGTTCTTTTAATTGTTATTTTGATCTTTAAGCCGAACGGTCTGTTCGGAGAAAAACTTTCGGAGAAGGTGTAAGCGATGAAAAAGAATACAAAAATTTTGGCATCGCTGATCCTTGCGGCGGTGTTCCTCGGTTTATTGATTTTTATTGATAATTCTTCCCTGAAGAATTCCATGCTTTCTACCTGCCTGCAAAAGGGTGCTATTTATGCTCTGGTTGCGGTTTCTATGAACCTGCTGAACGGGTTCACAGGCCTGTTCTCTTTAGGTCAGGCCGGCTTTATGCTGATCGGTGCATACACCTACGGTATTCTAACCATTCCTGTTACCAGCCGTGGCTCTGTATACCAGTATTTTGACGGCGGTCTGGTTCAGTTCTCCATTCCCGTAATTCCTGCCATTATTTTGGCCGGTATTATGGCAGCCTGCTTTGCGGCTTTGATCGGATTGCCTGTATTAAAGCTGAAAAGCGACTATCTGGCCATCGCTACTCTGGGATTTGCGGAAATTATCCGTGCATTGATCCAGTGGAAGCAGATCGCTCCCCTGACCAATGGATCTAATATGCTGCGAGCATTTCCTACCTATGATACGATCCTATTTCCTTTTATCATCTCTGCGATCTGTATTGCAATCATCGTATTACTGATCCGCTCCTCTTATGGACGTGCTTTTAAAGCGATCCGTGAAGATGAGATCGCTGCAGAAGCAATGGGTGTTAACCTTTTTAAGCATAAGATGATGAGTTTTGTGATCAGTTCCTTCTTTGCCGGCATCGGCGGTGCTTTATTGGCTATGTTCCAAGCCAGCGTGCAGGCGAAAGCCTTTACCTCTGCTATGACCTATGAGATCCTTTTGATCGTGGTGATCGGCGGTATTGGTTCTATTACCGGCAGTATTATTGCATCCTTCCTCTTTGTTGGCTGCATGGAGTGGTGGCTGCGTTTCCTGGATGAGGTTCATTATATCGGTGATTTTAAGGTTCCCTTCCTGCGCACCGGTTTCCGGATGGTGGTATTCTCCATCGTCATTATGATTATTGTTCTTTTCTGGCGTAAAGGTATTATGGGGAATAAAGAGTTTTCGTGGGATGCCATTGCAAAATTCTTTAAAGATCCCTTTGGTCTTGTGAGTAAGAAAAAGAAGAAAGGGGAGGTAAAGTAAAATGGCAAATACTGTCCTTTCTATCGAAAATATTACGGTTCAGTTCGGCGGTGTCGTTGCGGTCAATAACCTGTCTATGCACGTGGACGAAGGGGAGATCGTTTCCCTGATCGGGCCAAACGGTGCCGGTAAAACCACCGCATTTAATGCAATCACCGGCGTTTATCAAGCAACAAATGGTCGGGTCAGCTTTAATGACCGCGTGATCCTTGAAAGCCATCCTACCGGAAAAATGAGAAAGCTCTATGCCGGCGAGAACGCAGATCTGTATCATAAAATCATTAAGAATACCCCCGATAAAATAGCGAAGCTGGGCATGGGACGTACCTTTCAGAATATTCGCCTTTTTAAGGAACTTTCTGTTTTAGATAACGTGTTGATCGCAAAGCATATGCGGTTAAAGGGTAATCTCTTTACCGATACCTTTATGATCAATTATAAAGAGGAAAAGAAGATCCGGCAGGAGTGTCTGGAGCTGTTGAAGATCGTTGATCTTTATGATCTGCGGGATGAGGTGGCTTCTTCCTTGCCTTATGGTAAACAGCGTCATCTGGAAATCGCCCGTGCGTTAGCTACCGATCCTTCGTTGCTGTTGCTGGATGAGCCTGCTGCTGGCATGAACCCCCAGGAAACAGAGGAGCTTACTGCTCTGATCCGCAAACTTCGTGACGATTTTAAATTGACAGTTCTATTGATCGAACACCATATGAATCTGGTAATGGATATTTCCGACCGTATTTATGTGATCGACTTCGGTAAACTGATCTCAACCGGTACTCCCGATATGGTTCAAAAGGATCAGCGGGTGATCGATGCATATTTGGGGGTGGCTGAAGATGAGTAATATTCTTGAAATTAAAGATTTGGTCGTTTCCTATGGCGGTATTGAGGCTGTAAAAGGCATTTCCTTGGAAATTCCGGAAGGGCAGATCGTTACCCTGATCGGTTCTAATGGTGCAGGCAAGAGTACCACTTTGAAATCAATTGCCGGTATCGTAAAAGCGAAGAACGCTTCCATAATTTTTGATGGCAAGGAGATCTCGGGAAAAAGTCCTGATCAGATCGTTAGCAACGGCATAACTCTGGTGCCAGAAGGACGCCGTGTTTTTGCTAATCTCACGGTGCTTGAAAACTTGAAAATGGGTGCCTATCTTCGTAAGGATAGCATCAAATCGGATTTGGAATATGTTTACAGCCTGTTTCCCCGTTTGAAGGAGCGTGAATGGCAGCTCGCGGGTACTCTTTCCGGCGGTGAACAGCAGATGCTGGCAGTTGCCCGTGCATTGATGAGTAAGCCTCGCATCATCATGATGGATGAGCCCTCTCTTGGTTTGGCTCCCCTTGTGGTACGTGATATCTTTGATATTATCAAGACGATCAATCAGCAGGGGATCACGGTGCTGCTGATAGAGCAAAATGCGAATATGGCGCTGAAGGTTGCGCATAAGGCATATGTTATGGAGACCGGTAAGATTACGCTGGAGGGAACCGGTGCAGAGTTGCTTGCTAATGAAAGCGTGAAAGAAGCCTATCTTGGCAAAAGTAAATAATGCGGATGCCCGGCAAATAATGCCGGGCATCCTTTCAAAGGAGTTTATTATGATCAGAAGAGCCTCTAAAGAAGATCTTCCGGAAATTTTGGACATCTACCGGGGGGCGCAGGCTTTTATGGCCGAAACTGGAAATCCGAATCAATGGGGGAATTTTTACCCGTCTATTGAATTATTGGAAGATGATATTTCAAAGCAACAGCTGTATGTTGTGGTGCGAGAAAATATACTATCCGGTGTTTTTGTATTTTTCATCGGTGATGATCCATGGTATGATGTGATAGATCATGGGGATTGGTTGGATAAAAGCCCATATGGGGTGATCCATCGCATTGCATCCAGGGCGGGGGAGAAGGGAATCTTTAAAGAAGCACTTGATTTTTGCCTCTCCAAAATCGGGCATTTGCGCATCGATACCCACGCCGATAATAAAATAATGCAGCATATTGTAACTAAGAATGGATTCAAAAAATGCGGGATCATTTACGTGCATGAAAATAAGTCCCCCCGTATTGCCTATGAACTTTTATTGTAAACAAACCCCCTGCCGATCGGCAGGGGGTTATGATATTATCTTCTGTTTCGCTCCAGATAATCCTGCAGAATGATCTGAGCAGAAAGAGCATCGATGGCATTTCTTTTCTTTTTGCCTTTGGTGTTGCCCTCCATCATAAAACGGGAGGCAACCATTGTGGTCATGCGTTCGTCATAGAATTCAATGGGAATATCCGGCATCCGCTCTTTTAGTAATTCGCTGAATTTTCGGGTGTGCTCGGCTCGAAAACCTTCAGTTCCATCCATATTTTTGGGCAGACCCATTACAATTTTTTTGATCTGTTCATCAGCACAAACAATAGTAATTTTATCTGCCAGCCGTTCTTTATCCCGTTCGTGAACCGTGCCAATCACGGTGGCAACTGTTTCGTTTTCATCACATACGGCAAGCCCGGTGCGGGCTTCGCCGTAGTCAATTCCTAAAATGCGCATAGACTGTTCCTTTAATAGTTTTTGATCATTTCCTGAAGATATTGATGATTTTTTAACGCCTGCTCCCGGGCGGCCACGGTATAATCCGAAAGTCTTTTCCGGATGATCTCTTCGTCACGCAGGATCTTTTCAAAGGCATCAACGATAGCTTGTTTGGAAAGCTCTGTGTGGTTCAGTAGATAATCATTCATACCGATCTGTGCCATCAACGATCGGTTTTTGGGGTCATAATTGATGGGCAGGAAAGGTGTTCCAAGCATGGTGGCCATGATCTGACCGTGCAGTCGTTCAAAAATTTGATACCTTCCGGCGGCTACATAGTGAACCAGAATCTCCGGCTCTGCAGTTGGTTCAATCAAATGGCTGAAGTCCGGCATAAGCCGGTGCAACGCTTCCAGCTTGGGTTGATCTTGAGAAAGATGAAACGGAATCAAATAGTAGAAAAAATTGTGCTTTTGTGCAAGTTCTTTGAGAGCTTCTGCGATTTCATGCAGGGTTTGATCTGTGTTATCATCTAACTTAAAATTGATGCCTACAATGGTTTTCCCTTGCGCTGCCTCGATCGGTGCATGAGGTACAAGATCGGAAAATTTATAGGAAAAAGCATCATCAGCTGTTAACACAGTAGGGCGATTTACCTGCAGTTTCTTTAGGAGATCGATGGAATCCTGGTCCCGAATGGTGATCATATCGACCCGATTTAAAAGCTTTGCTGCTTGCTTTTGATTTCTTTTTCTGCTGATAGGCCCAATGCCATTGGCATAAAGCAACGTTTTACAACGGTATCGTAGGGCCATTTTTGTGATAAAAAGGTAATAAAATAAGGAACGGTTGGAGGTGGAATCCTGCAAAAGGCTTCCGCTCCCCAGTAAAAAGACCTTTGTCTTTTTCATTGCCCTTCGTATTTGCCAAAGATTAAAGCGGTGGATCTTCTGCACCTCGTTCGGGACATCGGTGTTTTGAACATTATGAGTCAAAACAGATCCCTTTTGACCGGAAAGGTGATCCATCAGGCAGCGCAGGGTCAGATTATCACCGAAATTATCACTACCGTAATATCCGCTGATCATGTAATCCAAGGGGCGCGTGCAATCAAGGGCTTCCTGATACATGGCATCTGCAGTGACGGCCATGGTTTCGATGGAAAAACGTTCCTTGACCAGCCGGCGCCCGGCTTCAATGTTAGCAATCAGGTCACGGCCTTTGAGGCAATCGATGATCAATGTGGTGATTTCACTATCGGAAGGATAGGCATAACCCCGGCAGGTCAGATTCGTTTCGATACATTCTTTGCGGATCTCATCGGAATAAAGACCGAGATATCCTAAATTGCCCAGCAAAATTGTGGGAACCGAACTGGACATGGCCTCCAAAGCCGACCTTGAGATACCGACAAACAAATCGGCAACAGCTGTATATTGCTCGATATTGGTTTTTGCACCCTGCAACATGATGAAGGGCGTACCGCATTTTTTGTTGATTTCGGCCGCTTCCTTTGCAAAGTAGGGAAAGAGCTTGCCGTCCCCTACGATCACCACCCGGCTGTTGGGAACAGCTTTGAAGATTTCCGGTGCAATTCGGAAAAAATTGGTAACATGAACGGAGGCTTCCTTATCCAGCCGTGTTACCATCAGGATCATTTTTTGCTCCGGAGTGATCCCTAAGGATGCGCGGAAATCAGGTAGATCTCTTTTGGAAAAACGATCCATGTCAATACCGTTTACGGTTAACTTCACATAATCGGGATTATAATTGTAATTATCGATCAGATAGTCTTTCAGGTCTTCGCTGACCGCCAGGGAACGGCATCCCCATTTGGAGAAAAACTTGAATAAGCCAACACGGAAATTGAAATGGACGGTGGTGACCATAGGAATATCTAGCTTTTGGCAAACGAGACTTCCTATGAAATTGGAGATGCGGGTATGGGAGTGGACGATTGCGGGACGGTTCTTTTCGAATTCCTTTTTTAAAATGTGATAGGATTTCCAGAAGGAAGCAAGTGTTTTGGTATGGAGCGGTGCACAGACATGGCGAATACCGGCCTTCTCTAAGGCGGTGGCATATACGCCGCCGTTTGAGAACACCGTGATTTCATGACCCATGGCCTTTAAGCCTTTGGCCAGTTCAAATATATGGGTTTCAGCGCCGCCGATATTCAGCGACATACAGAGTATTGCGATGTGCTTACCCATAAGAACTCCTATCTGTAAAATTCGTTAAAAATAGATTCTTCCGGAATATTGGCATTTTCGCAGGAGTGGAAAGCGCTCAGCAGTTCGAGGGGAAGATATTGAGAAAGCTGATTGCGCTCCTCCTCGGTTAATTCATGGATCGCCTTTTCGATCCTTGTTTTTAAAATGCAGATCTCGTATTCAAAGGATGAGTTAAAAAAGAAATCGGCATATTTTTTCATAGGTTTAATGTACCGTTCTTCTCCGGCACGAACGCTGGGCCACATTTCCAGCGTTTGCATAATGGATGAATTACGGTGAACATAGTCTCTCAGGCTTCTACGCATTAAGCGTATTTCCCTAGAGGTGATCTCTCCTTGGCCGGGGATCAAGTAAGAATCAAAGGGGCAGATATAAACACCGATGGTGCGCGCAAAGGCCAGACCCTCTGTAAGCTTGGGATTCATGGCATGGATCCCTTCGATGATCAAAAGGTCTTTCTCCGTGGGTTCTAAGGTAATGCCGCTGTCTACCCGGTCACCGATTTTGAAATCATACCGGGGAAGGTGTATGGCATCACCTTTTAAAAAGGCAACCATCTGCTCCTGGAAAAAGGCAACATCAAAAGCTTCTAATCTTTCATAATCCGGTTTGACAGCGTCCGGCTGGCGGCATTGGATTTCCTGCCGGGAAAGATAGTAATCATCGATTGAAATGACCGTGCAATGAAATCCTTCTCGCTCCATCAGTCTGCATAGTCGCTTTGAAAAAGTGGTTTTACCGGAGGAAGAGGGGCCGGTAACCAAAACTGCAGCAGTTAGATGGTTTCCAAGGGTCTTGGTGCAGGAAAAAGTGATGAGCCGCCGAAGCTGCTCGAATTGCAGGGTATGGCGGCTTTCTGCTACTTGGATCAGGCGATCTACCTGCCCGTTGGCAAAATATTCATTAATGTCCTGCGGATAAAATTTCATAGTGAAACCCTCTAATTAACAGTTAAACCATATAGTTAGATATATTATAACATTTTTAATATATATAATGCAACAATAATCTTGAAAAAAACTCAATAAATCAGTATAATATTTATATAATTTTTTTAAGGAGGAGATGTTATGGGGGCTAATTGCTATTATATGCGCTTTCCCGAAGGGCGTACCAAGGCGATTACATTAAGTTATGATGACGGCGTGGAGCAAGACGAGCGTTTGATCCAATTGATGGAGCAATATGGTTTTAAAGGTACTTTTAATCTAAGCTATGGTTGCACTCCGCCGGAAGGTGTTACTTATGAACCGGGTAGGGTTCATCGGCGGATGCCTTTTTCCTGGCTGAAAAGGGTGTATGCTTCCGCAAATGTGGAGGTTGCAATTCATGGGCTGACCCATCCGCATCTGGAACGGTATCCTGCCAGCAAGGTGATGCATGAGATCATCGAGGACCGAAAAGGCTGGGAAGAATTCTTCGGTGGAGTGATCCGCGGAATGGCCTATCCCTACGGGACATACAGCGATGAAGTGGTTGAGGTCCTGCGATTGGCCGGTATTTGTTATTCCAGAACCACTAAATCTACTGAAAGATTTGATCTTCCCACCGATTGGCTCAGGCTTCCGGCAACTTGCCATCATAAGAATCCGCGGCTGATGGAGTTGGCCGATAATTTTGCTTCTATGGAGATTAGCGGGGAGGCAAAACTCTTTTATCTCTGGGGGCACTCCTATGAATTTGAAGGGGATCAGAACTGGACTGTGATCGAAAATTTCTTTAAACGGCTTACAGGGATGCCGGATACATGGTATGCAACCAATATAGAGATTTATGATTATATTCAGGCGTATGAGCGTTTATATTACAGCAGTGACGGTCAGCGTGTTCAAAATCCTTCGGTCATTGATGTTTGGCTTGGAACCAGAAAAGGGGAAGTGATCTACGTTCCTGCCGGAAAAACAGTCGATCTCAAATAATTAAAATGGTGCAAGCGTGAGGCTTGCACCATTTTTCAGCTTAGGTTCAATTTGTTTTTAATACAATGGAGATTGATAAAGTAGGCACCGATCGCAATGCCGCCGTAAAGAAGAGTCATTAAGCCAAGATAGATCGTAAATTCAGCTCCGTTGGTTGCGAATTCAGTATATGTGATAGAAGTGAACATCAGATTGCTGATCGTAAAAGAGCTGATGATCTGCTGAATGAAGGACATCGCCACCGAAACACCAAGATAAATTCCCAGAGCAGCCAGAACTTTATACCGTTTGCTGATTACGCTGCCCACCGTGAAGCAGAGATAATACAGATTAATTCCCATCAGCGCACTTGCCAGAAGCAGGAAGGGGAAAATGATCACATCGGCGGTAAGGGAGGGGTTCCAGATCTCTTTCAGTTCATCAAGGAGCATCGGGAGCAGGTTCGCCAGTTCTGTGTGAAACCCTTTAATGCCGATCACAAGGATCAGATAGATATCAATGATCAAAACGGCAACGCTCATGATTTCAAACAGTAAAAAAGTTAAAATTTTAGAGTTTAATAAGCTGGTGCGTTTTACAGGCAGTGTGAAGGTCAGATATCCTTCGTCGCTGTAAAAGTTTTTGTAATAACGCACCAGACAGATGATCACTGCGGCAAGCGGAAAGCAGCAAAGACCGATGATCACGGTGAAGAAGCCCAGAAAGGCCAGAATGTAGAATAAAAAGTTATCGATGTTTGCGGTTATAAATTCGATGATTCCTCGGAGTAATGCACCGCCGATCAATGCAAGCCCGGCGGTAATCAGGGCATAGATCCACCATAAGCGGAAAACAAATTTAAAATCGTATTTAAAAATCTTATTGAACATATTTAAATACCTCCCGGAACAGTTCGTCCAGCGTTTTTCCGTACTGGCCCCGGATGTCATCTGCATTACCGCCCATTACGATCTCGCCGCCAAATCCCAGAAAAACAAATTCATCCAAAATTCTTTCGATATCATGGATCAAGTGCGTTGTAATAATTACAGTTGCTTCCGGATTATAATTTTGCAGAATAGTCTGTAGAATATAATCTCGGCTGGCAGGATCCACGCCGGCGATGGGCTCATCCAGCAGATAAAGCTTTGCGTTTCTTGCCATTACCATGATCAGCTGCACCTTTTCGCGGGTGCCTTTGGATAAGGTGCGCAGTCGGCTGGCGGGATCGATCATCAGATCCTGCAGCATTTTCATGGCGCGTTTTCGATCAAAATCCCGGTAAAAATCGCAGAAATAATCGATCAGATCGATCACCTTCATGCCGTTGCTTAAATAGGTACGTTCCGGCAAATAGGAAATGATTCCGTTGGTTTGGGGCCCGATAGGCATACCGTCCACCCAAATCTCGCCGGAAGAGGGAACCAAAAGGCCGCAGATCATTTTGATTAATGTGGATTTTCCGCATCCGTTAGGGCCCAAAAGACCGATGATCTTTCCGGCAGGTACGGAAATATTCATGTTTTCCAATACACGCTTATTGCCATAGTTCTTATAAAGGCTGCGGCATTCTAAAATTGACATTCCATTTCCTCCTTTTTATTTAGCAGTTGAATGACTTCATCTTTCGTAACCCCCAATTGCTTACAGCCTTGCAAAAAGGTTTCAAGCAGTTCATTCACTGCATTGTGGCGTGCTTTTTCCAAAACGGCAGTATCCCCGGTTACAAACCGTCCGGCTGTCCCTTTTGAATATAGTAACCCATCCAACTCGAGCTGGGAAAGGGCACGCTGCATGGTATTGGGATTGACCGCTGCAATATATGCAAGCTGCCGTACCGGGGGGATCTGTTCCTCGGCAGCATACTTACCACTGAGGATATCCGCTCGGATCGTGGATGCGATCTGCAGGTAAACAGGGCTGTTGCTTTGAAATTTCCAACCCATTCAAACACCTCCTTGTTCTATTGTTCTAACACAATAATACAGCAACAGGAAAGAAATGTCAATAGGCTTAAGAAAATCTTAAGAAAAAAAGCACCGTTAAAACGGTGCTTTAAATTGGCTGGGATAGCTGGACTCGAACCAGCGAAATGACGGAGTCAAAGTCCGTTGCCTTACCGACTTGGCTATATCCCAAAATACCGGGGACCTTTTCATAAAAAGAAAAAGTGGGGTGGGCGGTGGGACTCGAACCCACGACCTCCAGAGCCACAATCTGGCGCTCTAACCAACTGAACTACGTCCACCATATATAACCATGCCGCCGGCAACGTATAGGATTATAAACTATTTTTGTTTCGTTGTCAAGATAAAAATAAAGATTTTTCATTTTATTATCAGGATGTTGCATATTCATTAAGGAAATGTAAAAAAATTGAAAAAAGGCTTGCATTTCCCAAAAAGTATGCTAAACTATATTTAGCACTCGGGAATGGAGAGTGCTAAAATCTCGGTTTGGAGGAAAAACAGATGAAACTGAAACCTTTATTTGATCAGGTTGTAATTAAAATGGAAGAAGCAGAAGAAACCACCAAAAGCGGTATTATTCTTACTGCCTCTGCGCAGGAAAAGCCTCAGATCGCTGAGGTCCTGGCAGTGGGACCGGGCGGCTATGTAGACGGTAATAAGGTTGAAATGGTCGTAAAAGAGGGAGACCGTGTAGTGCTTCGTAAATACGGTACTACCGAGATCAAGATCGATGGCGAGGAATATTTGATTGCACGCCAGAGTGATATTTTAGCATTGGTTGAAGAGTAAGGAGTGTATTGATTATGGCAAAGCAAATTCAGTATGGCGAGGAAGCCAGAAAATCTCTGCAGAGCGGTGTTGATAAATTGGCGAACACCGTGAAAATTACCCTTGGCCCCAAGGGAAGAAATGTGGTGCTGGATCAGAAATTCGGCACTCCGCTGATCACCAACGACGGTGTGACGATTGCCAAGGATATTGAGCTGGAGGATCCCTTTGAAAACATGGGCGCTCAGTTAGTGAAGGAGGTTTCCACCAAGACAAATGATATTGCCGGTGACGGTACCACCACCGCAACCTTGCTGGCACAGGCTCTGATCCGCGAAGGAATGAAGAATGTTGCTGCTGGTGCGAATCCTATGGTTGTCCGTAAGGGCATTCAGAAGGCTGTTGACTGTGTAGTTGATACGATCCATAAAAATTCCCAGAAGATTACCGGAAGCAAGGATATTGCCCGGGTAGCTACTGTTTCTTCTGCGGATGAAAATGTGGGCGCTCTGATCGCAGAGGCAATGGAAAAAGTAACCACCAATGGTGTTATTACTGTAGAAAAATCTAAAACTGCCGAAACCTATTGCGATGTGGTGGAGGGTATGCAGTTTGACCGTGGTTATATTACCCCTTATATGGTTACCGATAGTGACAAGATGGAAGCAGTTATCGATGATGCCTTCTTGCTGATCACCGATAAAAAGATCAGTAACATTCAGGAGATCCTGCCTGTTTTGGAGCAGATTGTTCAGGCTGGCAAAAAACTGCTGATCATTGCTGAGGATATCGAAGGGGAGGCTTTGGCCACTCTGATTGTGAACAAGATCCGCGGCACCTTCTCCTGTGTTGCTGTTAAGGCTCCCGGCTTTGGTGATACCAGAAAAGAAATGCTGCAGGATATTGCCATCCTGACCGGCGGCCAGGTGATCAGCGAAGAACTGGGCCTTGATCTTAAAACTGCTACCATCGATATGCTGGGGCGTGCAACTCAGATCAAGGTGCAGAAAGAGAAAACGATCATCGTGGGCGGTGCCGGTGATCCTGCTTATATTGCTGCCCGTGTTGAGCAGATCCAGAGCCAGATTGCTGTAAACACGAACTCCTACGAGAGGGAAAAGCTGGAAGAGCGTCTGGCTAAGCTTTCCGGCGGTGTAGCTGTGATCAATGTGGGTGCTGCTACTGAAACAGAGATGAATGAAAAGAAGCTTCGTGTAGATGATGCTCTGGCTGCTACCAAGGCTGCTGTTGAGGAAGGTATTGTGGCCGGCGGCGGTACTGCATATATCAAAGCCATTGATGTGGCCGCCAAGCTTCTGGATGAAGTGGATGGCGATGAAAAGACCGGTGTTCAGATCGTGCTGAAAGCTTTGGAAGAGCCTGTACGTCAGATTGCTGCCAATAGCGGTCTCGAGGGCTCTGTTATTCTGGAGAATATCCGCAAGAATGCCGATGTAAACTATGGCTTTGATGCCTTTAAGGAAGAATACTGCGATATGCTGAAGGCCGGTATTGTGGATCCTGCCAAGGTTACCCGCAGCGCTTTGCAGAATGCTGCCAGCGTTGCTGCCATGGTACTGACCACTGAAAGTCTGGTTGCAGATATCAAGGATCCCGCAGCAGAAGCTGCTGCAAACGCTGCCATGAATCAGATGGGCGGCGGAATGTATTGATCCATTTTTTACTGTTTACACCGCAGGCTTTTGCCTGCGGTGTATTTCTTTGCATAGTTTTGTGCTTCCTTTCATATAGTGGGATGGAAAGGAGAATAAAAAGATGAAAAGATGGATGATTTTGTTTTTGGCGATTTTGTTATTGCTTTCGGGCTGCTCAAAAGAATCGGAGGTCCCGGATCTCTCGGCAGAAAATTTTGATAATTCCGGTGAGAAAACCGTTGTTTATCGGGGAGATCAGGATTTTACACTTTCTTTTACGGTAGACGGTACGCAGCAGATCGAAAACGGAACCTATTGGTTTTATGAGCTTTCCGATCAATATGAACGGGATTGGTCTGATCCCTTTTTTACTTACGACAGAAAAAAGCAGGAACTGAACGGTTCTAAAGCCTACGATAAATTAAAAAACTGTTTCGCTACCAATGGGAATTGGCCCCTTTTTCTGAATCCGGTTCATACGGAATATACAGAATCAAACCAGAATCGGGTAGATGGGAAGCTTCTTGATTTGGCAAATAAACAGTTCGCTGATGATGTAACTTGCATTGTGAGTGATATCTGGAGCTGTGATATGGACGGCGATGGCGGCGAAGAAACGATCTTTAAAGCAAGCGACTCTCAAAGCGGTACGATCATTATTGCCTATGCAAACGGAGAAAATTGCCAGGGTCTGTACGCAGGAAACGTCGAAAAACTGACACCTATGGTTTGCGACCTGAATGGGGACGGTACCTGGTCATTGCTTTTGTATAAAAAAGGAGATTATGAAAGCTTTACCTCTTTTGATTATACCGGCGGGAATTTTACCAAATGCTATGAGATCATATTTTAACGGTGCAGAATTCTGCACCGTTTTTTCGTTTTTCTTGAAATTATTGTGATAATATGGTACTCTTTATTTATGAAGCCCAAAAAGGAGTAATCACAATGAAAAAAGTTGAACTAAAAGCAAGGTTTAACAGTTTTTATAATACGACCTATCCTCAGGCAATGGCTTACTGCATGGCGAAGACGGGAGATTTTGTTAACAGCGAGGATCTGCTTGCCGATTCCTATTATGCCATCTATAAAAGGTTTTTAAAGGATAAAAACGACGAAATTCAGGAGCCGGAGAAGTATCTGTATACGGTTTTGAAAAACCGTATTGCAAAATACTGGAAAAAACATAGCAAGGAGCTTCAGGTCTCTGTTTCTTCCGATGATGATTCCTTATTTGAAAGTGTACTGGAAACAGAATTTGATCTCACTGCAGAGACAGCAATTAAACAGATGCTGGTGCAGGATATTCTGGAGTACGTTTCTTCACAGCCGGCACCCATGCGGCGTGCTTTTGCGATGCATTTTTACTTAGGAATGACTATTGATGAGACGGCAGCCGAGTTGAAGGTTCCGGTTACTACCGCCAGAAACTATATATACCGTATGCTGCAGAGAGTAAAAGATAATTTTCTGGAAGATTATGAATAAAGGAGTGTAGGCAATGAAATTCAATGAAATATTTGATTTGAATAAAGAGGCGATGCTTCCGAATGCAGAGCGTGTGCGTAAACGTGTGTTGAACCGTCGTCAAAGGTTGATCAATACGGTGATTGCCTGCGCCTCTGCTTGTGCAGTTTTTGCTGTGGCTTTAGTTATAGTGTTTCTCATGATGGGGCGAGAGGTAGCGGAGCCTGAAAAGATCGTGACCGGTACGGTCAATATCATTGAATCTGTTTCTGCTTCTGCGCAAAGCGAGATCGGCATGAAAATAGATTCTTCTTTGAAGATCACTACCACCGAAGATGTATCGGAAACTGAATTAAAGGCTCGCCTTTCGGTGACGCCGGAATCAGATTATTCCATTCGTAAAACCAGTTCTTGTAACTATGAATTGAAATTTTCTGATAAATTAGAGGAAAATACCTTATACAATCTTCAGGCGATCTATAACGGCAAAACTGTTTATCGGTGGGCTTTTCAAACGGAAACGGCCTTTTCGATCACCAATGTTTCTCCGGAAAATGAAACTCATGTAGCGGCAGATACCGCTATAGAAGTGACCTTTTCCCATGCCGATGTTACGGGATTTGAGGAGGCTTTTGAAATCAGCCCCGCATTGAATGGCACCTTTGAACATTATGGCCGCACCTGGGCCTTTATTCCCGGCTCTCCTATGGAGCCCGCTACTTTATATACGGTTACGATTAAAAAAGAGGTGACCGGGCCGGACGGCTTGCGGCTTGAAGACGATCACGTTTTTTCCTTTACGATCTCGCCGGAGGGATCTTATGCCTATTTGATCTACCAGCAAAATGAGGCCGCCGATACATTCCTTGTGAATGAGGCGCCCATTGCGGCGATCTGCTATGAAAATATCGATGTTTCTGCTGCAACGGTTCATGTCTATCGGTTTGATGATAGTACGGCTTATATCGATGCATACAAAAAATATGTACGAAACGGTGAAGTATCTGCCGAGATCATGGCTCTTGCAGGGGAGACGTATCAGAAATTCAATACAACTCCTGCTTTGACAACGGATTATAATGCAGTCTATTCTTATGCGGCCTTCATTAATTATCCGGAGCCGCTTCCTCTTGGCTATTATTTTGCCGAGATCCAGCTGGGCGGCCGTAAAATGTATCAATTGCTGGAAAGCACCACCCTTTCTGTTTATACGATCACCAGTAACGGCGACTATACTGTCTGGGTGAACGACACCGAAACCGGAGAGGCTGTTTCCGGTGCGTCAGTGAGTCTGGAAGGCTTCAAGGATGGGAAAACAAGTGCACATGGAATCGTGACCTTTGAAAATGCAGAGAAGTCTTTGGAAGGCCGTGTTCTGACAGTCGAAAACGGGGATTACCCCTATGTTGCCGTATTAAACGGCGGTTCTGTTGATAGCGATCTGGCACTGCATAATAACTACTATTCCTATATTTCTACAAGCAGCAAACTATATAAACCCGGCGATACTGTAAAGGCTTTCGGCGTTATTCTCCCTCGGAAAAGCGGCGTAAAGATTCCTTCGCAAATTACATTGCAATGTGACTTTATAGATGAAGAATATACGGTAGAGGTATCCGGAAACGGATCTTTTCGCTTGGATATTCCTTTAAATAATACGGCAGTTTCTTATGGAAGTATTTATTTAAAACTGAAAGAAACAGAACTGACTTCGGCTTATTTTTCTGTAGCAGATTATGAACTGCCCACCTATCAGGTAACGGTTACTACTGATAAGCTGGCCTATAAAGCGGGGGAACCCGTTTCAGCTACTGCACAGGTGACCTACATGGATGGGACTCCCGCTGCCGGAGTATTGGTATCCTCGGATAATGGTACCGTCAAGGGATACACCGATGAGAACGGAAGTCTCAGCGGTGCTGTGATTGCCGAGCTTTATAATAGTGAATACTATGCTGATGCCAATCATCCGGAGGTTCATAGCCTTTCTTTCAGCATTGAGGATGGGACCGATGCGTACTATGGAGACAGCGCAGAATTTATGGTATTCGGAAGCAACTACTTCTTAGACGGAGATTATGCAGACAGTGTGCTGACAGTGAAAGCGAACTGGATCGATATGAGTAAGACCGAGCAGGCAGATGTCGACAAAATATTCCAGGAAGCTTACGAGAAGGACCGTTATGCCGGTGCGGTTGCATCTGTTGATCTGGTGGGTGAGCTGCATGAGCTGACCTATGAAAAGGTTCCTAACGGAACTACCTATGATGCAATTAACAAAAGGGTGGTTTATTCCTGGATCTATGAACAAAAGGATGAGGTCGTGCGTACCTTTGACCTAGCTGTTACAGAAGGAACAGGTCGCGTTGAAATTCCGGAAAAGCCCGATGAAAATTGCAGCTACTATGTGGTTCTGCGGCCTTCAAATGCGGAAGATGCTGCTGTGATCAAGGTTTACCTGACCGATTATAACTATATCGGCGGTGGGGAACAAACCTATAATATGGTGGCGGATAAGAGCTTGGCAGATATCGGAGAGTCGGTTGAATTGCTGGTGCGCAGCGGAAGTAATAACGAGGCCATCAACAGCGGAAGCGTGCTCTATACCGTTGTTAGCGGGGAGATCGTGGAGACTTTTCACAGTGTATTGGCACGTACTTCATTGAAATTTAAAAAGGAGTATGCACCGGATATTATAATTTATGGAGCATATTTTGATGGAAAACACGTTTATTCCCTTGGGAATGAACTCGTGGATTATGATCTTGAGAACTCCAGATTGCAGATTGAAATGGAAAAGGATCAGCAGCAATATCAGCCCGGCGACAAAGTAACCCTTGATTTTACCGTAACAGATCAGGATGGTGCTCCTGTTTCGGCAGTGCTGAATATTTCCGTTCTGGATCGGGCTTTGTATTTGATCAGCGGGGAATTTGACGATCCGTTGTATCAGTTGTATGGAAGCCGATGCTATGGTTCTGAGGTATATACAACCTGCTCTCACCGTGAATTTATGCGCGGCGAGCCGCTCTATGGCGAAGGTGGCGGAGGCGGCGACGCTTGGCGGGATGATTTTGAAGATATGCCCTTCTTCGATATGATCCGTACCGATTCACATGGAAAGGCAACGGTAACCTTTGCGCTGCCGGATTCCATTACTGAGTGGAAGGTGATCGCCCGTGCGTTCACCGAGGAGGTGGAGGCCGGAATGGAAAGCTTTGCACTTCGTTCTACCCAGGATTTCTTCACGCAGGTATCCATGAGTGATGACTTAAAGGTGACGGATGATTTTACCGTTGCAGTAAAAGGAGAAGGCCTGAAGGCAAGTGCAGGAGCAGTATGCAAATTTACTGTCGGCTTGACCGATAGGGACGGAAACGAGATCAAAACACTTACTGCAGAAGCGGAAAAATCCAAATATGCCTATTTGAACTTCGGTTCTCTGGATGCAGGGGTTTACACTGTGTATATTCAAACAGAGTGTGGAGACCTGAAGGATAGCCTTATTAAAACCTTTTCCGTCGTGGAGTCACAGGCAACGGTATGGATCCATAATCAGCAGCCCATAGAAGACAGCCTTTCATTGAGTATTGCGCCAAAGCGGGGAAATGTTACCCTTACCGTTGTGGATGAGCAGCAAGCCTTCTGGCAGAAGGCCATGGCACGGTTGAGAAGCAGCGCCGGCGATCGGGTCGATCAGGTTCTGGGGCAATATCTCTCTGATCAGTTTTATAGTACCGGGGTATGGAATGATACAGAAAAGCTGGATCATTCTGTGATCCGTTCATATATGGATTATGATGGGGTTCGCCTGATGCCGGATTCTGATGCGTCGGATCTGCGTGTGACGGCCAAATTGGCTGCAGTAGCAGCGGAATTCTGCGATAAGGAGAGTTTGCGCTGGAGCTTTGAACAATACATGAATAATCGCTATGCCGCCCGGATCGATGTGATCAGCGCTTATTTCGGTCTTGCTGCTTTGGGAGAGCCTGTGCTGGCTGATCTGCAGGTACTCTATGCAACTCAAAGTGATCTTACGGCGGAAGAGGCGGCCTATCTTGCTCTTGCATTTGCCTATAGTGGCGATTATACAACGGCACGATATATTTTTGATGCGCAGCTAAAGCCCCTTCTTGTTATTGATGGGGAGAAGACCTATTTTGCGATTGAAGGGGATGTGGATGAAGATATTACCGGTTGCTGCACACTTCTCAGCAATCGGTTAAGCCTGGAATACAGCGAAGGTCTGATTAACTTTATTTTGGAAACAGATACAGAATATACGCTTTTGAATCTGGAATTGATTTCTTATTTGAATGATCATGTTTCTGAAACAACAGGCACAAATACCGTAACCGTATCTACCGGCGACGGGCGCAATGAGTCTTATGCTTATCAGAAGATGGGGGCTTTGGTTTTGACCCTTTCTCCCGAGCAGGCATCAAGTGTTCGTATCATGAGTGTTGAAGGGAATTCTGTTGCCAGCTATGCTTATCACGGAAGTGTGGATGAACTGCAGCAGCTTGGCTCAAAGATTTCCATGGGAGCTGAAATTCCCACCTCGGTGCAGTTGGGAAAAACTTCTGTGATCACTCTTCATGTGGATATCCCGGCCGATTTTGAACTTCCGTCTCTGGATTTGACTTTGCCCGCCGGGCTGCGCTTTGAAAGCGGTACCGTTCAAACAAAGGATTATGAATATTCTGTTTGGAATGAATATAACTCTGATGTGATCCATGCCCCCTTAATGTATGGCAGCAATACTGTTATATTAGAGGTGCGGGGCGCAATGCCGGGGAGCTATGAATTGGAGCCCATTACCATCACAAATTCTGCGGATAATCGCTTTATGACCACTGATTCTGTGCAGATTACGGTAGCAGAATAAGAAAACACTTGACAAACAGTTAAAATAACGCTAAAATAATCGATAAAGGCCATGAAGGGAAGAAGTAACATAATACCGCTGTGCAGAGAGTCGCCGGTTGGTGCAAGGCGAACAGGCAGGTCTGTGTGAATACATCCCGGAGCCCTTGCGCTGAATGCAGCAGTAGGTGCAGGCGGGTTCCCTCCGTTAAAGGGGTGAAGTAGGAAACTACTTGCTGAGGGGTGATTTGTGAAGATCACCTGATGCAGAGGTGGTACCGCAAAGAATTTTTGCCCTCTGCTCCCCCTAAGGGAGCAGAGGGCTTTTGTTTTGAAAAGGAGAATGATATGCAGATTTATGAAGAGTTGGTTGCCCGGGGTCTGATCGCTCAGGTGACCGATGAGGATGAGATCCGTGATTTGATCAATAATGGGAAGGCGACCTTTTATATTGGATTTGATCCCACTGCAGACAGCCTTCATGTGGGCCATTTTATGGCCCTTTGCCTGATGAAGCGTCTGCAGATGGCAGGCAACCGCCCCATCGCGCTGATCGGTGGCGGTACCGCTATGATCGGCGATCCCTCCGGTCGTACGGATATGCGCTCTATGATGACCAAAGAGACGATCCAGCATAATTGTGATTGCTTTAAAAAGCAGATGGAACGTTTTATTGAATTCGGCGAAGGCAAAGCCCAGATGGTCAATAATGCCGATTGGTTGCTGGACCTGAATTATGTGGACGTTCTGCGCGAGGTGGGCGCTTGCTTCTCTGTTAACAATATGCTGCGTGCAGAATGTTACAAGCAGAGAATGGAGAAAGGCCTTTCTTTCTTAGAGTTCAACTATATGATCATGCAATCTTATGATTTCTATCATCTGTTCCAGAATTATGGCTGTAATATGCAGTTCGGCGGGAACGACCAGTGGAGCAATATGCTGGGTGGCACCGAGCTGATCCGCCGTAAGCTGGGCAAGGATGCTCATGCAATGACCATTACTCTGCTTTTGACCAGCGAAGGGAAAAAGATGGGTAAGACCGCCGGCGGGGCTGTTTGGCTGGATCCTAATAAGACCTCTCCCTTTGATTTTTATCAGTATTGGCGCAATGTGGATGATGCGGATGTGCTGAAATGTATCCGTATGCTGACCTTCTTGCCCTTGGAGCAGATCGATGAAATGGATTCCTGGGAAGGTAGTCAGTTAAACAAAGCCAAAGAGATCCTCGCCTATGAGCTGACAAAGCTGGTCCATGGGGAAGAAGAGGCAAAGAAGGCAGAGGATAGCGCCAAGGCACTTTTTGGCTCTGGAAGTGCAGAGAATATGCCCACCTATCATGTGGTTTCTGATGATTATACCGAAGGTACGGTTGATGTAATTTCTCTGCTGGTAAAGAGCGGTCTGGTTCCCTCCCGGTCCGAGGGACGCCGGGCAATTGAGCAAGGCGGTGTCAGCGTAGACGGTGATAAGATCACCGATCTGAAGCAATCCTATACAAAGGATCAGATCAATGCCGGTCTTGTTCTGAAACGTGGCAAGAAGAAATTTGTTCGTATCGTAGGGGAATAATGGCAAAGGATACAAAAACCAATGCAATGCGAATTCTGGAGCAGAAAGGAATCGATTTCAGGGTAAATCTTTATTCCTGCGAAGAATTTGTGGATGCAATTCATATTGCGGATATGCTTGGGCAGGAGTATGAGAATTCTTTTAAAACCTTAGTTGCGGTGGGCAAGAGCGGATCCCATTATGTATTCGTGGTTCCCATTGCCGAGGAATTAGACCTGAAAAAGGCGGCCAGATCTGTTGGAGAAAAGGCTGTAGAGCTGATCCATGTGAAGGAGCTTTTTGCTTTGACCGGATATATCCGCGGAGGGTGCACACCCATCGGGATGAAAAAACAGTTTGCAACTGTAGTGGATGAAACGGCTCAGCTTTTTGATGAGATCATTATCAGCGGAGGGCGGATCGGCGCGCAGATCCTGATGGATCCTATGGATCTTGAAAGGGTCATTCCCTGCAAATTCGAAGATATAACAGTATAAAAAATCGGTGCAAAATGCACCGATTTTTTTACTCTTTGATCATTTGTTGATAGTCCAACATTTTAAAGCCTAACCGATAGTAGATCTTCTTTGCAGTTTTATTGTCTGCAGTAACTTCCAGACGATAGCGGCTTACATCCTCTCCGTAAAGATCAAATATCTCCCGCAACGCTTTATCTGCCAGCTTATGCCCTCGGAAATCCGGGGAAACAAATACTTCCTCGATCCAAACTGTCAAGCCGCCCGCTTCGTTGGAATATGTATGGCTCAGCAGGCAGTAGCCGGCGGTTTTACGCTCGAATTGAATGATATATGCATTTACATATGGATCACCGTTGATGATCTGCTGAAAGGTTTTTTCAAAATACCCTTTCGGCACTTCATGAAGTACGCCGGGGGTATGATAAAAACTATCCATCATCTCAATCAAGATGTCATGATCCTCTTGAGTGACAAAGCGAAGCCGTTTATTGTCGGGCACCGGCCTTCGGATCAGATCCGGCCTCATCTTTTTAGTGAGTTTGATAGATTCTTCGTTTTTCCACTTTTCGATAAGTCGATGATTGCCGTCGGTCAGCACGGTGGGAACTTCTTTTTCCATCCAGCTGCGGGGTTGGGTATATTGCGGGTGCTCTAATAGGCCATTGTAATGACTTTCGTTTTCATAGGAGCTTTCCTCGGCTAATACACCCGGCAGCATTCTGGAAATACAGTCGATCAAAACACAAGCGGGAAGCTCGCCGCCGGTCAGCACATAATCACCAATGGAAATTTCTTCATCTACAATCTCATCTAATACCCGTTGGTCAATGCCTTCATAATGCCCGCAAAGAACTGCGAGGTGGGGAAGGGTGCTTAATTCTTTTGCTTTCTTTTGATTCAGAACGGTTCCTCTGGGCGAAACATAAACCACATAAGGCTTTGGCTTGTTTTTTTGAACGATATCCTGATAACAATCATAAATGGGTTGGCAGCGCATTACCATGCCGCCGCCCCCTCCAAATGGATAGTCGTCCACACGCCGGTGCTTATCCTGGGTGTATTCCCGAATATCCACGCAATCAACAGAAATGATATCTTTTTTTCTTGCCCTGCCGATGATGCTTTCGTTTAGAACACGGTCAACCATTGCAGGAAACAAGGTCATAACAGTAAATTTCATTCAAATAACCCCTGTAACGGACGGATTTTGATCACTTCGTTTTCAAGATCAATGTCGATCACCACTTCATCAATTTTGGGAACAAGCAGTACCTTGTTGCCTGTTACTTCAAAAACATCATTGGCGCCGGTGGGGATCACATCAGTTACTTTGCCATATACTTCGCCGGTGTCGATATCTTCTACTGTAAGGCCAAGGATATCGTCGATAAAGAATTGGCCCTCATCCAGCGCTACATCGTTTTTGTCAAAATAAGCCAGCTTGCCCACCAATAATTCGGCATCTTCAATTTTGTTGATCCCTTTTAGATGTACCAAGGCCTGGCCTTTATGAACCCGGGCAGCCGTTACCTTATAGCATTGACCGTCTACATAAAGCTTATTGACTTCGCACAAAAATTCAGCGCTGTCGCAATAAGGGTAAATGCGGATATCTCCCTTCAAAGCGTGTGTGTTAATGATTTTTCCCGCTTGCAGCAGATCCTTTTCCATGAGTATCCTCCAAATAGATAGATTAATCCTATTATATATCATTTTTTTTAAAAAAACAACAGCCCTGCACTAAAATGCAGAGCTGCAGATAAAATTCCGTTTATTTGATCTCAACGACCACTTTCTTCGGCATTTTATAGGAAGCAGATTTCACAATGGAACGGATGGCCTTGGCGATCTTGCCGTGCTTGCCGATCACACGCCCCATGTCATCTGCGGCGACGTGCAATTCGTACACGATTGCATCATCGGTTTCCGATTCGGTAACAGTAACTGCCTCCGGCTCATCCACCAATGATTGCGCCAGGTAAATGATGAGTTCTTTCATGTTGCGTCCTCTCGATTAGAGAATTTCCTGCTTTTTCAGCAGAGCCTTAACCGTATCGGTAGGCTGGGCGCCGTTCTTGATCCATGCCTTTGCCTTCTCACCGTCGATGGTAACGGTAGCGGGCTCGGTGCAAGGATTATAGGTGCCGATCTCCTCAATAAATCTGCCATCACGGGGATAGCGGGAATCAGCAACAACGATCCGATAGGTGGGAGCCTTCTTAGCTCCGAGTCTTCTTAATCTGATTTTAACTGCCATTCTACATTCACTCCTTTCAAAAATCTCTTATTAAAAACCAAAACCCCGGCGTTTGCCTTTTTTGTTGGATTTCAGTTGTTTAACCATTTTCTGCATCTGCTCAAACTGTTTGAGCAGCCGATTGACCATTTCCACTGAAGTGCCGCTGCCTGCTGCAATTCTTCTGCGGCGGGAAGCGTTCATCAGGGAAGGATTCTCCCGTTCCTCGGGGGTCATGGATAAGATGATGGCTTCTGTGCGTGCCAGCTGCCTTTCATCAATTTTAACATCTTTTAACTGGGCCTGATTCATACCGGGCATCATACCAAGCAGATTTTCAAGTGGCCCCATCTTTTTGATCTGGCGCATCTGATCTAAGAAATCCTGCAGTGTAAACTTGTTCTTTCTCAGTTTTTCTTCCAGAGCCAGTGCTTCTTTTTCGTCGTAGGCTTCCTGCGCCTTATCGATCAGCGACAGTACATCACCCATCCCCAAAATGCGGGATGCCATACGGTCGGGGTGGAAAGGCTCAATATCTGTGAGCTTTTCGCCTACGCCTGCAAATTTGATGGGCTTGCCTGTAATATATTTAACAGAGAGGGCCGCACCGCCGCGGGTGTCACCGTCTAATTTGGTAAGAACAACACCGTCAATATCCAGCAGATTATTAAAACTTTCTGCAACGTTCACCGCATCCTGACCGGTCATGGCATCCACAACTAACAAAATTTCCTGGGGATTCACGGTGGACTTGATATTGGTCAGCTCGTCCATTAATGCTTCGTCGATATGCAAGCGACCGGCAGTATCCAGAATGACAAGATCGTTGCCGTGCCTTTTGGCATGGTCGATGGCTTCTTTGGCGATCCTTACGGGATTTTTTTCGTTATCGATTTTAAAAACCGGAACATCTACACCCTGACCTACAATTTCAAGCTGCGTAATTGCGGCAGGTCTGTAAACGTCGCAAGCAACCAGAAGGGGGCGGCGCCCTTTCTTTTTAAAATACCCGGCCAGCTTACCGCTCTGGGTGGTTTTACCGGTACCCTGCAAACCAACCATCATAATAATGGTGGGAGGATTGGAAGCTAATTTGATCGTTGCAGTTTCAGATCCCATCAGGGAGGTCAATTCTTCGTTAACGATTTTAACGACCTGCTGGGCAGGGGTTAGGCTTTCCAGCACATCGCTGCCGACACAACGCTCTGAAACCTTGCTGATAAATTCTTTTACAACCTTGAAGTTAACGTCTGCTTCCAGAAGAGCCAATTTGATCTCCCGCATGGCAGTTTTTACATCTGCTTCAGTAAGATGGCCATGCTGCCGAAGGTTTTTAAAGGCTCTTGCAAGTTTTTCGCTTAATCCTTCAAACGCCATTGGTTACTCCTGTTCTTTAAAGTTGGCTGCGATGGAGATGATCTCTTCGGCAAATTGATTCAGCTCAGGGGTGTTATGATGCCGGATGTTGAAATCACGGATATTCATCGCAAGATTACTGATTTGTTCCATTTGATCTTCCAGCCCGGAATAACGCTTGAAGAAGCCCAAGCGTGCTTCCGTCTCGGCCAGAAACTGCTCGCCTCGCTTAATGTTATCGCGAACACCCTGGCGGGTGATCTGCATATGCTGCGCGATCTCCGAGAGAGAAAGATCTTCGTTATAATATAATTCCAGCGCGTCCTTCATTTTCGGCGCCAGCAGGTTGCCGTAAAAATCGATCAGCAGGGAAAAATGCAGATCTTTCACTGTTTTTTCACTCCTTCAACTCGATGTAAAGCAAATTACTTTACACATTATAATAGATACGATGCATTTTGTCAAGAGTAAAGTTAAAAAAATAAAATAAAAACTGTATTTTCTTTATTTAATAAAAACACTTGACAATTAAAAATGAATGTGCTAATATATTTGAGCAAATCTGCGGGTGTAGCACATCGGCTAGTGCATCGGCCTTCCAAGCCGAGGAGGTGGGTTCGATTCCCATCACCCGCTCCATTTTAATGCGCTGATAGCTCAGCTGGATAGAGCATCTGCCTTCTAAGCAGAGGGTCGGGGGTTCGAGTCCCTCTCAGCGCGCCACATTGAAAAATGGCTTGAAACCCAGTGTTTATGCGGGTTTGAGCCATTTTTATTTTTTGTTTGAAGGTGATTTGTGCAATGAAGAAAGCGGCAAAAAACGCTCTATTTTCTCTATTTTTTGGGGTTGTGTGGCACCACCTTGACACCACCTTGGTGAAACTGCAGGTCAAAAATCTCTGAGTTTGTCTGCGCCGCTAACGAACATACGTTCCGTTACGTGCTGATAGATATTTGCGGTAACGGCGATACTGGAGTGCCCCATAAAATATTGAGCGGTTTTGATATCGATTTCTTTTTCGGCGAGAATCGAACAGTAAGTGTGCCGCAGGTAGTAGGGCGTGATGCTGCGATCCAGGACAGAGGTTTCCGGCAAGATCTTGTTGCGATAGCGTTTGGCGCCCATTTCGATATCCATCAGGTTGAGGATAGCCTTCCATGCACGGTCGCAGGATGCTTTGGTAATGATGGATCCTTTTTGCTCCCCCGGGAAGAGATACTTTGTATTGATTCTTTTGGGAATCAATTCAAAGAGTGCATCCGGGATCGGAATGGTGCGAAAACCGCTTTTGGTTTTTGGATCTTTGATCTCACCTGTACGTTCTTCGATGGCACGCTTTATGGTGACGGTTCTTTGGATGTAATTGATATCGGCGGGCATCAGGGCACGTGCTTCGCCGGGGCGCAGGCCACAGTAGTACATAAAAAGGTATAAGGTACCGTGGCGGTGCTTTTTGGCGGCAGCAAGAAAGGCTTTGCGCTCTTCTTCGGTCAGGGCACGGCGGGATTTGTTCTCGCAGGGCGGAAGAAAGAGGTTACGGCATGGGTTTCTGGTAATGAGATCCTCCTCTTCGGCGGCAGCAAAAAAGGCTGTGATCTCTCCTTTGAGCTTGGATAAGAAGCTTCTGCTTTTCCCCGTATGGGAATTGAGAAGCTGCTGGAGGGTCTGCGCAGTAATGCGGGAGAATTCACGGTCGCCCAGCGGGTCGATCAAATAACGTTGCAGGCGAGCTTCTTTATCGTGGCGGGCACCGGGGCGCAGATCAGGGCGAAGATAGTATTCCATGTAATGAGAGAAAAAACTGCGAAGAGTTGCTTTCTTAGTGAATCGGAAATCATTCTTTGCCAATTCCATCATCTTTTCCCGGTATTTTTGCTCCAGCTCTTTTTCGCTGTAGGCGGAGACTACGATCCTATGGCGTTTTCCATCGTTGGAAGAGACGTCGATATATCTTCTGTATCGTTTACGTTCGGTCGGCATTGTGTTTCACCTCCTTTTAATAAATTTTATTTGCAAATCCGAAACGGATGTGCTACAATATTGATGGCGGGGAATCGTCCCTCCCCGCTACTGTCCCCGGGTCCTTGCGGTCTGATCAACCGCAAGGACCTTTTTCTTTTTAGGGAGAGAGTTATGGTTTTTACTGTGTTTCATTATCGCCATTCCATCGAAATGCTCGGCGGAAACCAGCCGCCTCTGCTTCTTTTACGGTCAAGGCAAAGAATTCTCCATCATCTTTTATTTTTGCCGTGTCATATTGTTGATCGAAAGGGAGGTGGTAGATCTTTACGGGTTTTCCATCTTCACCGTGACCAATATTACATTTGATGCGAGGGTAATCTCCCATGGGAAAGTTTTCTTTTGTTTCAATCTGTAGATAATTGGCAAATTTCAAGGCGACATCAGAAAGAACGGTGTTTGTGATTAAAACACCTTTAAGATTGATTTCTTCGGGTAGCTCATTTTCAATACGATAACTGATCATGGTGCCGTATAATTGAGCAATGTGCTTTTCGTGGATAGTTTTGCTTGAACTCCAATATTTACATTGAACAATTAGGATCTCATTCTCTTTTTTGGCAATAAGATCCCGCCCGAGATCTTCGAGACCCATATAAGAACCGAAATAATCAATTTCATACCCCAATTGGGAGTAGGTGTATCCAACGTATAGTTCATAGTCCCGACCGATTTGCCATTTAGATCTATTATGAGAAGTGATATATCGATCTAACGCAAGCTGATTGCGCTCAGTAACAGAAAGAGCTTGATATTCTTCCTTCGAGAGATAATTCTTGGAGTTGTCCCGATCGGGAAGTGCAGTCAATTCATAAGCTGGTAATTGATTAAATTCGTAATCCAAGATTTCCTCCAAAGATGGATAAAGGGAGAAAAGGTATTGCAATTGGTACTGTGCTTCTTTGCTGCGCTCAACAATTGCTTGTGCATCTTTTCTTATTTCACGAATGGCTTGAACCTTTTTGGCGCGCTCTTTGGATTCACCCCACATCATTTTTTGCGCTATAATTTCAATACTGTATGTTTCAAAATCCGCCATAATCCCCGCCATATAAGGGATGGCTTTCAGGTTAGAACCGGTGCTTTTCATAAAGTTTTGCAAGCATTTTTCCATAATGGCTTTCGATAGGCGAAGAATTTCAGTATTATGGCGAATATTTTCTTCGATACTTTGCGCCATATATTCGATATCGTCATACTTTTGCTTACTTTTATAAACTGCTTGCCTATAATAAACGGCGGAATTTTTTAGTTGTTGGATTTCGTTGTAGAGCGTTTGCTTCTGGGCTTCGGCATCACTAATTAAGTTCTCTTTTTGTGCTTTTAAAGTTTCGATTTCTTTGTTTAAACGCTTTACTATTTTGCTTGAATCAAAAAGATATGAACCATACCACAGCAATAAACACAAAACAATAAGTGAAAGAAGAATTACAAAAGTTTTCATGAATTTGATCTACTTTCTGTTTTGAAAATACTTAGGCCAACGTTTTCCTTGTTATTGAATTTCACGAATAAGGAGTTTGGGGATGCCGATGATCTCGCAGGCATTAAGATCTTCGCCTTCGATGGTAAGCGGGGGATAGTTGGGGTTGATAGGAATGAGCTTCATCCAAGGCTGTCCTTCGGCATATTCAATCTTTTTGAGGGTGGCGTTGTTATCACCGTAGATGATAGCGCCGATCTCGCCGGAGCGGGAGAGGGCGTTTTGTTTGAGGATCAGAACTTTATCGCCGGAGTGATAGAGCGGGTACATAGAATCACCATGAACCTTGAGAACAAAAAATTCGGAGACGGAACGGCCTTTAAGATAACTGAGCGGGATTTCGACAGTTTCGCCGGTCCAGTCCTCGATGGCGATCTCGTTATAACCAGCTGCGATCTCACCGATTACTGGTAAGACAATGGTGTTAGCAGCAAGTTTGGGTGGGGTGTATTGATCTTCGTCTGACCATCCCATAATTATAGATGGATCAATTTGGAGAATTTTACAAAGAGAATAAATGCGGTTTCTTTTCATATTGGAAATATTGCCGGATTCCCATCTACTAACAGTAGATTCACTGACGCCAACATACTCGGCGACTTGCTTTAAAGTGAGGCCAAGTTCGTTACGACGATTGAATAAAAATGTTTGAATGTTCATAGTTAAAACCTCCTATGGGATAATATTATCATCAAATTCGCAAAAATGCAAGTCTCTGGATAAAAATATTTGCAAAAACGCAATTTTGGGCTTGACAAAACGAGAATGATATGATATTCTTGACTTGCGAAAACGCAAAAACGGAGGTGAAGAATGTTGTTTGATAGTGAAAAATTCAAGAAAAGAGTTCATGAACTCGGCTACACTATTGGGGAGGTGGCAGGTTTAATTGGTGTCAACGAGGCAACGTTATATCGTAAGATTGCCGGAACTTCAGAGTTTTCTAGAGCGGAAATTCAGTTACTTAGAGGAGTGCTTAAATTAAGCGCAACAGAGGCAGAAGCTATTTTTTTTGCGAACGAACTTGCGTAAACGCAACAAAAGATCGAATTGTACGTTGGGTGAATTGTATATGAGAGCGGTTTGGATTGAAAAAAGAGCCCCGTAGGGCTCTAGGAAAATCATTTTGCAGGTATAGCGCTCAATAATTCAAGTGCAGTACAGAATGATTATTATGATGGAGAAGGTCAGCAAAAAGCCAATGAAGCTACAGGCAAGTCCGTGCGGTTCGATGCCGGTAATTTTCTCACACAGAAAAGAAATAAATTCTGCAACGAGACCGAACAGAAAAAACGAAACACCTAATGCTGTGAAAAAATTATCGATATCGTCCTCTTTGTCGGCTTTGAGTGAAGGAAGTGAGGCTGTGGTTGTGCCATCAGATTCGGTTTCTTTGGATCCAGTCCAGCCGCCAGTTGGCATTTCATCACCATAGGGACAAACTCCATCGTAATGGCAATGACTCGAATAGCCGTGATAATAAGGTCCGGTCACCACTGGATTTTCGGTCCCTTGATCTTTTTCTAAGGCAGAATCAATGGCAGAACTGTCAAGACTGTTGCCACTATCACTACTACCGCTGCTATGATCTGTTTGATCATCATAATCATAAGGACAAACCCCATTTGAGTGGTCATGGGCTGGATATCCATGGTGATAGTGATAATCACCGGTTGCGTGATTGGTGTGGCCGCCCCGGTAGTCGGTTTGACCCCCGTGGGCAAAGGTATTGATCGGCAAGAAAAAGATGAGCAAGAGTAAAAGATATGGATGTATTCTTTTGTATTTCAAAACTTTTATCCCCTTTTTGAAAAAGGATATCACAAAAAGGACAGAAGTGCAAGAGGGGAGGGACGATATGAAGATCATCTATGCAATGATCAAGAAAAGCGGCAAAGAGGTGGAGGGGCAGATCTCTTTGCCGCTGAAGGAACAGTTTGTTTACCGCTGCCTGAAGGAGGCGGTAAACAAGGAGGAGCTGCTGGTATACAGCTTAGTGGATATCCTGGCGAAGATGCAAGGATATGAAAAGGGGCGGTTTATCAGATTTCAGGAGGAAGGAGAAAGTTCATGAAAGGACGGAATTTGGGACTATTGTGGGACAGTTTTGGCGGGAAGTATCTGACCAACAAATGCGAGGTCGGCAAGGTTCTCGGCATTGGGTATGAGAAGGTCTGCACGTTATTGAGCGGGTTGGAGCAGCTTGCTGTTGGAAAAGGGACATACTACAGGACAATGGACGTCATTGACGTTGTTGAAAATAACTTTACAAGAAAGGGGACTTAAAATGTCTGACATGAATGCGAAGCACTTAATGTGCCGGGGGAAAGCGGCGAAGGGATGGGTGGAAGGATATTTCCTTCCGCGGCATCCGATGGGCGGCAGTGAGGGACCGGTGATCGTTCAGATCAGCGAGAAGTATGCGGTATCGCTTTGCGTGCCGGTGCTTGCGGATACGGTGACGAGCTGCAGCGGGCTTTTGGATAAGAAGGAACGGCTGATCTACGATCAGGACATTCTGTTTGACGAGGAGCGCCGGAGCGGCGGGATCGTAGAATATGCGGAGGAGGACGGAATGTTCGCTCTGGTTGAGCGGGACGGCACCTTACGGAATTTCTGCGACGTGATCAGCAGCAATTATGAGATCGTGGGCAACGCCTTTGACAACCCGGATTATCTGGAGTTTATTTAGCCACCGGATAGGTACGCCGGACGTCGCCCGCAAGGATATCAATGAGCTCGGAGGCGGTGGGCGGCACTTCCAACGGATAGCCCACCATTTCGAAGAGACGTTTCCGGCGGGTGCGCCAGATATGGTAAATGACGGTGCGGATGTTTCGTTCGATGGTCTCGATCCTGCATCCGCACCGGAGCGAAACTGGATAATAAATCTCTCGGATAACGGAGAAAAGACGGTTTTCATCTTCCAGGACAAGCTCGACGGCGATGGCAAGCTGCCGGAATCCCCGGTAGGTGCCGGAAAGGTGAAGTTCATGAAGCGCTTGGTGGATAACGGTTTGCATAGAATAACCTCCTTTTGAGGGTATTTTATGTCGAAATTGGGTGAAAACGGATTTTGTACAAAGGATTCCGAAGTACGACAAAACAATGAAAAGGACGACGAAGAAAGGGACGTTAAAAATGGAGAATTTATACATATTACGGCGCCGGGTGTCCATGGGAGCACGGCGGAAAGCGGTGAGTTTTGCTTGCCGGTTGGGGATGGTGGCGGGTTTTATCGCCTTTATTGCCATCTGGGCAGGAATGGAGTTTGGGCCGCTTCTGCTGGGATGGCGGTTACTGTGGACGGCAGCGGATGCGGTGTTTGTGGCGGCCGCCGCCATTGGCTGGATGAGATCGGAGGGACAGGGTAATGAGTAATTATGATATTGTTGCGGCCGAGATCGAACGGCAGCTGAAGGGAAAAGAGGGGACGGCACCGTGGATGGTAGGTGAGCAGTTGAAGGAGATCGCCCGCCGGGAGCCTGCGAGTGCGGAGCTTCTTGCCAAGGATCTGGCGGTGGAGGCGATGAGCATCGTGGCTCATTCCAACTATCGGGGCGGCTACGGTATTTACAAAGATCTTCATGGCATTGATTGGAAAAAGGAACGCCCCTGCGAGATGCTTCACATGAACAAACGGGAGTTTGAATTCTTCCGCTCCAACGGGCTTAACGGAGGAAAAATGAAAGGTTATAAAGGTTTTGAAAAAGGCTTGGTGTGCCGTGGCAAACAGTATGCCGAAAACACCGTGTTCGAAGAAGAGAGTGCTGTCATTTGTCAAAGCGGTATGCACTTCTGTGATTTGCCTCACAGCGTGTTTGAATATTACTCAGCCGGAGAAAATCATGAGTTCGCAGAGGTCGAGGCGTTGGCGGAAGCCAAAACGGATGATAATTCCAAATACACCACAACGAAATTACGAGTCGGTGCGAAGGTCAGCGTGTTTGACATCTGTAAGATCAGCGTTTCTGCGTTCTTCGAGAAATTCGGATTTGCTGACAAAATCGCAAAAGCAAAAAAGAAAAAAGGTGCCGTCAATGCAGGGTACAGGGGTGCCGCCAATGCAGGGGACAGTGGTGCCGCCAATGCAGGTAATAGGGGTGCCGCCAATGCAGGGGACAGTGGTGCCGCCAATGCAGGGGACTGTGG
>JAFTZM010000006.1 GCA_017464525.1 Clostridia bacterium
ATTACTTTGTCTGTTGCCTTATCCCATTCATTAATTAATTTCTTGATTTTTTGAATTTCCATATTTGAACGCTCCTAACTATTTTAGATTAATTACATTATAACACATTATTCTTAAAATGTTTAACGTTTTTTCTTATAAGTTTAATTTTATTTAAAAACAACGCTTACAAATACATTCAAACACGTTATAATGTGGTTAAGAAAACTCAAAGCGATGTGTTTGGCAGGAGAAATTTTACAATTAAATAGTGTTAAAAAGCAAGTCATATCAAGGCTTTCGGGCTATGTTATGAAAAGGTCTTTTATTTACTGATTCAGGGTGCGTAGAAATGATGGGCTTGATCGGTGCAGGTAACAACCCCATGGTTGGTATGACCGTGGCTGTTGCTGTGGCTGTATCTGAAGCACTCAAATAAGTCAGACCGCTGAAATCAGCGCAGATCAAAAAGAGGCTCTTTCGAGAGCCTCTTTTTTAATACATTTCATTTGATTGGTTTACTTTAGGTTGATCTGAAACTTCAATGGTGCTATAATAGCGGCGAGGTGAAGTGCATGAAACGAATGGCAGGAATTTCTATTGAAGCGTTACAAAAGAAATACGGGGATCGGCGGGCGTTGGAGATCGCTCAAGAGATCGGGGCCGATGCGGTGGATTTTAATTTGAAATTTGAGCCCTATGCCGAGGATTCCCTCTATGCTGAGGGGGATGAGGCGGTAGACGCCTATTACCGGGAACTGGGGGCGTATGCTAAAGCGTTAGGGCTGATCGTTTCCCAGACACACGGGCGGTGCAGAACCTTCCGCGGGGATGCGGAATGGGATGCCGCCACGGTGGAAAAATGCCGGCTGGATTGCCTTGCCACCGCCGCGCTGGGTGCGCCGGTCTGCGTCATTCACAGTGTGACCACCAGTGCAGTGGGGCCGGATGCTGAACCGCAGTATATACGGGATCTCAATCATTCCATGTTTATGCAGATCTTGCCCCATGCCAAGCAATACGGTGTTAAAATCGCCGCCGAGACCTTCGGGGATTCACCCAAGTTCGGCTGTATTGATTTCTTTGGTGATCTCGATGAATTCGTGCTGGCCTGCCGGAAAATTGAAAAAACAGAATATAGAGATTGGTTTACCGTTTGTGTGGATACCGGCCATTCCAATAAGGCGATGCGTTTCGGCAATCCTGCACGGGGGATGTGATCCGCCGTTTGGGAAGCCGTACAACGATTCTGCATTTAAACGACAATGATACGTTCACGGATCAGCATAAGATCCCCATGACCGGTTGTATTGATTGGGAGGATGTTTTCAATGCTTTGGAGGAAGTGAACTATATCGGAATCTATAATATGGAGTTGAATTTAAAGCATTTTGGTGAGGAGCTGCTGATCGAGCACGCTGCATTTGCAATTCGGGTCATGAAGAATATGCTGGAAAAATTGCCATGAATTAAGGAAAAAGTATCAGCTGTAAAGACCTGATTGCATTTTTGGATTCTTCGTGCTATGCTTTTATTAAAGGGAGGGATCTTTTATGATGCATTCGGAACGAAAGCTGGCTAAGCGCTTTGATGCGCCCGGCCGGTGCCGCAGAGCCACAGAGATCGTCTATGGCGGGGAAAGTGAAGATAAAGCGGCGTTCCATGCCGCCATGGCAGAGGCAACGAAACAGTTTAAGCCGGAGCCGCCGGAATATCAGGTGTTTTTTGGAGAGCTACACGGGCATACTGCCCTTTCCGACGGGAAGGGGACGGAAGATGATTTTTTTATTGCTGTCCGGGACAAGGCGAAGCTGGATTTTGCCGCACTCACCGACCATGACCACGGCGGTGTGGGCAATGCGGAGCTTTGGGGCGCAAAATGGGAGCAGATCAAGGCGGCGGTCAAAAAGTACAATGACCCTGGAAAATTCACCACCATTTTGGCCTATGAGCGGGATTCCTACCCCTGGTACAATAACATGATCGTGTATTATAACGATCACGAGGGGGAGATGCTCCGTGGTGAGCAGGACGGGGAGATCACCCGGGAGGAATTGCACGCCTGGCTTAGTCGGGAGGATCTGCTGCTGATCCCCCACGATACCGCCACCCTTGGCTGGGGAACGGATTTCTTTTCGCTGGAGCAGGGGGATATGACCCCGCTGATCCAGGTCTATTCCCGCTATAACTATTCCGAGCGGCGGGATCCTGCCTTGATGTATGATTCCGATTGCGAGGGCGGCCATTGGCAGGATGCCCTGGAGCGGGGCGCAAGGATGGGGTGTGTTGCCGGCTCCGACGATCACGGCGGCACCAACGGCCGGTACCTGCCGGATATGCGTTATCCCCATAATTGGCCCGGTGTGACCGGCGTTTGGGCGAAGGAAAACACTCTGCCTGCCATCTTTGAGGCTCTGAAGGCTCGCCGTTGCTACGGCAGTATGGGCGGTAGGATCGTGCTGGATTTCCGGTTAAATGGCCATTATATGGGAGAGGAACTCTCCGATGCCGATGAGCGGGTCTTATATTATAAAATTGAAGCGGATGAGAAGATCGATACCGTGACCATTGTAAAAAACGGGAGAGACTATATCGTGCTGCAGGCAAAAGCGGAAGAAACGGTGCTGGACTACCGTAAGGAGCGTTCCACCGATTACTATTACACCCGTGTGCGGCTGGCCGATGGGCGCTATGCCTGGAGCAGCCCGATTTGGATTGGATAATATAATAAAATGGGCAAGCGTTAATGCTTGCCCATTTCCTTTCGTTTTTTCTGCAATACCCGGAAGGCCTCCTCCGGATCGGTGATCCCTTGGGTGGCAGTCTCCATGGGGCAGAATCCATCGCCGGTACGGTTGAGGATACGGGGCACCTCCTGCTCAAAATGCAGCTCGATACCGGTATCTTTCAGCACCTCCACCGCAGAGGTACTGATGACTTTGGCATAAAGCCCCCGGATGCCCCCTTTGATCAGCAGTAGCGCTGCCGCCCTGCCAATGACCTTATCTGCCACAAAGGTCTCCCGGAAGAAATCGGGATCCTGCTCCATGGGCTGAATGATGGGGGCGATCCCCCTGGCCAGAGAGGAATAGGGCTCCCCTCTGCCCAGTACAAAAATGGATGTATTTTCTTTGTCCAGCCGCTGGGCGGCCTCTGCTAATAGTTTATTCATACGATTGGAAAAAGGCTGGGCAGCAAGGATGAAATATCCCCGGTACCGGTGCTGCCGCTACCGGAACCGGAGCCCCCGGTGGGTGTCTCCGGAGTCGTTGTTTCCCCGCCGGTGCCCTCTCCATCGCCGGGTTCAGGATCGGTGGGGGTTTCGGGATCGGTGGGTGTTTCAGGATCGGTAGGTGTTTCAGGGTCGGTGGGTTGCTCCGGGTTTTCCGGATCGATCGGCGTTTCAGGATCCTCAGGATCTTCCGGATCCTCAGTGGTCTCGGGATCCTCCGGAGTTTCGGGATCGGCAGGTTCTACGCCGCCTTCCTCACCGTCCTCCTCTTCCGTGGCCTCCGGATCCTCCTCTTCTTCATCGGTATTCAGAGCACCGTAGAACCAGGGAGTACGGTCTACCCCGTTGGCCTCCATATATTCCTCAAAGGTGATATCTTCAAAGATAAAGGCGTTCAGCAGCTCTGCTGCATAATCCAGATTGTAATACATACAGGAGCCCAGCCCCTTCACGCTCAGACCGTAGGTGATGATGGCATCATCCGCCGGAATACGGGCCTCCTTCAGGGTAATGCCCTGATTGGTCAGGATGCCTGCCAGCCGGAAGATCTCGTTATAGGTCAGGGAAGTCTCCATGCAGGGCAGCAGAGCCTTGATCATGGCAGGATATTTGCTCACGCTCATGGCCAGGGCCTTATCGAAGAGCTGCCGCATTACCAGCCGCTGCCGCTCGGTACGGCCGGCATCGTCGTTGGTGCCGTTGATGGTGGCGGTCTTACGGATCCGGGCAAAGGCCACCGCCTGAATGCCGCTGAGGGTCTGCAGCCCCGGCTCGTCAATATCATCGTAGAAGGTTCCGGTGGTCACGTGCATATCCCAGAGCTGCTGGTTGGCCTGCTTGACCTCCCCCTTGGTCAGTTCCGCCTCGATGCCGCCTACCGTATCGATGATAGTGGCCATATTTTCAAAATCTACCGTGGCGTAATTGCGGATGTTCAGATTAAAAGTCTGGTTCAGGGTCTTGATGGCCAGCTTGGCACCGCCCAAGCTATATGCCGCATTGATCTTTTGATAGCCGTAGCCCTCCACCTTTACCAGACTGTCCCGCATAATGGAGGTCAGCTTGATATCGTTATGATCCGCATCAATGGTGATGATCATAATGGAATCGGAAAGCCCCTTAAAATCATGGCTCCGAGAATCGATGCCGAAAAGGGCGATATTGGTGATCCCCTCGGGCGCATCCATCTTCACGATCCCCAGATCCTCCGGATCCTGGCTGATATCCACTTTATTATAACTGAAGGCTTCAAAGATCCCCACCAGCCGGTTGACGCCCATCACCGTGAGCACCAATGTGCAGAGCAGCACCGCCGCCGGTACTACAAAGGGACGGATCCGCCCCTCTGCGGTGAAGATCTTTTTCAAAACGGCCAGAAGCCGGTTTCCAATTTGCTTCACTACGTCACTTCCCCTGTATTAATATGAATAGTATATTACGAATGAGTCAAAAAATAAAGAGTTTGTTTCAATTTTTTACTAAATTTTCATCGTCAGGCTGATGCGATGCTTCTGCAGATCCACCGAAAGGACCTTGACCTTCACAATATCGCCCACCTTCAGCACCTCGCCGGGATGCTTGATATAGCGATCGCAGATCTGGGAGATGTGCACCAGACCGTCATCATGCACTCCGATATCCACAAAGGCGCCGAAATCGATGACATTCCGCACCGTTCCCTGCAGCAGCATTCCTTCCTTCAGATCCTTCAGCTCCAGTACATCGGTTTTCAGGATAGGCTTGGGCAGCTCATCCCGGGGATCCCGGCCGGGTTTCTGCAGGAAGGCAGCAATATCGATGAGGGTCGGCAGACCCACTCCCAGCTCCCCGGCCAGCTTTTTGCCGTTTTGACCTTCGGTGAATTTTCCGATATTCCGGATGGCGCCGTTCTGCAGATCGGCAACGGTATAGCCGCACAGCTTCAAAAAGCCTTCGGCAGCAGGGTAGCTTTCGGGATGCACAGCGGTGTTGTCCAGAGGATTATCCCCGCCGGACACCCGCAAAAATCCGGCGCATTGCTCAAAGGCCTTGGGGCCCAGCTTGGGCACCTTCAGCAGCTGCTTACGGGAGCGGAAGGCTCCTTCTGCCTCTCGGTAGGCCACGATATTTTTGGCAATGGAGGCATTAATGCCAGCCACCTGCGTCAGCAGCGGTGCACTGGCGGTATTGAGATCCACCCCCACCGAGTTGACGCAGTCCTCCACCACGCCGCCCAGCGCTTCTCCCAGCCGGGCCTTGGGCATATCATGCTGGTATTGCCCCACGCCGATGGAACGGGGATCGATCTTCACCAGCTCTGCCAGCGGATCCTGCAGCCGCCGGGCGATGGAGACCGCCGAACGGAGAGAAACATCAAACTGGGGAAATTCCTCTGCCGCCAGCTTGGAGGCGGAATAGACCGAAGCCCCCGCCTCGCTGACGATGACATAATGCACCGGCGTATCCAGCTCCCGGATCAGCTCTGCCACAAAGCTCTCCGACTCTCGGGAGGCGGTACCGTTGCCGATGCTGATGAGGGTGACCCCGTGCTTTTTGATCAGCTGCTTTAATTTTTTCTTGGCTTCTTCAATTTTATTCTGGGGCGGGGTGGGATAGACCACAGCGGTATCCAGCACCTTGCCGGTCTCGTCCACCACGGCGATCTTACAGCCGGTTCGGTAGGCGGGATCCAACCCCAGTGTCACCATTCCCTTCACCGGCGGCTGCATCAGCAGCTGGCGCAGATTGACCGAAAACACCCCGATGGCCTTCTCTGCTGCCTGCTCGGTGAGGGTACTGCGCATCTCCCGCTCCAGAGAGGGGGCGATCAGCCGATCAAAGGCATCCTCCGCCGCCACCTTCACATGGCCGGCAGAAACACTGTCATTCTTCACATAAGCCCGCTCTAAGATCCCTAATGCACGGCCTTCGTCCACGCCGACCCGCACCTTCAGCACCTCTTCGGCTTCCCCTCGGTTCAGGGCCAGCACCCGGTGGCCAGGGATCTTTTTCAGCAGCTCTTCAAATTCATAATACATGGCGTAAACGCCCTTTTCATCCTTGGCATCGGCGGCCTTCTCGGCAGAGACCACCCCCACCGCCAGATACAGCGACCGCAGCAGGCGGCGCATCTCCGCATCGTCGGAGATGGTCTCGGCAATGATATCCCGGGCGCCCTGCAGGGCATCCTCTGCCGCAGGCACCTCCTCGGTGATGTATTCTTCTGCCGCAGCAGGGGGATCAAAGGCCGGATCTTGCTCTAAGATGGCCAGTGCCAGAGGCTCCAGCCCCCGGGCCCGGGCCTTGCCGGCACGGGTCTGCTTCTTCTGCTTGTAGGGACGGTAGATGTCCTCCACCTCTGCCAGCGTCCCGGCAGCTGCCAGCGCTGCGGCGATCTCCTCCGTCATCTTTTCCTGACCCTCGATGGCCGCCGCTACCTCTTCCTTCCGCTTGGCCAGATTACGCAGATACGCCAGCCGCTCCGATAAGCTCCGCAACACCTGATCGTCCAGACCGCCGGTGGCCTCCTTGCGGTACCGGGCAATGAAGGGGATGGTGTTTCCGTCGTCCATCAGCGCCACCGCCGCCGCCACCTGGCTCTCTTTAATATTTAATTCATTTGCTAAGATCTGATTGATTTCCATTTGTATTCGCTCCTTTTAGTGATATATTATAACAAACTTCTCCTCAAATCGCAAGAGTCATCTGTTGACATTATTGTTTTAGAAGCGTATACTGATAACATCAATCGAAAGGGGATTTTTTATGCGTATCTCTTCCTCCACCAGCTTGATCACCTCACTCCCTCACTATGGGGATATCACCGACCTGACCCAATGCTTTCAATGGGCCCGGGAGGCGGGTTTTGACTATATGGATGTTTCCCTGGCGAACTACTGCTTTAAGGATCTGCCGATGACCGGGGATCACGCCGAGCAATGGGCGGAGCAGCAACGAATGGCCGCCGATGCGCTGGGGCTCACTATCCACCAGACCCATGGCCATGCCCTCTCCGGAACACAATGGGATGACCCTGCCTGCGAGCTGCAGTCTACCTTCATCGAGCGGAATCTGCGGTGTATCCGGGCTACCAAAATTCTGGGGGCTGAGTGGATGGTTCTCCATCCTGCCAACCTGCCCCATGCTCCTCTCTACAGCGCCCAAAAGGCCAAGGAGGCCAACCTCAACTATCTGGCACCTCTGATCGAAGAGGCAAAAAGGCAAGGGGTAGGCCTAGCAATTGAAAATATGGTGGATTTCGGGCGCAATCAGCGCCGTTATTGCGGCGGTGACCCCTATGAACTTCTGGATCTGGTCGATACCATCAACGACCCGGCGGTGGGGATCTGCGTCGATACCGGGCACGCCCATCAGGCCGGCTTAAATGTGGGCGATTTCATCCGCTTGGCCGGCTCGCGCCTGAAGGCTACCCACATCGACGATAACCACCGGGATAAGGACTCCCACCTGATCCCCTTCTACGGCACCGCCGATTGGAAGGATATCGCCGATGCTCTTAAAGAGATCCACTACCAAAACGATTTTTCCTTTGAACTGAACTTTGTGAAAATGCCTGCCGAAGCAGTGGTGCCCTGGCTTCATTTCATCCATGAACTGGGCAAGAGCATCATCCGGTAACCGGATGATGCTCGGCCACTGATTTTTCAGCTGAAAACACAAGAAAAACCTTCCCCCGCCCGCATTGACAAACCCACTTTCTTTTGCTATAATATCTCCGTAACAAACAAGGTCAAACTCTTTGAGCATCAGCACGGCCTCTTCCACTGTAAAAAAATCAAATAAAAGATCGGGGTGTGGCGCAGTTGGTAGCGCGCGACATTTGGGAGCGTGCCCGGGGCGAAATGCCGTAGAAAAGCAAAAGTCCCGAAAGCCCTTTGTTTATGCGGACTTTCGGCACTTTATAAAAACACAAAACGGCGTGGAATTTGCGTTTGACCACAGTTTGTCCCACTTCCACGCAAAAACTAAAAAATCGAATAGATATCCGGGTGTGGCGCAGCTGGGAGCGCGGGTGGTTTGGGAGTGTTACCGACGACATCCATTAGAAATTTCCAAACCCTCAAAGAAGCCTTAAACACTGCGGATTTTCCTCTTTCTTTTCTCTTTTAAATGTGTTATAATAAGGCAACGACCACATA
>JAFTZM010000007.1 GCA_017464525.1 Clostridia bacterium
GTGGTATAATAAGAAATAGCAAATGAATACGTACCCGAAAGTTACAAAAGGAAATCCAAACTTTTTCAGCGAAAACCCTTGTAATAATCGGGATTTATAAGAAGAAGTTTTGATTTTATGAAAGGATAGATTTCATAAAGCATGAACTACGACGATATCATCCATCTCCCCCACCCCACCTCCTCCAAACGGATGAGGATGCCGGCAGAAAACCGGGCGGCTCAGTTCGCCCCCTTTGCTGCCCTTACCGGTCACGAGGCCGCCATTGCCGAAACCGCCCGCCTGACAGATCTTCAGGCAGAGCTGGACGACGGTATCAAAGCCATGCTCAATGAAAAATTAGTGGCAGCCGCTGCCCGAAAAACCACCGTTACTGTCACCTATTTCGTACCGGATCCGCAAAAAAACGGCGGTGCCTATCTCAGTACCACCGGTACTGTGAAACGCATCGATGAATATTCCCGCACCCTTCTGATGGCCGACGGTACCGCCATACCCATTGATTGCCTGTATGAAATCGAAGATCAGGAATAAATTTGGGCATTTTAAACATCGCGTTGGCTCTTTTATTGGGCAAATCGCTATTTTTTATTCGCCTTATTGACAAACGCTGCCCCTTCGTGTAGAATAGAATCAAATGAATTACATTGCAATTTTATTGGAGTGTTACCGTATGGGCATAACCAACTTTTTGCACCTTTTTTTGCGTTTGTGCGGGTGTAGAGGGTTGGCTTTTTTATTTTCAGAATAGGAGACCGAAATGAAAGTTATAAAAGCCATCAACAACAATAATCTCTGCGTTTTAGACGAGCACGGAAGGGAGCAGATCGTATCCGGCAAGGGGATCGGCTTCGGCAAAAAATACGGCGACGAGGTGGACGAATCCCAGATCCAGAAAACCTACCTCATCACCGACCACAAGCTGCAAAAGAAAATGATCACCCTGCTGCGGGAGATCCCGGAGGAATATTTAGCCTTCACCGACGATATGGTGGCATATATCAATGCCGCATACGGGGAGAAGCTGAATGAATCTCTGCTTGTAACCCTGAGCGATCACATCGCATTTGCCATTGACCGGAAGAAAAACGGCATGGAGTTTTCCAACCCGCTGCTGGATTCCATCGAGGAATGTTTCCCGAAGGAGCTGCAGCTCGGCGAATACTGTGTGGAGCAGATCGAGAAACGGCTGGGCTTTAAAATGTCGAGAGATGAGGCAGCCTTTATTGCCATGCATATCATCAATGCCCGGCTGGATGTTCAGATGGACGCAGTGTATGACATCGCCAAAATGATCAACGGCTGCATCGAGATCTCCGAATACTATTATAAAAAGACCTTCAATAAAAAAGATCCCTGCTACGAAAGATTTACAGCCCATCTCAAGTATCTGGCGGGGCGCCTTTTTGAGGATAAACCGCTGCCTGAAGCCCTGAGTAAGGACGACGCTTTCAGCAGCATGATCAAGAAAACCTGTAATAAGCATTATAAATGTGCGTTATGTATCCAAGAATATATCTTAAAGACGTACCAAAAGAACATTTCCGAAGATGAGCTTTTGACCCTTACCATCCATTTGAAAAAAGTCAGTGAAAATAACTGATTTTTTATATTCTTTGCGGAATTGCCGGGATCAGGCGCCGATCACAGCCTTTCCGCAGAAAAAAACAACCCGGAGGAAACGATTGTGAAAGATAAAATTTTCGGTGTTTTACAACGAGTCGGGCGTTCCTTCATGCTTCCCATCGCCCTGCTCCCCGTTGCAGGTCTGCTGCTGGGGATCGGCAGCTCGTTCACAAACCCCACCACTCTTGAAGCATACCATCTGACCAATATTATCAAGGAAGGCGGCATTCTGTATACCATTCTTGATATCATGAGCAAAACCGGCAGCATCGTGTTTGATAACCTGGCGCTGCTGTTTGCCATGGGGGTCGCCATCGGAATGGCAAAAAAAGAAAAGGAGGTCGCCGCATTATCCGGCGCCATCTCCTACCTGATCATGAACACCGCCATCAGCACGCTGATCTCTGCCAAGGGCGGCGTTGAGGCAATGGCCGCCAATACCACCACCTCTGTTTTAGGTATCACCACCCTGCAGATGGGCGTTTTCGGCGGTATCATCGTGGGCCTCGGGGTCGCTGCGCTGCACAACAGATTTTATAAGATCCAGCTGCCGCAGGTCTTATCCTTTTTCGGCGGCACCAGATTTGTTCCCATCGTATGTAGCATCGTTTATCTGATCGTAGGCGTTGCCATGTTCTTCATCTGGCCTGTGGTGCAAAGCGGAATTGCAGCGCTGGGGCAGCTGGTGCTTGAATCCGGCTATGCAGGAACCTGGATCTACGGCATTATTGAACGTGCATTGATCCCCTTTGGTCTCCACCATGTCTTTTATATGCCCTTCTGGCAGACCGAGCTGGGCGGGTCCCTGCTGATAGACGGTGTTGCTATTGCCGGAGCCCAGAATATCTTCTTTGCAGAGCTCGCATCCAAATCCACCGAAGTATTTTCGGTATCTGCCACCAGATTTATGTCCGGCAAATTCCCCTTTATGATCTTCGGTCTCCCTGCGGCCGCTCTTGCCATGTATAAAGCCGCACGGCCCGAAAAGAAAAAGCTGGTGGGCGGTCTGCTGCTTTCGGCTGCCCTCACCTCCATGCTGACCGGTATCACCGAGCCCTTGGAGTTCACCTTCCTTTTTGTTGCACCGGCCATGTATGTGGTGCATTGTATTCTGGCAGGTCTTTCCTATATGCTGATGCATATCTTTAATGTAGGTGTTGGCATGACCTTTTCCGGCGGAGCCATCGACCTTACCCTCTTCGGAATTTTACAGGGCAACGCCAAAACCAACTGGATCTGGATCGTCATCGTTGGTGCTGTTTATGCCGTGGTCTACTACTTTGTATTCTACTTCATGATCAAAAAGTTCAACTACAAGACCCCCGGCAGAGAAGCCGACAACGAAGAGACCAAGCTCTATACCCGCCAGGATCTGAATGAAAGAAAGGCTTCTGAAAAAGCATCCGAAAAGAGCGGCACCGATTCTGTAAGCGCCTTGATCCTGAAGGGATTGGGCGGAAAAGCCAATCTGGCCGATCTGGACTGCTGCGCCACAAGACTGCGGATCACAGTAAACGATCCGTCTCTTGTAGATGATGGGCTGTTAAAGCAAAGCGGAGCATCCGGCGTTATTCATAAGGGTCAGGGCGTGCAGATCATCTATGGCCCCCGCGTCTCGGTGATCAAATCCAACCTGGAGGACTATATGGAGTCGCCGGAGGCAGAAGCCGCCCCGGTCGAAAAAGCCGAAGAGAGACCCGCAGCCGGCGCTGCTGCCACACTTACGGCCCCGATGCAGGGAACGGTAGTGGCCCTTGAAAAGGTAGAGGACGAGGCCTTTTCCTCTGAGGTATTAGGGAAAGGTGTTGCCATCGAGCCTACCGAAGGGAAGCTTTACGCCCCCTGCGACGGCAGAGTGGAGATGGTATTTGATACCCACCATGCGGTCAACCTGGTTTCCCGGGAAGGCTGCGAGATCCTGCTCCACATCGGCATCGATACCGTAAAGCTGGGCGGCAAATATTTCGAAGCCCATGTTCAGGACGGCGCAGAAGTCCGAAAGGGCGATCTGCTTATTTCCTTTGATCTGGAGGGAATCAAGGGCGAGGGCTATAAGGTCACCACCCCGATGGTGATCTGTAACACCGACGATTATACCTCCATCGAAACCGTTGCCCAAGGCGAGATCACAGCGGGCGAAAGAATTCTCGAAATAAAATAAAAAATATAAAAAAGGGGCTGCACATCATGAAACAATTCAATTACACCATCAAAGACGAGGTAGGCATTCACGCAAGACCTGCCGGAATGCTTGCCAAAACTGCCAAAGGTTTTCAGAGCGAGATCCTCATTGAAAAGGACGGAAGATCTGTAAACGCAACAAAGCTGATGATGCTCATGGGAATGGGCATCAAATGCGGGGATACCGTCACAGTAACCGTCACCGGAGCCGACGAAGAAGCGGCAACCAGCGCAATGCAAGCGTTTTTCGCTGCAAATCTGTAAAGAGCCGAAAGGGGCAGCAGCTATGTTGAAATTTACAGGAAAAGGCGTGTACGGCGCCATCGCCGTGGGCAGAGCATCTGTCTTTTTTCAAAAGAAGAAGGCCAAGATTCGCCGCACCGGCATTGCCGATGTGGAAGCAGAATTTGCACGGGTAGAGGCCGCAAAGGAAAAGGCCACCCAGCAGCTTTCGGAGATCTATGAAAAGGCACTCCGGGAAGTCGGTGAAACAAATGCGCAGATCTTTGAAATTCATATGATGATGCTGGAGGACGAGGACTATAACGAATCGATCCGAAACATTATCGAAACCCAGTTGGTCAACGCTGAATATGCCATTTCCCTGACCGCCAACAACTTTTCATCCATGTTTGCGGCCATGGATGATGCGTATATGCAAGCACGGGCCGCCGATGTGAAGGATATTTCCGATCGCTTGATCACCTGCATGACCGCTGATTGCGAAAAAACCATTCACTCGGATCAGCCTTCCATCATCTGCAACGATGATCTGACCCCCAGCGAAACGGTATTGCTGGACAAAGAAAAGATCCTTGCTTTTGTAACCGCCTACGGTTCCTCCAATTCCCACACCGCCATTCTGGCAAGAACCATGAATATTCCGGCGGTGATCGGTGTAGGAGAGGAATTTCTTTCGAACATCAAAGACGGCGATATGATCGCTGTTGACGGGTTTACCGGTGAGGTCTTTATCGATCCGGATCAGCAGACTCTGGAGCAGATGGAGTGCAAGCAGAAGGAGGCCCGGGAAAAAAAGGAGCTTTTAAAGCGCCTTAAAGGAAAAGAAAACATCACGCTGGACGGCCAAAAGATCAACATTTACGCCAACATTAGCGGTGTTGAGGATCTGGGTGCCGTGCTGGCCAACGATGCCGGCGGAATCGGTCTGTTCCGCAGCGAATTTCTTTATCTGGAGGGCACCGATTTTCCCACGGAACAGCAGCAGTTCGAGGCCTATAAAAAGGTACTAGTCAGCATGGCGGGAAAAAAGGTCATCATCCGCACCCTGGATATCGGAGCCGATAAAAAGGTGGATTATTTTGATCTGGGTGAAGAGGAAAATCCCGCTTTGGGTCTCAGAGCCATCCGTATCTGCCTAACCAGACCGGAGATCTTTAAAACACAGCTGCGAGCTTTGTTCCGTGCCTCTGTTTTCGGCCGGTTGGGAATCATGTTCCCCATGATCACAAGCGTTTCAGAGCTGGAAAAGATCCTGGAGATCTGCAGCGAAGTAAAATGCGAGCTGCAGGAGGGCGGCATTGAATTCAGCAATGATATCGAAATCGGCATTATGATCGAGACCCCTGCCGCTGCGCTGATCAGTGAAAAGCTGGCGCCCATGGTGGATTTCTTCAGTGTGGGAACCAATGATCTGATCCAATATACCCTGGCCTGCGACAGGCAGAATCCCCGCCTGGAATCCTTCTGTGATACACACCACGAGGCGGTTTTACGACTGATCAGCCTTTCCGCCGAAAACGCCCATAAGGCCGGTGCTTGGATCGGCATCTGCGGTGAGCTGGCCGCTGATACCTCCCTCACCGAAGCCTTCCTGAAAATGGGCATTGATGAGCTTTCTGTATCCCCCTCCTTTGTTTTAAAGCTGCGGAATACTGTTAGAAATATCGATCTTCGCTCATAATAATCGCCCGTTTCTTCACGAAACGGGCGATCGTTTTTCTATTGTAATACCTTTTTCCTGCAGAAAATCCAGCAATTCATTTTCATACTGAGTGATTTCATCATATTCATAAAAATCAAGCTCTTTTCCATCCTTAAACACCAACACATACGACGGAGAATCGATGGTCTCGCCAAACCCGTTGACCCGATCCGGCTTATAATAGACCCGTTCGACCTCCTGATAACTGTGGTATTCTCCCTGCAGAGAAAAGAATTTTGTGTTATCCCAAAAGCCGCTCGGCAAAAAATTCGCATTCCATTTTACCAGTAAGATACAGCCTGCCAGGCTGGCCGCCACCAGAACTGCCAAAAAGCCCTTCATCAGCTTATCCGAACCGCCGCCGTTCTGGATGGAATCCATTTCGGCATATTGCTCCCAATCCTTTTTATAAAGCAATTTATAAAACCGATCTCTGGTAAAATAGCTCAGGGCAATGGAGGTGATAAAAGCAAATAAAATGCAGTAAGGGAATCCATAGATAGGCCCCATAAGATACACCGAGCCCCGCCCCTCCAGATACATCAGCAAAAAATAAAACCCGGTATAGACGGCAGAGACCCCGATCGTCAGGAGGATCCAGGAAAAAAACATAGCACCGAATTCCTTAAAATTAGCCTTCTGCACGCCGCTTTGGTTATACAATTCCGCATTTTTAATGATCACAGAAAGCTCCGGGATCTCCGGCGCCTCTTCCCTCTTCCAAAGCTCCAATACCCGCCTTTCATAGCCCAGCAGCTTTTTGGTCTTACTCAATTGCCGGATCGCTTTCTCACGGTGCCCCTTCATAAAATTAATAAAAGGCGTGGCGGTAAATCGCAGGGTAAAAAAGGTGTATCCGGTTTCAAGCAACAGGAAGGCGTCATTATCCCCGGGCTTGATCTCCAGAACCTCCCTCCACTCTTCTTCAAATCTGCCCAGCAGCAGCGCCTTTTGCTCTGCATTCCGGCAAATATCTGTAATAGGTTCCAGAAGGGACTTTAAAACACTTCCGATGCAGTGAAACGCCTGGATCATCCCCGGCGCATTAGAAATAAAAGGAATACTCAGCGGCGTCGCTGTATCCACCTGGCAAAAATCAACCACAAACTGCAGCGGGATCCCGATCACGCCTATCTTATCGGGATATATCAGGCACTCCAGAATACTGTTGGTAACATTCATCAGCCCATGGGCGGTGTACTTGAATTCGGCAATAAAAGAGTGATAGTATATTTTGGCAGAGCGGTACCGAAGATTTTCCGCCCGCTCTTCCCCTTTATAATCGCTTGTGATCTCGCAAAAGAGCCCGTTGGTATCACCGCAAAATTCCTTTGCAGAACGGTCAAATTGCGAAAAAACAGTATTTAATAACGCTTCTCTTTTCATTCCTTTGCCTCACATTGCTTTGTATAGACCTTCGGAGAGACGCCCATCTGCTCCTTGAATTTCTTGGAAAAGTACACATAATCTGCGAATCCGCAGCGCCCGGAGACCTCGGAGAGGGTGATGGCCTTTTTATAGAGCTCGATGAGATAAACCGCATGGTCGATGCGCAGAGCGTTCAGAAATTCTGTCGGCGTCTTGCCGAAGACTTTTTTAAAATGAGCACGGATATAATCCTCGGCGTAACCGCTCTCATTCAAAAGAGCAGCGGGAGAAAGGCCGAATTCAAAAAAACGCTCCGAGAGCTCATTGGCAATTTTCCGCACGGCACAGGTAATGGAATCCTCCGGCCGGGAATTCTGCAGAATAAAGTGCAGATACGCCTCAGTCAGGGCGTTAAGATACTCACCGGGGGTCAGCCGGTTGCGGAGGATCATCCGAGCCAGGGCTTCTGCATCCCGAGTCTCATTGTCCCGAAGCAGCACCGGCTCGGAAAAGCGAAAGATATTCCCCCCCTCCTCCTTCATCACAAAGGCCTTAAAGCCATGCTCCGAGGCCGTTCCATGAGGAACCCCCGCCGGGGTCAGAATAATACTTCCCGGTGCAAAGGGAAGCTCCCCGGAGGAGAGTTTCATCCGCCCGATTCCCTCAAAATAATGGATAATCTCATAGCTTTCATGAGTATGGAGGGGATACTCCAATTTTCCGTCTATACCGATCAAACTGATATTTTTCATCGTCATCACCGGAGGTATTTTAACATAAATCTATCTTTTATACAAGTATGTTTAGGAAAAAACCTATACAAAACTATGAAAAAATGTTAAAATGCAGGCAATAATTTTAAAAGATCGAGGAAAAAACCATGTTGTTTTCAAGGCGGGATCTCACCAAACTGATCGTACCGCTGCTCATCGAGCAGGCGCTTTCTGTTACCATCGGCATGATGGATACGGTGATGGTAGCGCAGGCCGGCGAGGCGGCGGTTTCCGGGGTATCCTTGGTGGATTCCATCAATCTGCTGATCCTTTACTTTTTAGGCTCTCTTTCCACCGGCGGTGCCATCGTCATCTCTCAAGCCATTGGCGCGCAAAACACCAAAAACGTAAAAGCTTCGGAAAAGCAGTTGATCTGGGTCTCCTTTCTGGCAGGCATTGCGCTGACTGTTGTGATGGTATTTTTCCGCAAGGGATTGCTGAAGCTGATCTTCGGCTCGGTATCTGCCGAGATCATGGCAAATGCCCAGATCTATTTCCTATTTACGGCCCTTTCCTATCCGTTCATTGCCCTGCGCAATGCAGTAGGGGCCACCTACCGTGCCTTCGGAAATTCCAAGGTCTCCATGTATGTTTCCTTTGTGACCAACATTCTGAATATCGGCGGCAATGCACTTCTCATCTTTTATTTCAATATGGGCGCGGCAGGTGCTGCCATTGCCACGCTTTTTGCCCGCATCGTCGGTGCCGGCATCATGGTTGGCCTGGCGTGTGATAAACGCCGCCCAGTGTATGTGGAAAACATTCTGCATTTCAAACCCGATTTCAAGCTGATCAAGCGGATCCTCGGCGTAGGCATCCCCAGCGGCTTTGAAAACAGCGTGTTCCAGCTGGGGAAGGTCATGACCCAAAGCATCGTTTCCACCTTCGGGGCGGTCTCCATTGCTGCAAATGCGGCAGCAAACACCCTTTCCGCTATGCTCTACATTCCGGGTGCAGCCATAGGCAGCGCCATGACCACGGTGATTGGCCGGTGCGTGGGGGCCGATGAAAGCAAGCAGGCCAAAATCTATGCACGGCGGCTGGTGGGCATCGTTTATGCCATCCTCTTGGTAATGGCGGTGCTTATGAGCGTCTTCTCCACCCAGCTTATCGGGCTCTTCAATCTCTCTGAAGAAGCTGCTACACTTGCTGTAAATCTGTTTGTCTTCCATAATATCTGTGTTGCAATCGTACACCCCGTCGCCTTCACCCTGCCCAATTCCTTCCGGGCGGCCTGCGATGTGAGCTATACAATGGTGCTTTCCATCTCCTCCATGTGGATCTTCCGGGTTGGCGGTAGCTTTTTCTTCGCTAAGTTTTTGGGGCTGGGTGTCATTGGCGTGTGGTACGGAATGGCCTGCGACTGGGTGTTCCGGGCAGTCATCTTCGGCATCCGCTATTTCCGGGGCACCTGGCTGACAAAGTATAAAAAACAAACCGACTAAATAAAGGAGAAAACCATGATCGATCATCAGTTAGATCAAAAAATCAAGGAATGGATCAACGCCCATCGCGAAGAGCTTCTGGCTCAATGGATGGAACTGATCCGAATCCCTTCCGTACGGGGAGAAAGCGCTCCCGGCGCCCCCTTCGGGCTCCCCAGCAAAAAAGCAATGGACACAGCAGCCGGCTTTTATGAGCAGGCAGGTTTTTCTGTGCGGACAGAAGAGGAAAACTACTATGCCCTTGCCGATTGGGGCAGCGGTGCCAAAACTATCGGGCTGTTCGGCCATTGTGATGTAGTGGCAGCAGGAGAGGGCTGGCGGTATACCGACCCCTTTGAGCCGGTCATTATCGACGGGTATCTCATCGGCCGAGGCTGCAAGGATGATAAATCCGGCGTTATGGCCTCTCTGACCGCCATGCGGATCCTGAAGGAGCTGCAGATCCCCTTTAACAGCCGCATCCGTGCCTATATCGGCCCTGCAGAGGAAAGCCGTATGCCGGATATGGTCAGATTTGTAGAAAAGGAAGAAATGCCCGATCTTTCCCTGGTTCCCGACAGTAGTTTTCCCTGCAGCCTGGGAGAAAAGACCATCCTCCGCTTCACCGCCGAGCAAACGACCCCCTTCCGGGATATCCTGGACTTTACAGGCGGCAAAGCCATGAACGTGGTACTGGATCAGGTAACGGTCACCCTCAGGAAGATCAAAGGCCTTGCGGAAGAGCTTCAGGCCCGTATCGCCGGAAAAACGGAATATGCCCTGACCGTAGCAGACGACACAGTCATTTTAAAGGCCACCGGCATCCCCAAGCACGCCGGGCATCCGGAAGGCTCCGTGAACGCCGCTGCTCTGGCCGCTATGATCCTGAAGGAATGCCAAAGCCTTTGCGAAGAGGATCGTAGCTGCATGGCCCAGCTTGCCCACTGGCTGGGCGATTATTGGGGCAACAGCTTCGGCATCGCTTTTGACGATCCCGATTTCGGCAAGCTCACCGCAGCCAACGGCATTGTACGAACCGAAAACGGCTGCTGCTCCTTCACTACCGATATCCGTTTTGGCACAAGCCTGGATCATCTGGAGACCGAGGCCGCCCTTACCCGCCTGATGGAGGAGTCCGGCTGGCGGATCACCTATATGCATAACCGCAAGGGCTTTAAGGCCGACCCGGAAAGCCCCATCCCCGGCACCTTTACCGCCATTTATAAAGAATTGACCGGTGCCGATGCAAAGCCCTACTATATGTCCGGTGGCACCTATGCCCGCCACCTGAAAAATGCCTTTACAGTAGGTAGCAGCGCATACGATCCCAATTCCAAAGCGATATGCCCCGAGATGCCTGCCGGCCATGGCGGCGCCCACCAAAAGGACGAATTTATTTCTATCGACGGCCATTTCCAGGGCGTTCGGGTTTTAGTCCACTACCTCCTGGCTTGCGACCGTTTTTTAAACGAATAATAAAATGCACCCTCAAATGAACTGCCCCAATTTGTGTAGACAGCATAAAAGGCACACTATGGTAGTGCGTATTGAATTTTAAGCGACATACTGACTTCGTTTTTCAAGCGGAGTCAGTTTTGTTTTTATCTGTATTCTTTCGTAATTGTAGAAATGAATGTATTCACCTATGAGGAGGTGAGCCTCCTCATAGGTTTTGAGTTTGGCGCCCTCTATTCATTCTTTTTGTCGTTTTTTGTCGTAATTAGTCGTGTTTGATTAGAATTTGTGATTTTTACTGTATAATTACCTCACATCATCAAGGAGGTTCCTATGAATACCGTGATCACAAATCTATTGCAATCCCTCGGCATTTCCCGGAGTTACCGGGGCCACTTCCAATCCCTTCTCGCCACATCCCTGGTGCTGGAGGACTCCCGACGGCTCGGCGCTGTAAACAACGAGATCTACAGCATCGTTGCCCTACAATGCCAATGCTCATCCAAGTGCATTGAACGCAACATCCGCACCGTCGTTCTCAAGGCCTGGCATACCAATCCTCAGCGCCTCAGCGAGATCGCCGGTTACCCGCTCCAGAATTCCCCCACCGCTTCTCAATTTATCGATATGCTTTCATCCTACATCACCAAAAATTATCCTCAATACGATCCCAAAGAAGAAGTTTCCCACATCAACAAATAAAACCATAAAACAGAAGCGACCCTCAAACCGTATTGGTTTGAGGGTGGTTGACGTGACCATTTTGGAGGAAAGAGGGATTTTACCCCTTTACAACATCTGCCATCTCTTCATCTGCCACTGGCAGCGGTCAGCGTCGCGAGAAAAAGTCCGATTTCGACGATAAATAAAGCAAGCACCCAAATTGATATGCACCCCAAAAGTTAGACACTTTTGGAGGTGCATATTTTTTATGGGTAAAACAGGAAGGAAAAACAAAGTTTATAGTGCAGAATTTAAAATAGGTGTTATAATGGATATGCGTGAACATCGTTTGGGTTTTAGA
>JAFTZM010000008.1 GCA_017464525.1 Clostridia bacterium
GGTTCAGGCTGAACAGAAGCGTCTGGAAGCTGTAACCGGACTTGTAGAACAGGCGGAGCAGACCTTGGAGGATACCCAGACTGCCACGGAAAGGCAGAAAAAGAAACTGGAAGCTCTGCAAAAGGAAACCAAGACAGCAAAGACCATTGCGCTGACGGTGCAGGACATTGAAGCGATGGGCAAGAAAGCCACATTCGGAAACAATATCACGCTGACATCGGATGAATGCGACACACTCAAACGCTATGCGGTCAACGGCATTATTGCCAATGCTGACAACAAGCGTCTGAAAGAAAAACTGGCTTCCGCAGAAAAGACGGTTTCCATCTGGAAGCAGCGGTATGAAGCGGTAAACGAAAAATATATGGAACTCAAACAGAAAGCCCAACCCTTTCTGGATGCACTGGAAATCGCATCCGAAAGAGTTCGGGCTTTTATTTCTGCCATCCTCGCCAGAGGAAAGGAAACAAGGGAACTCAAAACACCTGCCCGCAGACGTGGACAGGACATGGAAATTTGATGGAGGAATTGCCTATTGAAGAAATATTATGAGGAAGCAAAATATAATGCGGCATTTGACCGCTGTGTGGATGTTATGACCCAGTTGCTCCAGAAATACGGGCATCAGGTTTTGGATAAATTAGAGCAGGACGCTCCGCAAACGGTGGAGAGTTCTAAGGACGATAAGCAAGCGCAGCCTTTAACGGATAAGGCTGCGTAAAAATTTACAATTTACACGTTGCGTATTCTATGTAGCTGTGCTATAATGATTACGCAACGTGTATTTTGTTTTTAGGGAGATAGGCAGATGGATTGTAAAAACAGAATTATAAAGTTGCGGGAAAGCACAGGACTAAACCGGAAGGACTTTTGCAAACTCGTCAATATCCCGTACCGGACGATGACCGAGTGGGAACTGGACAACCGCCATGCACCGGATTATGTGCTGAGACTTTTGGAGTATTATATCCGCAACGAGGGATTGATGGTAAAAGAAATGAGCGAGGGAGGTGGCGATTCTGAAAAAGAAGCAACTTAAATGTTATCTATATACGAGAGTATCCACCTCCATGCAGGTTGACGGGTACAGCTTGGATGCCCAACGTGACAAGCTGCGGAAGTATGCGGCATACGAGGATATGATTGTTGCCGGGGAGTATTCTGACGAGGGATTTTCCGGCAAGAACATCCAAGGGCGGCAGGAGTTTCAACGGATGCTGAACGACATCCAGGACGGCAAAGACGGTGTTTCCTATGTGCTTGTCTTTAAGCTCTCCCGATTTGGCAGAAATGCGGCAGATGTACTGAACTCTTTGCAGCTCATGCAGGATTTTGGTGTCAATCTGATCTGCGTGGAGGATGGCATTGACAGCTCCAAGGATGCCGGAAAGCTGATGATCTCCGTGCTGTCTGCGGTGGCAGAAATCGAGCGAGAGAATATCCGCACACAGACAATGGCAGGACGGGAACAAAAGGCTCGTGAGGGCAAGTGGAACGGCGGTTTCGCTCCCTATGGCTATAAACTGGAAAACGGAAATCTTGTCATTGCGGAGGATGAAGTAGAAGTAATCCGTGTCATTTATGACCGCTACATCCATACCAACGAGGGAGTTGCCGGAGTAGCCAAATATCTGAACCGCAATGGTTTTATAAAGAAACTGCGGCAGAACAATACCATCCCCGGATTTTCAAGAAACTTTGTGCAGGACATACTGGACAATCCCGTTTATATGGGTAAAATTGCTTATGGCAGACGCAGGACGGAAAAGAAGCAGGGTACAAGAAATGAGATGCACGTGGTCGAGCAGTCGGAGTTCCCTGTTTACGATGGTCAGCACGAAGCCATCATTTCCGAAGAAGATTGGTATCTGGCACAGGAAAAGCGCAAGATCAATTCTTTCAAGCGGGAAAAGGTCAACAATCCAGATCACGCCCACATCCTGTCCGGTATCCTGAAATGCCCATGCTGCGGCAAAAGTATGTACGGAAATATCGCCAAGGCACACAGCAAGGACAAGAAAACACGGTATTATTACTACTGCAAAAATACGGTTACGCCGACAGGACATGAGTGCAGCTTCCGGCTCAATATCGAACAGACAGAGATCAACAAATTTGTGGCGAAGGTCATTTCCGCTATGGTCAATAATCCACGATTTGTAGAAGCAATTCAAGCGAAAATTGGAACGGCGGTTGATACTGAGGATATGGAAAAGCAGATCACCGTCCTGCAAGGGCGGCTAAAGCAAGCCTTTGGAACGAAAAGCCGATTGGAGCGTCAGATGGATACCTTGGACATCAACGATGCCCACTATGACAGAAAGATTTTGGACTTGCAGCGCCGCTATGATGAGCAGTATGATACCATAGAGGAAATCGAGGTTCAGATTGGTGAACTGCAAGGACAGATACGCAGCATCCAGCAGGAGAAAATCTCTGGCGATAACATTTATCGGCTCTTACTGGCATTTGATGAAGTCTACCATTCCGCAACAGAAGCGGAACAGAAAGAGTTTATGAAAGCCTTTATTGAGCGAATTGAGATGTTCCCGGAGAAAAGGAAAGACGGTAGCTGGATAAGGAAGATTGTTTTCAACTTCCCTGTGCCTGTTGATGGCGAGGAAGTGAAAGAACTTCCCTTGGAAACCGAAACAACCGTCGAGACAGTCTGTCTGCTGTCAAGAAAAGATATACAATCGTAATTTTGAATATAAGGAGGCTAAATCGTGGAAGGAATTAAAATAGTTCGTTACAAAGATATCGAGGATCAAGTTGGAATGACAAGGGCATTCTGGGAAAGTATCAGCGGATTGAGTGCAGAAGAGAAAAAGGAAGCTATTCGTTTGGAAGTGGAAGCAAAAATGAACAAGGAATTTCTCGCATCATTAAAGGGAAAAACTTTGGAAGAGCAGATGGAAAGCTATCGCATTGTGGAACATACATCATATAGCAAAACCGCTTATGGCGAGATTACTAAATCTAATATGCATGATTTTGGCTATGCACTTAAAGACTACAAAGGATTAAATGCTTTAATTGTGGAGGATGGTGTGATTATAGGTGTATGTATAGATGCGTTTGCTTGCTATAATGCTCTGGGTAAACCCGCATTTCCATATCAGAATATTTGCACATATTACGCAAGTGATAACAATGGTTCTGGTTCCAATGATCGTGAAGATTACGTACATCTTTGCCTTGTAATGCCGGAGTAGCCTTTTTGTTTCCGTCAACTAATGACATCAATTCCTTTGCTTCGACCCATGTGGAGACGGTAGCGCTTTTAAGCCGGCAAGGTGAATGAAAATACATTTAACAAGGAGTTTATACGATGAGTTAGAGCAGATGGTTATCCGGGGAAGATATTCCTACCATACGAAGAATGGATTATGTGGTGGAGGGTACGGACAACATGGAAAGCGGCTATTTATATGCGAAGCTCAGAAAGATGAGTCCATTGAAGCTGTATAATAATCCGAATCTGACAGATAAAAGAAAAGATGCTGAATTCGAAGATAAAAGAACAATAATACATGAGAAAATGAACTGGGTAAACGATTGGATGATCACCCATGACAGGGAGATCGTTTTTACGGATATCAATGATTGGCGGGCGATCGGAGCCGATTATGATTATTTTTGGGAATTGAGGTCTGAAAAGCAATTTGCAAAAGAAGAAGCCGAAGCCAGAGCGGGAAAAAGCAACAGAACCCCGGTGAAATTAAGCAATACAAAGCTTGAAACGTTAATAACTGAATATATGGAGGCGATCCGCCAGGAGACCTTGAATGAAGAAGGATCGGTATGATCGAGCTGGAAATAAGAAAATTAAATCCGGGATGTGATGAAAGCTATATCGCCCGTTTAAGGGAATGGCTGGAGCGGAATGTTTTTAAGGAGCTTGCTTCAAAGGCAGAGAACGGCAGTACCAGAAGTGAGAGCGGCTATCAGCGGATCGCTGCCAGCGTAAGTGGGCAGATCGCCCGGGAGCTGGGATGCAGTAAGGACAGGGCGGAAGCGCTCAGTATGTCGGCGGGGCTGTATTTTCCGAAATACGGGCAGTAAGGTCTGAAAGTGATCAAGCAGTATATCAAAGACCGCCATATCGATCTGGATACAGAGGCTTTTTATGAGGGGGCTCCGGGAGATCTGCTATACGATGCTATCCCGGAAGAGGTGATTCTGAAATATATTTCCATAAGTCTATTTTGTTGAGAAAAGGATTAAAGAAAGGGGTCATGGATGGTGAGGGGCGTGATTTTATTTATTATTACTATAATATCCGTATTGATGTGCTCGGCCTGCGGCGGTGAGCAGGAAGAGGTGCTGGCGCCGGGGAGATATACTTTTTACAATGAGGCGGCCGGCGGCTATCTGGCTTATCAGGGAAACGCCCTGACGCTGAGTTCCACCCCGGTGGAGTGGGTCCTGAAGGCGGAGAGTGAAAAGGGTGTTCATGTCTATGCAGGGGATACGGAATTGATGCTGGATATTGATAATGCTTATATCCGGGAGGGTACCGCTATTAAAATATGGAGCTATACCGGCTATGATGCCCAGATCTGGAATGTGACCGGAAATACCGCCTTTTCCTTTTTATACAGCGGAGACCACCGCTACTGCTTAGGTTTTGAGAAGGGGCAGGCGGTGCTGCAGTTGCGGAACACACGGAACGGGGCCCAGGAGTGGAAGGCCGTTAAGACGGGAGAATTGGCGAAGGAGTATTGCTCCGTGTTTGGCAGCAGAGGGATCATTGAGCTGCGGCTGCCCTTGGATATTTCTACCGTGATCTCCGCGGCACGGCTGCAGCAATGGGCCAATGATCTGGAAACGGCCTATGACTCCTATTACGAGTTGACCGGCTTCAAGCCCTATCAGACCATCCTGGTGGAGGCCTATAAGCCCTGTGAATATATCGGCTATGTAATGGATGGCTCTAACATCATTCATATCGATCGTGATTTCATCTATGAAGATCTGAGGAAGATGGCCTCTCGCCGCAACGACTGGAATTTCTGCGCATTGCATGAGATGGGGCATATGTTTGACTTCGGGCGGCCCTGGACCTTTGAAGCGGAGATGATGACGGATCTGAAGCTGGCCTATGTGCTGGAGCAGAACGGTGCCGGGGCGGCGCCCTCCGAATTTCCGGCGTCGGACTGCTTTTACGGCAAGGATATCATCCGGGCCTATGAAATCCTCGGCGGGGATTTTTCCAAGACCTATAATATCTTCGGCTGTGCCCGCCGGTTTTTGCAGATCAAGGAGGAGATCGGCTGGGAGCCCTTCCGGCAGACCTTCCATTGGATGCAGGAAAATGCAAACGCATATTCTGCCACCAAGGAGGGAAAGCTTCATAATTTTGTGAGCGTCCTTTCCGGCTACAGCGGGAAGGATATTAAGAGCTATTTTTCCGCCGGGGAGTGGGCTTCGATGATAGAGAAGACCCGGTAAGAAAGGAAAGAATATGAAAAAAGTGTTTCATCGACCGCCCTTGTGATTGCGGCGGTTTGGAGTCTTATCGGCAGCCTGCTGGTGATGAATGGACTCAGTAATACGCACCCCAGCTCCGCTACGCTGGAAAGCACCTATTATTTGATGCACTATTGCTGGGTGGCCTGGCTGTTTATGCTGATCCCGGTGGGTTGCCTGGTCTATGGCATTTTATCAAAGCGGAAGAAAAATGTTGCGGTTGGAATCGTTTTTGCAGGATTACTGCTGATCGTCGGTTGCTTTTATTTCGTTGGACTCAAGCAATATGCGACAGATCCGGCTTACCTGGAGGGGCTGGAAGCGGAACTGGGGCTCAGTTTGCCGGAGGAACGATCGATCATCACAGAGGATTGGACAAAGGGGACGCAGACCTCTTCGGACGATATTTACTACAAATATGATTCTGTGGCAAGGTTTTATGATGCCGGGGAGGTCAGCGCCTTTCTCAGCACGTTAGATGCCGGGAAATGGCACTCGGAGACGGAACCGTTTGCCGGGGTAATTCCTCTCCTTGCGGGGCTTCAGACAAGGGATTGCGCCTATTTTTTGCTCTATTGCCGGGAAACCAAAAACTTTGCGGAGACCGAGGCGATGCCTCGATACAATTATATCTATATGGCATGGGATACAGAGGAATCTGTTCTGCATATAATGGAATTTATTCAGAAATAAGGAGGAAGGACAATGAAAAAGATCGTATTGATCGGCGATTCCATTCGGATGGGATATGACAAGTATGTGAAAGCGGCGCTGGAGGGGGTGGCGGAGGTCTATTATCCGCCGGAGAACGGGCGGTTTGCAGCGAATGTACTGCGGTTTGCCCATTCCTGGAAAAAGGACGGCGAATGGCCGGATGATGTGGATCTGGTGCATTGGAATGCGGGGCTTTGGGATTGCATCCATCTTTTCGGGGATGAGGCCATCTCGACACCGGAATATTATGCCAATGTGATCCCCCGCATCGACAAGCGGCTGCGGATGCTCTTCCCCAAGGCGAAGATGGTATTTGCCACCTCCACGTCGGTGATCGAAAACTTCAAAGGGGATGCCTTCCGCCGGAATGAGGAGATCGCCCAGTACAACGCTATTGCCCTTCAGGCACTGGCGGGGACAGATACCCTGGTGAACGATCTTTATTCCCTTTCTTTGGGGCTGGATCCTGCGGTACATTCCGATAATGTGCATTACAACACCGATGAAGGCCGCCGGATCTTGGGCGGCAGAGTGCTGGCGGTGGTCTGCAAGGAGCTGGGCATCGACGGAGCGGAGGTCCGGCTGGAAAATTTCAAGCCGGAGGACTATTCTGAAAAGGAGATCGGATATTAATGATTACCATAAAAAATGAAAAACTGACCGTTTTGATCGACGAGCTGGGGGCTCAGCTGCGGTCGATAAAGAGTGTCGGCGGCACCGAATACTTATGGCAGGCGGATGACCCGGCCATCTGGGCGGATCAGGCTCCCAACCTCTTTCCCTATATCGCCCGGCTGACAGAGAAGCAGTATACCTTTGAGGGTAAGACCTATCATATGGGGAGCCACGGCTTTGCCAAGGACACGGTCTTTGCCGTTGAGCAGGATCGGGAGGATCATGCGGTCTTCCGTATTGCTGACAGTGAGGAGAGCCGTGCCCAATACCCCTTTGCCTTTGGGCTGGGGATCGAATATACCCTGCAGGGCAGCAGTCTGGCCATCCGGTACATAGTGGAAAATAAAGACAGCAAGACCATGTACTTCGGGGTGGGCGGCCATCCCGGTTTCCGGGTGCCTCTGGAGGAGGGGCTGGCCTTTGAGGATTATTATCTGGAATTTGATGATGCGGCAGAGGTGCTGCAGGTGGGAATGTCCCCTGATTGCTATGTAACCGAAAAGGATGTTCCCTTTGAAATGGAGCGGGGGGTGATCCTGCCCTTGCGCCACACGATGTTTGATGATGATGCCATCATCCTGACCCAAATGTCCAAGGGGGTCACTCTGAAAAGCGATAAGAGCGGTAAGGCTCTGCGGGTATTTTACCCCGAAATGCGATATCTGGGCATCTGGCACCGCCCCTTTACCGAGGCGGCGTATGTCTGCATCGAGCCCTGGAGCTCTCTGCCCTCCCGCAAGGGGATCATTGAGGATCTTTCCACCCAGCCCAGCCTTCTTTCTCTGGAGCCGGGCAAGACCTATACCAATGAATATGTGATCGAGGTTCAGGAATGAAAAAAAGCGTTTCCACGGTAATGGTTCTGCTGGCGGCTGCCCTTTGGGGCAGTATGGGGCTGTTTGTGCGGTACTTCGGCGGCCTTGGGCTGGGATCCATGGATATCGTGTTTCTGCGGGTGAGCGTGGCGGCGGTGTTGCTGCCGGCGGTGGTGGCCATTCTGCGGCCTGCCGCCTTTAAGATCCGGTGGAAGGATCTCTGGTGCTTTGCCGGTACCGGGCTGCTTTCCATTGCCATGTTCAATTTCTGCTATTTCAAGACTATGACCATGACCTCCCTTTCGGTGGCGGCGGTGCTGCTTTATCTGGCGCCGGCCATAGTGGTGCTGGTCTCGGCCCTGTTGTTCAAGGAACGGATCACCCGGATCAAGGTGCTGGCCTGCCTGCTGGCCTTCGCTGGGTGTGTGCTGGTCAGCGATCTGCAGGGAGGCTCCATTCCCCCGCTGGCGCTGCTCACCGGCTTTCTTTCCGCCTTCGGCTATGCCATGTATAGCATTTTCAGCCGGCTGGCCATGGATCGGGGTTATCATTCCTTTACGATTTTACTGTATACCTTCTGGTTTTCCATTCTGGGGGTGGCGCCCTTTACCGATCTGCCCGGTACCTTTGAGGCGGTTCGGCAGGGAGGCTGGCCGGTATGGGGAATGGTGTTACTGATGGGGATCGTGACAGCGGTACTGCCCTACGCTTTTTATACGCTCGGGCTGGCCGGGCTGGAGGCGGGAAAAGCCTCGGTGATGGCATCGCTGGAGCCGGTGGTGGCCACCTTGCTGGGAGCGGCCATCTTCCGGGAGATCCCTTCTTTGGTGAGTGCCGCCGGCATCCTGCTGGTGCTGGCGGGTGTGGTGCTTTTGAATGTTCGATTTAAAAAAGTGTGAGATATGCCCCCGCCGCTGCGGTATCGACCGGACCAAAACCGCCGGAAGATGCCGGGTGGGCGCTGAATTGATGGTTGCCCGGGCGGCGCTGCATTTCTGGGAGGAACCTCCCATCTCCGGGGAGCGGGGCTCGGGAACGGTATTCTTCGGGGGTTGTAATTTAGGGTGTGTCTATTGCCAGAACCGGCAGATCAGCCGGGGCGGTGTGGGCAAACCGGTGACGGTGGAGGTGCTGGCAGAGATCTTTGCGGATCTGGAGCGTCAGGGCGCCCATAACATCAATCTGGTGACCCCTACCCACTATGCGCTGTCCATTATGGAGGCGGTGGCGCTTTACGGCAAGCGCCTGCCTATCGTCTATAACACCGGGGGGTATGAGCGGCCGGAAATGATCCGGCTTTTGAAGGATACGGTGGATATCTATCTCACCGATCTCAAGTATGCGGAGGCATCTTCTGCGGAGAAATACAGCGGTGCTGTCGATTACCCCGTAGTTGCGCGCCGGGCGCTGGAGGAGATGGTCCGGGTAGTGGGCGCACCGGTCTTTGATGAGAAGGGAATGCTTCAAAAGGGCGTGGTGGTGCGGCTTTTGGTACTGCCCTCCCTGGAGCATGAGGCCATGATGAATCTGAGATATCTGAAGGAGACCTTCGGAGATTCGGTGATCCTCAGCCTGATGAATCAGTACACCCCGGTGGGGGAAGATCTGCCGGAGGAATTGCAGGAGCCCTTGGCGGCCGCCGCCTATCATACGGTGGTGGAATATGCCCGGGGGCAGAACTGGAACATTGCTTATATTCAAGAAGGAGAAACCGCAAAGGAGAGCTTTATTCCTCCTTTCGGGAATGAACTATGATCTTACTGTGCTTGGGAGATGTGGTCTCCGCTGCCGGGATCGAGGCGCTGCATAAGGCCTTGCCGGCGCTCAAACGTAAATACCGCCCTGATTGCATCGTCATCAACGGGGAGAACAGCGCCATCGGCAACGGCGTTGATCGCTCTGCCATGGAGGCGCTTTTTTCCATGGGGGCCGATGCCATCACCGGGGGTAACCATTCCTTCCAGCGGAAGGGGGCGGAGGAGCTTCATGAGGAAAACCCCTTTCTGCTGCGTCCCGCCAACTGGCCGGGGGATCCCTTTGGCCGGGGAACCTGCCGGGTGGATATGGGGGCGTATGATCTGCGGGTCATTTCCCTGCAGGGGGCGCTTTTTATGAACAAATGTGAGAATCCCTTTTTGGTGCTGGATCAGCTGCTGAAGGAGGGGACGCCCCGGGATCTTACGGTGGTGGATTTCCATGGGGAGGCCACCGCCGAAAAGCAGGCCCTTGCCCGGTATGCTGATGGGCGGGTGGCGCTGGTGTTCGGCACCCACACCCATGTGCAGACCAACGATGCGGGGGTGCTCCCCAAAGGCACCGGTTATCTTTCCGATATCGGAATGTGCGGTGCGGAGCATAGCATTTTAGGGAAGGGGCTGGAGCCCTGCATCCATAATTTTATCGATCCCGACCACCGGATGAAGATCACCGATGCGGAAGGGCCGTTGATGGTCAACGGGCTGGTGGCAGAACTGGATGAAAAAACAAAGCGCTGCAAGAGGATCGAGCTGATCAATCTCCGGGAGATATAATATGCCATTATCTGCAAGAGCAATACGAAAACAACTGATGATCTTAAAGCCGCTGATGAGCGGGATGTCGCTGAAAGCGATCCGTAAGGGTCAGAATATGATCGGGGAGCTGATGGAATCCAGATTCCGCAAGCAGGTCCTGCTGAAGAATCATGATTTTTCAGCCTTTCGCGGGGCATGGATCATGCCCAAGGATCAGCGCCGTGAGGGGGTCCTTCTTTATTTGCACGGGGGCGGTTATACCTGCGGCGATCTGGAATATGCCGCCGGCTTCGGTTCTATGCTGGCGGTGCAGACCGGTACCCGTGTTTTTTGTGCCGCTTACCGGCTGGCACCGGAAAACCCATTTCCGGCGGCGGTGGAGGATGCCCTTACCGCCTATCAATATCTGCTGGAGAAGGGGTATTCCAATATCACCCTCTGCGGTGAGAGTGCGGGGGGCGGGCTTTGCTATTCCCTTTGCCTGAGGCTTCGGGAGCTGGAGCTGCCCCTGCCCTGCGGGATCATTGCCATCTCCCCTTGGGTGGATCTGACCGCCTCCGGGGCCTCCTATCAGGAGAATCGGGAGGTGGATCCCTCCATGTCCCAGGAACTGCTGCGGTTTTTTGCCGAAAGCTATACCGACGATGCGGCCCATCCGCTGGTTTCTCCGCTTTTCGGAGAATTGGAGGGGATGCCCCCCTCCCTGATCTTTGTGGGCGGGGACGAGATCATGCTGGATGATGCCCGGCAGCTCCATGAGCGGCTGGAACAGGCGGGCTGCAAAAGCCGGCTGATGGTGGCGAAGGAGCGGTGGCACGCCTATCTGCTTTACGGCCTGCAGGATGATCGGAAGGATCTTTCTGCCATAAACCGGTTTTTAAATCAGGTGATGGCCAAGGAAAACAAGCTGAAATGGATGCCGCTGGACAATGCGGCCAAGATCTATCCCGCCGCCCGGCGGCAGAATTGGAGCAATGTGTTCCGCCTTTCTGCCACCCTTCGGGAGCCGGTGGAGCTGCCGGTGCTGCAAAGTGCGCTGGATATTACGGTGCGCCGCTTCCCCTCCATTGCCGTGCGGCTGCGGCGGGGCGTGTTCTGGTACTATCTGCAGCAGCTAGCCGAGGTGCCGGAGGTCATGGAGGAAAGCAGTTATCCCCTCACCCGGATGTCCAAGGAAGAGACCAGAAAGTGTGCCTTCCGGGTCCTTGTTTATCAGCGGCGGATCGCCATTGAGATCTTCCATTCCATTACCGACGGCAACGGGGCGCTGATCTTTCTGAAAAGCCTGGTGGCCGAGTATCTACAGCAAAAGCATGGCATTAAGATCCCGGCAGAGTGCGGGGTCTTGGGCCGGCTGGAGGAGCCCTCCGAGGCAGAATTTGAGGATAGTTTTCAGAAATATGCCGGGGAGGTCACCGCCTCCCGGCAGGAAAATACCGCCTGGCATTTCGGCGGCACGCCGGAGCCGGCAGGCTTTTTGAATGTGACCTGCTTTCAGCTGCCGGTGAGGGAGGCCCTGGAAAAGGCCCATGAATATGGGGTGAGCCTGACTGCCTTTTTAACTGCGGTGATGATGCAGGCCTTGCAGCAGCTGCAGAAGGAGAAGGTGCCCAACCGGAAAAAGCGCAAGCCCATTAAGGTGCTGATCCCGGTGAATCTGCGCAAGCTTTTTGAAAGCCGGTCGCTGCGCAATTTTGCCATGTATACCACCCCGGAGATCCTGCCGCAGTTGGGGGAATACTCCTTTGAGGAGATCTGCCGGGTGATCCATCATTGGATGGGGGCGGAGATCACGCCCAAGCAGATGAGCAAGATGATCGCCACCAATGTGAACAGCGAAAAATATCTTATTGTGCGGGTAATGCCGCTGTTTATTAAAAATATTGTGATGAAGGCCATTTTTGATACGGTGGGAGAACGGAAATCCTGCCTCACCCTTTCCAATCTGGGGGCGGTACAGCTGCCGGAGGTCATGAAGCCTTATGTGGAGCGGATGGACTTTATCTTAGGGGTGCAGGCCTCTGCCCCCTATAACTGCGGGGTCATCTCCTATGGGGATACCCTGAACATCAATTTTATCCGCAACATCAAAGAGTCGGAATTGGAATATCATTTTTACCGTGTGCTGCAGGAGCTTGGCCTGCCGGTGCAGGTGCAAAGTAACGGGAGGGATAAATGATGTATTGTATCAAATGCGGGGTTCAGCTGGCAGATTCTGAGACCCAATGCCCTTTGTGCAGGACCCGGGTATTTCATCCCGATCTTCCCTGCGGCGGGGGCGAAGCGTTATATCCAAAAGAAAAGTATCCTGCCGCCCGAAGAAGATCCTTCTGGCCGCAGGCCATGCTGACGGCTATTTTCTTGCTGCCGCTGCTGACAGTGCTTTTGTGTGATCTGCAGTTTAACGGCGGGGTCACCTGGTCGGGCTATGTGATGGGGGCGCTGGTGGCGGCATATGCCATCTTTGTGTTACCCACCTGGTTTAAAAGATACTATCCGGTGATCTTTGTTCCCTGCAGCTTCGGTGCGGCGGGGCTTTACCTGCTTTATATTAATTTGTTCACCGGGGGAGATTGGTTTCTGAGCTTTGCTCTCCCCCTGGTGGGCGGGGTGGGGATCCTGGTAACTGCGGTGGTCACCCTGATGGTGTATCTGCCCCGGGGCCGGTTCTATATCTTCGGCGGCGCCTTTATGGCGCTGGGCATCTTTATGCTGCCGGTGGAGCTTTTGATGGATGTGACCTTTTCGGCCTTTAACTTTATGGGCTGGTCCTTCTACCCCATGGTGGCGCTGGTACTGCTGGGCGGGCTGCTGATCTTTCTGGGCATTTGCCGCCCGGCAAGAGAGACCATGGAACGAAAATTTTTCCTCTAAACGAAAAGGCACCCTCAGTTAGGGGATATTCACCCTGAAAAGAATCCTTTTGGCGCAATACTTCGTTAAAAATGCTCGCCATCCGTCAGGATGCCTGCGCTTTTTGCCTTGTCTTGCATCCAAACTGATCCCATTCAGGGTGCCACAGGCAGTTTTGAGACACAGATTTTTTGTTCAGGTACAATGACAAAAATCCCGCAATGCTGACGCATTACGGGATTTTTTTCGTTGTGTATGGGAGGAAAAGATGGTTTCAAAACCGATCTTCCCTATTTGAGGGTGCCCTATGGATGCCTTAATTGCTTTTTAACTGATAGCAATGGGTTTCGGTAATATCGCCCCAGCCGCCGGTGTAGCCTTTGTCCACTTCCTCGGAATGGGTGTGGGTGGATTCGTCGGCAAAGAGAAAAAGATGCTCGGCATAATAGCAGCCCACCGCTGCGTTGCCCTTCAGCACGATGGTCTCCGGCGGGATGGACAGCGTTTTGCGGTTTTTGATCTCGTTGTGGTCAATGCCGCTATCGGAACGGGGAATGCATTCCCAATAAAGATGATAGCCGATGCTCCATTCCTTTGCCGCCTGCAAAAGAAGCGCTTCCTCCTCCGGGGTTGCTTCTGCCGGGGTCAGGGCCTCGGGATCGGTCAGTTTGTAACAGTTCATGTCGATGCCACCTTTGTTTGTTGTTGATTATAATATAGCAAATGAGGGAGCATCTGTCAAGGGCGGAGGGGCGGAAATGGCCGATGGCCGGCAACGGCGAACCCTTCGTGCTGCTGACTCTGGGCATCCCAAGCCTTATCGCAGGTTTGGGAGCCCGCCGACTGAACCGCCATTCCTGCGGAATGCGGATCAATCGGTACCGGAAGCAAAAAGAGACTCTCCTGAGGAGAGTCTCTTTTTTGGTGCCGGTGACCGGGATCGAACCGGTACGGGTATCGCTACCCACGGGATTTTAAGTCCCGGGCGTCTGCCAGTTCCGCCACACCGGCGTAACTGAAAGTTTACCACAAAGACTTCGGTTTGTCAATGAATTTCTTGTCAATCAAGTAAATGTATGATATAATTTTTAATATGGAGGTGTTCTTTATGAAGGCTTTCTTTGAATATTTAGCGTTTAACCAAGCGAAGCTTTTTACGGTGGTCTGCTTGCCTGAAGACGCCGGTCAATTTCCGACAGTTATTTATCGCAATCCCTATGTGGACGATGCCGAGGGGCAAACGGAGGAAGAAATCTGCGCTGATCTCTTGTGTAAACATGAGGGCTGGATGGAGAACGGATATGCTGTCGTTTTTCAACATTGCCGGGGAAGAGGAAAAAGCAGCGGCGATTGTATCCCCTACATTAATGAAAGAGAGGACGGGCTTTTCCTTCAGGATTGGATCAGAAAGCAGCCGTTTTACAACGGGGAGCTGTATCTCTGCGGCGGCAGCTATACATCATCGGTACATTTTGTAACGGCGCCTTTTGCTGAGGATATCAAGGGCGCTATTCTGGAGGTGCAGGATTGCGAGCGATATAACTGCAACTATAGAAATGGGTTTTATAAGATGGGGCTGCACGGCGGCTGGTATGTGGGGATGTATAAGAAAAAGAGCGGTCTTAAAAAGAATTTCACCCCCGCTGCCTACAACATGCTGCCGTTATCGGCTTTTTCCGAGACTGTTTTCGGAGAAAAAGCAGTGGATTTTGATGAGATCTTAAAGCATCCCTCCAAAAAGGATCCTTTTTGGAGCACCCGTTACGGTGGTGGAGAGGCGCATGAGGCAATCAGGCACGCCGATATTCCGATCTTATTGGTGACAGGATTTTATGATATTTATACCGGTGGCGTTTTTGAGATGTGGAAATCTCTTGATGAGCCCACAAAATCAAAGTCTGCCCTTGCCGTTCACCCCTTTGATCACAGCGGTTCAGGGGAAAAGCAGCCGATCTGCTTTGAGAACGGGGTGTTGAAAAATGAGTTTAAGGATTACCGTATTCGCTGGCTGAATGCCATCAGAGGGAAAGAGGCTGTTCCTTTTGAACGGGGCAAGGTGACCTATTATAAGCTGTTCGGCAATGAATGGTGTACCGATGCTTTTGAAGATGGAGAAAATAACAGTATCATTTCGTTAGGGAAAGGCGAAGTCACCTACCGCTATAATCCCTATGACCCTGCATCTTTTAAGGGCGGTCTTTCTGCCAATTTCGGCGGAAACGCCTGGCAGGATCCGCCGAATTCCAGATACGATATTATTAGTGTATATTCCTCCGAATTTACGGAGGATACCTTCGTCAAGGGAAAGATGAAAGCGAAGTTGAAAGTAAGCTCCAGCTGCGAGGACACCTGCTTTTATGTAAGAATAAGCCTTTGCAAAGCCGAAGGTGATTACGGCTTGCGGGATGATATTAATCAAATTTCCAATTTCTGCAAGAATTACACGCCCGGAAATGAATTGGAATTGGAATTTTCTTTTGATGAACACGCTTTTGTGATCGGCAAGGGAGAAAAACTGCGCATCGATATTTCATCCTCCGCTTATCCGCATTATGTTCGGCACACGAATCAAAAAGGGCTGTTTTCGGAGCAAACTACTGCAAAAATAGCCGATAATACGGTCATACTTCATCAATCGTATATTGAAATCCCCATTGTAGTAAAATGAGAAAGCCCGGCATCAGCCGGGCTTTTATTTTCAGAGAATACCGTTGGGTAAGGTGGGATCCATGGGGGCTTCCCGGGTGAAGCGGGAGGTCATGGCATAGGGCTTGCCGGTCTCGGTGCTCTTCATGATGCCGCACATAGCCTCCAGCACATGGAAGGTCTGCAGGTGGGTGGTGCGGCCGGGACGGCCGGTCTCGATGGCTTTTGCCATATCGTCCAGACCGAGGCAGCGGGAATTTTCGGCGTAGTCGAATTTCAGGGGAAATTCTATCAGTTCCTTCTTTTCCCCGTCGAAGAATTCAACAGGCCCGCCAAAGCAGTTGGGATCCGGTACGAAAAGGGTGCCCTTGGTACCGTAGATCTCGATGTTGGTCTGCTTGGATTTATAGATATCAAAGGAAGTCAGCAGGGAGACCCGCAGGCCGCTCTCCAGGGTGATAAAGGCTTCGTAGTGGGTGGGTACATTCACCTGAATGATCTCCCCCACATGGGGCTCGGCGGTAATGAGGCGAGTGGGGTAGGCGGTATTGCAATAGCCGCTGACCTCTTTGATGCCGCCCAGCAGGTTGATCATGGCGGTAAGATAATAGGGGCCCATATCCAGAAGCGGGCCGCCGCCTCGCTGATAGTAGAAATCCGGGTCGGGGTGCCAGGTCTCCACGCCGTGGCTTGCCATCACAAACCGCCCGCCGATGGGGGCGCCGATGACCCCTTCATCGATCAGCTTACGGCAGGTCTGGATACCGGCGCCCATGAAGGTATCCGGCGCACCGCCGATGAACAAGTCCTTTTCGGCGGCCAGCTTCACAAGCGCCTCCCCTTCTGCCAGGTCTGCACCCAAGGGCTTTTCGGAATATACGTGCTTGCCTGCCAGCAATGCGGCCCTGGAGACCTCATAATGCTGATAGGGGCGGGTGAGATTGAGAACGATATCGATCTCGGGATCAGCGAAAAGCTCCTCCATGGTGTTGTAGAGTTTGGGGATGCCATATTCCTTCTGGGCCTTTTCGGCACGCTCCCGGATCAGGTCGCAGACCGCTACCAATTCCACATCTTTAAAAACATTTTTAAAATTTTTCAGGTAGATGCCGCTGATCTTGCCAACGCCTACCATACCGACTTTCATCATGACATTTCTCCTTAACTTTTCTCCTTAGCCAAAGCATCGAAAAACCGCCCTTTCAGGCCGATTCAAGTTTCAATGCTTTGGCTAATACATTTTTGCTTTATTATCGTACACGGTGGGATCCAGCCGGTGTTCTTCGGCGTATTGCTTTCCGCCGGCCGCCCAGACCATTCCTCGTTCCATCAGCACCTCGGCGTTGGGTGATCGATCGAAAACATCGTCGTGGTGCCCCAAAGAGCAATAAAACACACGCCCCAGCCCCCAGAATTTAGTCCATGCCACCGGCATATCCACCGGCTTATTGGAGGCATGACGGTAGTTGACCAGCGGGAAGCGGGTGGTGGCCAAAACCTCGATGGCGGGGTCGATGTGCAGGTAGTAGTGCTCGGAGCAGACCTTAAAATCCTCCAGCCCTTCGGTAATGGGGTTGGCGCCGTGGCAGATGTTGACGGTGTACTCCACTCCGTCGCTGCCGGGATGGGAGACCCATTGGCCGCCGGTCATAAACTGCCATTCAGTGGACTGGCGGAAGGCATCGCACATCCCGCCGTGGCACCCGGCCAGCCCAACGCCCTGGGAGACCGCATCGCTGACCGCCTTGACGGCCTCCTTGGAAATCTCACTCATGGTCACGCAGGCCACCAGCAGGTCGTATTGCAGAAGATCCTGCTCAGCCAGGCATTCCACACCGTCGAAGATCTCGGCGTGGATCCCGTTCTTTTGCAGCAAGCGGGCAAAACGCTCGGAGACCAGCTTGGGCTCATGGCCGTCCCAGCCGCCTCGGAAGATCAATGCTTTTTTCATTTGAATCACCTCTATAGACATTTTATCTTTAATGGATTGAAAAAACAAGTTTATTGCGGTATAATAATAGACAAAAGTTCATGAATTTGAGGGGCATACCATGTTTTATGAATATCAGCGTTCGGTGGGAGAACATTATCTGCGGATCCGGGAGAAGGGCAGCGAGGGGTTTGATTTCCCCCTGCATCTGCATAAAAGCTTTGAGCTGGTCTCGGTGGAGGCGGGGGTGATGACGGTGCATATCGCCGGCACCGACCATGCGGTGCAGGCGGGGGAGATGGCCATCATCTTTCCCGGGCAGCTGCACGCCTATTCCTCCCCGGAGCATTGCCTTTGCCGGCTCTGCATCTTTTCGCCGGATTATCTGCCCGACCTGGAGCCGGGGCATCATCCTGTGTTTTCGGGGGAACGGGGGCTGCTGGATCGGCTTTATGAATGCCGGGAAAACCGCTTTGCGGTGAAGGCGGTGCTTTACAGCCTGGCGGCGCAGTATGTGCAGGGGGCGCCCTATGCGGCTGCCGAGGCAGAAACCAACGATCTTATCTGCCGGGTGGTGCAGTACATCGAGGAGCATTTTGCCGATGAAATCACTCTGCGCAGCATGGCAGAGGAGCTGGGCTATAATTATCGCTATCTTTCGGGGGTGGTCAACCGCTGCTTTAAGACTACCTTTCCCCGGGTGGTCAATCGGTTCCGGGTGGATCTGGCCTGCCGCCTGCTGAAAAAGGAAAACGGCAGCATTACCGGCATTGGCGCCCGTTGCGGCTTTGATTCCTTGCGGAATTTCAACCGCTGCTTTAAAGAGATCACCGGAAAAACGCCAAAAGAGTATAAAGAAACTGCGAATCCTTAAAAGAATTCGCAGCTTTTTTATGTTATTTTGTGGGCATCCAGGCGGCGATTGTGGTCTCCCAATCCCGGCCGGCTGAGGAGTAGTCTACCAAGTAGAATTTCTCGCCGTTTTCGGCGGTGAACTCCAGCTTGAGCAGGCAATCCACTCCGGGAATGATCTCATTTGCGACGGGGGCGGCCTCCGGCTTGATGTCAAAGACCGAATCGGCGGGCTTGCCGGTGCGGCTGTCTGCCGCCAGGGTCAGGGGGCCCCGGGTGACGGCCACATAATGATCTTCTTCCGGCTTGTGATATACCTTTTCTGCCAGGGCGCAATGGAAGCCGGCGGAATTTTTGGAGGTATCGGTATAGACCAGATCCTTCTCCCAATGTTCTGGGTAGTGGAGTTTCAGCGGCATCTCAAAGGAGAGTTCCACGGTATCGCGGCTCCATTCCTTGGTATAAAGGGCATAGCCCTTAGGGCCTTCGCTCCAGCCGGGGTTACGGAGCTTCAGGGTGAAGGTGACCGGCTTTTCCGCTTCTACGGTAAGACGGATCTTTCCGTCGGTGGGATAGGCGGTCTCCATCCGCAGGGTGACGGGGGTCTCCCCTACCATCGCTTCGGCGGTGCCGTTTTCGAAGAAGTTGACGGTGATGCTGTTTTCATCGGCGGTGACTGCCTTTTGCAGAAAGACGCCCACGCCGGCTGCGGCAATGCAGGCGCAGCAGCCATAATAGCTGAGATCGTGCAGGATCTGGCTGCCGCCGATCTTCTGGCCCCGTTTGCCGGGGGTGAGGGGGCTATAGCTGTCCAGCGGCAGGAAGGTGGGTTGGTAACGGGGATAACCCATCTTTTTGATAAACTTTTCGTATACATAGGGGCACTCTTTACGCTCTGTATTGAATGCACCCAGATAAGCGTTATAGAAGGACTGCTCCATGGCGTCTGCGTAGATGCTTTCGCCGGTCAGCTCCAGCAGGCGGGAGCAGAACTTCATCCAGGTGACGGTGACGCAGGTCTCCTGCATCACGCCATCGTAACGGACGGTCTGACGGGTACGGGTGTGGTCGAAAAGCTCATGGGTCACGCCGCAGCTACCGATAATGGAAATTTCTGAATCCAGCACCGCTTGAGCGTAGTTGATGACCGCTGTTTTATACTTTTCGATGCCGGTGACGTAGTAGTATTCCAGCAGCCCCTCAAAGCAGGAGGTCATTTCATAAGCCTTGGAAACGCCGTACTGATAGGGGTAGAGCTTGTTTTCATAGGCTAGCTCAAAGATGTTGATATTTTCTGCCCCGCCGTGCTCCACGATGTAGGTGGCAAAATCCAGATACTTGGGGTTGGCGGTCAGCTTATAGAGCCGGACAATGGGCTCCAAAATGGAGGAGGAATTGATGCCGTACCAGCTACGGGAGGCAGAGGTGATACTTTTTTTGCCGGGGCCGATGTGGTCGATGATATAATCGGCGCAGCGGCTGATGAACTGGATGATCTCCTTTTTCAGCGATTCATCTTTGCAGATCTCCAGATAATATTCGCAGGCCAGGATCACATATTTGCGGCTCCAGAGATCCCAGCTATCAAATTCTGTTTCCCGGGTGTAGGTGGAAACTCTTCCGTCCGGCTCGGCGGCGGTCATCATGTCCTTCACAGAATCGGTGAGGATCTGATAAAGACCAGGGTCTTGGGTGTAGGCGCAGACCAGGGCACCGCCCCGCATCATCTTGCCCCAGAATTCCCCTCGCCAGCCTTGGTTTTCGCCATCCTCCTGCACCCGGAAGGTCTCCACAAATTTAGACCAGAGGGCGGGGTCGGAAAGCTGCTCTTTTTGCAAAAATCTTGCCGCTTGATCGGCAAGACCATGGAATTGAATCATGATATTCTCCTTTTTAAATTGCCCCGCATCCGGGGATGCGGGGCAGGGTGTTTTATTTTTCCAGAGATTTTAAATATTCGATGCAGATCTTTGCTTCGGTGGGGCCGTCGGGAGTCTGTGTTTCGCTCTCTACGACCATGGGAAGGCCCAATTCCAGCGCCTTGGCGTAAACATCGGCCACAGGAGCCTCGCCCATGCCCAAGGGGGTACCAACACCGTCGGGGTGCCCATCCTTCATATGCATACTGATCAGGCGATCCTTGACCTTTTCCATCAGCGCGATGGGATCCTTCATTCCAACAAAGGCCCAGAACATATCGATCTGCAGCTTAATATTGGTACGGTAGAGCAGCTGATCGTAAGCCTGACCGCCATCCTCATTGGGCAGGAACTCCCGATGATGGTTATGGAAGGCCAGGGTGATGCCATCGGCCTCCAGCTTGGGCTGGAGCTCATTGATCTTTTCCACAAAATAGTCCAGCTTCTGCTGATTCTTGGTGCTGTAGCCGGGGATGATGTACAACTTATTGCCGATGGCCTTATGGAAGGCGACGGTCTCTTCATAGTTGTTCACCAGGTCATCAAGGCTAGAGTGGGTGCTGGAGACCTCCACATCATACTTTTTCAGCATGGCCACTACTTCCTCGGCGGTGTGGTCATAGAAGCCGGCGAATTCGATCTTCTTATAGCCCAGCTCTGCCATTTTGGCAATGCCGGCCTCCAGACCGTTTTCCTTGCAATAATCCCGAATGCTGTATAACTGAATCCCGTAATCCATCACGATTACCTCCTATTATGATCTTTGGGGTCATCATATCACAGAATGATAATAAAGTCAACGGGAAAGTTTTATCAATAACTCTTTATTTTTCATAAAATATGTGGTAAGATAGATAAATAAAAATATGAAAGTCAGGTGAACAGATGGATCGAATCATCATCAACGGCCCCTGCCGCTTGGAGGGTGAGGTAGAGATCGCCGGTGCAAAAAACGCCATTGTGGCCATTCTGCCTGCCGCCATGCTGGTGGATGGGATCTGCCGCATTGAAAATGTGCCCCAGATCAGCGACGTTGAAAATATCTGCAATATCCTTATCGCCATGGGAGCCAAGGTCAACCGGGCGGACGGCAAGACGCTGGAGGTGGATTGCTCCGGTGTCCGTTCCTCGGAGGTTCCCTATGAATATGCCCGTAAATTCCGGGCTTCTTATTACTTTTTGGGGGCATTACTGGGTCGCTTCGGCAAGGCTACTGTGGCGCTGCCCGGGGGCTGCCATTTAGGGGCGCGCCCCATCGATCAGCATATCAAGGCCTTTGAGCAGCTGGGCGCTTCTGTGGAGATCGCCCACGGGAACGTGGAATGTTACGCAGAAAAGCTGGTGGCAGACGGTATCTATCTGGACATGGTCTCGGTAGGTGCCACCATCAATGCCATGCTGGCCGCCACCAAGGCGGAGGGGCTCACCGTGATCGAAAATGTGGCCAAGGAGCCGCATATCGTGGATGTGGCCAACTTTTTGAACTCCATGGGCGCCAATATCCGGGGCGCGGGTACCGATGTGATCAAGGTGCAGGGGGTAGGCCGCCTGCAGGGGGGCACCTATGCGGTGATCCCCGACCAGATCGAGGCGGGAACCTATATGGCTGCTGCTGCCGCCACCGGCGGGCGGGTGCTGGTGAAAAATATCATTCCCAAGCATATGGAATGTATCACCGCCAAGCTGGAGGAGATGGGGGTCTCTATTATCGAATACGATGATTCTATTCTGGTGGATGCCACCGCCCCCCTTAAGAAGGCCAATATCAAGACCATGCCCTATCCCGGTTTTCCCACCGATATGCAGCCCCAGATGTGCACGGTCATGCTCCGTGCGGAGGGGACCAGCAAGATCAATGAGGGGATCTGGGACAGCCGCTTTAAATATACCGAGGAGCTGATCCGGATGGGTGCCGAGATCGCTGTGGCGGGAAAGATCGCCACGGTGGAGGGCGGCCGCCAGCTGCTGGGTGCACCGGTGCGGGCCTGCGATCTGCGGGCGGGCGCAGCGATGGTGATCGCCGGTCTGATGGCCAAGGGAACCACCACCATTGAGGAGATCGACCATATCCGCCGGGGTTATGAGCGGATCGTGGAAAAATTTGCTTCTCTGGGAGCAGACATTCGTTTAGTTTTAGATTAAGGATTTTAGAGGAATATGAACCAATATTGTGAAAAGACTGCGAATTTTAACCGCTTGAAGACCGACGCCCTGCTGATGGATTTTGACCTGCGGGGGGAATTTACCGGCTGTATTGCCAAGGCCTTTCAGTTCGTCCATGATGAACAGGTGATGGATGCGGCTCTCTGGACCCGCTTTGTGGAGCAGTTCCGGCTGGGGGACGACAGTGAGAAGGGCGCTTGGCGGGGTGAATACTGGGGCAAGATGATGCGGGGCGCCTGCTTTGTGTGGAGCTACACCCGGGACGATGCCCTGTTCCGGATGCTCCGGGCTACCGTGGAGGATATGATGACGGCTCAGGATGAGCTGGGCAGAATTTCTTCCTTTAATAAAGAGAAGGAGCTCTTCGGCTGGGATATGTGGTGCCGGAAGTATGTACTGCTGGGAATGCAGTATTTTATGGAGATCAACGATGATGAGGAGTTGAATGCCCGGATCGTACGCTCCATGTGCCGCCAGGTAGACTACCTGATGGGGATCCTGGGAGAAGGCAAAAAGAGCATCTTCGAGACCTCCCAGACCTGGCGGGGGCTGAATTCCTCCACCATTCTGGAGCCGGTGGTGCGGCTTTATAATATCACCGGCGAGCAGAAATATTTTGATTTTGCATCCTATATTGTGGGCTGCGGCGGCACCGAATTCGGCAATCTGATCGAGATGGCGCTGGAGGACAAAATGATGCCCTACCAGTACCCGGTGACCAAGGCCTATGAAATGATGAGCTTTTTTGAAGGGGTGCTGGAATATTACCGCACCACCGGTGAGGAAAAGTACAGAACTGCTGTACTGAATTACGGCCGCCGGATCGCCGAGACGGATATTACCATCATCGGATCTGCCGGCTGTACCCACGAGTTGTTGGATTATTCCAAGGTACGGCAGAGCGACCCGAATAATCAGGCGGGCAAGGCGCTGATGCAGGAGACCTGTGTTACCGTGACCTGGATGAAGTTCTGCACCCAGCTGTTGCTGGTCAGCGGTGAGGTGGAATTTGCGGATCAGGTGGAGTTGGCCCTCTATAACGCTTACTTAGGTTCTTTGAATACCGAAAAAAAGGTGGATCAACGAACCCCCGGTGATCACCCTGAGTGGATCCAGGAATATATGCATTTTGATAGCTACAGCCCCCTTCTTCCCGGCTCCCGCGGCCGGCAGGTGGGCGGTCAGCAAGGAATGCGGGACGGTCATTATTACGGTTGCTGCGCCTGCATCGGTGCTGCCGGGATTGGCCTGGCCCATAAGGCGGCGGTGCTGCTGGATAAGGATGGGGCGGTGCTGAATCTCTATATCCCCGGCACGCTGCTTACCCAGACCCCCGAGCAGCGCTCCCTGCGGCTGGCGTTGACCACCGATTATCCCATGGATGGCAATGTGCGGATCGCTGTGATGCCGGAGGAGGAAGAGGATTTTGTGCTGACTCTCCGTATCCCCGGCTGGTGCAAGAGTGCAACTGTTTCGGTGAACGGCGAGGAAGACTCTGCTGTTTCTGCCGGATGGCTCCGGCTGCATCGCAGCTGGAAGGCGGGAGATACAGTGGTGCTGAAAATGGCCATGCCCACCGAGGCCATCTTCCCCATCCCTTATGGGGAGATCACGGTGAATACCGATATGCATTGGCGTGAGGATAAGCTTTATCCCGTGACCTATACCGAATCTCCGGAGAATAAGGATCATGTGGCCTTCCGGAGAGGCCCTCTGGTGCTGGCGGTGGATGCCCGCACCGGCATCGACCCCGATGCGCCCATCACTCCCCTGCTGAAGGATGGCGAAGCGCAGGTGCGGCTGCTGCCCCCCGATGCGGTTCCCTTTGAGACCAATCTGGCGGTAGCGGTGAAATTGGCCGACGGCTCCGAACTGAAAATGGTGGACTATGCTTCTGCCGGCAAGACGCTTGATGAGAACTCCAGAATGGCAGCCTGGCTGAATACGAAATAATATTAATGCCCGGGCGACCAATGGTCGCCCCTACGGCCGGGGCGTGCATTGCACGCCCCGGTATTTTATTTGTAAAAGTCACAAAATGTTTGAAAAAAGACACATAAGATAGTATTAAATGTAACCAAAATATGTTACAATGGTTACATAATACTGGGTCAGTACCCCGCAAGCCGTTGGGGAAAGGGCCTAAATATTAATTTTCTATAGGAGGAAAATTCTATGGTCACAAGAAAGACAAGATGGATGTCCGGTCTTGTTGCAGTATTGATGCTTGTGTCCCTGTTTACCGCATTTTGTATGCCGGTAAGCGCTGCGGAAGGTCAGACCGACCTGAAGAGCAGCACGGGCCTTGTGGATAAAACTGCGCTTCCGAACATCGCAGACGGCCTGGTAAGCGGCAAGACCGAATACCAGGTAAACAGCCGTGCTGGCTTTGAAAAGTGGGCCGAGATCGTTGCCGGCGGCAACGAAATGGCCGACTGTACGGTCTGGCAGACGGCGGATGTGGATATGGGCTGGGAGCCCTTCTCCGGTATCGGTGGCTATGCTGATAACGGCGATACCACCACAAACCCCTCTTCCAGAGCCACCTTTGACGGTAACGGCTTTGTTATTACGGGCCTTTACATCATGAAGCCCACCGGCAAGCAGGTCGGCTTCTTTAACCGTACACATAAGACCACCATCCGCAATATGGGTATTGCCAGCGGTCTGGTTGTTGGCTACAACTGGGTCGGCTCCATTATCGGCTACGGTAACAGTGCCGATAAGCTGATCAACTGCTGGAGCGCCGCTACCGTTCTGTACTACAACGGCGGCGATAGCGCAGGCGGTCTTTGCGGCCGTACTGCCGGTGCCGGTGTGCAGCTCTATAACAGTTATAATCTGGGTATGGTTGTGGATCCCGGCCATTCTTCCGGCGGTATTACCGGCTGGATCAACAATACTATCGACATTCAGAACTGCTATAATGCCGGTGATATTGTGAGCGGCTTCTATCACACCGGGCTGTTCGCCGCAGCTTACGGCGCTGATCAGGTGGGCGCTTATACTGCCCTGGTCAGAGCTAATGTGAAAGCGGCCAAGAGCTCTACCGCTAAGAATAACTATTATCTGGCTTATGAAAACGGCGTTAAGAGTGTCAAGGATGCCTATACCGCAGGGGTCACCTATACCGACGGTGAAAATGCCGTTGCTGTCGCCAATATCGACGACGGTAACGCTGTTTCCCGCGAAGAGATGGCTGCCTTGGCTTCCAAACTGAATGCCGGCGATCTTTCCATCGGCGATACCAACGGCTATACCGTGCAGTATGTGGATACCGCAGCCGGCTACCCCGCTCTGGGTTATTATAATGCCGCAGGCGAGCTGGTAGTTTGCCGTACCGCCGCCGAGGGCGCTTCCAACGTTGCCTGCAACGATTGGGCAGAGAAGAGCGATTTCTTCAAGGCTGTATCCGATAAGCGCATGGGCGGTTTCGTTGGCACCGAGGAAGATGCCAATGCCAATAAGCTGACCGGTGTTACCATCGATGATGCCAACGATCTGTTTGCTTTCGGTGTTATTTCTTCCGGCACCAATATCATGGCGAATATGATCAGCGACGGTGTTGTTAATATCACCGCCGATATCGATGCCACTTCCCAGACAATGGTTCCCGGGCTGAAGTACAGCATTCCTCTCTCTATGAATTCCGCTTTTACCGGGGGTACCCTGAACGGTAACTATCATGTGATCTCCAACTGGAAATCCTATGCAGTTGTTGCCGGTAGCACCCCCAGAGGTGGCTTTATCGGCCAGATCAATAACGCTACTGTTAAGAATCTGGGTATGGTAAATGCCAATTCCATCTATGATTACTATTATAAGTCCGGCTATAGCTATCCCACCCTTATGATCGAGATGGTCTATGGCACCGGCAGTGTGGTAGAGAATGTTTTTGCCACCGGCGTTGTGGATATCCTGAAGTCCAGCGCTGCTAACTTTAATAATAACTCCGCTGTTGTTTCCCGTACAATGGGCAGTACTCCCTCTACCGATGACGGTGTACCTTCCCTGACGATGAACAATGTCTGGGGCGAGTCTACCATCAATTATCATCATAACAATGCCGTTTACAAGGGCCGTGCATTGGGTTCTACCAAAGCAGAATACGGCAAGGGCCGCAGCGCTGTGCTGAATAATGTTGTTTATGTTGCCGATCAGGCATACCTGGGCGGTGGCGATAACACCACACATAGTGTAGAGATCCAGCCCTTTGTTGATAAGGATATTACCGATGGTACCATGGCAGCTTACCTCAATGATACCACCGAGGGTGTTTACTACACCGTGAAGGATGGCAACACCGTATTCGGCACCGTCGACAACGCTACCCATACCCTCACCGTGAATAAGAAGATGGAAAACGGCACCATCAACGGTACCGATATCTATTACTACAACACCGGCACCACCGTTGAGATCCCTGTGATCGCCGGCTATGCGCTGGATGAAGACAGTCTGCCCGAAACCGCTTCTCAGACCACCTTCGATATGCCGAAGGAAAACTGGGAACTGGACTATTACGTTCAGGGCGTAGACTACTCCGGCGTTGAGGCCATTGCCGATGAGCTGGCTAAGTACGATTTCGATCTTTTCAACGAGAGCGAGACCTTGCAGTCTATGCAGGATCTGGTGGATGCTACCCTGGCCTATAAGGATCAGGAGCAGACCGCCGATGTGATCGCTGCAGCTAATACTGCGATTACCAACACCATCAACGTTTACAATGAGCTGAACATCTCCGCTATGACCCTGAAGGATGCTTATCCCAACGTTCCCACCTTCTCCGATTACGATGTGTATAAGGATTGGAATCCTGCTAACTGGGGCATCGCCACCAAGGAGGATTGGGTTGCTGCTACTGAACTGAGCGGTAACTTCAGCGGCAAGACTATCCACCTGCTGGCAGACATTGATATGGAAAATACCAATGTGAAGCCCCTTGCTTACGGTTCTAATTTTACCGGTACCATGGATGGCCACGGCTATGTATTTGAAAACCTCAATATTACCAGAGAGGCTGTGAGCGGCATTGGCCTGATCAGCTATCTGGGAAGCTCTGCAGTAGTGAAGAATGTGGGTATTGCCTCCGGTGCGATCACCGTTACTTATTCCGGTACGGAGGGTGTTGGCGCTATCGCAGGCTATGCCGACGGTAACGCTCAGGTGATCAACTGCTGGAACGCCGCATCTGTTACCGGTACCGGTCTGGCTGATTTCTGCGTTTCCGGTATGATCGGCCGCGGCTATAACGGCACCGTGATCGATGGCTGCTTCAATGTGGGTACCATCACTGGTGTGAACCATGCCGCCGGTCTGAACGACTGGGCGCAGGATACCGGTAAGATCTATAACTCCTTCAATGCTGGTGAACTGAAGGCTAGTAATGGTGGTCTGATCCGTCATAACGGTAATTCCGGCACCAATTATCACTCCAACTCTTATTCTCTGGGGTATAACTTCGCATCCGACGGTCATGCTGACCGTAAAGCGGTGCTGAACGCCGAGCCCTGGACCCAGATGGATACCTCCATCTACTCTACCGGTGAGTTGGCATGGATGCTGAACAGCAACTACACCACCGGTACCAAAACCTATTATACCCTGAAGGACAGCAAGACCGTATTCGGTACTGAAGACAACCAGACCATCCGTGTGTCGCTGAGCGCTGCCGGTTACGATCCCGAATACCTCTATGTCAATGCAGGCGAGACTGTTACCCTGGCTTATGCCGATAACGCTGAGTATGCGATCCCCGCAGGCAGCGATTCTTCCCTGAACGGCAAGGAGTTGACTGCCGGTAAGACCGATGTGACCGTAACTGTTACCTTCGCCGGTTACAACTATAGGCCTCTTGAAGATGCGTTTGCTTACTATGAGGCAAGAGATCTTTCTCTCTATGCCGATCTGGATGATATTCCTCTGGCAGAACTCGTCGAGGCAGTGAAGACCATGAAGGAGAACAACACCTTCGCTTCTCAGGCTCAGATCGATGGATACGCCGGGCTTTTGATGAGCTATGAGCTGATCAATGAATATCCCAACCTGCCTCGGGCTAAGGATTACGCTCTTTACGGCAACGATGCCATTGGCTACCTGATCAAGGATGTGGCCGATCTGGAGGCTGCCGGTGTGAATTCCACCAGCTTTACCGCTGATCAGACCCTCTATCTGGAGGCTGATCTGGATCTGACCGATACCAGCTTTGTGGGCTTCAACAAGCTGTATGCCGATTTCGAGGGTAATAACCATACCATCTCCAATTTGGCCAAGACCGAAGAGTCCATCGGCGGTCTCTTCCGGTACTATTACGGTGAGAAGATTTCCAACCTGATTCTGGATAATGTTCATACCATGGGCAGCTACGGCCGTGCGCTGCTGGTTGCCGAGCTTTACGGCAACGGCGCTCTCACCATCGAGAACGTGCACGTGAAGAACAGCTCCGTTACCGCTACCGGCGTAGGCCAGAACGCTATGGGTGTTCTGCTCTCCAGAACCGCAAGCGCCGGCGGTGTTGTTACCGTAAAGGACTGTACCGTCACCGGTACTGCCATGTACACCGCCGAGGATTACTCCGGCGATCTGGGTAACACCGGTTTCATTATCGGCCAGATGCATAATTCCCGCAACTTCAAGATCACCAACGTGGTTGTTTCTGAATGTCACATGGCTACCCGCACCACCTTTGCAACCGGTATCGCCTTTGGTTGCGCCGAGGGTGCTGCCAACGTTCAGATGAACAATGTGGCGATCATCAACAACAAGAGAACCAACAGTGTGAACAACTGGCACACCAGAGGTATCCTGATCGGTACCGTTAAGGACGGTTCTCTGCTGGATCTGGATAACGTGATCCTGCTGAACAACGATCAGAAGTCCTCCAATCAGTATAAGGTTGACAGCGCCACCGATTGGAACCCCGCTATTAACATGACTACCAGTGATACAGTTGCTATGGAAGGCTACTCCGCCACCAACTGCTTCACTGATGAAGGTATTTTCCATAACAACTCGAATCAGGATAACGAGAATGGAAATAAGCTCCTGGTAACCGCCGCTGATTATGGCATGATTGCTTATAACATCAACAAAACCGGCGTTACCATGAAGTGGGAGATCACCGCTGAGGGTGAGTTGGCTGTGGATACCGATAATGCCGGTCTGCCTGTAGCTGTTACCTTCTCTGCCATTGATGAGGAGGCTACCACCATCGATGTGCAGCCCACCACGCTGTATACCAACGCCAACGGCACCCTGATCGGCCTCACCGCCGATCTGCTGAACGCTGCGATCTGGCCTGAGGAAGAGACCCTCACCACCAAGGTGTTCACCGAGGATACCGCTATCGAGGGTACTCCCAATCCTGCCCACACCCATGAATGGGGCAACTTCACTCATATCGACGGTACCAATACCCATATGGCTGAATGTACCAAAGGCTGTGGAGCCACCGCTACTCTGGACTGCACCTTTGATTCTGTAAAACATGTAGAGGGCACCTCCGGCGCTGAGAGCAAGCACGTTGCAAGCTGCGAATGCGGTAACAGCAAGGAAGTGTTCTGCTCCGAGAATGCTGAGACCTGGACCTATGAGAAGGTGGATGCCACCTGCTCTGCCAACGGCTACGAGATCTTCAAGTGCTCCGCCTGCGGCCTGGATGAGCTGGAGGTTCTGACCGCTGAGCATATCCCCGGCGAGTGGACTCATGTGGACGGCACCTTAACCCATGCCATCAGCTGTACTGTTTGCTCTGAGCCCATCGAAGTTGCTGAGTGTACCTATGATGATGCCTGGACTCATGTAGAGGGTACCGATACTCACAGCCGCAGCTGTAATGTTTGCGGTGAGAGCACCGAGACCGAGGCTTGCTCCTTCACTGTTTGGAATGAGACTACCGCTCCTCAGGTAGGCGTTCCCGGTGAGAAGACGGCATATTGCGATGACGCTTGCGGTAACTTCAAGACCGAAGAGATCCCCGCTCTGCCTGAGGCTGCTGCCTTTGCTCTTGAGATGCCCAACCGTGCAAAGCCCGGCGATACCATCGAGGCAACTGTTGCTATTAAGAACAATCCCGGTGTGGCCGGCGTGACCTTTGATCTGGTCTATGATAAGGCTGCTCTGAGCCTGGTAGGTGCTGAAAGTGCATACGGCGCCGTAGAATTCTACAACGAGACCGGCCGTGTGGCCTTCGCCAATGCGGCTAATGTGACTACCGATGAGGTTCTGATCACTCTGACCTTTACGGTTGCAGAGGCGGCAGAAGGTGAGATCGCTGTTCAGCTGACTCCCGTGAGCGTTATCGATGAAGTGAATGCACCCATCGATGTACTGGCTGCTACCGGTAAGGTGACGGTTTCCAGCTCCGTTCTGGGCGATGTTACCGGCGACGGCAGAGTGTCCATCGCTGATGCTGTTCTGATGCTTCGCATCGCTTCCGGCGATACCGAGCTTCCCGAGGGTACTGATCTTGCCGCAGGCAATATCACCACCGAGGGCGATACCGAAGGCTTGACCATCAACACCAACGATGTTGTGCTCCTGCTCAAGTATCTGAGCGGCTCTGTTACAGAACTGTAAAATTTTAAGAAAAACTGCGCAAGCTTCGGCTTGCGCAGTTTTTTATTTGATAAATGTCACAAAATGTTTAGAAAAAGCAACATAAAATGATGTAAAATTATAATAAACTATGCTACAATTAAACCATAATACTGGGTCAGTCCCCAAGAGAGGGGGAGTTGGCTCTAAAAAATATTTTCTTTAGGAGGAAAATAATATGGTCACAAGAAAGACAAAACTGATGTCCGGTTTTGTTGCTCTGCTGATGCTCGTGTCCATGTTTACCGGATTTGTGATCCCGGTAAGCGCCGCCAATGAGGGCGGTATCGTTACGGGCACCGGTCTGCATGACGCAACAGGTTATCCTGACATCACCGCCTATGCCGACGGTACCAAGACCTATTCGATCAAGGATCGCGCCGGTATGGACAAATTGGCTGATCTGGTCAATAACGGTAACAAGATGGAAGGCGTTACCATTTATCAGATCGCTGATATCGATATGTTGAACACTCCTTTTGAGGGTATCGGTCACGGTAACACGACCGCTCCCTTTAACGGAACCTTCGACGGTAACGGTTTTACCATCGATAACCTTTTCTATTACCGTGGTAGCGAAGGCCAAAGCGACGGTAACGCTTTGTTCCCCACTGCAGTGGGTGCTACCTTCAGAAACATTGGTATTTCCGGCGGTCTGATCGTCGGCGGTAAGTGGACCGGCTCCATCGTCGGCCGCGGCTCCATGTGTAAGATCATCAACTGCTGGAACGCCGCTACCGTTGTCGGTACTTCCGCTCAGGGTACCGGCGGTCTGGCCGGCACCAACATCAACGGCAACTCCCTGATCGCCAATAGTTTCAACGTTGGTATGATCTATTGCAATACCGGTAAGGCTTCCGGTATCGTAGGCTGGATCAACCAGGCTACGGACTCCGTTATCAACAACTACAATGCCGGTGAAATGGTAACCGGTATTACCAACTGGAACCTCACCACCGCTGAGGGTCATACTTATTCCCCCATCGTTTGCCAGGATCTGACCCAGTCCCGCGGTACTGCCAACGCCTATAACTACTACATCCTCGACCGTGGCGGCCAGCAGATGTCTTCTTATGAACTGATCCAGAGCGGTGCGACCACCATCCCCGGTACCGAAACCGCTCTGAACGGCACCCACGACGGTGCGATCGGTCTGAACGCTTCCGAGCTGACCGGTGCTCTGGCTCAGAACCTGAATGCACATTTTGTTGCTGAAGGCCAAGGCGAAACCTACGACGTTACCTTTGAAAACGTAGACGGCGTTGGCTATCCCGTTCTGACCTACTGGAACGGCAACGACATCGTTGCCCAGCGTTACGCCAAGGACACCACCAACGTCAACGGCGATAAGACCTGGGAAAACGCTTCTCCCTTCTTTAAGTCCATCGTAGAGGCCCGCAGCGGCGCTCTGCTGGGCGAAGGCGTTGAGCGCCCCGCTACCCTGACCCTCACCAATGCAGACGATCTGTTCCTGCTGGGTTTGGTGATGCATAATGTTGCTCCCTCCGATTTTGGCTATACCGAGATCAACCTCGCTTGCGATATTGACCTCGCTGCCAAGACTGTCAACCCCGGCGTTACCTACGGTGTACCCCTCGGTAACCCCGGCGGCAGCTTCAATATTACCTTCGACGGCAAGAACCACGTGATCAAGAACTGGAATTTCTATGCCTTTAAGTCCGGCGGTCACTGGGCAGGCGGTTTCATCACCGAAATCGCCGGTGCTGTCATCAAGAACTTGGGCCTGCTGGATGCCAAGGGTATCTACGTTTACGGCTATGGCGCTGCTGATGCAGGCTATCAGTATGCTTCCATGCTGGTAGAGCGTGCCAGCGGTACCGGCAACGTGATCGATAACTGCTTCGTTACCGGTCACATCATCTCCCACGACACCAACAACGCCAACAACCACGGCGGTGTCTTCTCCACCACCTGGGGCGATAACATCAAGGTTAGCAACTGCTGGTCCAACGTAACCATCGAGACTGCTCCCGATAATATCTGGGGCATCCGTACGCTCGGTAAGCTGCCTGCGGCGCAGGATTACACCGGCGATATGGCCAACAACTACAACTTCAACACCATTGCTCCCATCATCAATTCCGATAACCAGGCCGGCACCTATGATCTCCTCATTGGTGACAAGGTGGAATACGGCACTGCTGAGGCTGCTTACTGGCTCTCTCATGAAGGCGGTATGACTCAGCTCTGGAAGGCTGTGGCCGGCGATATCGTCTGGGCTACCGAGGCTGATGCGGCCCGCCGGGTAACTGTAAACAGAATGTTGAATGAGTATACCGTTGCAGATACCTCTTATATTTATGCTCATCCCGGCGAAACTGTTACGGTTCCTGTGATGGATAACTGTATTCTGGATGAGACCACCATCCCTGCCGGCGGTACTGCCGAAAGCTTTACCATGCCTGCCGAGGATGTTACTCTGAAGTATACCATTCAGGGTGTGGATTATACGGTTGCCGAGAACATTAAGGCTAAATATGAGGCTTATGATCCCGAGCTCTTCGCCAATGGGGCAGAGCTAGCGGCTCTGATCGAGATGGCAGATGCAGCCATCGCTCTGCAGGAGCAGGAGCAGGATGCCGCTACCATTCAGCAGGCTAATAACATCATGGCTGTTCTTCTGCAGCAGGACGATAGCCTGACTCTGACCCTGAAGAATGAATACCCCTACTATCCCAAGGCTGCCGACCGTGAGATCTATGCCGACATTCACGACGGTAAGAACTGGGTGGTTTCCGATTACGACGACTGGGCTGAGCTGGTTCAGATGGCTAATGTGGAGAAGAACACCTTCGTCGGTGTGACCATCCACCTCGCCAACGATGTGGATATGGGCGGCAAGCAGGTCGATCCCCTTGCTGTCAATAACAGTTATTCCTTCAAGGGTACGCTGGACGGCCACGGCTATGTCTTTAAGAATGTCAACATCAGCTACGATGTGACTGACGCTGAAAGATGGGTCGCCCTGATTGGTAGCGGTAATGGTGCTACCGTGAAGAATGTTGGTATCGAGAGCGGTACCATCAAGGTCACCTCCAGCGCCACATCGAAGGAGATCATGCTGGCCAGTCTGGTCGCCGAAGGCTCGATCTGCCGCGTTTACAACTGCTGGAATGCCGCCACCGTCGATGCCGGCACTGCCTACACCACCGCTTCCGGTATCGGCCGCTTCACCGGCAGTACCGATGCCTCCAAGACCAGTGAGCACAGCGTCATCGACGGCTGCTTCAATGTGGGTGATGTGATCACCACCGGTTACTCCGGCTCTTATGCCGGCGGTATCTCCGGTTATACCCAGGGTACTACCAACGTGTTCAACTCCTTCGCTGCTGCTAAGAACGTTACCGGCAAAACTGTCGGTATGGTCCGTTACAATGCCGGCAGTAAGGAGGCCTTCTTCGGCAACTCCTACAGCGCAGGTTACCTCTTTGACGGTCAGAACACCCACGCCGGTGAGGCAGACTACGAGCTGAACTACGCCGATTATGAAAGCGGTAAGCTGGCCTGGATGCTGAACCAGAACTACATCAGCGGCAAGGGCGGCGAGCGTGTATACTACACCAACGATCCTGTTGCCAAGACGGTTCGTTTCGGTACCGAAGCTACCCAGACCCGCCAGATCACCCTGATCGACGAGAACGGTGAGAATGTTTATAACCTCTACGGTGCGCAGGGCTCTACCATCGCTCTGGACTATCCCGCCACCGGGAACCTCGCCTTTGCTCTGGCCAGCGGTACCGGCTATTCCCTGAACGGGGATCAGCTGACCATCGGTACCGGTGATGCATTTGTTGTTGCTTTTTACGACGGTGTCTATACCGCCGCTCTGGATGATGCCATTGCATACTTCGCAGATTTCGATACCGATGTTTACTCCGTATCCGACGGCAGAACCGTAACTGCTGTCATTGAAGAGGCCGAAGCCAAGCTCGCCGACGGTACCATCACCGCCGAAGAGGTTGCCGCTTATGCCGCTCTGCTCACCGCAGACGTGAAGCTCAACGGCTCTGTACTTCCCTCTCATATTCAGAACAACAACGTGGGTGCCAAGGGCTTCCTGTCCCCCAACTACGTTGCTTACCTCGGTGCTAAGGTCGATGTCTACACCATCGAGGATCTGCGGCTGGTTCAGAACTTCTATCAGCAGTACACTGCCGATATGACTGTTGCCATTAAGGCAGATCTGGCCATGACCGAGGAAAATCAGGTCAACACCCTTTATGTTACGGCCTCCATCGACGGTGAGGGCCACACCATCAGCGGTTTGACTATGACCGGTGCTTGGTTCGGTAACGGCCAGACCGGCATGAAGTCACTCAAGAACCTGAACTTTGATAATATTACTTACACTACCAATGACTGGAATCAAGGCTTCCTCTGGAATCAGGCCGTCTGCACCGACCTCACTATTGAGAATGTGAAAGTCACCAACAGCACCTTTACCAAGAATAACGGTGCCAACGGCTTTGGCGCTTTGATCGGCCAGATCCCTGCCGGGAAGAAGGTTACTCTCAAGGATATTGAATTTACCGGCAATACCATCAACCGTGATTGCTCCAACCAGGGCAACAACGGCGGTCTGACCGGCCCTGTGAACGGTGTGATCATTGCCGATGGCATCAAGATCACCGATAACATCTACGCAGGTACCTCTGCTAAGTGGGGCGACGCTATGTTCTGCGGTGAGCTGGTTTCTGCCGGCAACAGCATCAACAATGTGCTGATCTCCCGCAATAAAGTTACCGGCTCCGCTCCTAATGGTATCGTCAGCGGTGTTTATAAGAATACTGCCACCGTTACCTTCGGCAACATTGTGATCGCCGATAACGAAGGCACCGACGGTATTCCCGTTCAGGGCGGCATTGTCTCCGGCGGCACCGCTCCCGTATACACCAATGTTGTGACCGATACCGACGGTACTGTTACCACCGAGGCCATTACCGGCGGCGAAAAGCTCTACGAGTTGAATAATGCCGGCGTTGAAAAGACTTGGGTTCTCACCGAAGAAGGCATCGACTTCGGTACCGAGGGTCTGCCTGTGAAGGTTGACTTTGTGACCGACGATGCAGTAATGGCTACTCTCTACACCGATGTAAACGGCAATCTGGTGGCTCTGACCAACGATCTGCTGGATGCTGCTCAGTGGGAGGATGAAGCCAATCTGCCTACCAAGGTGTTCACCGCTGATAGCGTTGTGACCGGCACCACCGTTCCCGAGCATGAGCATATCTGGAGCGAGCCCACTCATTTGGCTGGCACCGATACCCATGTTTATGCCTGCACCTGGACCGACGGCGAGTGGGTCTGCACCAGCACCAAGACCGCTGATTGCCTCTTTGCTCCCGTAGCCAGCGAGTTTGAGGGCGCTCCCGAGGATGCCAAGCACATCGGTCAGTGTATCTGCGAAAACTTCAAGGAGACCAAGTGCTCCGAGGATGAGTACTGGACCTATGAGAAGGTAGAAGCCGATTGCGAGAACGACGGTTCTATCACCGCTTCCTGCGATTACTGCGGCTACTCCTACTCCGAGATTCTGGTCTCCGAAGGCCATGCCTACGGCGATAGTTGGATTCATGTAGAAGGTACCGATACTCATAAGCGTGTTTGCGCCAATGGGTGCGGCATTGATGAGACCGCTGATTGCTCCTTCACCGGCGAGTGGGATGAAACTCCCGCCACCAAGGAGAGCGAAGGCAAGCGTGAAATGGCTTGCGACGCTGCTTGCGGTAATGTGATCTCCGAGACCATTCCTGCCATTGCTTATATCAATGTGACCGCTGAGCCCACCGATATCGGTGAGACCATGGAGGTTCTCATCGATCTGCATAACAATCGCGGCGTTTCCGGTGCTCAGATCGCTGTTACCTACGATGCAAGAGCAATGACTCCCTCCGGCTACAGCCTGAAGGTTGCAGACGCCATCTTCAGCCAGGGTCCTGCTACTGAGCCTGATGAGCAGGGTCTCTCCACCGTCATCTATACCTTCGTATTCCCTGTAGAGATGACCGAGGACGGCACCATCATGTCCATCTTCTTCGATGTGGCAGAGGATGCTGAGGCCGGCCAATACACCATGATCGTAGAAGCTCTGGTTTCCGATTATGAGATGGTCGAGTACGATTTCGAGGCATATGTTGGTACTGTTGAAGTTGTTGATGAGCCCGATTTCATCCCCGGCGATATCAACAGAGATATGCGCGTTTCCATCGCCGATGCAGTTCTCATGCTTCGCGTGGCCAGCGGCGACCAGAACCTCCCCGAGGGTCTGGATCTGATCGCAGCCAATGTGACCGCTGAGGGCGATACCGGCGAGTTGACGGTTAATACCAACGACGTTGTTCTGGTTCTCCAGTACCTGAACGGCACCGTTACCTCTCTGTAATCAATTGAATAAAAACAGCGCGAGTTTGACTCGCGCTGTTTTTTTCGTCAAGTGATGGATGTATAAATACATAAATTCACATTTATTTTTATCAAAATGTCACAAATCGTTTGAAAAAAGCAACATAAAATGATGTAAATTTCCTATTGTATATGATACAATAGAATCATCATAATGGGTCGGTCTCTATAATGCCGGCTCAAAAAATTAGGAGGAATCATTATGGCAACAAGAAAAACAAAACTGATGTCCGGTTTTGTTGCTCTGCTGATGCTCGTTTCGATGCTCGCCATGTTTGTGATCCCGGCAAGTGCTGCCGAGGTTGCAGGCGGTATCGTTGCCGAGAAGGGTCTACATGACGCAACAAGCTACCCCGACATCACGGCCTATGCCGACGGCACAACGGTCTATTCCATCAAAGACCGCGCCGGCATGGAGAAACTGGCGAATCTGGTCAATAACGGCACCTATTTAAGCGGTGTCACCATTTACCAGATTGCAGACATCGACATGCAGAATATCCCCTTTGAGGGTATCGGCTACGGTGATACGGCCCGCTATTTCAGCGGTACCTTCGACGGTAACGGATTTACCATCGATAATCTGTATGTTTATCGGGGTTCTAACAGTTATCGCCAGTCCGTTGCACTTTTTGGTTCTGCCAAGAGTGCCACCTTCAAGAACATCGGTATTTCCGGCGGTCTGATCGTGGGCAGCCAGTGGACCGGTTCTCTGGTAGGCCGTGGGCAGTACTGCAAGATCATCAACTGCTGGAATGCCGCCACTGTTGTGGGGACCTCTGCGCAGGGTACTGCCGGTATTGCGGCTACCAATATTTCCGGCAGCAGTTGCAATGTGAATACCTACAATGTGGGTCTGGTCTACAGCGATTCCAGTAAGGCTTCCGGTATCGTGGGCTGGATCAATAACGCCAACGATAAGGTGGTCTCCTGCTACAATGCGGGTGAGATCGTTTCCGGTATCACCGCTTATGCCCAGAACGCCGAGGGTCAGACAGTGGCTCCCGTCGTTTGCCAGGCGTTGAATCAGGAACGCGGTACGGCCAATGCCAATAACTACTACATCAAGGGCCGCGGCTTCGATCAGTCCTCCTATGAGCTGATCCAGAGCGGTGCCACCACCATCCCCGGCACCGAGACGGCTCTCAACGGCACCCATGATGCCGCCATCGGTCTGGAAGCTACTGCCCTGACCGACGGTTCTCTGGCTGAAAAGCTGAACGCCGGTTTTGCTTCCGAGGGTAACATTGACGGCTATACCATCGCTTTCGAGCAGGTGGAGGGCGTTGGCTATCCTGTACTGACCTATCGCAAGGACGGCGAGATCGTTGCCCAGCGTTATGCCAAGGACAACACCAATGTAAACGGTGCTCAGACCTGGAAGGATAATTCCCCTCTCTTTGCTTCTTTCCATGCTATGCAGGACGGCGCAGGGCTGGAAGCAGGTCTGCCCACCAGCCTAACCATCAGCGATCCTGATGATCTCTTCCTGCTGGGCATCCTGACCTATGCCCGGGATCTGAAGAAGACCTTCAACCTTACGGAGATCAAGCTGGGCGCCGATATTGATCTGGCGCAAAAGGTCATCAATCCCAATATTAAATACGGTGTTCCTCTTGCTAATTCCGATGCATCAGATACGAATAATGGCTTGGACTATCGCTTTTGTATCACCTTTGACGGCCAGAACCATGTGATCAAGAACTGGGCGTCCTATGGTGAAAAGTTCAGCAGCCACAGTGTTGCCGGCTTTATCTCTGTTACCAATACCGGTGCTGTGATCAAGAACGTGGGCTTTATTGATGCCCTTTCTGAGTATCACTACAGCTGGGGCGGCGATACCACCGGGTATATTTATCCTTCTTTGGTTGTGGAGCGTGCGTACGGTGTCACCACCATTGAGAATGTGTTTGCCACCGGCCAGATCGTGACCGATGGAATCGTAAACAGCAACAACAACTCCGGTGTATTTTCCACCACTTGGGCGGACAATGTGACCATCAAGAACTGCTGGTCCAACGTGACCGCTGTGGAGAACGGTGCAGCCGCCAGAACGGTTCGTACCATCGGTAAGCTGCCTACCAAGATCGGCGATGTGACCGGAAACCACTATGACGGCGATGTGGTTAATGTTTACAACTTCAATACCTCCACTCCCATGGCCGGCAGCGACAATAACGCTAATACCTACGAGAAAACGGTCGGTACCGATCATGCGTACGGTTCCCTGGAGGCTGCTTACTGGCTTTCCAATGATGGCGGCATGACCCAACTCTATAAGGTTGTGGACGGTGATATCGTTTTCGCTACCGAGGCTGATGCAGCTCGCAAGGTGACCGTTGAGAAGCGGTTCCCGGATGGAACTGTAGCTGAAACCATTGATGAGTATTATCATCCCGGTGATACTGTTACCATCGGCGAGATCGCCAACTATACCTTTGATGAGACCACCATCCCCGAGGGCGGTACTGCTGAGTCCTTTACCATGCCTACTGAGGATGTTGTTCTGGGCTATATTATTGCCGATGCCGACTACACAGTAGCTGAAGGCATTCTGGCTGAATATGAAAATTATGATCCGGCCCTCTTTGTGGAAGAAGAGGCGGTGGCAAAGATCATTGCCGATGCCAAGGCGATCGTTGCTCTGAAGGAGCAGGAGCAGACTTCTGCGGTGATCGAGGCTGCTATCGATCAGACCGGTGACCTGGCTGCTTTGAAGAACGAGACTGCCCTGACCCTGAAGAATACCTATCCCAATTATCCCAAGCTCTCCGAGCGTGAGATCTATGCTGATCTTCACGACGGAAAGAACTGGGCCATCTCTTCCCGTGAGGACTGGGTGGAGGTCACCACGATGTTTAATGTGGAGAAGAACGGCCTTTCCGGTATCACTCTTCACCTGACCAATAACGTCGACATGAAGAATGAAGCAGTGGCTCCTGCCGGTACTTCCAACAGTGTTCCCTTCAAGGGTACTCTGGACGGTCATGGCTACTACTTCGAAAACCTGCTGATCGAGCTGGAAACTGATGGCACAAACCGTTGGATCGGTCTGTTTGGTTTTTCGAATGGTGGTGCTACCATTAAGAATCTTGGTATTGAGAGCGGTACCATCCGTGTTGCCAAGTCCGGCACTACCAATGAGACGATGATCGCTGCCTTTATCGGCGAGACCAGCGGTGCTTCCTACTTCTATAATCTTTATAATAAGGCCACCATCGAAGGAGGGGATGCTTATGTAAGCGCCTCCGGTATTGCACGTATGACCGGCGCCAGCGTTGTTGATAACTGCTACAACGTGGGTGATATTATCTCTAAGCCCTCTGCCGGCGGTTATGCCGGCGGTATCTCCGGTTATTCCCGTGCGGATGCCATGGTCTGGAATTCCTTCTCTGCACCCAAGAATATGGTATCCAAAATCTCCGGTGCCCTGCGTTATAACGGCAGTAATAAGGAGAACCTTTTTGGCAATACTTACAGTGCCGGTTATGCCCTGGACGGCCAGAACACTCATGCCACCGAGGCGCAGTATGAGTTGAACTACTCCGATTATGAAAGCGGTAAGCTGGCATGGTTGCTGAACTCCAACTATATCAGCGGCAAGGGCGGGACTCGTGTTTACTACACCAACGATCCTGCTGCCAAGACCGTTTCCTTCGGTACCGAGGCTACCCAGACCCGTCAGATCACGCTGGTTACTGCAAATGAGGAGTATTACTACCTTTATGCTCCCCAGGGATCTACCGTTACTCTGCGGTTCCCCGCTACCGGCAATATCTCCTATTCTTTTACCGGTGAGATCGGCTCTTTGGATGGCGATCAGTTTACGGTTGGCGCCGGCGATGCAACTATTGCTATTGTTTACGACGGTGTTTCCACCGCTGCATTGGAGAATGCTATTGCTCATTTTGATCGCTTTAACACCGATTATTATGAGACTTCCGACGGCAGAACTCTGACCGCTGTGATTGCAGAAGCCAACGCCAAGCTGGGTGAAGGTACGATCACCGCCGAGGAGATCACCGCTTATGTGGGCCTGCTGACTTCCGGCGTTGAGCTGGTATCTCAGGTTACCGTTGAAGATATCAAATATCGGAATGTAGGTCATAACGGATATTTGATCCAGGATTATAATGCTTATGTAGGTGCTACTGTTGCTGTTTACAGCATTGAAGATCTGCAGGCTGTTCAGGATCATTATCAGTTCTACACCGCAGATATGACCGTTGCCCTTAAGGCCAACCTCAATATGACTGCGGATGACATGGTTAATAACCTGTTTATTACAGCATCGATCGATGGTGAGGGCCATACCATCAGCGGCCTGAATCTGACCAGCGCTTGGCTTGGCAACGGTCAGGCTAACATGAAGGCCATTCGGAATGTGACCTTCGATCAGATCGCCTTCAAGACCTCTGCCTGGAACGCAGGCTCCCTCTGGGGTCAGATCACCTGCAACGATCTGCTGATCGAGAACGTGAAGTTTACCAACAGTACCTTTACCAAGAATAACGGCGCCAACGGCTTTGGCGGTATTATCGGCCAGATCCCCAACAATAAGAAGGTTACCTTCAAGAACGTGGTGATGTCCGGCAACACCCTGAACCGTGATTGCTCCGGCCAGGGCAACGACGGCCTGCTGGTCGGCCCCAATGTAGGTACTCTTGTTATCGACGGCATGGAGATCTACGACAACGTGATCGCCGGTACCAGCGCCAAGTGGGGCGACGGTATCATCTGCGCCGAGATGACCAAACCCAACAATATTATTAAGAACCTGCTGATCACCCGCAATACCCTGACTGGCAGTGCACCTCAGGGCATGATCGCCGGCGTTTATAAGGATAGCGTTACCCTGACCATGGATAATGTGGTCATCGCCGATAATACTGGCTTTGATAATATTCCCTGGTTCGGCGTTGTCGGTAGCCCTGCTACTCCCGTTTCCACCAACCTGCTGACCGATGCACCCAAGGTTCTGAGCAACGGTGCCGCTAATACCGTTACCACCGCCCAGATCCTCAGCGGCGAAAAGCTCTACGAGCTGAACAACGCCGGTGTGGCTAAGACCTGGGTCATCAACGATGAAGGTATTGCTTCCGGTACCGAGGGTCTGCCTGTTAAGGTTACCTTCGTAGCCGAGGATGAGAAGGAAGTTACCACCGATGTAAACACTGCCCTTTACACCGATGTAAACGGCAACCTCATCGGCCTCACCGAGGATCTGCTGAATGCAGCCATCTGGGAGGACGAGGATGCTCTGGCAACCAAGTCCTTCACCGAAGATACCACCGTGACCGGTACCTTCCCCACCTGGTTCACCGCCGGCAATGCCGAAGGTCTGAACGGTGCTGAGGTGACTGTGCCTGTTACTCTGAACAATAACCCCGGCTTTATCGGCGCTGAGATCAGCGTGACCTATGATCCCAATGCCATGGCGCTCACCGCTGTGGAGAAGGGCGATCAGGATGCTCTGATCGTTCCCGGCACCCCCGTTGTGGGCGAGGACGGCAAAGCAACTGTTGAAATTGCTCTGATTCCTGCCGACGGTGATAATCCTGTTGAGGTTACTGCCGACTGTGTGATCGCCAACCTGAAATTCACCCTGAACAATACTGTGAAGGGCGGCGACTATACTGTTGAGATCGCTGCGGTCGAAGTTGTTGATGCAGAGAACAATGCTCTGACCATCGAGAACGGTACCGCTACCGTTACCGTGAAGTGTGACTTCAAGCCCGTGATCTCCGATAAGAACGCCAAGCCTGAGGATGCTACGCACTATACCGCGTGCGTCTGCGGCGAGACTACTGACCCCGTGAAGTGCTCCGAGGGCGAGGGCTGGTCTTATGAGAGAGTTGAGCCCACCGTTCTGGAGACCGGTTCCATCACCGCTTCCTGCGCTATCTGCGGATATTCCTATTCTGAGGTTCTGCCTGCTCTGACCGGCTTTATCATTGGCGAAGTCAGCGGCAACAAGGGCGATTCCGTGAAGGTTCCCGTAACCATCAAGAATAACCCCGGCTATGTGGGCGCTCAGTTTACTGTGACCTATGATCCCAACGCCCTCACCCTGACTGGTGTTGAAAAGGGCGAGGCTGAGATCTTTGCCGAGCTGGGCGATCCCGTTGTGGGCGAGGACGGCATGGCCACCGTTAACGTTGCTGTGATTCCTGTGGATGATGCCGGCGCTCCCGCTGAGATCACCACCGATATCGTTATCGCAAACCTGGTATTCACCGTTAATAACTGCGGCGCCGCTGCCGATCATGCCATCACCGTGGATGCTACCGACGTGGTTGCTGATGGTAATGTGAAGATCGATGTAGTTTCCGGCACCGGTAAGGTGACCGCTCTGGGCCATCAGCTGGAAAAGAATGAGGCGAAGGATCCCACCTGCACCGAGACCGGTAACAACGAGTACTACACCTGCTCCGTCTGCGGTAAGGTCTATAAGGACGCCGAAGGCAAGACCGAGACTACTGTTGAGGCCGAGACCATCGGTTCCAAGGGTCATGAGATGACCAAGACCGAAGCGAAGGAGCCTACCTGCACCGAGGCCGGTAACAACGAGTACTACACCTGCGGTACCTGCGGTAAGGTCTATAAGGATGCCGAAGGCAAAACCGAGACTACCGTTGAGGCTGAGACCCTTGCTGCCAGTGGCCACGAGATGACCAAGACCGAGGCGAAGGAGCCCACGTGCACCGAGGCGGGTAACAACGAGTATTACACCTGCGGTACCTGCGGTAAGGTCTATAAGGATGCCGAAGGCAAGACCGAGACTACTGTTGAGGCCGAGACTCTTGATGCCAATGGCCACGAGATGACCAAGACTGAGGCGAAGGAGCCCACCTGCACCGAGGACGGTAACAACGAGTATTACACCTGCGGTACCTGCGGTAAGGTCTATAAGGATGCCGAAGGCAAGACCGAGACTACTGTTGAGGCCGAGACTCTTGCAGCCAATGGTCACGAGATGACCAAGACCGAGGCCAAGGAGGCTACCTGCACCGAGGACGGTAACAATGAGTACTACACCTGCGGTACCTGCGGTAAGGTCTATAAGGATGCCGAAGGCAAGACCGAAACTACTGTTGAGGCCGAGACCATCGCTTCCGACGGTCATGAAATGACTCAGATTCCTGCCAAGGCTCCTACTCTTGAAGCAGAGGGTAACAATGAGTACTACTACTGCGAGATCTGCGGCAAGTACTTCAAGGATGCCGAAGGCACCATCGAGACCACTGTTGAGGCTGAGATCCTGCCCAAGCTGGACTACATTGTGGGCGATGTCAACAACGACGGCCGTGTCTCTATCGCCGATGCTGTTATGGCAATGCGTGTTGCTGCCGGTGATACCACCGTGCCCGAGACCATCAACCTGCTGGCTGCAGACGTTTCCGACGAGGGTGATACCGAGGATATGCAGATCAACACCGCTGACGTGGTGAAGATCATGCAGTATCTGGTTGGTACTCTTGAGGAACTGTAAACTATAATTTAAAACAGCGCAAGCTTCGGCTTGCGCTGTTTTTTGATGAAATGTCACAAAATGTTTGAAAAAAGCAACATAAAATAGTGTAAACCCTTTTCATAATATGTTACAATATACTCATAAAACTGGGGCATTGCCCTAATATAATTTTAGGAGGAAACTTCTATGGTCACAAGAAAAACACGGCTGACCTCTGCTCTGCTTTCCGTTCTGATGGTTCTCACGATGCTGGCAGGCTTCGTGGTTCCCATGAGCGCAGAGTCCAGCTACCCCTCTGTAACAACCGTTACAGCTGAAGTCACCGGCACTGATTACTCTATTGCTAACGCAAGTGACTGGATGTACGTCTTTAATAACCTTGCTTGGTTTAATAAAGACGGTGTCACCCTGCACCTTTCCGGCAATGTGGATTTTAAAGGTGCTGCCACCTTTACTGGATTTGTTAATCCCATGTTCTCTTTTGATGGGCATGGTTATACCATCTCCAACTGGGGTACCGAAGCCGCTCCCGTTACCACTCCCGGTATGTTTGCCCCCGATTACGGCTATGCTTCCAGTGTGGATTTCATTAAGAACGTAACGCTGGAGAACTGCTATGCAAAGGCTTCCAGAAACAGTTGCATTGCTTTGATCTACTCTGCCGGTCACTCCAACGGCGGAGCCAACCTTCCCGAGACCTTTACCATGGAGAATGTTCACGTTAAGGATAGCTCCTTCACTGCCGCAGGCGGCCAAGTGCACGGCATCCTTTTGGCTCGTTATGCCAACAGCACCGAGTCCACTGTCGTGAACATTACCAACTGCTCCATCGTTGGTACTACCTTTGATGTGACTGCCGCCGATGAGCATAACGGCTTGGTTGTAGGTAAGCCCCGCGGCAACAATACCGCAGATACTACCGGTGTATACAACATCACCGACCTTAAATTGGTTCGGAATACCATCATCGGCGCAAATCAGGGCACTGGCCTGATCTTTGGTACCGTTGAGGACAGCAAGACTACCGTCAACCTGAAGAACGCCATCGCGATCGATAACACGATGAACGTGAAGGAAGGCGTGGGTGTCGGTGTTGTCGGCGCCAGCGTAGAAGGCAAACTGAACATTCAGGATTCCATCTTCCAGAACTCCGGTGCTGTCGGAACTAACATTGGCGTTCACCTGCTGGGCAACGGTTACGGCAGTACCCCCCAGTTGACCGGTCTTTCCAACGTTTATCTTTCCAATGATATAACCCTTGTAGAGGGTAAGACTACCGATCTTGCCGCAGTTACCGATTCCGCAAAGCTGCTTGAGGCTGCTTATAAGGCCAATCAGGGCGGCTACACCAACAAGTGGACCATTACAAATGGGCTCGTTGATGCTGACGGCGAGGGCGTTCTGCCTGTAAAAGCTACCATTAAGTGCGATAGCGGTTCCGATGAGGTTCTGTATGGAGTGCAGTATGGAACGCTTACCCTGAACTATGGCGGCACCCCCGAGAATATCGCGGGTTACAGCATTGTGGCTCCTGCTAACGGTGCTACTGTAAGCGGTTCTACCTTGACCCTTGGCTCTTCTGATATCGTTATTACCGCAAGCCTGATGGGTCTCAATTATGCAGATCTGGACGAAGCTGTTGCGGCTTTCGAAGGTAAGAATACTGCTTATTATGCTTCTTCTACCTATGAGCAGTCTCTGGCCGATCTGCTGGCCGAGATCGCTGCCAAGCGTGAGGGCGAGACCTTCGCCGATCAGGACGAAGTCAGCTCCTATATCGTTAAGTTGAAGACCTATGCCCTTGACGTTTATCCCAATCTTCCCCTCGCTTCCGAGGTCGATCAGTATGCAGATGCTAATGATTATCTGGTCAACTCCCTCGGCGAGCTGGAGTATGTAGCCAAGAATCCCACAAAGTATGCTGCTGCCGATACCATCCATCTGGGTGCTGAGATCACCGTTACCGCCGGCTCTGCCGCCAACCGTCTGGGCAACTTCTCCGCGAAGATCGACGGCCACGGCTACGCCATCAAGGGCGTTACCTTCGATGGCAACAACGTTAATCTCTCCTCTTGGATCGATACCTATACCGGTTCCTATATCGGCAATCTGGTCGTCGACGGTTGGACCCTGACCAATATGGGCTGGAAGGGTGGTCTGCTGATCGGCTATGCCACCGGTGCTTCTTCCTTGACCGTCGAGAATATCACCGTTAAGAACTGCGCCATGGATAAGGCTTCCAACTACGGTTCCTTCACCATCGCAGACTGCGACACCGCTTCTCTGACCCTGAAGAACATCAACATCATTGATAACACCTTTACCCGTGGTACCGGTACCGGCAACAGCGGTCTGCTGCTGGGTCGTTACAATAAGGGTGCCGGTACTCTCGATGTAGATGATATCTATATCTCCGGCAACACCGTGAATGGTGTAGTTATTAAAAATGGCATCTACAGCTCCGGTGCCGGTCTGGTTATCGGCGAGGTGACTGCCGCCAAAACTACCGTGAACAACGTGATCACTGTTAACACCACCATTGGGGAAGGGCACGAAGTAAACGGTCTGCTCTTTGGCCGTGTGAAGGGTGCTTCTCCCGTTGTAGATAATGTGGTGATCGAGGCTGGCGCTTGGGCGGCGCTGCCTGTTGCCCGTCTGCAGAAGACCGACAATGTGCACGATGCCAATAATGCGGCTACTGTTACCGTTACCAATTTGTATACCGATGCTACCAATCTGACCACCGGCGACCTGACCGCCGCCAACACCCCTGTCGCTGCCGCCGAGATCCATAACGGTGCCGTTGCATTCGCTCTGAATGCCGCCGGTGTGGAGAAGACTTATGTGATCACCGAGGATGGCATCGCATTCGGTGCCGAGGGCAAGCCCGTTCAGGTGATTCTGGTTGCCGGCGAGCAGACTATCGCTACGCTGTATACCGATGTTAACGGCAAGCTGATCGGTCTCACCGATGAAATGATCAATGCCGCTAACTGGGGCGTTGACCTCACCACCGCAGTTTACAACGAAAACACCACCGTTACCGGTGTTCTGGTTCCCGAGTTCGTTGTTGGCGATGTTGCCGGCAAGAACGGCGATACTCTGGACGTTTCCGTTTCTATTAAGAATAATCCCGGCTTTGTGGGCGCAGAGATCAAGGTGTCCTACGATGCCACCGCTCTGCAGCTGGCTGGCCTTGCCAAGGGCGACGTGGATGTTCTGCCTGTAGTCGGCAATCCTGTTGTTGCGGATGGCGTGGCTACCGTTGAGATCGCTCTGATTGCTCTGGACGGTAATATGCCCACCGATATCACCACCGACGGTGTGATTGGCTACCTGCAGTTCAAGATCCTTGATGCCGCCAAGCCCGGCAATTACGATGTGACCGTCGAGTCCATCGAGATCGTTAATAAGGCCGAGAAAGTAATCGACGTGAAGACTGCCGCCGGCACCGTTACCGTTGAGTGTAACTTCCAGCTGGTTGCTCCTTCCAATGATACCGCTCCCGAAGAGGCTGCTCATTATTATGCTTGCACCTGTGGTGAGGTTCAGACTTCCGAGAAGTGCTCCGAGACCGAGGGCTGGCAGTATGAAAAGATCGATTCTACCTGCACCGAGGAAGGCTCTTTGACCGCCTCCTGCGCAGTCTGCGGATATAACCACAGCTCTGTGATCTCCAAAAAGTCTCATGCGACGAATGTGGTTGAAGCTAAGGAACCCAGCTGCGAAGAGGCTGGTAATAACGAGTATTACCTCTGCGATACCTGCGGTAAGGCCTTTAAGGATGCCGAAGGCACCCAGGAGACTACTGTGGAGGCCGAGACCCTGCCTGCCACCGACCATGCTTATCCCAGAGGCTGGACCCATGTTGAGGGCACCGATACCCACACCAAGGTCTGCGCCAACGGCTGCGGCAAGGATCTGATCGAGAATTGCGGCGGCGAATGGACTGTTGAGGGCGAAGAAAAGGTCAAGACCTGCCCCGATTGCGGCAATGTTGCAAGAGCACCTCTCGCTCCTCCCACTACCCTGGAGGTCGAGGCTGAGACCGCCACCCCCGGCAAGACCGTTGCGCTGAAGCTGAGCGTGAAGGATAACGCCGGTCTCTCCGGTGCGAAGATCACCGTGACCTATGATGCCAGCGTGCTGGGCGTTGCTGATATCCAGCTGCCCGAAGGCGCTCTGGTTGATATCGGCCCTGAGACCCATCTGGGCGCCGGCACCGAGGTTGCTACCAACATCGTATTTGTTCTGCCTGCCGAGATGACTGAGGATGGCGTATTTGCCACCCTGATCCTGAATGTGGACACCACCGCCGAGATCGGCGAGCACGCCATCAAGATCGATGTGGAGGCCGCCGGCTACGATCTGGCGGAGTACACCATGACCTATACCGGCACCGTGACCGTTGAGGAGCCCGCTTACCTGCCCGGCGATATCAACGGTGATGGCAAGGTCTCCATCTCCGATGCTGTTATGATGATGCGTGTAGCCGCCGGCGATGCCGAGGTGATCGCAGTTGCCGACCTGGTGGCCGGTAATGTGACCACCGAGGGCGATACTGCCGAGATGGTGATCAATACCAACGATATCATCCTGGTTCTCCAGTACCTGAACGGTACCGTGAAGGAACTGTAAAATCTCAAGTGAAAACAGCGCAAGCTTTGGCTTGCGCTGTTTTTGTTTTATAAATGTCACAAAATGTTTGAAAAAAACCACATAAAATAATGTAAAATAATAACATTATATGCTACAATTATACCATAATACTGGGTCAGTCCCCAAGAGAGGGGTCTTGGCCCGAAAAATATTTTCTTTAGGAGGAAAATAGTATGGTCACAAGAAAGACAAGACTGATGTCCGGTTTTGTTGCCATCATGATGATCATCTCGCTGTTTACCGCATTTGTGATCCCGGTAAGCGCCGAGAGCGGTACTGTAGCAGGTACCGGCCTTTATGATGCTACAGCCTTGCCGGATATCGCAGATGGCTATACCGGCGCAACGGCCTATCAGGTCAAGGATGCTGCCGGTCTTCATGCCTTGGCTGATATTGTAAACGAGGATAGATTCAATCTGTCCGGGGTTACGATCTATCAGACTGCCGATATCGATCTGGGCTGGGAGCCCTTTGCCGGTATCGGTTATAACCATGGCTCCGGCACCGCAAGGCAGGGCTTTAGCGGTACCTATGACGGTAACGGCTTTATTATCGAGGGCCTTTATATTGCTCGTACCGGCGATAGTGTTGGCTCTTCCGGTCTCTTTGGTACACTTAACAGCGGTGCTACCGTTAAGAACGTTGGTATCGCCAGCGGTTTTGTGTATGGCCGTGTTTGGGTCGGCGCTATTGTGGGCCGTACCAACGGAAATAATAAGATCTTGAACTGCTGGAGCGCTGCTACTGTTGTGGCTACCGATGCCATGAGCGCCGGCGGTATCGTGGGCTCCCTGGCCGGCGGCGGCGTAGTTGCTGCTAATTGCTACAATTTGGGCCTGCTGATCTGCTCCACCGGTAAGATCGCCGGTATCTCCGGCTGGACCAATAACGCCGATGCTGTACTTGCAGATAACTACAATGCCGGTCAGATTGTTGGCCATTTCAACGGTCTTGCTGCCGGTGAACCCAACTGTATGTATGACTATTCCCCCATCGTCATTCACGATTATTCCCAGGAACGTGCTACCGCATCCGAGAATAACTACTATGTGAAGGGCCGCGGTAAGATCAGCTCTGTGAAGGAGTCCGGTTTGACCGAGGTTCCCCGCGATGATAAGGTTGTTGCCCTTGTTGCCAGCGATGCTGCCACCGGTGTGGAGGCATCTGCCCTGACCGACGGCACTCTGGCTGCTGCCCTGAACGGTGACGGTCTGGATTATGCCCCCGATGGTTACACCATGGCCTATGAGAACGTGGAAGGCGTGGGCTATCCTGTGCTGACCTATCGCAAGGACGGTGCCATCGTGGCTCAGCGCACCGCCACCGCTACCGATCTGGTGAACGGCGACGATACCGCTTTGGCTAACAGCACCGTATGGCAGGCTTTCAAGTCCTGGGCAGACGGCAAAGGCCCCTCTTCCATCTTTGAGATGGAGATCACCCTGACCAGCGCTGCCGATCTGTGGCTGGTTGCTATGGTCAGCGGTACCAATACCTTTAAGGGTACCATCAATCTGGGCGCCGATATTGATATGGCCGATCTGGCTGTTAACGGCGTAAAGTATCATATTCCCATCGCTGCTGCCGGCGGGAACTTCAACGGCACCTTCGATGGCCAGAACCACATCATTAAGAACTGGACTGTTTATGCCCCCATGTTCGGTGAGTCCCCCCGCGGCGGCCTGATTTCCCATGTAAACGGCGCTACTGTGAAGAACGTGGGTATGGTCGATTCCTACACCAGATATGAGCGTCTGACCCACGAGGTCAACTACGGCTACGTGTATCCCGCTCTGCTGGTTGAGCGTGAGCCCACCAGTGAGCAGACCTACACTACCCTGACCATGGACAACTGCTTTGCAGAGGGTACCGTATACTGCGAAAATGTCAATAACGTCAATAATGTCGGCGGTGTCTTCAGTACCGCATGGGGCGATGACGTTGCCATCACCAACTGCTGGTCCGATGTAAACTACATCGATGCTGTTAGTGCTAAGGCCGGTAAGGGCCGTGCTATGGGTAAACTGAATACCACCAGCATCGCTGTATCCGGCATCTATCAGGTGGACGACGGCACCTTCATTCCCGGTGCCGATAACCTTTCCGACGATCTTTCTACCCACCTCACCGACGTGAGCTGCAAGGATGCTTCCTTGGCTGCCGCTCTGAACGAGAAGATGGGCGAGAAGTGGATCTACAACGGTGAGTACACCACCTTCGCCGGCAACACCGCTCCTGCTGCTACCAAGGTGGAGCAGGCTGCCAAGGCTGCCGCTAAGCTGGCTGAGCTGGACTTCACCTACTTTGCTGAGGCCGATGCCCTGCAGGCTGCTTACGATGCGCTGGTTACCGCTACGGATGAAGCTGCTGCTACCACCGCTCTGGCTGCCTACGCTGCTCTGACCTATACCATCAAGGATGGCGTATATGTTCCCATTACCAAGGCAGAGATCTACCTGCCCTATATGGATACCATCAATTGGGGCATCTCCACCTTTGAAGATTGGGCCGCTTTTGCGCATCTTTCTGTCAATTCTTATTTTGTAGGGCAGAACTTTCACCTGACCAATGATATCGACATGGGCAACCGCGCTGTCGATTCTGTCAACCCCCAGCACTATTATCTGAATGATAAGGGTGAGGCCAAGAGCGTCGGTACCACCTTCCAGGGTGTCTTCGACGGTCACGGCTATGTTCTGAAGAACTACCGCAATAACATCAACCTGACCTACTACTACAAGGCCGGTGTATTTGGTGACATCTCCAAGGGTACCATCAAGAACTTTGGTGTTGCCAGCGGCTTGGTCAAGTGCTACAACAGCCAGAATAAGATCGAGCCTCTGATCGGCGGTCTCGCCGGCGTTTCCACCAATAATGCTAAGGTCAGCTACTGCTGGTTCGGCGCTGATATTGATGCTACTTCTTTCACCAGCACCAGCCCCGGCATCACCATTTCCGGTATCGCCCGTACCACCAACGACGGTAACGTGATCGATAACTGCTATGCGACCGGTAATATTTCCGGTAATACCGGCGCTGCCTCCTATGCCGGCGGTCTTTCCGGTTATTCTCAGGCTTCCGGTGAGTTCTATAACTGCTTCTACGGCGGCGGTACTCTTTCTGGCAAGACACCCGGTTTGCTGCGCTACAACGGTGATGCTAAGGAAGCTTATTTTGCAAACACTTACATCTGCGGTCCCTATAGCTTTGACCCACAGAAAACGCATGCCAATGAAGCCAACTATGAGCTGGGCGCTGATGCCTACTCCACCGGTGAGCTGGCTTACCGCCTGAATACCGGTTATGTGGAGGGCAAGGGTACCAAGGGCTATTACACCCTGGCGGACAGCAAGACCGTATTCGGTACCGAAGCCAACCAGACCCGCAAGCTGACCATTGAAAAGAAGCTGGAGGACGGTTCTCTGGTAGAGTCCACCGCCGAGTATGTCAATGCCGGCACCGTTTATACCATCAATGCTCCTGCCGGTTATGAGCCGGTGGCCGAGGGCCTCAATCAGTACGATGCCGAGGCCGGCACCTTTGTGATGCCCACCACCGATGCCACTCTGGTTCTGCAGTTCTCCGGCGAGGCCGATGCGTTGATGCAGAATATTGTGGATTCCTATGCCCCGTTTATCGAGGGCTATGAGGAGGATTTCGACCTCTTCAATCAGGAAGAAAAGATGCGTGCATCCTATAATGCCGCCCTCTCCGTGCTGGAAGGCACCGCCGAGGATGTTCCCGCTGCAGTTGCTACTGCTACCGAGAATTTTGTTGCAGTTGCAAACCTCACCCTCAAGAAAGCTTATCCCTACTATCCTTCCCTGAGAAATATTGAGGTCTATAAGGATCTGAATACCGCCAATGCGGAAGGCCGCATTAACTGGGGTATCCATTCTGTTGAGGATTGGAAATACCTTATCGAGGATAGGTTCGATCCCGCTTCTGCCAAGTATCTGGGCAGTGATCCTAACACCAAGATCAACGGTAAGGACGGAAATTATACCTACATCCTGAATGTGACCCATGATCTGGACTTTAACAACGAAGAAATGTCTCCGCTTTACTGCGACACCAACTGGACCCTGGACGGCCACGGCAATTCCTTCAAGAATGTTAATATCGTGGAAACCATCGCTGATCCTGAAAGTGCAACCTATGTAGGTCTGCTGGGTGGCCAGCCTTGGAACGTGATTATCCAGAATCTAGGTATGGAAGGCGGTACTGTGAAGGTTACCGGTACCAATGCTAACGCCAAGTCCGTTTATGTATCTTCCTTCTATGGCTACAACGGCGGCTATTCTGCGCGCCTCTTCAACTCCTGGAGTACCGCAGATGTAATTCTGGATGTGGCCGGCGGTTCCGACCTCATCGCATCCGGTTTGATCAACTTCACCCGTCCCGTTGCAGTTACTAACTGCTATTTCGGCGGTACTGTTACCTCCAACGGTAAGTCTGCTGTGATCTGGTGCACCGACGGATCCAGCGATGAGATCTATAAGAATGTATGGAGCTCCGCAGAAGGTCTGCAGTTCTCCAATATTGCAAACGGCGCTTCCTCCACCGCAGGAGTCGTTTCCGCCGATGCTGTTGAGTCCGGCGAGATCGCTTACCTGCTGAACAATAACTATACTGCCTGCAACTATGATAGCTACTATCCCGCAGGCCACCCCTACTTCGATGTAGTTGACGGTGTTACCGTCCGTGTCGATGCCGATCCCGAACTGAGAAAGATCACCATGAAGCTGGCCGGCTACGAGGATAAGACCCTCTACGGCAGCGACGGTGAGACTGTTACCCTGAACTATGTGGATGGCGCTTCCTACGCCATTGCCTCCGGCAACGGTACTCTGGAGGGTGATCAGCTGACCATCGACGGCGAGGCTATCATCACCGTAACTGCCGAGAACATCCTCATTCTGGATGAGTTGAAGGCAGCCGTTGCCCTCTACGACGGCAAGAACACTGCCTACTACACCAATGATAACGGCGATTCCCTCGCCGAGATCCTGGCCACCGCCAATGGCATCATCGCCGGAGATGTGCAGGCCGATCAGGCTATGGTAAATGCCTATGCTGAGATGGTGAAGAGTTTCTATCTGGCCGATGCATATCCTGCTCTGCCCAAGATGTCCGAATATGCCACTTATCCCGGATTGAGCGGATATCTGGTCTACGACCTGGCTGATCTGGAGGCTGTTGTGAAGAGCATGGGCAACCTCACCGCCGAGCAGACCATCTACCTGATGGCTGATATCGAGGTGACCGAAGGCTCTGTTGCCAATAGCATGAAGGGTCTGAAGGCCAGCATCGACGGTAATGGCTATGCCATCAAGAATGTTCACGTTGTGGGCGTTGAAGACGACTGGGGCGGCAGCGCCTGGTTGGGCAACTACACCGGCTTGAGCATCAAGAACTTGGTAATCGATGGCTGGACCACCGAGACGATGGGCTGGCAGGCTGCTCTGCTGGTAAGCACCGCTTCGGCCGATACCACTTTTGAGAATATTACCATTAAGAATTCTACCGTTACCGGCGGTACTGTTCGGAACGGTCTGGGTGCTCTGATTGGTATTGTTCGTACTACTACGATCACTGTTAAGAACATTCGCATCGAAAACACGACCTTGCTTCGCAATTCCGGAAACTTCGGCTTTGTTCTGGGTCGTAACGAAAACGGTGTAGCCAACATTGATGGCGTATATCTGGTCAACAATACCATCGGTGCGGTGGATGAGAATGTTAACCAAGGCGCCAGCGGCCGCGGTATTCTGGTCGGTGAGTCTACCGGATCTACCGCTTTGAAGAACATCGCTGTATTCAACACCTCCTTTAAGGATGATGTTACTGTTCTTGGCGTTCTTGCCGGTTGCCTGAAGGTAGGCGACGACGGCGCAAGTGCCGGCAACACCGCCGCTTCCTTGTCCATGAGTAACATTATGGTTGAGGATTGTGGCGATGCGCCCCTGATCTATAAGGCTAATGCCAATGGCACCTGCACCTATAGCAATGTTTATACCGATGCTGAAAAGATCATCGGAAAGAATGATGAGGTTGCAAACCTCACTGCTCTGACTGCAGATCAGTATACAGAAGCTGCGTTCACCATGAACCTCACCAGCGAGATCGTGAAGTGGGAAGTTCCTGCTGAAGGTTATCCCGAATTTGATACCGACGGTAAGGGTCTGCCTCTGGCTATCTCCTTCTCTGCAACCGATAGCGATCCTACTACTACTGATGTAAATGAAACCCTCTTCACCAACACCGAGGGTAAGGTGATCGGTATCACCAACGAGCTGAAGGAAGCCGCCATCTGGGAGAACGCCGATGAGTGGTCCACCATGACCTTCACCGAGAATACCACCATTTCCGGTACTCCCATTACTTACCATGTTTGCGTCTGGGGCAACCACAGCCACATCGACGGAACCGACACCCACTATGCTGAGTGTATCTGGACCGACGGCACAATTGAATGTCCCAAGACTGCAACTCAGGATTGCGACTTTACCACTTCTGCCACTACTGTGGATCCCGACGCTGAGCCCGAGGCTGCTGCTCACAGCGCAACCTGCGCCTGCGGCAATACCTCCGGTGAGACCCTCTGCTCTGCTAATGCGGATACTTGGGTGGTGACCACCACCGAGCCTACCTGCGATAAGGAAGGCTCCACCATCTACAATTGTACCGTTTGCGGCTACATTCATGTAGACACCACCGATTCCAAGGGTCACACTTATCCCGAGACCTGGACCAAGGATGAGGTCGCTGAGGGCGAGACCCAGACTCATAGCCACGCTTGCATCAACGAGTGCGGCACCACCGAGTCCGAGCCTTGCACCTACACCAATGGCAATTGGGAGGTCACCGAGGCTACCGCCACCTCCACCGGCGAGAAGAAGATGCCCTGCGATAAGAACTGCGGCTCTTACCTGGTAGAGATCATTCCCGCTCTGGGCAATGTTACCATCGAGGCCGAGACCGGCATCGTGGGCGAGACCATGGAGGTCGAGGTTGTGCTGAATAATAACTCCGGTCTGTCCGGCGCTGATATCACCATCACCTACGATTCCGACGCTCTCGTTCTGGAGACCGTTACCGCCGGTGATTGGGAACTGCCTCTCCTGAGCAATGGTCCTGTTACCGAGCCCGATGAGGACGGTATGGTTTCCGTTATCGCCAACTTCGCCATTTATGGCACCATCGAAGAGGACGGCACCATCATCAAGCTCACCTTCAAGGTGAAGGAAGATGCTGTTCCCGGTGATTATGCCTTTGGCGTGGATGTTTTCGCCTCCGATTTCGACGGCAACGAGTTCAGCTTCATTCCTTATGAAGGTACTGTGACCGTTTCCAGCATCGTTCGCGGCGATATCAACGGCGACCGCTATGTCACCATTGCCGATGCAGTTCTGATGCTCCGTGTTGCCAGCGGCGAGACCAACCTCCCCGAGGGTCTGAATCTCGAAGCTGCTGATATCATCACCGAAACCAATACGGATGAATTCACCGTCAACACCGACGATGTTATTCAGGTTCTGAAGTATCTGAACGGTGAGATCACGGTTCTTTGAACCCATCTCTTTCAATCAAAGAGCGCAGGCGAAAGCCTGTGCTCTTTTTTGCCAAAATATGCGCAATTTTAAAGACTCGTCTAAAAAAATACACATAACGTGTAAAACAAGCAACATAATGTGGTATCTTTTTTTTGAAGATTTGATATAATTATATTATCTATAGGCAAGTTGTATGGCTTGTATTATTGTAAATGGAGGTTTACTTATGTTTAAAAGAGTATGTTCTGTTGTTGTAATGATCGCTATGTTGCTCTGCATGGGCGTTGTTGCTAATGCTGAAGGGGAAGCAACCTTTGTGCTCACCCCCGATGATAACGAGGTGGTTGCCGGTGATTCCTTCACCGTGGCAGTCTCTCTGGCCAATAACCCCGGTGTGACCGGCATTGTGTATGATATCGAATTTGATGATGCAAAATTGACCCTGAACAGCGCCGCTCTGGGTAAGGATGTGACCGGCTTTGCCGAAGGCCCCAATAAGGCGGGAGGTGTTTATAAGGTTTCCTTTGCGAATACCACCGCCATTGAAGGCACTACCACTCTGCTGGTTCTCTCCTTCACCGTGAATGAGGATACCGAACTGGGCGATTATCAGATCAAGGTCTCCAGCGCCGATGTTTCCGATGACGATACTGCCAGCGTTGCCACCGCCGCCGGCACCACCACCATCACCGTGATCGATTACCTCTGGGGTGACGTAAATGATGATGGAGTGGCCGATGGTTTGGATGCAGTGCTGATCATGCAGTATGCTGCAGGAACTATTGATTATGAGGATCTTGCTCAGCCCAAGGCCGCTTACACCAACGACGATGAGACCATCGACGGCCTGGATGCAGTTTTGATCATGCAGTATGCGGCCGGTATCTACCAGCCCGAATAAATCCAAATAAATATGCATATCCAATAGGAACCATCCAAGGGTGGTTCCTATTAGTGCGAGAGGAGAAGGAGAAGAATATGAAGAAGAGAGTACTTTCGATTTTTTTAGCTGTTATTTTGGCCTTTACCATGCTTGGTACTGTGATCTATGCGGCAGACAATCCAATGAGCTTGGACGTTACTGCAAAGAACGGCTTGGAGTATGAGCGTGGCGATACAGTGATTTTGACTGTATCTATGAAGGATTATGAAGCTGCTAATTTGCTGGCAATTGCGGGGGAATACGATTCCGCTATTCTTACTGGTGTAAAAGCCAGCAAGGGTGAGCTTGGAGCTCCTGTATTTAATGCTAAAACCCTGTATTCCAGCTGGGCACAGGCAGATAACTTTGTTGTTGAAGATGAAGATTTTAACCCCGTTTCTGAGTTTGCTTTAGTTTCGTACAGATTTACTGTCGCGGCAGATGCTGCCTTTGGTGAAACTACTGTTAAGGTTTATTTTGCTCAGGAAGATGCCAACGGTAGTAAAAATACCAATGCCTATTATGATGGAAAAAGCAATGTGGTAATGACTCCCGGTGAAGATTATGTTGCCGAGGCTACTGAAATTACATTAAATATTGTATGTAACCATGAATATGCCGAGGGCTACACCCAGCCCGCCGCCGGTACCGCTATGGAGTCTGCTCAGCATACACAGTATTGTACCAAGTGCCAGCAGAATATCCCTGCCGATTGTGAGTTCGCCGCTGAGGTGACCGATCCCACTCATACCGAAAACGGTTACACCACCCACACCTGTATTTGCGGTTATACAGTTGTAGATACCGAGACCGCCGCTCTGGGTCATGAGTTTGGTGATTATGAGCATGATGAAGTTCTTACTGATGGCAAGCACACCCACACCGCCACCTGTATTGCCAACGACGGTGGCTTCGATACTCAGTTCTGCGAATTCACGACCTCCTATACCGATCCCACCTGTACCGAAGACGGTTATGTAACTTATACCTGTACCGACTGCGGCTACTACTACGATGTGATCGATGAAGGTTCTGCCAAGGGCCATAAGATGACCATTTATAATTATGTTGAGAGCGAAAACGGTATCAACAATCATACCGTGACCTGTAGTGTTAAAGGCTGTGGCTATACCGAGACCGAGGCTTGTACTATGGGCGAATGGGCCATCATTGATGAGCCCACCAAGACCGAGACCGGTCTGAAAAAGCGCACCTGTATCCATTGCGAGACCGGCTATGAGACGGAAGTTCTGCCCAAGCTGGCTTACCTGACCGTGGTAGATTCCAAGGGGATCGTCGGTCGTGAGATGACCGTTGATGTAGTGCTGACCAATAACCCCGGGGTTTCGGGCATGGTATTTGAAGTGGAATATAATGATGCCTATATGACCCTCGCCGGCGTAGAGCAGGGCGATCTGGGTGGTGAGGATGTGATTCTCCAGGGCCCAATCGATAATAACGGTGTTCATAAGATTGCTCTTGCCACCACGGGTACTGTGACCGGCGATGGTGTTGTGATCCGCCTGATCTTCAATATTGCCGACGAGCTGGTAGAGGGCGACTATGCTGTTAAGGTTTCTGCCAACGATGTTTGCGATGGCACCGAGGAACTGAAGGCAGTTGCTGTTGAAGGCGATGAAGGCGTTGCCACCCTCATCGATTATATGCTGGGCGATGTAAACCGTGATAAGAAGATCACTGTTGCCGACGCCGTTCTGCTGCTCCGCTATGCCGCCGGCATGGATGTGACCGTTGATCTGCTGGCTGCTGATCTGGTTACCGCCGAGGGCGAGACCGAGGGTGAGATCACCGTTGCCGATGGCCAGTATCTGCTGCAGGTACTGATCGGTGCTGCTACCTTGGAAGACTAATTTTAAATCAAAATCAATATCCCGGAGTGCCAAAGCACCCCGGGATATTAAATTTTTGGTAATAAAAGGTGAGAAAGTGATGAAAAAACCGCAAAGTGTGGCATAAAAGCAACATAAGGTAATGTTATTTTCTGAAATCATCTGCTATAATAATATCGCATAATTGGGTAGGTATCTAAATCGGCTTACCCCGGAAAGGGAAAATAACACTCTGATTTCCTTTCTGAAAGGAGAAACATAAGGAGGTAAAACTATGTTTAAAAGAGTGAGTTCTGTTGTAATGGTCGTTGCAATGTTGCTCACCATGCTCTGCACCTTCTCTTTTGCTTCTGCTGAGGGTACCCCTATGAGTTTGACCCTCACCGCAAAAAATGGTGTTGATGTTAAGCGTGGCGACACTGTGATTTTGACCGTAGGTATGAAGGATTATACCGCTGCCAACCTGATGGCAATTGCCGGCGAATACGATTCCGCTGTTCTTACCGATGCAAAAGCCAGCAAGGGTGAATTGGGTGCCCCTGTATTTAATGCTAAAACCCTGTATTCCAGCTGGGCTCAGGCAGATAACTTCGTTGTAGAGGACGATGATTTCAACGCCCTTTCCGAATTTACTTTGGTTTCTTTCAGATTTACTGTTGCAGCTGATGCTCCCTTCGGCGAGACCACCGTTAAGGTTTATTTCGCTCAGGAAGATGCCAACGGCAGTAAGAATACCAATGCTTATTATGATGGTACTACCAACGTTGTAATGACTCCCGGCGTAGATTATGTTGCTGAGCCTGTTACCATTACCCTGAATGTTGCTTGTACTGTTGACCACAGCACCATCACCGAATGGACTGCTCCTGCTGCAGGCACCGCTAAAGCTGATGCTAAGCATACTGCTGAATGCTCCGGCTGCGGCGATACTTTGGAAGAGGCTTGTAGTTTTGTTGCTGAAGGCGACGCTGCTTGCAATGAGCCTGGTACCGAGAAGTGCACCGTTTGTGGCTATACTGTAGAGACCGCTGGCGCTCTGGGCCATGATTGGACCGATTGGGAAAATGTGGAAGGCGAGACCAAACACCAGAGAACCTGTAAGAGAGCCGGTTGCAATGAGGTTGAGACCGAGGATTGCGATCTGGACGAAGTTACCACCCCCGCTACCTGCGAAGAGGATGGCAAGAAAGTAACTACTTGTACCGAATGCGATTACGAAGATGTTGAAACGATCCCCGCTCTGGGCCACAACTATGTGTACACTGGCGACAATACTCAGGATCCCGAAGGCACTCATACTCATAAGTGCACCAACGAGGGCTGCGATGTAGTTGATGAAGAGTGTAACTTCTATATCGTTGTTAAGGAACTGACCTGCATTGAAGACGGTGAGTATGCTTGCGATTGCGGTCACACCGTAGTATATGAAGCCACCGGTGATGAGCATACCGATCTGGTAATTATCTATAAGGCTCCTACTGATACCGTTCCCGGTACTATTACCGTCAAATGTAAAAGTTGCGATACTGAGATTGGTACTGAAGAAACCCCCGTTGAACCCTATGCTGATCTGAAGGCTGAGGATGGCATCTGGTATTATGATGCTGCTACCTTCAACTATATCTTTGGTGAATTGATGGTTGGCGAATATGACAACTTCAACGGCGATAACGCCATTACCAGAGGTCAGGTTGTAACTGTTCTGGGCAGATATCTGTTCAGTTCTTATGGCGGCGATGAGTATATCGCTTCTCTGACTGTTGAAGAGCTCAATGCTATGATGGATTCTGCTGAGGCAAATCTTGGCCTGACTGTTGGTGAATTGACCGACCTGAAGGTTGAAGGCGGCGACTATTACGATAGATATGCTCTGCTGCTGGCTCACATGGGTATTGTAATGGGCCACGATGATGGCGAATTCAAGGGTGATGATCTGGTAACCCGCGAAGAGTTGGCTTGCTTCATGACTCGTTTCGTAACTCTGCTGGATGTTGTTGCCGAGGAATTTGAGATGGAGTCTCGTGCCCTGGATGAGAACGCTCCCTTTACCTTTGCTGATATCGATACCGTTAGCGCTTGGGCTAAGGATGCAGTTGTAGAAGCTGGCGAGATCGGTCTGTTTGCTGGTAAGCTGGACAACAAGTTTGATCCTACTTGCAATGCTACCAGAGCTGAGATGGCCACTCTGATGGAGAAGATTATGCGTGCATACTCTGTCTTTGAGATCGTTGACGCTGAGTAATTAAGCTAAATTAAAAAAAGGTTTCCCTTCGGGGAAACCTTTTTTATATGCAAAAGCGATCCCCCGAACTGGGCGGTTCGGGGGATGGGTTTAATATTTGGCAACGATGGCCTGCATCTGGTCCTGCTTTTCTTCCATTTCCTGCACCAGCTTAAACTGGGTGCGGGCTCTTACCAGGTTGTGCTCCGGGTAGTCGCACTTAAAGTAAACATCGCCGTTCAGGTAATCGGCCAGGAAGCGGATGCCGCATTCCAGGGTCATCATCCAGGCACCGGTGGGGAGGAGATCCTTCTCGGCAGGGGAAAGCACATTGTGGCATCCCTCCAGGAACCCTTGGGTGTAGGCATCGAAAAGCTCCAGATCCAGCTGAACCTTGGATAGATCCTTTTCATCCTCGGCGGCGGTGGAGGCCCCGTAGCGGATGGAGTCGCCGAAATCAAAGATGGCCTGGCCGGGCATCACGGTATCCAGATCAATGACGCAAATGCCTTCTCCGGTTTCGGGATCCAGCAAAACGTTGTTCAGCTTGGTGTCGTTGTGGGTGACGCGCAGAGGAAGTACACCTTGCTCCTGAAGATCCATTACAATGGCGGAGGAGTCTTCTCTTGCCAAGGCAAATTCCACTTCCTCCTTCACCGTTTCTAACCGGCCGGAGGCATTCTTCTCGATGGCCTCATGCAGCTGCTTCATTCGGGCGGGGGTGTCGTGAAAATGAGGGATGGTTTCGTGGAGTGTTTCTGCCGGGTAGGATCCCAGCAACGCTTGAAACCGGCCAAAGGCCTTGCCACTGGCGTAAAAGTCTCGGGGGCTCCGGGCGGCATTCAATGCCATCAGATCGCTCTGAAACCGATAGGCCCGCCATGCCCCTTCAGGCCCGTTGTAATATAGATCGCCGTCTTTGGTTTGGATGAAGGTCAGAGTCTCCCGATTGGGATTGCCGCCCTGCTCCACGATCCGTTTTTTGAGAAACTCTGTAACACCAAAAACATTTTCCATCAGTCCTTGGGGATCGGTGAAAACATAGGTGTTCATTTTCTGTAGAATATACTGGGTATTCTTTTTGGAGGTCAGCAGCAGCGTCTCGTTGATGTGGCCGCTGCCAAAAGGCTCGGTTTTTACCACCTCGCCGTCAAAGGCAAAGGACTCGATCACCTTCTGGAGTTCATTCATCATGAAATCATACCTCCCAAAGCTTCTCGGGGTAGACACCCGCATCCTTCAATGCCCGAATGCCTGCCTCTACCGTGGGCTTATCCTCTTTATAGGTGACGCCAAACCACTTGGCATCGCTGTGCAGCACCTGAACGGTAGCCTTGCCCTCATGAAGCAGCTCGTCTACCACAACAGGCAGGAAAAATTCGCCTTTTAACGGATTTTTTTCAACGGTTTCTTTGAGAAAAACAGGAAATTTTTCGTCCAAAGCACGCAGATATGCGAGAGGAAAACCCCACATATTCATGGAGACCGGTGCCGTATTGGAGACTGGTACAAAGGTTTCTCCGCCATCCTCGGAGTAATGGGCTTGCCCGTCGATCTTCTGAATCATGGTACGCTCATCGATCTTTTGCAGATAGCCATCCTCGCTGACCTGGCAAACACCTCGGGCTACATGGCCGTTATCGGTCAGGGTGTTTTCCAGTACATAGCCCACCATGGAGATCTTCATGGGATCGGCTTCACCGGACTCCTTCAGAAAATCATAAAGCTGCACAAAGGCATCTCTGCCGTAAAAATCGTCGGCGTTGATCACCGCGAAGGGTGCGTCCAGCACGTCCTTGCAGCAAAGGATGGCATGGCCGGTGCCCCAAGGCTTTACCCGCTCCGCGGGGATCTGGATCACCGGGGGGATCTTATCCAACTCCTGGAACACATAATGCACTTCGGCGATCTTTTCGATCCGTTTGCCGATCACTTCCTTGAAATCCTTTTCGATCTGTTTTTTGATAACAAAAACGAATTTCTTAAAGCCGGCCTTCATAGCATCGTAAACAGAATAGTCCATGATGATGTTTCCGTGGGGATCCACCGGATCGATCTGCTTGAGCCCGCCGTAGCGGCTGCCCATACCTGCAGCCATGATGACTAAAATAGGTTCATTCATAAGAAATGCTCCTCCTGATAGGTTGTTTTTATTCATATTATATATTATATCATTAAAATGTGTATCTGTAAAGCCACGAAAAGTACAGTTTTGGTCATGTGATCTATATTTTGATGAAAATCCGGGCCAAGCCCTATAAATTGTGGTTTGTGCAGAATGACAGAAATGTCCGAAAAAACTTTGTGAAAAAGGGAAAATTTTTTCAAAAAAATGCTTGCATTTCTTGATTGGTTATGGTATTATATACAGGCTGACTTCGGATGCGACGAAGCGGGAGGTGGCCATAGCGCCGTGTTTTCCCCGGCGTTTATGGGGAATTTCCGCTGAGCAAGTCCGGCTAAAAGCCGGGCGAAATGAGAGGAAAACAAAGAGCCGTTCTTCTGGAACTGCGCGGGTCTGCCGTGTAAGCCGCTTTTGAGAATGGGAACTTTGTGCGGGTTTTTAAAACCCGATTTTATTTAACACAGCCGTGAAACACCCGGGTGTGTTGTGAAAGAATTTCCGTCAAAGTTGCTGAATCCCAAAAGTCAAATTTAAAAAGGAGGCTACTCAAGAATGGCTGAAAAAATCCGCATCAGAATTAAGGGCTACGATTCCACTCTCGTGGATCAGGCTGCTCAGAAGATTCTGGAAACTGCTCAGAGAACCGGCGCCGTTGTATCCGGCCCCATCCCTCTGCCCACCAAGAAAGAGGTTGTGACCATCCTGCGTGCTGTTCATAAGTACAAGGATTCCAGAGAGCAGTTCGAAAGAAGAACTCATAAGCGCCTGATCGACATCGTGAAGCCCGCCGCCAAGACCGCTGAGGCTCTGGCAAGCGTGGAACTTCCTGCCGGCGTTGAGCTTGAAATCAAGCTGTAAGTAAAACGCTCGGGTGAGAAGGTCATGTTGGTGAAAACCAACCAATAACCATTATGGAGGTAAGTAAAGTGAAGAAAGGTATTATCGGTAAGAAGATCGGAATGACTCAGGTTTTCGATGAAGTTGGTAACGTTATTCCGGTTACAGTAATTCAGGCTGGTCCCTGCACTGTTGTTCAGAAGAAGACCGTTGAGAACGACGGCTACTCTTCCCTGCAGCTGGGCTATCAGGATCTGGCCGAAAAGAAGGTCACCAAGCCTATGAAGGGTCACTTCGAAAAGGCCGGTGTGGCTGCTAAGAAGGTACTCAAAGAGTTCCGTCTGGAAGATGCAGATAATTATAATGTAGGTGATGTGATCACTGCTGACGCTTTTGAAGTGGGCAGCTGTGTGGACGTGACCGGTATTTCCAAGGGTAAGGGCTTCGCCGGTACCATCAAGAGATACAACGGTCAGCGCTCCGGTCCTATGACCCACGGTAGCGGTCCTATCCATCGCCATGCAGGCTCCATGGGCGCTTGCTCTTCTCCCTCCCGTATCTACAAGGGTAAGAAGATGCCCGGTCACATGGGTGCCGTGAAGGTAACTGTTCAGAATCTCGACGTAGTAAAGGTCGATGTTGAGAATAATCTTTTGGTTGTTAAGGGTGCGATCCCCGGCCCCAAGGGCTCGATCGTAACCGTAAAGAACACCGTTAAAAATGGTTAAGTAAGGGGGATAAATTAAATGGCTAATGTAGACGTATTTGATATGAGTGGCGCTAAGGTGTCCACCATGGACCTGAACGAATCCATTTTTTGCGTAAATGTAAATGAAGCTGCTATGCATATGGCAGTAACCAATTATCTGGCCAATCAGCGTCAGGGCACTCAGTCCGCTCTGACCCGTGCAGAAGTATCCGGCGGCGGCATCAAGCCCTGGCGTCAGAAGGGTACCGGCAGAGCCCGTCAGGGTTCTACCCGCAGCCCTCAGTGGACCCACGGCGGTATCGTATTCGCTCCCAAGCCCCGCGACTATCGCTTTAGCATGAACAAGAAGGTCAAGAAGCTGGCTCTTCTGAGCGCCATCTCTTCCAAGCTGGCCGAGGGCAAGCTCATCGTTCTGGATAAGATCGATATGGAAGAATACAAGACCAAGACGGTTGTTGGCATGATGAAGGCTCTGAATGTTGAGAACGCTCTGGTGGTAAACAATGTGACCAACCTCTTCTTTGTGAAGAGCGCTGCAAACATCCCCGGCGTTACCGCTGCTCGCGTAAACACCATCAACACCTACGAGATCCTGAAGCATGACACTCTGATCCTGACCCAGGATGCCGTTAAGCAACTTGAGGAGGTTTATGCATAATGAAATCTAATTACGATGTTATTATGAAACCCATTGTCTCCGAAAAATCTATGGCTTCCATGCAGGATAAGACCTATGTTTTCCAGGTTGCAAAGGATGCCAACAAGATCGAGATCAAAAATGCGGTTGAGGAAATCTTCAAGGTTTCCGTTGAAAAGGTTACCACTGTGAATGTAAGTGGTAAGGAAAAGAGAATGGGCGTCCATGTCGGCAAGACTGCTGCCTGGAAGAAAGCCTATGTGAAGTTGACTGCTGATTCAAAGACCATCGAGTTCTTTGACGGCATGATGTAAGGAGGAGAACGTTATGGCAATGAAAACTTATAAACCTACTTCTCCGGCCAGACGCCAGATGAGCAATGTAGACTACAGCTGCCTCTCCAAGGACGCTCCCGAGCGCTCCCTGCTGACTACCGTTAAGAAGAACGCCGGTAGAAACAGCTATGGCCGCATCACCGTTCGCCATCAGGGCGGCGGTAACAAGGTGAAGTACAGAATCATCGATTTCAAGAGAAACAAGATGGATGTTCCTGCTACCGTAACCTCTATCCAGTATGACCCCAACCGTACCGCTTTCATCGCCCTGCTGCAGTATGAGGACGGTGAAAAGGCTTACATTGTATGCCCCGAAGGTCTGAGCGTTGGTGATACTGTGATCTCCAGTGCAACTGCCGATATCAAGCCCGGCAACGCACTGCCTATCGAAAACATCCCTGTTGGTACCGTTATCCATAACATCGAGCTGTACCCCGGTAAGGGTGCTCAGCTGGTTCGTTCCGCCGGTAACAGCGCTCAGCTGATGGCGAAGGAAAACGGCTACGCTCAGGTTCGTCTGCCCTCCGGCGAAGTTCGCCTGGTTCGGCTGAACTGCATGGCTACCATCGGTGTTGTATCCAATGGTGAGCACGCAAACGTTTCTATCGGTAAGGCCGGCAGAAAGCGTCATATGGGTATCCGTCCTACCGTTCGCGGTTCTGTTATGAACCCCTGCGATCACCCCCACGGTGGTGGTGAAGGTAAGTCTCCCATCGGCCGCAGCGGCCCTGTGACTCCCTGGGGTAAGCCCACTCTGGGTTACAAGACCAGAAGCAAGAAGGCCAAGACCGACAAGTTCATTGTGAAGCGTCGGAATGCGAAGTAATCTGGAAGGAGGAATTTGAACAATGAGTAGAAGTGTTAAAAAGGGACCTTTTGTTGATCCTAAGCTTTTAGCAAGAATTCAAGCGATGAATGAAACCGGCGAAAAGAGAGTTCTCAAGAGCTGGTCCAGAGCATCCACCATCTTTCCGGAGTTTGTAGGCCATACGATCGCTGTTCACGATGGCAGAAAGCATGTGCCTGTATATGTAACCGAGGATATGATCGGTCATAAGCTGGGTGAGTTCGCTCCCACCAGAACCTTTAAGGGCCATGCAGGCTCCAAGACCACTAAGTAAGGAGGAAAAGAATAATGCAAGCAACTGCACATTTGAAATATCTCAGAATTTCTCCTCGTAAGGTCAGCGTGGTTCTGGATCTGATCCGCAACAAGCCCGCCAAATACGCAGTAGCAATTCTGCAGAATACCAATAAAGCCGCTTCTGAGCCTGTTTGCAAGCTGCTCAAGAGCGCAATGGCCAACGCCGAAAACAATCACGGTATGGACGTTGATAAGCTGGTCGTAGCTAAGGTCTACGCCTGCCCCGGTCCTATCCTGAAGAGAATCATGCCCAGAGCACAGGGCAGAGCGTTCCGCATCAATAAGCGGACCTCTCACGTGACTATTGTATTGGAGGAGGCGTAAAAAATGGGTCAGAAAGTAAATCCCCACGGCCTGAGAGTCGGGGTTATCAAAAACTGGGATTCCAGATGGATCGCTGCTGACGGTAAGGTCGGCGACCTGATCCTGGAAGACTACAAAATCCGTGAGTTCCTGAAGAAAAAGCTGTATGCCGCCGGTATCCCCGATATCGAGATCGAGCGTACTGCTGAAGGAAACAGCATCCGCATCTTCCTGCATTGCGCAAAGCCGGGCCTGGTTATCGGCCGCGGCGGTGCCGAGATCGAGAAGCTGAAGAAGGAACTGATGGATATGACCGGTAAGAAGGTCAACATCAATATCGTTGAGGTCAAGAACATGGACACCAGCAGCCAGCTGGTTGCAGAGTCCATTGCTCAGCAGCTGGAGAAGCGTATTGCTTTCCGCCGCGCTATGAAGAAGGCCATCGGCAACACCATGAGAACCGGCGCTAAGGGTATCAAGGTTATGGTATCCGGCCGTCTGAACGGTGCTGAGATCGCCAGAAGCGAATGCTATCACGAGGGTACTATTCCTCTGCAGACTTTGAGAGCTGACATCGACTACGGTTTCACCGAGGCAAACACTACCTACGGTAAGATCGGCGTTAAGGTCTGGATCTACAAGGGTGAGATCCTGAACGATGTGAAGAAGGCTCCTAAAAAAGAAGGAGGAGCTAAGTAATGTTAATTCCTAAGAGAGTAAAATACAGAAGAGTACAGAGAGGCCGCATGAAGGGTAAAGCTTCCCGCGGCAACACCATCGCTTACGGTCAGTATGGTCTGCAGGCTCTGGAGCCCGCTTGGATCACCAACAATCAGATCGAGGCCGCCCGTATTGCGATGACCCGTTACCTCAAGAGAGGCGGACGGGTATGGATCAAGATCTTCCCCGACAAGCCGGTAACTGCTAAGCCTGCTGAGACCCGAATGGGTTCCGGTAAAGGTTCTCCCGAGTACTGGGTAGCCGTAGTAAAGCCGGGCCGCATCCTCTTTGAGATCGCGGATGTCCCCGAAGAGCTGGCACGTGAGGCTATGCGCCTCGCTATGCACAAACTGCCTATCAAGTGTAAGTTTGTTGTGAAGGAAACTGAAGGTGGTGACGAAGAATGAAGGCTAATAAAGTAAGAGAAATGAACGCAGAAGAACTGAATATCAAGCTCAACGACCTGAAGAAGGAGCTTTTTAACCTGAAATTCCAGCACGCTACCAATCAGTTGGATAATCCCCAGCGGATTGCCGCTGTTAAGAAGGACATCGCTCGTGTTAATACGATTCTTCGTGAGCTTGAGCTCCGTGAGTCCAAGTAAGCTTTAAAGGAGTGATATGAACATGGAAAGAACTTTGAGAAAGACCCGCGTTGGCGAGGTTGTAAGCGATAAGATGGATAAAACCATCGTCGTAGCCATTAAAGACAATGTAAAGCACCCCTTGTACAAGAAGGTTATCAAGACCACCTACAAGCTGAAGGCTCATGATGAGAATAACGAGTGCGGCATTGGCGATACTGTTGAGGTTATGGAAACCAGACCTCTTTCCAAGGATAAGAGATGGCGCCTTGTTCGGATTATCGAGAAGGCTAAATAATTTAAAGGAGGACTAAGTCGTGATACAGCAACAAACTTATCTTAAAGTTGCCGACAATACCGGTGCTAAAGAGTTGATGTGCATCCGTGTACTTGGCGGTACGAGAAGAAGATACGCAGGTATTGGCGATGTAGTTGTTTGCTCTGTTAAGAAGGCTGCTCCCGGCGGCACCGTGAAAAAGGGTGACGTTGTGAAGGCCGTTATCGTTCGCACTGTTAAAGGCATCAAGAGAGCTGACGGCTCCAGCATCCGTTTCGACGAGAACGCTGCCGTTATTATTCGTGATGATAAAAACCCCAGAGGTACCCGTATCTTTGGGCCTGTAGCCAGAGAGCTGCGTGATAAGGATTATACCAAGATCCTGTCCCTCGCTCCTGAGGTACTGTAAGAGTGGAGGTGCGATCAGAATGAACAAACTGCATGTTAAAAAAGGTGATACCGTTCTGGTGATCTCCGGTGCTTCCAAGGGCCTGAAGGGTAAGGTTCTGGAAGTTAGCCCCAAGGAGGGCAAGGTTATCGTGGAGAAGGCCAACATGGTCATCAAACACGTGAAACCCCGCCGCCAGGGTGAGCCCGGCGGCCGTGTAGAGGCTGAAGGTGCAATCTACGCTTCCAAGGTGCAGGTCGTATGCCCCAAGTGCAAGACCGCCGGCCGTATGGGCCACACCATCGTTGAGGAAGGCGGCAAGAAGGTTGCCAAGCGTGTCTGCAAGAACAAAGATTGTGGCGAAATTTTCTAAGGAGGAGTAAGAATTATGTCTAGAATGTCTGAGCTTTACAGCAAAGAGATCGCTCCCGCCCTGATGAAGAAATTCGGTTACAAGAGCGTGATGCAGATCCCCAAGCTGGATAAGATCGTGATCAACGTTGGCTGCGGCGATGCCAAGGACAACGCAAAGGTTATCGATAATGTATGTGCCGAGCTGGCACTGATCACCGGCCAGAAGGCCGTTGCTACCAAGGCCCGCAAGTCCGTTGCGAACTTCAAGGTTCGTGAGGGCATGAACATCGGCGCTAAGGTTACTCTCCGCGGCGAAAGAATGTACGAGTTCCTGGACAGACTGTTCAACATCGCTCTGCCCCGTGTGCGCGACTTCCGCGGTATTAATGCCAACGGCTTTGATGGCCGCGGCAACTATGCTTTCGGTATCAAGGAACAGCTGATTTTCCCTGAGATCCAGTACGATAAGGTAGAAAAGATCCGTGGTATGGATATCGTTTTCGTTACCACTGCTACTACCGATGAAGAAGCAAAAGAGATGCTGACTCTGTTCGGCGCTCCTTTTGAGAAGTAAGAGGGGGAATTTATAATGGCTAAGAAATCTATGATCTTAAAGCAGCAAAAGAACCAGAAATTCTCCACGAGAGAGTACAACAGATGCAAGATCTGCGGCCGTCCTCACGCTTATCTGCGTAACTACGGCATCTGCAGAATTTGCTTCCGTGAACTGGCTTACAAGGGCCAGATTCCCGGTGTAAAGAAATCCAGCTGGTAAGGAGGAGCACACAATGCAGATCACTGATCCTATCGCAGATTTGCTCACCCGTATCCGGAATGCAAATGCTGCAAAGCACGAAACTGTTTCCATCCCTGCTTCCAACATGAAGAAGGCTATCTGCCAGATCCTTGTGGATGAGGGATACATTAAAGAGATGAAGGTGGAAGATGACGGCCTGCAGGGCAACATCGTTCTGACCTTGAAGTACGGCGAAAACAAGACTCGCATCATCCAGGGCCTGAAGAGAATTTCCAAGCCCGGTCTGCGGATCTATGCCGGTGTAGAAGATATGCCCCGTGTAAGAAAGGGCCTTGGCACCGCTATCGTATCTACCTCTAAGGGTATCGTTACCGATAAGCAGGCCAGAAAGTTAGGTGTAGGCGGCGAAGTGCTGGCTTACATTTGGTAAGGAGGAATTCTGATGTCGAGAATTGGTAGAAAACCGATCACTATTCCCGCTGGTGTTGAAGTGAAACTGGGCAGTGACAATACCATCACTGTCAAGGGTCCCAAGGGTGAGCTGACCAAGACCATGCATCCTGATATGCAGATCGCTGTGGAAGGCACCGAGATCATTGTGACCCGCCCCGACGATGAGAAGCTGCATCGCTCTCTTCACGGCCTCACCCGGACTTTGATCGCAAACATGGTTGAAGGTGTAACCAAGGGTTACTCCAAGGAACTGGAGATCCGTGGCGTCGGTTACAGAGCTCAGCTGCAGGGCAAGACTCTGAACATGAACCTGGGTTTTTCCCACCCTGTTATTATTGAACCCATTGATGGTATCACCATCGAGGTTCCTGCTCAGAATAAGGTGGTAATCTCCGGTATCGATAAGCAGCTGGTAGGCCACTTTGCTGCAAACGTACGCTTTAAGAGACCCCCCGAGCCCTATAAGGGTGCCGGTATCCGCTATGTGGATGAGGTCGTTAAGCATAAAGAAGGTAAAGCCGGTAAGGGCTCTAAGTAATAAAGGGAGGATAAGATTATGGTTAAGAAGCCTGATAGCAATGCTGCAAGAATCAAACGGCATAAGCGCGTTCGCTCCAAGATCTCCGGAACTCCCGAGCGTCCCCGTCTTTGCGTTTTCCGTTCTGCAAAGCATATTTATGCCCAGATCATCGATGATGTGAACGGCGTTACTCTGGTAAGTGCTTCCAGCATGGAGAAGGACTTTACCGAATACGGCGGCAATAAGGATGCTGCCAAGAAGGTGGGCACCATCATTGCTGAGCGTGCTCTTGAGAAGAAGATCGATACTGTCGTGTTCGACAGAGGCGGTTTTGTTTACCACGGCCGTGTTCAGGCACTGGCCGAGGGCGCCCGTGAAGGCGGACTGAAATTCTAATTGGAGGAGAAAGAATAATGGCTAATAAAATTGATGCAACTACGCTGGACCTTCAAGAGAGAGTCGTGTCCCTGAACCGGGTTTCCAAGACCGTTAAGGGCGGACGTATCATGAAGTTCTCCGCACTGATCGTTGTCGGCGACGGCAACGGCCGTGTTGGCGCCGGCCTTGGTAAGGCCGCTGAAGTACCCGAAGCTATCCGCAAGGGTATTGAGGATGCCAAGAAAAATATGATCACCATCAGCCTGAAGGATACCACCATCCCCCATGAGATCGTTGGTAAGTACGGCGCTTCCATGGTAATCATGAAGCCTGCTGCTCCCGGTACCGGTGTTATCGCCGGCGGCGCTGTTCGTGCTGTACTGGAGATGGCCGGTATTAAGGATATCAGAACCAAGGCTCTGCGTTCCCGCAATCAGAGAAACGTTGTAAACGCTACTCTGGCTGGACTGGCTGCCTGTACTGATGCTGCCACCGTTGCCGCAAAGCGCGGTAAGACCGTAGAAGAGATCTTAGGTTAAGGGAGGCAATAACAATGGCTAAAGTAAAAACTGTTAAGATCACTCTGGTAAAGAGCCTGATCGGCTGTAAGAAGGATCAGATCGCTACCGCTGAGGCCCTGGGCCTGAAGAAGGTTAACGATGCTACCGAGCAGCCCGACAATGCTTGCACTCAGGGTAAAATCAAGAAGATCATTCACCTGATCAAAGTAGAGAAGTAAGGAGGAAGAAACATGAAATTACACGAACTTGCTCCTGTAAGCGGCTCCACTTCCGTTTCTAAGAGAAAGGGCAGAGGCCCCGGATCCGGTAACGGTAAGACCGGCGGTCATGGCCATAAGGGCCAGAAAGCCCGTTCCGGCGGTAGCATCCGTCTGGGCTTTGAAGGCGGCCAGATGCCCTTGCAAAGACGGTTGCCGAAGCGCGGCTTCAACAATATCTTCGCTAAGAAGTATGTTGTGCTGACCCTCAGCGATCTGAACGCTTTTAATGCCGGAGATGTAGTGGATATTAATGCGGTTATTGAAGCCGGCTATGCCAAGAAGGCATTGGACGGTCTGAAGGTAATCGGAACCGGTTCCGTTGACAAGGCTATCACCGTGAAGGCAGTAAAGGTTACTGCCGGTGCCAAAGAGAAAATCGAGGCTGTCGGCGGAAAGGTTGAGGTGATGTAAGATGTTCAGCGTCTTCAAAAATGCCTGGAAAATCCAGGATTTGAGAAAGAAGCTCCTGTTCACTGCTTTTATCCTCCTGATCTTCCGGTTGGGCTGTAATATTACCGTTCCTTTTCTGGACGCTGAGGCTATGCAGTCTCTGTTCGCCGGCTATACTGCCGAGGGTAATATTTTCTCTTATTTAAATATCATGTCCGGTGGCGCAATGGACCAGGCTGCTATTTTCTCCCTGTCCATTTCCCCCTATATCAACGCATCCATCATTATGCAGCTGCTTATGGTTGCGATCCCTCCCCTGGAGCGGAAAATGAAGGATGATCCCGAAGGCGGCAAGAAGCTGATGGAACGTTGGACTCGTTACCTCACCGTCATCTTCTCCTTCCTGCTGGGCTTTGGTTACTACACCATCTTGAAGAATGCCATCGACGTTGTTGATGCTGAGGCAGGTGTGTTCGGCGCTCTGGTAATCATATTCACCTTCGCTGTTGGCGCAGCCATCGTAATGTGGCTGGGTGAGAAGATCAATGAGCACGGCATCGGGAACGGTATCTCCATGATCCTGTTCGCCGGTATCGTCTCCAGTATGCCCGGCACCATCAACCTGCTCTACAACAACATTCTCGCCGGTGCAGTTCATTGGATCCTGGCTGTTGTTCTGGTGATCATTGTGATCGCTATGATCGGCTTCGTTGTGTTTGTGACCAACGGCGAGCGCCGTATCCCTGTGCAGTATGCCAAGCAGGTGAAGGGCCGTAAGATGTACGGCGGTCAGAATACCAATATTCCCCTGAAGGTGAATATGGTAGGCGTTCTGCCCATCATCTTTGCGCAGTCCTTCGTGATGCTGCCCGCTACTATTCTGAACTTCTTCCCCAAACTGCAGAACACCTGGTTCGGCAGCGTGGTAGATGCTCTGAGCGTAGGCGGTTGGATCTATACCGTTCTGATGTTCCTGCTGATCATCTTCTTCAGCTATTTCTATACTGTGATCACCTTCAACCCTGTTGAGGTGGCCAATAACCTGAAGAAGAACGGCGGCTTCATCATGGGCATCCGCCCCGGTAAGCCCACTGCAGATTTCATTACCAAGAGCCTGAACCGTGTCACCCTGATCGGTGCCATCTTCCTTGGCCTGGTATCTGCTCTGCCCAACGTTGTAGCGATGATCAATTCCAATCTGTCCTCCGTTGCCATCGGCGGTACCACCCTGCTCATCGTAGTCGGTGTTGCTCTGGAAACTGTGAAGACTCTGGAATCTCAGATGCTGATGCGTCACTACAAGGGCTTCCTTGAGTAAGGATAGGTGCGTATCATGAAGTTGATTCTTTTAGGCGCGCCGGGTGCCGGCAAAGGCACTCAGGCAGAAAACATCTCAGGTCGTTATGAGATCCCCACCATCTCTACCGGTAATATGATCCGGGCAGCCATTCATAACGGTACCGAGCTGGGCAAGCAGGCAGAAAGCCTGATCAATGCCGGCAAGCTGGTTCCCGATGAGGTTGTGATCGGCATGATCCGTGAGAGATTGGCAGAGGATGATTGCAAGAACGGTTTTATCCTGGACGGTTTTCCCCGTACCATCCCCCAGGCCGAGGCTCTGGAAAAGATGGGTATCAATATTGATATGGCCCTCTCCATTGAGGTGGCCGACGAGAAGATCGTGCAGCGGATGAGCGGCAGACGTGTCTGCCCCGCTTGCGGCATGACCTATCATGTAGATTTTAAGCCCTCTGAAGATAACAAACATTGTAATGAGTGTAAGACCGAGCTGATCATCCGGAAGGATGACCACCCCGACACTGTTCTGGATCGGTTGAAAACTTATCACGAAACCACCGAGCCCCTGAAGGCATTCTATGATGCCCGCGGGAAGCTGGTGATGGTGGAAGGCCGGGAAGAACTGGCCGAGACCACTAAAGCAACCTTTGAAGCTATCGAGGCGTTTTTAAAATGATGATCATCAAATCCGATAGTGATATTCGCTTGATGCGCAAGGCCGGCGCTGTTGCAGCCGGTGCGCTTCAGGCGGCAGGTGAGGCGATCTGCCCCGGGATGTCCACCAAGGAGTTGGATAAGATCGTTGAGAACTATATCCGCTCCCATGGTGCCCGCCCTTCCTTTAAGGGCTACGGCGGATTTCCCGCCAGCGCCTGCATCTCCGTCAATGAGGTCGTGATCCACGGCATCCCTTCCGATAAGATCATCCTGAAGGAGGGTGATATTGTCAGCGTGGATGTGGGTGCCTATCTGGGCGGATTTCACGGTGACACAGCCAATACCTTTCCGGTAGGCAATGTCTCCCCGGAAGCCATGCAGCTTATCGAGGTCACTCGGGAAAGCCTGCGCCGTGTAGAAGAGATTCTGAAGGGCGGCATCCGGCTGGGCGATATCGGGCACTGTGTGGAAAGCTATGTGCAGCAGTTCGGCTATAGTCCGGTGAAGGACTTTGTGGGCCACGGTGTAGGCCGTGCGCTCCATGAGGATCCTAATATCCCCAACTACGGCCGCCCCGGGCATGGCTTGCGCCTGCCCAAGGGTGCAACTGTGGCGATCGAGCCGATGATCAATCAAGGAACGGACCGGGTCATCGTGAGCAACGAGGACGGCTGGACTGTCACCACGGCAGATGGCAAACTCAGCGCTCATTATGAACACACCTTCTTCATTGATGACGACCGCGGCTACATCCTTACAACGGTGTAAGCGATGGGTCTCATTGAAAAAGGTACGGTGGTGCTAGTCACCGCCGGTAAGGAAAAAGGTTCAATATTTGTTGTCGTAGAAGATTTTAATAGCCGTCAGGTCTGGATCGCAGACGGCCGCCGCCGTAAACTGGCCAACCCCCGCAAAAAGAGTGTCAAGCACTTGGTGGCGGTGGGGAAGCTTGCGGCGCTGCCGGAGCGGGACCGCCTGATCTGGAAAAGTCTTTCCCCATATCGGGGATAATAGGAGGACCTATGTCAAAAGAAGATATGATCGAGGTGGAGGGCGTCGTTGTTGAAGCAATGCCCAACGCAAATTTCATGGTAGAGCTGGAACAAGGGCATAAGATCCATGCCCATATTTCCGGGAAGCTCCGTATGAACTATATCAAGATCCTGCCCGGAGATCGGGTGACGGTTGAGATGTCTCCCTACGATCTCACCAAGGGCAGAATTATCTGGAGAGCCAAATAAGGCTCCACGAATGGAGGTATTTTCAATGAAGGTAAGACCTTCCGTTAAACCCATTTGCGAAAAATGCAAAATTATCAGAAGACATGGTAAGGTGATGGTAATTTGCCAGAACCCGAAGCACAAGCAGAAGCAGGGCTAATCCCCCTACTTCAAGCTTGATTAATATGGAGGTGTAATAACCAAATGGCAAGAATTGCTGGTATCGATTTACCGAAGGAAAAGCGCGTAGAGATCGGTTTGACCTATATCTACGGTATCGGTCGTAAGACTTCCAACGACATTCTGGCTAAAGCCGGTGTTAATCCCGACACCAGAGTCAAGGATCTGACCGAGGAAGAGGTTGCTGCTATCCGTGCCGCCATGGACGGCTACGAGGTAGAGGGTGACCTGAGAAGAACTGTTGCTTTAGACATCAAGCGTCTGATCGAGATCGGATGCTACAGAGGCACTAGACATAGAAAAGGTTTACCTGTTCGGGGCCAGAGATCCAAAACCAACGCCCGTACCAGAAAGGGCCCCAGAAAAACCATGGCAAATAAGAAGAAGTAAAGGAGTGAATGAAGAATGGCTGCAAAGGCTGTAAAGAAAGTAACCGGTAAGCGCCGTGTGAAAAAGAATATTGAACGTGGAGCCGCTCACATTCGCTCTACCTTCAACAATACGCTTGTTACCATTTCCGATGTAAACGGCAATGCGATCTCTTGGGCCAGCGCCGGCGGCATGGGTTTTAAAGGCTCCAGAAAGAGCACTCCCTTCGCTGCTCAGATGGCTGCAGAGACTGCTGCTAAGGCTGCAATGGAACATGGTCTCAAAACCGTTGAGGTTTATGTTAAGGGTCCGGGTGCCGGCCGTGAGGCTGCTATCCGTGCTCTGCAGACCGCAGGACTGGAGATCACCCTGATCAAGGATGTAACTCCCATCCCCCATAACGGCTGCAGACCCCCGAAGAGAAGAAGAGTATAAGGAGGATATGACGTTATGGCTAGATATACTGGCGCTGTATGCCGTCAATGCCGCAGAGAAGGTCAGAAGCTGTTCCTGAAGGGCGAGCGCTGCTACTCCGATAAGTGCGCGATCACCCGCCGTGCCTATACACCCGGTCAGCATGGCCAGGGCAGAAAGAAAGTATCTGAGTATGGTACTCAGCTCAGAGAGAAGCAAAAGGTCAGAAGATATTATGGCGTTCTGGAGAGCCAGTTCGCTAAGTATTATGAAATGGCCGTTAAGAAACAGGGCGTTACCGGTGACAATCTGATGTCTATCGTTGAGAGCAGACTGGATAATGTCATCTACAGATTAGGCTTTGCTATGTCCAGACCCGAGGCGAGACAGTTGGTTCGCCACGGACACTTTACCGTAAACGGCAAGAAGGTAAACATTCCTTCCTACCTGGTAAGCATCGGTGATGTAATTGCAATTAAAGAAGGTAGCATGAACTCCACCAAGATCAAAGCGATCCTGGAAGCAAACGAGAAGCGTGCTATCGTGAAGTGGCTGGAGCTGAACGGCACCACCGCTAAGGTTGTTGGCTTTGCCGACACCGAAGATATCGACCTCCCCGTCGAGACTCACCTGATCGTCGAGTTGTACTCCAAGTAAGAAAGTGCTCCTGCACTTTCTTGCGCAGGAGATCTCTTGGAAACGCTCTTTCGCTTGCGGATGCAGGCATTTAAGATTAGGATGTAGAATTAAGGACTCACATAACGTGAGATTATAAGGAGGTTTTAGATATGATCGAGATTGAAAGACCCCGGATCGAAACCGAGGTGATCGGTGATAATGGCGAGTACGGCCGTTTTGTGGCTGATCCTCTGGAGAGAGGCTACGGTCTCACCCTTGGCAACTCTCTGCGCCGAATTCTGCTTTCCTCCCTGCCTGGCTGTGCAGTTGTTGCAGCCAAGATCAATGATGTTCCCCATGAATTCACCACCATTGAAGGCGTGAAGGAGGATGTTACCGAGATCATCCTGAACATCAAGGGCATTATCCCGAAGCTCTACTGCGAAGAGCAAAAAACCGTATATATCGAGGCGAAGGGCCCCTGCGTTGTGACTGCCGGCGATATTAAGGCAGACAGCGATGTTGAGATCCTGAACCCTGATCATGTCCTGGCGACTCTGGGCGAGGGTGCCGTTTTGAATATTGAGCTGGTCATCGATCATGGCCGCGGCTATGTTTCCGCCGAAAAGAATAAGGCCTATACCGAAAACCAGACCAATATGCTGGCTGTGGACAGCGACTTCTCTCCTGTTACCAAGGTAAACTATAAGGTAGAGAACACCCGTGTCGGTCAGATCACCGACTTTGATAAGCTGACTCTGGAAGTTTGGACCAACGCAGTTACGTCCGCCAGTGATGCAGTTTCTTTGGCCGCAAAGGTAATGAACGAGCATCTTTCTTTGTTCATTGATCTTTCCGAAAAGGCAAAGAACGCCGAGATCATGGTAGATAAGGAAGTTTCCTCTACCAGCACCGCCCTCCGGATGACCATCGAGGAGCTGGATCTCTCCGTTCGTTCCTTCAATTGCTTGAAGCGTGCCGGTATCAATACCGTGGAGGATCTGATCAATAAGAGCGAAGAGGATATGATGAAGGTTCGGAACCTTGGCAGAAAGTCCCTGGACGAAGTGATCGGCAAGATCGCCTCTCTGGGCCTTGCGCTGAAGAAGGACGACGAATAATTATTACTGATTTACTGATTGCAAAGGAGGTTTACTCTTATGTCCGGTTATAGAAAGTTGGGCCGCCCTACCGCTCATCGTAAGGCGATGCTCAGAGGCATGGTAACCTATCTGCTGGAGAACGGTTCTGTTGAAACCACTTTGACCCGTGCAAAGGAAGTTGGCAGAGTCGCCGAGAAGATGATTACCTTGGGCAAGGCTAATACGCTGCACACCAAGCGTCAGGCTCTGTCCTACATTACCAAGGAAGATGTTGTTAATAAGCTGTTTACCGAGATCGCTCCCAATTATGAAAGCGTGAACGGCGGTTACACCCGTATCGTAAAGATCGGCCCCCGCCGCGGTGACGGTGCTGAAATGGCTATCGTTCAGTTGGTATAATTAAATTTTTAAAAAGAGACCTCTTCGGAGGTCTCTTTTGTTTGTTGTATACAAAAATGAGTCGCTTTAGTTGTTCAATATAAATAAGGAATGTTACATTAATGTGACAAATTGGAAATTTGGTCGATTTTATTAATTTGCTGTGTATAATAGAAAATGAAGGAGGCGACGAAATGCGTGTAAAGAGAATCAACATAATATGCCTGATATTCATACCGGCAAGACTATGGGGAGTACAAGCTTCCATTATGAATTCGATCAATAAATAACTGCAACGGGAATGCCTTTCTTTGGCGTTCCCGTTGTACTTTTTGTTGCAATCTCTTCCTAATTGTGATATATTTAAAGAAACAACACCCCGAAAGGAGCCGTTTTATGAGAAAAATCATAGGTTTTTTATTGGTTTTTTGCTTGGTTTTAACCGGTTGTGCCGGGTCCGGGCAGGAAGAGGAGAGCGCCCAAGTGGGCTACAAGCCCCCGGAGGTGGTGGGCAGCACGGTTCAGACGGGGGATAAGGATGAGATTATCAAGGAGGAAGAAGAGGCCCAGAAGGTCACCGTACCCACCGGCACCGGCGAGCAGGTGGAGGTGGTGGATTACACCGGCAAATTCCCCGTCATCACCGAAAAAAATACCTTTTCCACCTTTAATATAAACATGAAAAATGAAAACGGCAAGGACGATCAAAGCTATGCCACCCGGCTAAAGCTGCTGATGGAGCTGTTGGTAAAGTATAATCCCGATGTGATCACCTTTCAGGAGGTGGGCAGCGATTGGATGGATTTCATCGTGCCCCAGCTGGAAAACATTTACGATTACTACCTGATTTATCCTCAAAAAGAAGATAAAACCACTGCAAATCCCATCTTTTTTAAGATCGAAAAGTTTGAGGATGAATCCGGCGGCTGCTTCTGGGTCTCCGATACCCCCGAGGAGGAGTCCCCCGCACCGGACGGCAAATACTACAACTGCACCTGGCTTCAGTTGAAGGAAAAGGCCAGCGGTAATTCGGTTTATATTTTTAACTCTAAGCTGAGCCCTGAGGTGGGGCAAAAGGGCGCAGAGATCATTCGCTCCAAGTGTGAATTTGTGGGCTGGAAAAAGGCTATTGTATGCAACCTGGATCTGGGAGCTGCCTTAGACAGCGCCGCGGGAACGGTGCTGCAAAAGAATCTTTTCAACAGTAACACCACCAACAACGCCACTCCCACCAGCTATGTGTACAGCGGAGCCGGCGACATCCACGATTTCTCTCTGTATACCAAGGTCTGCCTGAGCCCTAAGACCTATAAGGTGGTCACCGACCGGATCGATGGAAAGATGGTTTCGGATCACAACCCCATTTTCAGTGAGTTTTCCATCAATACCGAAACCCTCAACTACGAAGATCAATTTATCTTTTAGGAGAATCCGTATGAATCATAAAAAATGGATGGCATTGGCCATGATTATCGCCCTGCTGCTTACCGGTATGGTGGGATGCAAAAAGGCGGAGGAGCAGACGCAGGAGGAGAGCGCCTCCGCCGGCGATGTGGTACAGCAGGAGGGAACCGAGCAGAAGCAGGAAACCACCAAAACGCCGGCCTCTACCAATAGTCCCGAGGTGGTAAACAAGAACGATAAGACCATTACCCTTCCCACCAAAAAGGAAGAGCCGGAGGAGACCCCCAACGAGGAGGAGCCGAAGGAAGAGGTGGTGATCGAGGAAGGCAACAAGCTGAAGATCGTGGATTATAATGTGCGCTGTGTGGATGACGGTGTGGGCAAGACCATCGAGGAACGGGCAGTCCGCTTTGAGGATCTGATGAACCGGCTGGATCCGGATATCATGGGTCTGCAGGAGGTCACGCCCCGTTGGCTGGATTACCTCACCGAAAACTTTACCGACGATTATGAATATCTCCATCGCTGGCGGTCTGTGACCAGCGAGGAAGGTACTCCTATCTTTTGGAAAAAGGATAAATTTAAGCTGGTGGATTCCGGTTATTTCTGGCTCAGTGATACCCCTGACCGGGAAAGCAAGGCGGACAACTGGGGCGCCGATTGTTACCGCATTTGTATGTGGGTCAAGCTGAAAGTCAAGGCCACCGGGAAGGAATTCCTTTTCTTTAATACCCATTTCGATTATAAAAACGATACCTGCCATGTGAACAGCGCCAAGGTGGTCATTCAGCAGGCCACCAAGCTGAGAGGTTTCAGCAAATACGCCATCTTCTGCACCGGCGATTATAATATGGGCCGTAACGGAAAGGGCTACCAGGCGATGTATCAGAAATTTGCCGATCTCAATGCGGATCTGAATGATGATCTTTCCCCTACCACCAACGGCTATAACGAAAGTAATGGGGGCAGTATCATCGATTATGTGTTTTATTCGCCCCAACTGGTGAAGCCCTTGAAATATCAGGTGCTCAATGAAAAGATCTTCGACGGATATATCTCCGATCACCGGGGGATCTATGTAGAGGCTGCGCTGTTATGAAAACTTTACTTTCTGCTGTAAGCTATAATCTCCGCGCATGGAACGATGGAGAAAATAAAATGATCGGTGACCGTGCGCCTCGCCTGCAGGCGGTGATGTACGATCGCGATCCCGACCTGATGGGCTTTCAAGAGGTTCGTCCGGTTTGGATGAAGTACCTGACGCTCTATTTCGGGAATGAATACGACCATGAGATCATGTACCGGGATTCTGCCGGGCTGAACAGTGAATCCACCCCCATCTTCTGGAAGAAGAAAAAATTTCAACGCTTGGACGGCGGAAGCTTTTGGCTTAGCGAAACACCGGATCAGGAATCCAAGGGATGGGGTGCCGATTATTATCGGGTCTGTACTTGGGTGCGGCTGAAATGCCGGGAAACCGGAGAAGAGTTTTTATACTACAATACGCACTACGACGGTCCCTCCTGCCATTGCGGCAGCAACCGGCTGGTTCTGGCTCATATGCGGGAGCAGGGCGGCTTTGCAGGATGCCCGGTTCTATATACCGGCGATTTCAATATGACACCTGAAAGTGAGGGCTATCGGGATCTTCTGGCAAGCGGGGAATTGAAGGATCTGAACTGCTTGCTGGAGGCCTCTGCGGCGATCACCACGGATGGTTATAATGAAAATAATGGCGGCCGCATCATCGATTTTTGTTACTGCTCGGAGCAAGTTATCCCCTCCAAATACCAGATCCTGAATCAGAAGATTCTGGGCGGTTATGTTTCTGACCACCGGGGTTTGTATATTGAAGCGGAACTCACCTAAAAAACTTTATAGGAGGACAAAATCATGACAGCAAAAAAATGGATGGCAATTGCCATGATCTTTGCACTGCTGCTGACCGGTATGGTGGGCTGTAAATCCCCCGATACGGAGGAGGGCGCTGTGGTGAACGAGTATGTGGAAGGGGATACTTCTGCTACCGATGTAGAGCAGGATCTGCCGGAAAAGGTGGAACAAAGTGAAACTGGTTCTTCTGCGAATGATACGGATGAGCTTGCCGATAACAGCGGCGATACAACCAAAACCGAAACGCCGAAGGAGGATACGCCGGCTCTCGACACCCAGACTCTTACAGAGGATACCAACACCCCCGCCGAGGAGGATCCTGTGGAGGAGCCGGAGGTGCAGTATCAGGCAGGAAATCTGCTGAAGTTGGTAGATTATAATGTGCGCTGCGCCAACGATGGGGATAACAAGCAGGTGGCCGACCGTGGACCCCGGCTGGAAAAGCTGATCGATCAGCTAGATCCCGATCTGATGGGCTTTCAGGAAGTAACGCCTACCTGGCGTGGATTGCTGGCCGGGTATTTCTCCGATGAATACGACTATGTATATAAGGAAAGAAACCCCGGCGGGGAGTGCACCCCTATTTTTTGGAAAAAAGATAAATTTGAAAAGATGGATGAGGGGTATTTCTGGCTCAGCGAGACCCCCGAATCGGAATCCAAGGGCTGGGATGCGGATTATTACAGGATCTGCTCCTGGGTGCGGCTGAAGATCAAGGCCACCGGAAAAGAGTTTTTATACTTTAATTCCCATTGGGATGGCTCCGGTCAATGCCATATCGGCAGCGCCAAGGTGACCTTTTCCTATGCCCGCAAAGCGGGCGCCTTCAGCAAGTACGGAATGTTACTGACGGCCGACTTTAATATGATCCCCTGGAGCAAGGGCTATTCGGCGGTGGTGGAATCCGGGGAACTTTCGGATGTGAACTATGATCTGGAAAATGACACGACTCCGACAACAAACGGCTATAATGACTCGTCGGGCGGCCGGATCATTGATATGTGCTTCTATTCCCCGGAAAAGATCCTGCCGGTCTCCTATAAGGTCCTGAACGAAAAGATTGATGGAGGATATATCTCCGACCACCGCGGCTTGCTGGTGGAGGTGGCAATTTTATAAAAAAATTGTGAAAAGCTATAGAATTATTGTAAAAGGTGTGTTACAATAGTGTAAATCGACAATGGTTTTATAGGAGGACAAAATCATGACAGCAAAAAAATGGATGGCAATTGCCATGATCTTTGCATTGTTGCTGACCGGTATGGTAGGCTGTAAATCCGCCGATACGGAGGAAGGCGCCGTAGTGGATGAATATGTGGAGAGCGATACGCCCGCTACCGAGGTAGAGCAGGATCTGCCGGAAAAGGTGGAGCAGAGCGGGAATACCGGCTCCTCTACGGATGATGGCGGCGACGAGCCCTCTCAGCAGCCCGCTGATAATAACGATAACAGCAACGATACCCCCAATAATGATACCCCCGCTGATGATACGCCGAATACCGACACCCAGACGCCTACTGAGGATACCAACACCCCCTCTGATGATACCCCGGAGGAGGAACCGACTGTGCAGTATAAAGAGGGCAACAAGCTGAAGGTAATGTCCTATAATGTACGCTGCGCCAACGATGGTACCGGCAGAATGATCGCTGAGCGGGGCCCCCGGCTGGAGATCGTTGTGGATATGTATGACCCCGATATCGTGGGCTTCCAGGAGGTCACTCCCACCTGGCGGACGATGCTGGAGGGCTATTTCAGCGATGAATACGATTATGTGTATCAGGAGAGAAGCCCCGGCGGTGAATGTACCCCCATTTTCTGGAAAAAGGATAAGTTTGAAAAGAAGGACGGCGGCCATTTCTGGCTTTCCGAGACCCCCGATACCTCTTCCATCGGCTTCGGCGGCGATCATTACCGGGTGGTCAGCTGGGTGCGCCTGAAGAATAAGGCCACCGGTACCCAGTTCCTCTATTTCAATACCCACTATGATTTCACTGCAACGCAGCATATTCCCAGCGGTCAGCTGATCCTTGCCCGTGCCCGCAAGGCCGGTGGCTTCAGCAAGTATGGCGTATTGCTGACTGCCGACTTCAATATGACCCCCTGGAGCAAGGGCTATCAGACGCTGGTGGAGACCGGTGATCTGAGCGATGTGAACTACGATCTGGAAAATCTTTCCGACGGCACCTGCAACGGTTATAACGACGGCGACGGATCCGGCGGCTCCATCATCGATATGTGCTTCTATTCCCCCGCCAAGATCGTACCTCTCAGTTATAAGGTGGTAAATGAAAAGGTCAACGACGGATATGTTTCCGACCACCGGGGCATTTTTATGGAGGTCGCTCTCTTATAATCTAAAATACTCTCCCACGGGAGAGTATTTTTTTTGAACTTTTTGCAATAAAAGGGTTTCTTTTTCAGGCAATGTATGGTAGAATGTGCACAACAAGAACTACCGGGAGGTAAGAGGTTTGAATTGTAAAAAATGGATGGTAGTAATATTACTGATCGTAATGTTACTTTCGGTTTGTACGGGATGTAAAAGTGAAGTTCCCGGCGAGACCGCCGCTGCGGATACCGAGGTGGTGGGCGAGGATAATACCCCGGAGGTGGAAGCCGATCTTCCCGAGGTCAATACCGGGGAGCCGGTGATCCAGCAGGGAACGTCCAATCAGCCTGACCCCCCCAAGGAAGAGCAGGAGGAAGAACCCAAGCAAGAGGAAGAAGCCCCTGTTGTAGAAACTGACCCCTATGAGGTTCCCCTCTCCAAGACAGAAGCCACTACCGAGGATGGGATCACCTATTATCTGGAAAATAAATTTAAGGTAGTTTCCTATAATATCCGCTGCGCCAACGATCCCAACGGCAACTCCATTGAGGAGCGGGCACCCCGGCTGGAGGAGGTCATTAATAAGTACGACCCCGATCTGATCGGTTTTCAGGAGTTCACCACTCCGTGGGAGATGCCTGTTGACTTTGCGTTTGCCGAAGAGTATGAGTATGTCTATAAATATCGGGCTGAGAGCAACCTGGAAGCTACCCCTGTGTTGTTCAAGCGGAGCAAATTCAAATTGTTGGATAGCGGCACCTACTGGCTCAGCGAGACCCCCGAGAAGGAATCTAAGGGCTGGGGCGCCGATCATTACCGTATTGTTACTTGGGTCAAGCTGGAGGTGCGTCAGACGGGAAAGGTGCTTTATTTCTGCAGCACCCACTTCGATTTTACCGATGACCCGCAGGTAAACAGTGCGAATCTGATCATTGACAGGGTGAAGGGTGAATATAAAAATGCTCCCACTATCGTGGTAGGCGATTTCAATATGACCAAGCAATCCAAGGGCTACGCCGCTATGACCGCTTATTTTACCGATGCAAATGTAAAAAATGACCCTGCCAAAACCTATACCGGCTATGGCGAGGCCAAATCGTTGATCGATTTTATCTTTGTGACCGGCAAGCATATCAAGCCGGTGGATTATAAGGTGATGGACGATAAGCCGGATGGGAACTTTGCTTCCGATCATTTCGGCGTTTACAGTGAGGTTATTATATTATGATGAAAAGGATCGTATGCTTTTTAATGCTGGCCGTACTGCTGGTGAGCGGCTTTACCGGCTGCAAAAAGAATGCCGCAGAATCGATGATCCAGGAATATATTCTGGAGGATTCCGAAGGCTTTTATGATATCCCCGAAGCCTTTACCGCTTCGGTTACTGCAGACGGTACCGCCTATGCGGTGGAAAATAAGATCAAGGTAGTTTCTTATAACATCCGCTGCGCCAATGATGCCAACGGCAATTCCATCAAGGAGCGGGCGCCCCGGCTGGAGCAGGTGATCGGGAAGTACGATCCCGATATCATGGGATTTCAGGAGTTTGTGCCGGAATGGAACAATTATGTGGAGCCTGCCTTTTCCGATACCTATGATTATATCATCTATTACCGCTCCAAGGATAACTATGAAGGCACCCCCGTTTTCTGGAAGCGGAATAAATTCAAGCTGCTGGACAGCGGCGTGTTCTGGCTCTCCGAGACCCCCGATACGGAATCTCTGGGATGGGACGCCGATTACTACCGGATCTGCTCCTGGATCAAGCTGGAGGTGCGGGCTACCGGTAAGGTGTTCTATTATTATAATACCCACTTTGATTATACAGAGCCGCCTCAGGTGCCCAGCGCACAGTTGATGACTGAGCGGGTAGTGGCAGATGCCCCTGTGATCGTTACCGGTGATTTTAATATGACACCCAAATCCAAGGGCTACGCTGCAATGACAGAGGTCTTTGCCGATGCCAATACCGCCGGCGATACCACCGCTACCTTTACCGATTACGGTACCAAGGAAGACCCCATTCTGATCGACTACATCTTTACGAAAGATTCCATCTCTGAAAATTATACGGTCATGACCGAGATGCCCGGCGGCAAATATGTCTCCGATCATTTCGGAGTTTATAGCGAGGTAATTATATTATGAAAGTGATCTCTTTTAACATCCGCAGTTCAAGCGACCCCAACGGTCATTCCTTTGATGAGCGGGCACCCCGTGTGAAGGCGGTCATCGATAAGTATGACCCCGATCTCATCGGCTTCCAGGAGGTAGTTCCCGCCTGGATGGAGCATATTCCCGGCGATTATGGCGAAAAGTATGAAATTTTTCATAAGTTCCGTTGCGAGACCTTCGATGTGGAGGGCTGCCCCATCCTTTGGAAAAAGGATAAATTTGAGTGCCTGGATAAGGGCTACTTCTGGTTCTCCGAGACCCCCGGTATCGTCTCTCGGGGCTGGGATTCCATCGGCTGCCACCGCACCTGTATGTGGGTGAAGCTGCGGGATCTGGAGAAGGGCACTGTGTTCCATTTCTTCAATACCCACTTCGGGTTCAGCGATAAGTGCCAGCTGGACAGCGTGAAGCTGCTGATGGATCACTATAAGGCACTGAAGGTCAAGAGCGCTCTCATCACCGGCGATTTCAATATGTTTAAGCATTATCCGGCTTATAAAGAGCTGACCAAATCCCTCTGCAACATCAATGAGCTGCTGGATAACGACCAGAGCTTTACCTTTCATGGCTATCACCCCGAGTACCATGGCCATGAGACCCCCATCGATTTCTGCTTCGTCACCCCCGGTACCGTGGAGCCCATCTCCTATAAGCGGCTGGACGATACCTTCGAGGGCAAGTTCCCCTCCGACCATTACGGTCTCCTCTGCGAGATGGAGATGAAGCAGAATGTGGAGGTCATGAGCATGAATGTCTGTGCCGCTCTTCCCGGCGAGGAGGAGAAGGCCATCAAGGGCAGAATGAGCACCGCCAAGCTGCATATCATGCGGTATGTGGTTCCCGATGTGGCAGGCCTGCAGGAGGTTCCTGCCTTTGCAGAGGAATCCTTCACCAAGACCAAGAACTACGGCTATGCGCCTCTGGGCAGTAAAAACCCCGTTCTCTGGCATGAGCCCGATTATGAAAAGGTGGCGGAGGCCATTCTCCCCCTGCCCGGCGCTGAGGAGTGCAGTATTGTGACCCTCCGGCATATCAGCACCGGCAAGCAGTTTTGCTGTTTCAATGCCCATATTGTGGAAAACGAGGAGGAAAGTGTCCGGCTGATCTGCGAAAAGATCGCCGCCTGCCAGTTGCCGGTGGTACTGCTGGGCAGCCTCAATTGCCAGATCGGCAGCCCCGCCTATAAGCGGCTGCGGGAGATGCTGGCGGATGTCCGCTGGGAGAAGGCCCCCGGCAACATTCAGCCCACCCGCCATGGCCTTGGGCAGGATATGGTGGCGCCCGCCATTGCGGACTATGTCTTCTGCAAGGATCTGGCCCCTGTCCGCTATGAGCTGATGGCGGTGAAGAACCGCTTCGAAAAGGTCACCGACCACGATGCCATCCTAGCAGATGTGGCGTTTTGAAAATGAACGGTTATAAGCTGATTGCTTCCGATCTGGACGGCACCTTTCTGAACGGGGAGATGGAGATCACCCCGGAAAATACCCGGGCCATCGCCGCCCTGCGGGAGCGGGGAGTTGAATTTGTTCCCGCCTCCGGCCGTACCTTCGGGGAGATGGATCCCGAGCTGCGGGAGCACCCGGATCTGCGCTATTATATCTATTCCGACGGTGCGGTGGTCTTCGATAAGGAGACCGGCGAGATGGATACCGCCTGCATGGACTGTGAGCTGTGCAACCGGATCTTTGATATCCTGGAGGAATTTCAGGTATTCCTGGTTGCCCATTGCGGCGGAAATTCCTACATAGACGGAGAGAGAATGCAACCGTCGGTTCTGGAGCATCACCGCATCAGCCGGTATTACGGCATGATCCTGGCGGAACGGAACCGGGCTGTCACAGGCTTCCGGGAATTTTACCGCAGCCGGGAGGAGATCGAGCAGATCTTTGTTTTCTTCCACAGCGACGATGAGCTAGCGGAATGCCGCCGGCGCCTTCTGCGCTTGGGAGAGGTGCAGGTGCTCTCCTCCGAGCCCGGCACCTTTGAGATCGTTTCCGCCTGCGCCGGAAAGGGCAACGGCCTTCTCCGCCTGGCAAAACGGCTGGGGATCGATCCCTCCCAAACGGTAGCGGTGGGAGACAGCTGTAACGATCTTTCCATGCTTCAGGCCGCAGGCCTTTCCCTTGCAGTTTCCAATGCATGGGAGGAGGTCAAGGCGGCGGCAGACCGGACGATCTGCTCCAACGATGAGCATATCGTGCCATACATTTTGGAACATATTATGAAGGAGAACACAGTATGAAAGTAGTATCTTTTAATATCCGCTGTGCCAACGATAAGGACGGCCACTCTGTTGCAGAGCGGGCGCCCCGGGTCAAGGCGCTGATCGAAAAGTACGATCCCGATCTCATCGGTTTCCAGGAGGTAGTGCCCCGCTGGATGGAGCACATCCCCGGCGATTACGGCGATACTTACGAGCTGTTCCATAAATACCGGGATGAGGTCACCGATATCGAGGGCTGCTCCATTCTTTGGAAAAAGGATAAATTTGAGTGCCTGGATAAGGGATATTTCTGGTATTCCGATACCCCGGAGATCCCCTCCCGGGGTTGGTGCAGCTGGGGCCATTACCGCATTTGTATGTGGGTGAAGCTCCGGGATCTGACCAATGGGGCAGAGTTCCACTTCTTCAATACCCATTTCGGCTTCAGCGACCAATGCCATATCGATAGCGTTCGCCTGATCCGGGATCATATCCGGCATCTGGGCGCAAAGGCAGTGGTGCTGACCGGCGATTTCAATATGACCCAGAACGGCCCCGGCTATCGGGATATGACCCAGTTCCTGGTGGATGTGAATAAGGCCACCGCCAATGATATCAGCATCACCTGCCATGGCTATAACCCCGACCGTACTGGCATCCCCATCGACTTCTGCTTTGTTACTCCCAATACCATGCATCCTGTTTCCTACCATAAAATGGATGAGCGGTTCGACGGGAAATTCCCCTCCGATCACTATGGTCTTTTCTGCGAGGTGGAGCCCCGCCAGAGCCTGCGGGTGGTGGGCATCAATGCCGCCGCTGCCGCCGAAGGGGATCATGAAGCGCGGATGCGCAGTATCCGCAACCGTGTGGTAAATTCCGGTGCCGATATCGCTGCTCTGCAGAATGAAGATGAATCTTTGGTTGATAAGATGAGTCGCGCCCGGGGCTATGAGGGCGCTCAGTCGATCTATTGGAAAAAAGCAGTGTATGCTTTGGAGCAGGAACTGGAAGGCGCTGTGGTGCTGAAAAATGTCAAGACCGGCAAAAAGCTCTGCGTGGCCAACGGCGGCAAGGCCGCTCCGGGAATGCCCGCCATTGCAGCTGTGACCGATCAGCCCATAGGCGGGGACGGCTACCGGGCGCTCCGGGCGGAATATCAGGATGTCCGCCGGGTGATCGCGCCCCGGAATTATACGCCCACCTACCATGCCATGGGCGCCGATATGGCAGCTCCTGCCATCGAAAGTTATGTATTCTATCAGGGTGAGGAACTGATCCCCGTTTCCTATCAGGTAGAAGAATTGATCAGCCGCGGTGAATATCTTGCCGACCGCAGTGCTGTCGTTGCTGATTTTGTAGTAAAGATCTGAGGAGGATAAGATCATGATCAAAGTAATTACCTTTAACCTGCGCTGTGCCAATGACCCGGACGGCCACTCCATCGATGAGCGGGCTCCCCGCTTAAAGAAGGTGCTGGCTCCGCTGGATGCCGATCTCATCGGTTTTCAGGAAGTGGTTCCCCGCTGGATGGAGCATCTGGAGGAGGATTACGGTGCAGAATATGAGATCTTCAATAAGTACCGTGCCGCCCACAACAAAGAGGCGACCCCGATGATGTGGAAGAAGAGCCGCTTTGAGTGCCTGGATAAGGGCTACTTCTGGCATTCCGATACCCCCGATATAGAATCCCAGGGCTGGGACAGCATCGGCTGCTACCGCATCTGCCTTTGGGCAAAGCTGCGGGATAAGGTAGACGGCAGCGAGATCGTCTTTTTCAACACCCACTATGGCTTCGGCGATTACTGCCAGGTCAATAGCGGCCGCCTGATCCTGGATCATATCAAGGCCATGAAGGCGGATGCCGCATTTGTAACTGCCGACTTTAATATGTACCCCGGCTCCGCCGGCTATAAGAAGCTGACCGAGGAACTGGTGGATTGCAATGCCGCTACCCTGAATTACGGTGGCTGCACCTACCATGGCTATCATCCTGAAAACCATGGGAACGGCCGCCCCATCGACTTCTGCTTTGCAACCCCCGATACTGTGACCCCCGTTGCCACCACCCTGCTGGATCAGGATTTCGACGGGAAGTATCCCTCCGATCATTTCGGCTTCCTTTATGAGCTGGAGATCCATCAGCGCCTGAAGCTGATGAGCTTCAATGTGCAGAACAACGGCGCTCCCAAGAGCCCCGAGGATCGGGCTCGGATGCTTCGCAGCATCATCCGTAAGTACAATGCTGATGTGGTGGGCCTGCAGGAGGTCACCCCCATCTTTGTGGAGAAGCTGGAAAAGATCGGCCGCTATGGCATCTCCCTCAAGTATCGCCTGGAGGAGCAGAAGGAGGCCACTCCTGTCCTCTGGAACAAGGAAAAATTCGATCTGGTTCATGAGGAGTTCTTCTGGCTCAGCGAGACTCCCGATCAGCCGGGTAAGGGCTTCGGCGGCCACTATGTGCGGATCGCTACTTTGGTGGTGCTGCAGTATAAGAATTCCGATCGCCGGATCTGCTATGTAAATACCCATTTCGATTTCGGCGATGAAAATCATGTGGCCTCTGCCAAGCTCATCAAGGAGAAGGTGGCACCCTATGGCGATATGCCCATCTTTGTGACCGCCGATTTCAATATGCATATCGGCGGAGCCGGCTATAAGGCCATGCGGGAGAATTTCAAGGATGTCCGCTGGGAGGTTGCCCCCCGCGACTTCACTCCCACCTATAACAGTTTGGGGCATGATATGTGTGCTCCCCAGATCATCGATTTTGTCTTTACCAACGGCGTAAAAGCCACTCCTAAGAGCTATAAGGTCATCGACGAAATGCCCAAGGGCGAGTATGTTTCCGATCACAATGGTATCTTTACTACTTTTATTATCGACTAAATAAGAAGGACCCGGGCCTGCATAGCGCAGGTCTGGGTCTCTTTGCTTAAATGGAGGTATATCATGCTGAAAGTCATTACGTTTAACATCCTTTGCGGGGTTCGCAACGAGACCCCCGACCATGAAAATTCCAAGCAGAACCGTGCTCCCCGCCTGCAGGCGGTCATTCAGCCGCTGGATGCCGACCTGATCGGTCTTCAGGAGGCCCGCCCCGCCTGGATGCCTATGCTGGAGGAGGCCTACGGTAAGGACTACGAGATATTCTATAAGGAGCGCAAGGTGGATAATCCGGAATCCACTCCCATGATGTGGAAAAAGAGCCGCTTTGATTGCCTGGAGAAAGGCTATTTCTGGCTTTCCGATACCCCCGACGTAGAAAGCGGCGGCTGGGATAACTACGGCTGCCACCGCATTGCGGTCTGGGCGAAGCTCCACGATAAGCAGGAGGACCGGGATATCGTCTTTATCAACACCCACTATGGCTTTGGTGATGAAAATCAGGTCAAGAGCAGTAAGCTGATCATGGATCATATCAAGCTCTGGAAGCTGCCTGCCTTTGTTACCGCCGACTATAATATGTACCCCGCCAGCCCCGGTTACGAAAAACTGCAGGAAATGCTTACCAATACTAACGAGGCCTTCGGCCACGATTCCCGCAACACCTTCCACGGCTTCCGCACCGAGCCCACCGGCTACGGCCCCATCGATTTCTGCTTCTATACCCCCGAGGACTTCGAAACCGTGGGCTACCGCCGGCTGGATCAGCTGGTGGACGGCAAATTCCCCTCCGACCACTTTGGAATCTATTCAGAAATGGAGTATAAATCATGATCAAAGTAGTATCTTTTAATATCCTTTGCGGCGGCAAGGATGATAACACCATCGCCCTGCGGGCACCCCGGCTGAAGGAAGTTCTGGCCAAGTACGACCCCGACCTTGTCGGCTTTCAGGAGGCCACCCCCGTCTGGATGCCTTATCTGGAGGAGTATTACGGCGAGGAATATGAGATCTTCAATAAGCCCCGGAAGGTAACCAACCCCGAATCTACCCCCATGATGTGGAGAAAGTCCCGTTTTGAGTGTTTGGATAAGGGCTATTTCTGGTTCTCCGATATTCCTGACGTGGAATACGGTACCACTTGGGATACTTGGGGCTGTAACCGCATCTGTATGTGGGCAATACTGCGGGATAAGCAGAGCGGCGAGACCATCCATTTCTTCAATACCCACTACGGCTTCGGCGACGATAACCAACTTAAGAGCGGTGACCTTATCCTCAAGCATATCGATGCCTTGAAAGCCGATCGGGTCGTCCTGACCGCCGACTTCAATATGCACCCCACCTCTCCCGGTTATAAGCAGATCACCGCCCGGCTGCGGGATGCCAATACCGAAAACCTGCCCCGCAACACCTTCCATGGCTTTGGCCCCTTCGAAGGGCACTGCCGTATCGATTTCTGCTTTGTTTCCCCCAACACGTTGGTACCTTCCAACTATAAAGTTATCGACGATCTGGTGGATGGAAAATATCCCTCCGACCACTTCGGTGTTTATACCGAGCTGGAGGTGAAGGAGACCCTGCGGCTGGTGAGCTTTAATGTAAAGTGTAACGGTCATGAGCCCATTGAGCGTGCGCGCAGACTCCGTAAGCTGCTGCGGGATTACCAGGCCGATCTGGTAGGCCTGCAGGAGGTCACCCCTCCCTTCGAGGAGATTTTGGGCCGCGCCGATGAATACGGAATGTTCCTGGTCTATCGGGGCGAAAACTCCAAGGAGGGCACCCCTATTCTTTGGAAAAAGGATCGCTTTGATGTAGTGCATCAGGAGTATTTCTGGCTCAGCGAGACCCCCGATGTGGAAAGCAAGGGCTGGGGCGCTCATTACCTGCGCATCGCTAATCTGATGGTGCTGCAGTATAAGGGCAGCAACCGCAAGATCTGCCTGCTCAACTCCCACTACGACGGCGGCGAGCCCGGCGTCAAGGCCATTGAATTCGTTAAGGAAAAACTGGCCCCCTACTTTGGCGAGATGCCTGTCTTCCTGACCGGTGACTTCAATATGATGTGCAGCTCCGCCGGCTATAAGAAGATGATCGAGGACTATAAGGATGTTCGCTATGAGGTGGCTCCCTCCGACGGTACTCCCACCACCAACGGCTTCGATGTGCAGACGGATCCTCCCCGTATCATCGACTATGTATTCACCAACGGCGTGGGTTGCACCCCCAAGACCTATAAAGTGATGACCGAGCGGCCCAAGGGTCAGTTTGTCTCCGACCATTACGGTCTGTTTACTACCTTTATTATTGAGTGAGGAAAAGATCATGAGAATTATCAGCTACAATCTGCGGTATACCGACGATCCGGACGGCCACTCCATCGCCGAGCGCGCTCCCCGCATTTTGGACGTCATCAAGGATTACGATCCCGATATTATGGGATTTCAGGAGGTGGTTCCCAAGTGGATGGAGGTGCTGAAGCCCCTGGATGAAAACTTCGATCATATCCTGATGTACCGTGCTCCCAAAAGCCTGGAGGGCACCCCCGTTTACTGGCGGAAGGATCGCTTTGATCTGGTGGATCATTGCCATTTCTGGCTTTCTCCCACCCCTGCTGTTTCCAGCAAGGGCTGGGGAGACGGCATGGGCTTGCCCCGGGTCTGCAGCTATGTGGCGTTGAAGTGCAAAAAGACCGGCAAGGTCATCCACTATTTTAATACCCACATGGACGGCGGCGAGTGGTGCTCCCGGGAGGCGGCGCAGGTCATTATCCGCCGGGCTCATGCGCTGGGGAAGGATGCCATCTCCTTCTGCACCGCCGATTTCAATTTCGCCCCCGATTCCGCCGGCTGGCATTCCATGCGCAGCTTCTTCCGGGATCTCCGCACCGATGTGGCGCCGGAGAACCACCAGGCCACCCTCAATTGTTATGTGCCTCAGGGGGATAAGGATTGCTGGATCATCGACCATTGCTTCTATCGGGGCAAGGTAACTCCGAAGAACTATGAGGTCATCACCCGGCTGTACGACGGAAAGTTCCCCTCTGACCATTATGGGATCGTCTGTGATTTTGAGGTAGAATGATATGAAACTGAAAATTGTAGGCTTCAATGTGCAATGCGGCGGCAACCGGGAGGAGCGTGCACCCCGAGTCCTGGCCATCATCAAGGAAAAGGATCCCGATTTGATCGGCTTTCAGGAGATCACACCCAAGTGGATGGAGCTGCTGGCTTCTTTGGATAAGGAATACGGCCATATCCTCCAGTACCGCCATCCGGAGAGCCTGGAGGGCACCCCGCTTTATTGGAAAAAGAGCGTGTTTGAGCTGATGGAGGAAAAGCATTTCTGGCTTTCCGAGACCCCCAATAAGCCCTCCAAGGGCTGGAATTCCGATTATTACCGGGTCTGCAGTTATGCGGCGCTCCGGCATAAGGAGACCGGCAAGATCATCTATTTCTATAATACCCACTTCGATTGGGTGGGCTGCGGCCCCCGGGAGAGCGCTCAGCTGATCATCCGCCGGGCAGAGAGCCATGGGGATTCTCCGGTCTTCTGCACCGCCGATTATAACTTTGCTCCCGGCAGCGCCGGCTGGCATTCTATGCGGAGCTGGTTCCGGGATGTGCGGGAGGATGTGGCCCCCGATAATAAGCTGGCCACCATCCACAGCTACAAGAACCGGGGAGAATGCGAGTCCTGCATCATCGATTACTGCTTCTACCATGGCAAGGGCGTCAAGCCCACCGATTATGAGGTGGTCAACCGCAGCTTCGATGGGCAGTTTGCTTCCGACCACCATGCCATGTACTATGAATTTGAGGTAGAATAATATGAAACTGAAGATCATGACGCAGAATGTCCGTTGCGGCAACGACCCAAACGGGCACTCCGTTGCTGAGCGGGCGCCCCGGCTCTTTCAGCAGATCGCCGAATGGCAGCCGGATCTCATGGGCTTTCAGGAGGCCACCCCTCAATGGGAGCAGGAGCTGGAGCCGCTGAAGGAGCAGTACGGAGTCATCTGGATGTACCGCCATCCCTGTGAGTCCCGGGAGGCTACCCCCATTTATTGGAAAAAGGATGTTTTTGAGCTGTTGGAGGAGGAGCACTTCTGGCTATCCGAGACCCCCATGGTGGCAACTCGGGGCTGGAATTCCGATCATTTCCGGGTGGCCAGCCATGCATCCCTTCGCCATAAGGAGACCGGCAAGGTCCTCCAACTTTATAATACCCATTTCGATTGGGTGACCCCCGGCCCCCGGGAGAGCGCTCAGCTGATCATCCGCAAGGCAGAAAAATACGGGAATGCGCCGGTCTTTTGTATTGCAGATTTCAATTTTACCCCCGGCTCTCCTCCCTGGCATTCCATGCGCAGCTGGTTTTATGATGTCCGGGAGGAGATCGCCCCCGAAAATACCCAAGGCACCACCTGTAGCTATAAGCCGGCAGGTAGCCCCGGACAGGTCATCATCGACTATTGCTTTTACCATGGGGAGGGCGTGACCCCCACCAAATATGAAGTGTTAACAAAAGATTATGAAGGAAAATTCGTCTCCGACCATTTCGGAGTATATTTTGAATTTGAGGTAAAGTAAAATGAAACTTAAGATGATGAGCTTTAATGTGCGGTGCTGTAACGATCCCGATGGGCATTCCGTTGCCGAGCGGGCGCCGCGATGCCTGGAGATCATTCGGGATTATGACCCCGATCTCTTCGGCCTTCAGGAGGCCTCCTACCGCTGGGAGCCGTATCTGGAGCCGCTGAAGGAGCAATACGGGGTCATCTGGATGTATCGCCACGATGTCAGCCGGGAGGCGACTCCCATCTACTGGAAAAAGGATGCCTTTGAACTGGTAGAGGAGGAGCATTTCTGGCTCAGCGAGACACCCGCCCAGATGTCCAAGGGCTGGGGCGCCGATTATTACCGCATCTGCAGCCACGCCGCCCTGCGTCATAAGGAGAGCGGCAAACTGATCCAGTACTATAACACCCATTTCGATTGGGTGGGCTGCGGCCCTCGGGAGAGCGCCCAGCTGATCATCCGTAAGGCGGAAAAGCTGGGGAATGTGCCGGTGTTCTGCACCGCTGATTATAATTTCCATCCCGGCACCTCCGGCTGGCATTCCATGCGCAGCTGGTTTGCCGATGTTCGTGAGGAATTGGGCGCCCCGGCGATGAGTACCTGCCATGGCTATAAAAATATTGAACCGGGCAGCGGTCAACCCATCGACTACTGTTTTTACCACGGCGATGGTGTGACCCCCACCAAATATGAGGTGGTCACCCGTACCTTCGACAATAAATTTCCGTCGGATCACTATCCTGTATATTTTGAATTTGAGGTGAATGAACAATGAAATTACGTTTAATGGGCTTTAATGTAAGAGGTTTTGACGATCCCAACGGCCATACCGTTGAAGAGCGCACCCCCCGTGTGCACGCTCTGATCGAGGAGTATGATCCCGATATTATCGGCTTTCAGGAGATCACCCGTATTTGGCTGAAACCCCTGCAGGGACTGGACGACCGCTTTGATCATGTGATGATGTTCCGGGATTGCTTCGACCTGGAGGGCGCCCCCATTTATTGGCGGAAGGATCGGTATGAGTATGTTTCCTCCGAGCAGTTCTGGTTCAACGACCAGCCCGACCGCCCCAATATCAAGGGCTGGGGCGCTAACCATGTGCGCCATTGCATCCGGGTGACCCTCCGCCATCTGGAGACCGGTAAGACCGTCCATGTGATGAACTGCCATGTGGACTATAAGCCGGAGCCGCAGGTGCCCTCTGCCGAGCTGTTAGTGAAGAAGGCCAAGGAATTTGGGGATGAGACGGTTCTCTGCGTTGCCGATTTCAATTTCACTCCCGTTTCTCCCGCCTACGCCAAGATGACCGAGTATTTCAACGATACCCGCGGTACCTTCTGCCCTGAAAATAAGCAGGCCACCTGCGTGGGCTACCAGATCGTCGGTGAGAATATCAATAGCATCATCGATATGAGCTTTTATCATGGCTCCGCCATCAAGCCGGTGGGCTATGATGTCATCATCCGTGAGTTCGGCGAGGGCCTTTTCGCCTCCGACCATTATCCGGTGATCTACGATTACGAAATCGAATAACCCAAAGCCCCGCTTTGCGGGGCTTTGCTCAGACCGTCGAAAAAGGCACCGACCGCAGAAAAAAGGAATAACCTTTTCAGCACCATCTTGGTCATAGTTTGTAGGGCGGGGGCTACCCCAAGGGGACTTCCTCGCTTCGCTCCCGCCGTTTCCAGAATAAGGAAAAATCTCGCCGAGGCGAGATTGATTTAAATTTTTTCTGCTTTCCGCCGGTCCCGCCACTCGTAGTATCACATACAACTTCGGGCGTGATCGGCGAAATCTGCGCTCTTTTTCGGCAGTCTGGCCAGGGCGTCGAAATAAAAAATAAGATTTTCGACACCCTGGGTAAAGCCCCGCTTTGCGGGGCTTTACTTTTTCCCTAAAAACCCGTATAATATGATTATAAATCATTCAAAAAAGGAGCATTTTCATGATCACCTGGATCTTAGGCCGCAGCGGTGTGGGCAAAACCGAATATCTGATGCAGAAACTGTCGGAGCTTTCTGCCCGTTACCGCCGGGTCTATTATCTGGTGCCGGAGCAAAGCTCCATGGGGCTGGAGCGGGAGTTGGGGGCGCTGGACGGTGTGAAAGCGGTCTCCTTTCGCCGCCTTTGCAATGAGATCTTCCGCCGCTTCGGCGGGGTGGCCGGCAACTATATGACTGCCACCCGCCAGACCGCCCTCATCTACCGGGTACTGCAGGAGCAGCAGGCTCAGCTGGGCTACTACCGCAAGGCACGGCCCACCATGGGCTTTGTGGGCCGCCTTTCGGAGGTGTTTTCGGAATTTTCTCTTTCCGGTCTCACTCGGGATGCGGTGCTGCCGGTGCTGGAGCAGAGCGGCCGCCGGGATTGGCAGGAAAAATACCGAGATCTCTTTTTGCTTTATGACGCCTACCGGGCGGCGCTGGACGATGAGAATCGCTCCGCGGCCGAGGATCTGGCCGCCGCTACGGAGCTTGCCCGGGAGCATGGCTTTTTTGCCGATTCTGCCGTCATGATTGATGGATTTTTTGGCTTTACCGGCCGCCAGCGGGAGCTTTTACAGCTGATCTTCGAGCAGAGCGGCTGTGTTTACTGCGCCCTTTTGCTGGATCCTGCCGATCCTTCGCTGCTTTTTTCCTCTGCCAAGGGGGAACTGGCGGCGTTGCAGCGGTTGGCCAAGGGGAAGAAGACGGAGACGGTTGTGCTGCCCGGCCCCTCCCGGCGGCTGCAGCATGAGGATCTCCGGGCGCTGGAGCAGCATTTCTTTGCCACTGATGCTGCGATCATTCAGCCCGCCCATATCCGGCTGATGGCCGGCCGCAATATTCGGGAGGAGCTTTCCATGGTGGCCGCCGATATCGCCAAAAAGGTGCGGGAGCAGGGCTTGCGCTACCGGGATTTTGCCCTGGTTGCCGGCAGCTGCGAGGAATACGGCCCGGTGGCCGAAACGGTCTTTGCTAAATACGGTGTTCCCCTCTTTGTGGATCGGGGGCGCTCCTCCTTGGGCAAGCCCCTCTTTGCCTTTGTGCAGAGTGCCCTCCGGCTGATCAGCCCCGAGCGCTATTTTCGCCAGGAGGATCTTCTGACCTTTTTGAAGACCGGCCTTTGCGGGGAGGATCGGGATCTCATCAGTAGGCTGGAAAATTATTGCATTTTATGGCAGATCAACGGCGAACGCTTTGTGCGAGAGGCCGATTGGAGCCAGAACCCCAACGGTCAGGGAAAGATCACCCCGGAAGGGGAGGCGCTGCTGCAGCAATTGAATGCCCTGCGCCGCCGGATCCGGGAGCCTCTTCTGCATTTCAAAGAAAAGACCGCGGCCGGCACCGGCGAAGCCCTGGCAGAAGCCATTTACGGTCTGCTCTGCGATTTCCGGGTGGAGACCCATCTCGCCGCCCTGGCGCAGGAACATTTGGATCGGACTGCCGCCGGGGAGAACCCTTGGGAGACCCAGCAAAACCGCCGTTTAAGCCGGGAATATCTCAAGCTTTACAGCGTGATGACCGATATTCTGGACGATATTTATACCGTATTCGGCAAAGCGCCCCTCTCGCTGTATGCCGCCGAAGAATTGATCGGCCTCTGCGGAGAGGAAACGGCGCTGAATGTGGCTCCCCCGACGCTGGATGCGGTCACCATGGGCGAGGTGGCCCATAGCCGCCTGCGGGATGTGCATGGGCTGTATGTGGTGGGCGCCAATCAGGGGCTGCTGCCCATGCCGGTCTCCGATACCGGCCTGATCGGCGATCGGGAGCGCCGGCTGTTTGCGGCCCACGATCTGCCCTGTAATGCCACCCTCCAGCAAAATACGCTCCAGGGGCAGTACCGTTTTTATGCAGCGGTCTTTTCTGCCCGGCAGGAGCTGACCTTTACCTATAGCGCCTTCCGGATGGACGGGGAGGCTCTGCTGCCCTCGGTCTATCTGGATAAGCTGCAAAAGCTCACCGGCCTGAAGCCCATTCTGCGGTCGGATATGGAGCCTTATGATTTTGCCGTCACCCCCGAGGGCGCTCGGGAGCTGACCGGCTGGAATCCGGCTTTGCGGCAGGCGGTCTTAGCGGAGTTGCAGGAACAGCCTCTGCCGCCCCGGGATCCCGCCGACCGGCTGCCGGAGGAGGTGGTGCGCCGCATCTTTGGCGATCGGCTGCGCCTCAGCTACAGCCAGATCAGCCTTTACCAGAATTGCCCCTTCCATTATTTTATGGATAAGACCATGGCCATCCGCCCCTTGGAGCCGGTCACCTTCGATGCCGCCAATATCGGCACCTTTGTTCATTACGGCATGGAAAAGCTGATCTCCCGGCTCCGGGAGGAACATTTTGATTACTCTAAGTATACTCCTATTAAAATTCAACAGTTCGGAGAGGTGCTTGCCCGGGAGTATCTGCAGGATCAGCTGCGGGATCTCAACCAGACCAACCGGTTCAACTCCCTTTACCGGCGGATGACAAGCCTCTTCTGCCTGGTGGCAGAGAATGTATTGGGTGAGCTGCGGGAAGGGGGCTACATCCCCTATGGAGAGGAGGTCAAGCTGGACGGTACCACTCTGCCTCTCTCCGGCGGTGCCGTTGCCGAGCTGATCGGCTCGGTGGATCGGGTGGATACCTTTGAAGCAGATGGAAAGACCTACCTGAAGGTCACCGATTATAAGACTGGCTCCAAGACCTTTGACCTGCGGGGCATCACCAACCGGGACGGTGTTCAGCTGCCCATCTACCTTTACGGCCTCATCAAAAGCGGCCGCTGGAGCAATGCAGTGCCCGGCGCCGGCTGTTATATGGAGGCCAAGACTCCTGTTTTCACTGAGCCGGTCAAGCCCGAGGAATTGGAAGAAAAGCTGAAAAGCTTTTATAAACGTAACGGCGCCTTTTCTGCCGATGAGCAGGCTCTTTGCGCCCTGGACGGGGCCAAGGGCAGCCGTTACTTCAAGATCGCATATACCAAGGACGGAGCCTTGAAAAAGGATGTAAAGGCCTATGACCCCGCTCTGATGCAGGAGATGGTGGAGCATATGGAAACGGTCATCCGGGATACCGCCGAGGGGATCCTTTCCGGCGAGGCCGCCATCCGTCCGCTGAAGGGCCGGGAGCATAACGCCTGCCGTTACTGTGAATTTGCGGCAGTCTGCCGCCATGATCCCGAAACCGGGGATCAGCGCTATTATTCCGAAGAACCTTATGATTGGAGGGAGCAGCATTGAGCATACAATTTACCGGGCAGCAGCAAAAGGCCATCGCCGGCCGGGGCGATGCTCTGCTGGTCTCTGCCGCCGCCGGCAGCGGTAAGACCGCCGTGCTGGTGGAGCGGATCCTCCGCTACCTCACTCAGCAGGAAGGAGATATCCAGCGGCTGATCATTATGACTTATACCACCGCCGCAGCCGCCGAAATGCGGCAAAAGATCAAAAAAGCGGTGGATCAGTACCTGCGGGAAAACGGAGGCAACGACCACCTGATGCGCCAGAGCGCTCTCATCGACAGTGCCGAGATCGGCACCGTCCACAGCATCTGCTTGGGGCTGATCACCCGCCATTTTGAGCAGTTGGAGCTGGATCCCCGTTGCCGCCTCATCGATGAGCAGGCCGAGACCGCCATGGTGGAGGAGGAGACCGAAAAATTCCTGGAGGAGCTTTACGGCACCGAGGACCCCCGGGTCCAAAGGGTGCTGGATCAGTTTGCCGCCGCCCGCAGCGATGAGCCTTTAAAGAGCCTGCTGATCCGGGGGCTGCATTTTCTGGAGGATCAGCCGCTGCCCGCCGATTATATCCGCCGGGCGCTGGAGCCCTACCGCCGGGCAGAGGAGGGGCTGTTTGCCTGCTTTGCCGAGGACGGTCTTTACCGTTATCTCCGGCAAAATCTGGAGGAGCTGCAGGCCCGCTATGCCTTTTTGATGGAACTGGTGCTGCGTCATCCCTATCTCAGCGGCTTTCCCTTGCTGCTGGAGTTTCTGGAAAAGGAGCAGCAAGGGCTGGCTGATCTCTTCCGGGTGCTGCAGAGCCGCCGCTACGATGATTGGGTGCAGGCCCTCCAAAACCATAAATTTGCCACCCTCACCTGGAATAAATTGGTGGAAAAGGGGGGCGATGAGGAGGCCAAGGAGCTGCTGAAGCAGGAGCGGGATCGCTTTAAAAAAGCCTTTGCCGAGTTCCAGAAGCAATGTACGCAGCCGGAGGCGGAGGAACTGCGGCAGATCGTCGCCGAGGGGGAGCTGCTGGAAAGCTATTTTGCCCTCTGCTCGGAATTGCAGAAGCGGCTGGCAGAGGCCCGCCGCCGGGGCGGCTTTATCTCTTATCAGGATATGGAGCAGATGGCGGTGCAGCTATTGGTGGAGGCCTATGACCCCGCCGCCGACCGCCTCACCCCCACCCCCCGTGCCCTCCAGCTGCAGCAGGATTACGATGAGATCATCATCGATGAATTTCAGGATACCAACCGGGCGCAGGATCTGATCTTCCGAGCCCTTTCAAAGGATGAACAAAATCTCTTTATGGTGGGAGATCTCAAGCAAAGCATCTACCGCTTCCGGGGTGCCGAGCCGGAGATCTTCGATCAGAAGCGTCGTCATTCTGCCCCCTATGAGGCAGATGCCCTTTCCGGCAAAACAGTGCTGGAGCTGAATGCTAATTTTCGCTCCCATCCGGGGGTGCTGCGGTTTGCCAACCGGGTGTTTTCCTCCATTATGAGCCCGGAGCTGGGCGGCGTTTGCTATGATGACCGGGAAAAACTGGTGGCCGGCCGTACCTTCTCCCAGCCGGAGTCTGTACGGGCAGAGTTTCATTGGCTGGCACCCATGGAGGATTCGAAGACGGGGAAAAGGGTGGAGCCTGCGGTGCAGAATGCCCGCTATACCGCCCGGCTTATCGCCCAAGCGGTGGAGAAGGGGGAAATGCTTCTGCTGCCCGACGGCGAGTCCCGCCCGGTGCAGTATAAGGATTTTGCGGTGCTGCTCCGCAATACCAGCGGTACCGCCGCCGTTTATGAAAGGGAATTGCTGGCGCTGGGCATTCCGGTGGTCAACAGTAATAAGGGGGTTCGCTTTTTTGACCTTTTCGAGGTGCAGAGCATCCTTTCCTATCTGCTGGTGCTGAATAATCCTTACGACGATGTGGCGCTGGTCTCCCTGCTCTACGGCGATTACTTCCGCTTCAGCGTGGGGCAATTGGCTTCCATACGCCACCGCCATGCTCCCTTATATGAAGATCTTCGTGTGGCGGCCAAAACCCTTCCGGAGGCAAAAAAAGCCTATGAGACCATCGAAAATTACCGCCGCCTGGCCGGCTCCCTTTATGTTTACGATCTGTTGTACCGCATCTATCAGGAAAGCGGGATCTTAGCGGCCTACGCCGCCGAGGAGGGGGGCGCGGAAAAATGCGCCAATCTGGAGTTGCTGGCCGAGGATGCCCGCCTCTTTGAGCAGGAGGGCTACCGGGGGCTGTATGCCTTTGTGCAGCATATCCGAATCAGCCAATCGGGCAGCCAAGGCGGTGCCCGGCTGAAATCCGATGAAAACAGCGTGCGGATCATGTCCATCCATAAATCCAAGGGTCTGGAATTCCCCATCTGTATTCTGGGGGATGCCCATAAAAAATTCAACCGTACCGATCTCAGCGAGCGGATCCTGCTCCATTCTCGCTACGGCGCCGCCGTGGAGTACGGGGAGCCGGAGCTGTATTTCCATTGCCGCTCTCTTTCCCAGACCGTGCTAGCCGATCAGATGGCCGCCGATGGGGTGGGGGAGGAGGAACGGGTGCTGTATGTGGCCCTCACCCGCCCGGTGAGCAAGACTATTCTGCTGCTCAATACCGCCGAAAAAAATCTGGAGCGCTGGATCACCGAGGGCGCTTCTTTAGGGCAGGTACTGCCCCGCTGGCTGCTGAAGGGCAAGGATGCCTCCTATGGCCGCTGGCTGGGGGCGTTGCTGGGCGGCAGCGCAGAAGGGGAAACCCTGCGGCAGCGGTTTGGCCTGCCGCAGCGGGAATATCCCTCCCTTTATGCCCAATGGGTGGAAGGAGCGCCCCAAGAGGAGGCATTGCCGGCGGAGCAGCCGCAAGGGGAGGAATGCCCCTTCGATGCTAAGACCTTCCATGCCCGGCTGGATTGGAAATACCCCCATCTTTCCGCCGTGCGGCTGCCGGCCAAGCTCTCGGTTTCGGAACTGAAGGGTCTCCGGGAGCAGGATGCGGAGGCGGAGCCCCTTTTAGAGGAGCGGGTGCGGATGGCAGAGCCCCGCTTTGTCAGCCGGTTTGCCCCCCGGGGCAATGAGGTGGGTAACGCACTCCATCAGGCCCTACAGTTCAGCAATTTTGAACGGCTGCGGCAGGATCCCGAGGCAGAGCTGGCCCGGCTGGTCCATGAAAAATTCATTCTTGAAAGCCAGCGGGCGCTGATCCCGGTGGAAAAGATCCGCCGCTTTACCGCCAGCCCCTGCTTTGAAAATCTGCTGGCCGCCGAATACTACAGCAAGGAGGAGCGGTTCCTCTTTCCCATGCCCGCCCGGGAGCTTTTCGGGGAGCAGGCGGAGGGAGAGATCCTCATCCAGGGCGTGCTGGATTGCTATAGCGTCAACGGCACCGAGGCGGTGATCCTGGATTATAAGACCGACCGGGTCTCCGCCGGGCAGGAGCTCATTGACCGCTACCAGATCCAGATGGATCTCTATGCCGAAGCCCTGAAACGGGTCAAAGGGCTTACCGTTGTCCGCAGAGAGATCTACAGTTTTTCTTTGGAAAAAACAATAGAGTTATAAAACAAAACCACAGAACTTTGGTTCTGTGGTTTTGTTGCAGTTTGTTCAAAATAAAAGAAAGAAAACCCTATTTTTTTATAGGAAAACCTATGTTAAAATAATAAAAAGGAGGGGTTTTTATGACCAATCGCGAACGTGTATTGAATATTTTGCATTTTCGCCCTGCCGATCGGATGCCGGCGGTTCACTTTGGCTACTGGAGAGAACTGCTGCTGGAATGGGCAGAGCAGGGATATATTTCCAAGGAACTTGCCCAAGCCCAAGGGGACGGCAACGCCGCCGACCGGGAGCTGGATCGCCTGCTGGGCTGGGATTTTAACTGGTCCAGATCCGGGCGCGGCGTGGATCTTTCCCTGCGCCCGCCCTTTGAACGAAAGGTGCTGGAGGTCCTGCCGGACGGCACTCAGCGGGTGCAAGGCCCCACCGGCATCATCGAGCGGATCAAGCCGGGTATTAGCTCCATCCCTTCGGAGGATGATTACCTTTTAAAAAGCCGGAGGGAGTTCGAAGAGCTGTACCGGCCCAAAATGCAGTTTACCCCCGACCGCATCTGTCCGGATGCTTATAAGGATCTGGATCCCGATCTGCCCCGCTGCCTGAAGGTGGGCAGTGTGCTGGGTACGATCCGGGATATGGTCTCGGTGGTGGGGATGAGCTACCTGATGTACGATGAGGATGAGACCCTCTTTGCCGATCTTATCGATACCTTTGCCGAGATGCAGTATCAATGCGTTAAGGCAGTGCTGGAGAGCGGCATCCAATTTGATACCGCCCACTATTGGGAGGATATCTGCTTCAAAAACGGGCCGCTGATCCACCCCGAGCTCTTTGAAGAGCTTTGCGCTAAGCACTATAAAAAGCGCAACGATCTGCTCCATTCCTATGGCATCGACCTTATTTCCCTGGATTGCGACGGGGTCACCGAAAAACTTCTGCCCACATGGGTGGAAAACGGCGTGAATGTGATGTTCCCCATCGAGGTGGGGGTATGGGGTGATCAGTTTGCCCCCGCCCGTGCGCGCTTCGGCAAGAAGGTGCTGGGGGTAGGCGGCATGGATAAGACAGCCCTCCGTAAGGACAAAGCGGCGGTGGATGCCGAGCTTGAGCGGATGCAACGGCTGGCCGATCTGGGCGGCTTTATCCCTTGCCCCGACCATCGGCTGATGCCCGGCTCCAAATTTGAGCTGGTGCAGTACTACGCTGAAAAGATCAAGGAGCTTCGAGTATAAATGGATATTTCCATTCAAACAACGGCCTGCCGGGGGGAGCCGGTACCCGGTAAGAACGGTACCGTGGAGATCAGCGTGGTCACCGCCGGCACCGGCTGGCACCGCCTGCTGAACGAGACCGCCGAATGCCGCCCGGGTGATATGTATATCCTGCAGGGCGAGCTTCCCCATTGCTACAGCGGCGAAGAGCTCACCGTGCAGACCCTCACCTTCCCGGCGGGGGAGGAATGCTATGGCATCTTCCGGGATGATCTTCCCGTTTCCTACGCCCTGCTGAACAACCGGGCGATGGAGCAGGTGCTGGTCCATTTTGCTGCCATTAGCGAGGAACTGGATCGGCAGGAGCAGGATTGGCAAGTGGCTGTCCGCTCCCACCTTTCCCTGCTTTTGATCCTGCTGGGGCGGTATATCGATCAGGCGGATACCGCCCATCGCCGCCATCCCAAGGAATGGGTGGCGGTCTCTGCCGCCCTCCGGGAGATCGGCGACCGCTTCGGCGATAGCGCCATGACCCTGGATTCGGTGGCGGCTGCAGTATTTCTCAGCAGTTCTCAGCTCAGCCGCCTCTTTCGGCGGGTGGTGGGGCAAAGCTTTCAGGAATATGTGAGAAGCGTCCGTTTGGGTCACGCCTGCCGCCTGCTTCGCTATACCGGGCTGACCAATGAAGAGATCGTGCGCCAATGCGGGCTGAAGGATGTTCCCACCTTCTACCGCCTTTTTAAAAACGAAACGGGAACCACCCCTTATCAATACAGAATGTCAAATATTGAAAATGAAGAAAAAGGAGAAAAGATCATGATTATCACCGAAATTTCCGAATCTCTGCAAAGAGGCAAGGCCAAGGATGTAGAACGCCTGGTCACCGAGGCATTGGAGCAGGGCGTTCCTGCCGCCCGCATCCTCAACGAGGGGTTGCTGAGCGGGATGAATGTAGTGGGCGAAAAGTTCAAACGCAATGAGGTTTATGTTCCGGAGGTGCTGGTGGCCGCCCGTGCCATGAATAAGGGTATCGCCGTGCTGAAGCCCCATCTGGCCGAGGATGGCGTCAAAGCCAAGGGCAAGGTCTGCATCGGCACCGTGCAGGGCGACCTCCACGATATCGGCAAAAATCTCGTTAAAATGATGATGGAGGGCAAGGGCCTTGAGGTTATCGATCTGGGCACCGATGTGGCCCCCGAGAACTTCGTGCAGACCGCCAAGGAGCAGGGCTGCCAGGTCATCTGCTGCTCCGCTCTGCTGACCACCACCATGGACGTGATGGCGGATGTGGTCAAGGCCGCCGAAGCCGCCGGCATCCGGGATCAGGTCAAGATCATGGTGGGCGGTGCCCCCGTGACCGAGGAATACTGCCAGAAGATCGGCGCCGATTGCTACACCTCCGACGCTGCCAGTGCCGCGGATGCGGCCGTGGAGTTGTGCCGATGAACTTTAACGAACAGTATAAAGACCGCCTCGACCGCTACGAGCAGTTCTGGGAGCGGACCAACAAGACCCCCGTTTTGAATTTCACCGCCCCCAAGGAGGGTGCGACCCATTTCACCAAGCCGGTCGATCTGAAGCAGAAATGGCTGGATGAGGATTATGTTTTAAACTGGCACCGCCATAAGGTGGAAAATACCGCCTATGTGGCCGATGCGGTGCCCATGCTCTTTACCAATCTGGGCCCCGGCTGCCTTTCTGCCTGCATCGGCGGCAACTACGATCTGGGCGAGGATACCATTTGGCTGGATCGCCGCCCTGTCATTGAGGATTGGGAAGATCTGCCTCCCATCGAATTTAATGAAAATAGCGAAATGTGGCAGCATCTCCTGCGGCTGCAGAAAAAGTTTGCCACCGATTCCAATGTGCATTTTTCCATCACCGATCTGGGGGGAATTCTGGATATTCTGGCCTCCCTGCGGGGTACGCAGGAACTGCTTTATGATCTCTATGATTATCCCGATGAGATCAAAGAGCTTTCCAAACGGGTCAACCAGATGTGGATCTGTGCTTATAAGATGCAGGTAGAAACGGTGAAGAAACACGGCCTGCCCTATAATACCTGGATGAATATTCCTTCTGCCAAGGACTGGTATCCCATGCAGTGCGATTTTTCCTATATGCTCTCTCCTGCTCATTTCGAAGAGTTTGTTCTGCCCGATCTGGTGGAGCAGGCCAAGCATATCGAGCGCCCCGTTTACCATCTGGACGGCGTGGGTGAGCTGCCCCATCTGGATATGATTCTGGAGATTCCCGGCCTAAAGGCCATTCAGTGGGCACCCGGTGCGGGCGAAGCCCCCGAATGGGATGAAAAATGGTTCCCTGTCCTGCGGAAGATCCAGGATAAGAAGAAGGGGATCATCCTGCGGCGCGGGGCAGGCGAGAATGATCCGGAAGGGATGGAAAAACTGATCAGAACTATGGACCCTGCCGGCTTCTACATTTCCGGTGCCTGCTCCTCTGTTCAGAAGGCCGAGGAATTGGCAGAAAATATTATCCGCTGGTCTAAATAAGGAGAAAAACAATGGAACTGACTTCTCGTGAACGAATGCTCCGCACCTACCGCCGCCAAGAAATTGACCGCATCATGATGCTGGATACCGCATGGAAGGGTACCGTTGCCCGCTGGTATCGGGAGGGGTTGCCTGCTGGGGTGGATTGGCAGGATTATTTCGGCTTCGACCGGGTGGTGCGGGTCTGCCCCGATAATTCCCCCCGCTTTCCCGTGCGGGTGCTGGAGGAAAACGAACGGTATCAGATCGTTACCACCAAGTGGGGCACCACCCAAAAGAGGTTTACTGCCCTGGATTCTACCCCTGAAACGCTGGCATATTCCTACGATTCCCCCGAAAAATGGCCGGAGGCCAAGGCAAAAATGCTGGAATACCATGAGGATCGCATCCCTTGGGACTATTTAAAGGAAAACGCTCCCCTCTGGAAGGTACGGGGCGATTTCCGCCAGCTGGTGGTGTGGTTTGGCTTCGATGTGGCCCATTCCCATATGGCAGGCACCGAAAACGTACTGATGGGGATGTACGACGATCCCGAATGGATCACCGATATGTTCGAGACCTACCTTAACACCTCGCTGGATCTCTGCCAGCGTATCTTGGATGCGGGCTATGAGTTCGACGGCATCTTCTGGTACGATGATATGGGCTATAAGGGCACTACCTTCTTTTCCCCCGCCCAGTACCGGGAACTGCTTAAGCCCTATCATAAGCGGGTCATCGACTGGGCCCACGAGCGGGGATTGGTCACCGAGCTGCACTCCTGCGGCTTTATCCAGCCGCTGGTCCCCGATCTCTGCGAGATCGGGCTGGAGATGCTCAACCCCTTGGAGATCAAGGCGGGGATGGATCCCTTCTATTTAAAAAAGACCTACGGCGATCAATTGGCCTTCCACGGCGGCATCAACGCCCAGCTTTGGGATCGCCCCGAACTGGTACTGCCCGAAATGGAGCGGATCATTCCGGTGATGAAGGAAGGCGGCGGCTATGTCTTCGCCTCCGACCATAGCATCCCCAACTCCGTTTCTTTTGAGACCATGAAGCAGATCGCCGCCGCGGCCCACCGATTGGGGAAGTATTGAAGATGAAAAAACGATTGGAAGCCGCCGGCGTCTTTCAGTTTGAGAGCCTGCCGGTGGGGGAGATCCCCTTTTCCGAGGCGGTTACCGCCGCCTGTGCCGCCAACCGATGCGGTAAGTATGCCACCTGCTGGACCTGCCCGCCGGGGCTGGATCCACAGAAGGCAAAGGAAAGGATCCAAGCCTATCAAACGGCATGGGTCTTTACCTGCAAATATAATTTAGAGGATTCCTTCGATTTCGAAGGGATGCGGGCGGGCGGCCACGCCACCCATAAAAAATTGCTGGCGTTGACCGACGATCTGCACCGGGACGGCATCGATTTCATGGCATTGGGCTGTGAGGGGTGTATCCTCTGTGAGGCCTGCACCTACCCCCATGCCCCTTGCCGCTTCCCGGAGCGGGCCATCCCCTCGGTGGAGGCCTGCGGCATCGATGTAGTGGCCCTTTCCCGCCGGGTGGGGATCAACTACCATAACGGCCCCAATACCGTAACCTATTTTTGTGTGATTTTAAGGAACGAAAAATGAAAGAAAAAGCCAAAAAACTGTTAAATAACAAAGAAAAAACGTTGCCTATCCTCTCCTTTCCCTCGGTGCAGCTGCTGGGTATCAGCGTGAAGGAGCTCATTTCCTCTGCCGAGATGCAGGTCAAGGGGATGAAAGCCATTGCGGATCGTTGCCCCATGGGCGCCGCTCTGAATATGATGGATCTTTCGGTGGAGGCGGAGGCCTTCGGTTGTACTGTCCGTTGCCCCGAAAATGAGGTTCCAACGGTGGAAAAGGGTGTGCTGGAGGATATTTCCCGCGCAGCCGGCTTGACCGTTCCTCCTGTAGGGGCGGGGCGTACCTCTCTCTATATTGAAGGGGTGCGGCTGGCTTGTAAGGAGATCACCGACCGCCCGGTCTTTTGCGGGGTCATCGGCCCCTATTCGCTGGCGGGGCGGCTCTTCGATATGACCGAGCTGATGATGGAATGCTACGATTCCCCTGAGGATGTGAAGCTTCTGCTGGAAAAGGTCACCGAATTCCTCATCGCCTATATCCAAGCCTTTAAGGAGGCGGGGGCCGATGGCGTGGTGATGGCAGAGCCTGCCGCGGGCCTGCTTTCCCCCGACCTTGCGGAAGAATTTTCCGCTCCGTATGTTAAACGCATCTTCGAGGCGGTGGGGAGCGAGGATTTTCTGCTCTGCTACCATAACTGCGGCAATGCGGTGGGGGATATGGCGGAGCAGATCGCCGCACTCCGTGCGGATATCTACCATTTCGGCAATGCCATCGACCTGAAGGCGCTGATTCCCCGGATGCCCGCCGAAAGCATCGTGATGGGCAATCTGGATCCCCTTCTTTTTGTGGACGGCACCCCCGAGGTCATCGGGGCGGAACTGCGCCGGATCCATGGGGAATGCGGCGGATATGAGAACTTCATGCTCTCCTCCGGATGCGATATTCCGCCTCGCGCCAAGTGGGAAAATTTAGACGCTTATTTCCAAACGGTGCAGGCAATCTATGGTTAAAATAACCATCGAAAAAAAAGAATATTTTGCGCCGAAAGGCACCCTTCTTTCAGATTTTTTGCAGCAAAACGGTTTTGATGTTCCCCATCCTTGCGGAGGGAATGGCACCTGCGGCAAATGCACGGTGACCGTCAACGGCAAGCCGGAGCAAAGCTGCCGCTATCTGCTTGAAGAAGATGTTACCCTGAAACTTCCCCATCGGGAAATGATCTTTTCTCCCGTCCGGGAGGGGGAAGGGGAGGGCACCGGCATTTATGTGCTGGATCTGGGCACCACCACCCTTGCCCTGGCGGAGGTCTCGGCCGCCGGTGAGCCTTTGCAGCCTGTAACTTGCACCAACCCCCAGCGGAGCTTTGGGGCAGATGTGATCTCCCGGATCGAATATTCCGCTAAAAACGGCCCGGAACGGTTGCAAAAGGTGCTTTTAGAGGCGCTTTCTGCCCTGCTGAAGGGGCGGAAGGGTAAGGAACTCTATGTGGCGGGGAATACCACCATGCTCCATCTGCTTTTTGGGGTGGACCCTTCTCCTATGGGCGCCGCCCCCTATACCCCTGCCTTTTTGGGGGAACGGCGGCAGGAATTACCGCTGCCGGTCAAAAATGTGATCGCTCTGCCCGGCATCGCCGCCTTTGTGGGGGCCGATCTTGTGGCGGGGCTGATGGCCTTCGCCCCTCCTGTTGAAGGGAAATACCACCTGCTGGTGGATCTTGGTACCAATGCCGAGATCCTGCTCTTTTCCCGGGAACGGGTGCTTTGCACCGCTGCGGCGGCAGGCCCCTGCTTTGAAGGGGCCAATATTACCTGCGGCATGAGCGCCGTTCCCGGCGCCATCTCCGCTTATTCCGAGGCCGGTTATCAGACAGTGGGAGAGGTCGCTCCTATCGGTATCTGCGGCACCGGGCTCATCGACCTCATCGCCACCCTGGTGCGCCAAGGGGTCATCGATGAGAGCGGCTACTTACAGGAGGATTTTTACGTCACATCTGCAGTACGGTTGACTCCCGGAGATGTTCGGGCCTTTCAACTGGCCAAGGCAGCGGTGTACGCCGCCATTCTGGCTCTGATGAGAAGGGCGGGGATCCGCTATGATCAGATCGACCGGTTGTATCTCGCCGGAGGCTTTTCGGCGGCGGTGGATCGGGAGAATGCGGCGGCGGTGGGGCTGTTGCCCCGGGAATTGAAGGAAAAGGTTCATTTCGCCGGCAACAGCAGCCTGCGGGGCGCCGCCCGCTATGCCGCCGGGATGCCGTTGCCCTCTTCGCTCGGCAACGCCCGGTATATCGATCTCTCTGCTGATGGGGATTTTGCAGATCTTTTTATGGAAAATATGGAATTTGGGGGCAAATTCACCTCTTTATAGGGGTGAATTTGTTCTTTTTTATAAAAAGATTGACGGCAATTTTGCAATGCTTTAAAATAAAGATAATAAAAAACAAGCAAGGAGGTTCCCCATGGAACGGTACGAATCTGCAAGCACAAAATATAAAAAGCTCGGCATTGATACCGAGCAGGTACTGGAAACCTTAAAGAATATTCCCGTCAGCATCCATTGCTGGCAGGGAGATGATGTCACCGGTTTCGAGGCAGCCGATGGCTCCCTTACCGGCGGCATCCAGGCCACCGGCAACTATCCCGGCAAGGCCCGCACCCCCGAGGAGCTGATGGCTGATCTGGAAAAGGCTCTGAGCCTGATCCCCGGCAAAAAGAAGATCAATCTCCACGCCTGCTACGCGATTTTTGACGGTGAGAAGGTGGATCGGGACGCGCTGGAGCCCAAGCACTTCGCCAAGTGGGTGGAGTGGGCCAAAAAGAATCACGTAGGGCTGGATTTTAACCCCACCTACTTCAGCCATCCCAAGGCTGCCGATAGCCTCACCCTTTCCCATCCCGACGATGAGATCCGTGCCTTCTGGGTGCGCCATGGCATCGCCTGCCGCAAGATCGCAGCCTATTTTGCTAAAGAGCTGGGCTGCGAGAGTGTCTGCAACAGCTGGATCCCCGACGGTTATAAGGAGATCCCCGCCGATCGCTTGGGTCCCCGCCTGCGCCTGAAGGACAGCCTGGATCAGATCTTTGCCGAAAAGCTCCCCGGCGTGGTGGATTGCGTGGAGAGCAAGGTCTTCGGCATCGGCCTGGAGGCCTATACGGTGGGCTCCTCCGAGTTCTATCTCACCTATGCGGCCACCCATCCCGGCGTGTATAATCTGCTGGATAACGGCCACTATCACCCCACCGAGGTGATCAGCGATAAGCTGCCCGCCCTGCTGGCCTTCTACGATCGGATTCCCCTCCATGTGACCCGCCCCATGCGGTGGGACAGCGACCATGTGGTGCTGCTGGATGATGAGCTGAAGGAAATCGCCAAGGAGATCGTCCGTTGCGACGGTCTGGAGAAGGTCATGATCGGCCTGGATTATTTCGATGCCTCCATCAACCGTGTTTCGGCTTGGGTGGTGGGTACCCGCAATATGCAGAAGGCCCTGCTGGCCGCTCTGCTGGAGCCCCATGCCCATTTCAAGGCCCTGCAGGATGAGGGCAACTTCACCCGGCTGATGGCCGAGCGGGAGGCAGTCAAGGTCTATCCCTTTGGCGATATCTGGGATGAGTACTGCGCTCGCCAGGGCGTTGCCAACGAGGACGATTGGTTTGCCGAGATCGAAACCTATGAGAAAGAAATTTTAAGTAAGAGAGGATAAAAAACATGAGCATTGTATTAGAGCAAAAATTTATGCAGGACTACATCCGCTGCGCCAACGACGGTTGGGAGTGGAAATTCCATGAGCGCAACGGCGGCAACCTTTCCTACCGCATGAGAGCCGAGGAAGTGGAGGCCTGCAAGAGCGAATTCACCTACGATCAGGAGTGGGTATCTTTGGGCGTTACCGCCGAGAATTTGGCTAACGAGTATTTCGTGGTCACCGGCAGCGGCAAGTTCTTCCGTAACGTGATCCTCAACCCCGCCGCAAACCTTTGCATTCTGCGCCTGAACGAAAAGGGCGATTCCTATCAGGTGGTTTGGGGTCTGGTAGAAGGCGGCAAGCCCTCCAGCGAGTTCCCCAGCCATGTGACCAGCCATTCTGTGAAGGTGGCTCAGTCCGATGACTACCGCATCATCTACCACGCGCACCCCGTGAACATCATCTCCCTCACCTTTGTGACCGAGATCGACGATAAGGCCCTTACTCTGGCCCTCTGGGAGAGCATGACCGAGTGCTCTGTGATCTTCCCCGAAGGCGTGGGCTTTGTTCGCTGGATGGTACCCGGCGGCGCCGAGGTGGCTCTGGAGACCAAGAAGCTGATGGAGAAGTATAACGTGGTCGTATGGGAAGCTCATGGCCTCTTCTGCGCCGGCGATACCTTCGATAACGTATTCGGCCTGATGCATACCGTGGAGAAGGCCGCCGAGATCCGGATGAAGGTGCTGGCTACCGGCCTGCCCTTCCGCCGTGCCATTGATGCACAAGGCCTGCGCGACTGCGCTGTTCGCTATAGCCTCAACCTCAACGAGGATCTTTTGGACGAGTAATATTTGATATCATGATGGCAGATGCTAAAAAGTGTCTGCCATCTTTTTGATGTTGCAAAAAAGGAAAAGGGTTGAAAGAAATGGGTCGCCGTTGCCGCCTCCTTATTTTACATCTTACTCTTAATCTATCTCTTTTCTCTTTCTCTTACTCAACGTAACAATTTTGTAACATCGTGTAACATTGTTACACCTCTACTGCTCACTTTGATACAAACAAACCAATATTTCCCGGTATTTTTTGGTAGTTTGTGAGATTTTTTGTCAAAATAAAAAATAGGGTTGAAGAAACCCTGTGTTATATAGTAAAATATAAATACCGAAACAAATAACGAGGAGGATGTTAAAATGGCTGATTATTTGGAGGATCTGATCAATATTCCCGTGGGCCCCATGGGGCTGATCGCAATGCCCGGTTGTGAGGAGATCGGTAAAAAGATCGATAACTACCTGGTGAAATGGAGAAAAGAGCGGGAGCATGAGCATAAGGAGACCATTACCTTCCGTGGCTATGAGCGGGAGTCTTACCTCATCGATGTGGTCTGCCCCCGGTTCGGCAGCGGTGAGGCAAAGGGTTTGATCAAGCGCTCGGTCAGAGGTCTGGATCTTTATATCGTTACTGATGTATTCAACTACAGCATCGAGTATAATATGTACGGCCGCAAGGTCCCCATGAGCCCCGATGATCATTTCGCCGATCTGAAGCGGATCATCGCTGCAACCCAAGGCAAGGCCAAGCGGGTCAATGTGATCATGCCCATGCTTTATGAAGGCCGCCAGCATCGCCGTTCCAGCCGTGAATCTCTGGATAGCGCCACCGCTCTGCAGGAACTGGTGTCCATGGGTGTGGCCAATATCATCACCTTTGATGCCCATGATCCCCGGGTGCAGATGGCCATCCCCGAGCATGGCTTCGATAATGTGATGCCCACCTACCAGATGATCAAGGCCCTGGTCAATAACGTCCCCGATATCCGCATCGATCCCGATCACCTGATGATCATCAGCCCCGATGAAGGCGCCATGGCCCGCGGTATTTATTTCTCCTCTGTATTGGGCGTGGATCTGGGTATGTTCTATAAGCGCCGGGACTACAGCCGCGTCGTCAACGGCCGCAATCCCATCGTTGCCCATGAGTATCTGGGCGATGACGTTTCCGGCAAGGATATCATCATCGTGGACGATATGATCTCCTCCGGCGATAGCGTTCTGGATCTGGGCAAGAAGCTCAAGGAGCTCAACGCCCGCAATATCTACGTTTGCACCACCTTCGGCCTTTTCTGCAACGGCCTGGAGAATTTCGATGAAGCCTATAAAAACGGCTATATCACTAAGGTCCTCACCACCAACGGGATCTATATGTCCCCCGAACTGCTGGACCGCGAGTGGTTCTGCCCGGTGGATCTCTCCAAGTATATCGCCTATATCCTGGATACCCTCAACCATGATGCCTCCATCAGCGGCCTGCTGGAGCCCACCAACAAGATCAACGCTTTGCTGGTGAAGAAGGGTATGCGCCCTGCAAAGTAAAAAGACTGCCAAAAGGGTTCCCTTAGATAGGGAAGAATCGGTTTTGAAACCATCTTTTTCGCCCATATACAACGAAAAAATCCCGTAATGCGTCAGCATTGCACCATAATGATTCTTTTCAGGGCGAATATTCCCTAACCGAGGGTACCCAAAGGCACCGACCGCAGAAAATTTCGAACAAAAAGGAGCTTCACTTTTGATATGCACCCCAAAAGTTAGACACTTTTGGAGGTGCATATTTTTTATGGGTAAAACAGGAAGGAAAAACAAAGTTTATAGTGCAGAATTTAAAATAGGTGTTATAATGGATATGCGTGAACATCGTTTGGGTTTTAGA
>JAFTZM010000009.1 GCA_017464525.1 Clostridia bacterium
AGGGTTGATATTACATTAGCAGAAAGAATAGTGTTTGCTAGCGTTGGTTTTTTTGCCCTTGCTGTAGTGCTGGTTGGGTTTGCAAATTCCATCAAATATAACATTTCTGCAGAAAATGAACCAATGAGTGCTCTCTTGCGATATCATTATATTCCTGTTTTGGGGTTGGGAAATGCAGTCATGGGACTGGGATGTTATTTGGCGCATCAATATTATCAAATTATAAAATGAATATTGAATGCGGTAGAACGCATTTGATGAGCTGAAGAAGAGGTTTTTCAATTAATAAAAGCTAGCTATAACTCAAACTTTCTAGAGAGCATTACGAAACAACTAATTTTTGTTGTTGAGTGATGCTCTCTTTGTTGTAAAGTAAGCGCTTAATTTTCGACCGTCACACAAAAGGGGCTTTGACCTATAAGTAAATTTTTACTACATCAAAAATGCCCCAGTTGGGTTTAGCAACTGAAGCACCTTGACAATTCACATACGATTTAACTATTGCGAGCAGCTATTCATTGTTTTGGCTGTCAACCCGTTTCTGGATCTCGGCTTTTACAGCTTCATTCCAGGGAGCAAGCTGTTCCAGTTCTTCATCCGTCATCTGATCGTTCGGCTGATGCTCGAACAGGAAGGTAAGATAGTGGTAAACATTTACCTTGTTTGCCTTGGCCATTTCTACCATTGTGTAGGCCATGGCACTTGCCTGGGCTCCGGCCGGCGTATCGCAGAACAGCCACCCTTTTCTTCCGACTACGAATGGCCGGATACAGTTCTCGCTCAGGTTGTTTGAAAAACTGCAGCGTCCATCCTCCAGATATGTCATAAGATGATCTTTTCGGTTACGGATATAGGTCACCGCTTTGTCCAGACGGGAGCCTCTGACTGGATCCTGCTTTTCAAGCCACGACAAAAAGCCTTCAATGACTGGCTTTTCATGGATGAGCCGGGCTTCCTTGATGGCATCGAACGTTTTATATTTCTGGCGGATCTTATCCTCTTTATCAAAAAGCTGGTTGATATACATGACTCCCTGCACCGAGGGCTGCGTATAATCTAGTTGTTTCCCTTTCGGGATCGCATCGATCAGATATCTGCGGATATGTGCCCAACAGGCAAGCCGTTTTGCAGCAGATACTTTATTGTAACCACTGTATCCGTCACACATCAGATAACCCTGGAACCCATTCAGGAAATCCACTGCCGTATCACCTGCCCGCGTTTCGGAATACTTGTAAATGATAATCGGATGATCACCATCTTCTCCGCTGCGAAACAGCCACATATATGATTTTGTCTGGGCACGGCGTTCCGGCTCGTGCAATACCTGGACTGGACTTTCATCTGCCATTGCAAAGTTTCTGGCCAGCAGTTTCCGGTGGAAATACTCATATATCGGTGTAAAGAACGCCTCTGCATTTTTAATCACCCAGTTCGCCAGCGTTCCACGGCTGATCTTTGCACCCAGACGGCCAAGATCCTGCTCGACCCGGTATAAAGGCATCCCGTTACAGTACTTCTGGTAAATGACCCATGCTACTGTGGACGTGGAAGCCATCCCGTACATCATGTGGGCCTTTCCATCTTTGCCTTTGATGATCGCAGGCGTCATTCCGTTCTCCTTACAGTTTTTGCAGCCAT
>JAFTZM010000010.1 GCA_017464525.1 Clostridia bacterium
GAATTAAAGAAATATATTTATTACTACAACAACGAAAGAATTTCCTTAAAACTAAAAGGAATGAGTCCAGTACAATACCGAACTCATTCTCTAACAATTTAATATTTAATTTTGTCTAAACTTTGGGGTTCACTTCAAAATTTCGTGCTTCTTTTTTGCCGTCCTTAACGGTACGACCCATACGCAAGTCCTTTTTTATTAAATTTCGAATACCAACCAAATGTAGATAAAAGCGGGAATGATGGCGGCCAGGGTGAAGGGGATACCGATGCGGAAGAAATCCTTGTTTTTTACCTCATAGCCGGCCTTCCGCAGGATGCCGATGCCGGCAATGTTGGCCGAGGCGCCGATGGGGGTACAGTTACCGCCCAACGTGGCGTCGGAGAGCAGCCCGAAATACAATGGGGTGGCCACCAGCGCCGCATCCACCCCTAATTGCTCGCTCAGTTGGGGTGCCAGGGAGGCGATGACCGGGATCATGGTGGCAACATAGGGGATATTGTCGATAAAGGCGGAGATCACCACCGAAGCCCACCCGATCACCGTATAGAGCAGGAAGAGGTTGCCGCCGCCCAGATCTGCCAGCAGAGAGGGTATTTTGCTTTCGATAAAGAGGGCTACCAGCCCCATGGTGCCGGCGATCATCAGCAGAACATTGAAGTCCAGCTCCCCTAAAACCTTGCCCAGAGGCAGCATCCCGGTCACAATGAAGACCAGACCGGAGGCCAGCGCAATGTAGGGCGGTACTTGCTGAATACCAGCATCAGTATATAGGCACGGCAAATAAGATCAAGGCAGGAATCATAAAGGTTCTTCCTTTCATTATTGATATTTCTATTATGAATAAAAAGAAGAATTTTGTCAATAGAAAACAAGATGAGTAAAATATATTGACACACCTGCTGTTTTTTATTATAATAAAAATATAGGGTAGAGCGAGATATCCGAACCCGCCTCAAAGCGGTATATTTCGGTGCATTTCACTCGCTTTATTCTTGCAAGGCGCCAGCCTTGCTGCATCTAAATCGAGCAAAAATCCCTCGAAATCTCCTCGCTTTGAGGCCAAAGATTTTAAAAAGAGCGGATTCTTGTTCAGTCAAGGCAAAAACGGAGCCAATACTGGCGTATTGGCGAGTATTTTAACAAAGAATGAGCGAAAATCCGCCTTTTTAAGACGAGGTTCGCATACCTCGCTCTACCCTAAAGTAAGAAAGGATTTTAACGAATGGTTCCCTCTCAAAAGGAAAAGCTTTTGCAGTATCAAGGCAAATACCTGAATTTCGGCATCACCGAAGGGGGTGAGCCCCGGAATGCCATTGGGGTACCTTGGGAGGCTACGGCCCATGCTTTCAATATGCGTACGCCGGATGTGTATCTGGCACCGGAGGATCTGGCAGATGAAGAATTGATGTCGCAACTTCGGGATTTCCGGATCCTCGGCTGTTATATTTTTACGCCGCTGGAGGATTACTCCTTCCTGGCAGGCTTCCCCACGCTGCAGGATATCCATATCCGGAGTGGCAGTGCTATCCGTGACCTTTTCTTTTTAAAGGATCTGGAGGATCTGTTCATGTTTTATTTGGAGGACGCCAATTTGAAAAGCCTGGAGCATCTCTTTACTGCCGGGGGATTTCACAGTTATTGCTTAGGGCTTTGCAATTGTAAAGTGGCGGAGCTGACCCCGCCCCCTCACCGTATTTCTGAGCTGGTGATCCTCCAGCCGGAGGGCACCGGAGAGCGGGAACGCTGGAAGGCTCTTTCTGCCCTGAAATATTATTATTATGAATATAAAGGAGGAAATCACCATGGCTGAGACCTATTGCGGAAAACTCTGTGAGAATTGCAAGCAGAAGGAGCAGTTGAACTGCCCCGGCTGCCGGCTGGGCCCCGGCCGGCAGGTGACCGGCGATTGCCAAATCGCCCGTTGTTGCCGCAGTAAAAACCACGAAACCTGCCGAAGCTGTTCCTCTCAGGGGTATTGCGACTTGAAGAAAAATAACGGCGTGGAGTACCGGTTGCAGCAAAAAGCGGTGCAGGAGGAGCGCCGGGCGGCGCTGGGGGACCATGCGGCAGTAATGGGAAAATGGATGCGGCTGCTGGTGCTGCTGATCATTCCCGATCTGCTTTCGATGGTACTCACATCCTCTTTGGTAACCTCTGTTTTTCCGGTGCTGCAAACGGTGGGTCAGGTGCTTTCCATGGCCGCCGGCCTGGCATATGGTGGTATCCTGCTGCGGCTGGGAAGCCAGAACCGGCATTACCGGATCGCAGGAATTCTTTCTCTTTCCGGGGCGGTAGCGGCGGTTTTGATCTTCTTCCTGCCTGCGGCCCTCGGAACCGCCATCCTGGCGCTGCTTCTTTCCATGGCATTGTTGGCGGTGGATATGGCTGCTCAGCTTCAGGAACTGGATGCCCATGCGGAGGCAGTGCGGGAACTTGATCCCGACCTCTGCGCAAAATGGCTGGATCTGCGGAAATGGACGCTGATCGTCTATGTGGGGCTCCTTGGCTCCTCCCTCTTTGCGCTGGTTCCCCTCCTGGGGCTTCTGGTGCTCCTGATGGCAACGGTGGGTGTGATCGTGATCGCCTGGAGAAAGTTGGATTGCCTATTTAAAACAGAAAAGCTCTTTGTAAATTATAGGAATTGAAAGGAAAACAAAAATGAAAAGTATCAAACCCGGCAGAGGCCCGTCCTTCATGGGCGGTGTGATGAGTATCTTTATGGGGCTGTTTGGCCTGCTCTGGACCGTCTTTGTGGCCACCAGCGGCGGGGGTTTCTTCGCCCTTTTCGGGGTGATCTTCATTTTGATCGCTGTGGTTCAGGCGGTGTATCAATTTAAAAATGCTACCTCTAAAAACCGCCATTCGGCCTTTGATATCACCGATGGCGGCGAGGAGCCTGATCCCTTGAATGAGCGGTTCGGCGGGGAAGAGCAGCCTTCCCGGCCGGAGAGCGCCTTCTGCCCCTACTGCGGCAAGCCGGTGGAGGAGGATTTTGAGTTTTGTAATAAGTGCGGAAAAAAACTGCCATAATAGACTTGAAATTCTGCGAAAACTGTGGTATCCTTTTAATGCTAAAAGGGAGTAGCTTGCAGCAGTTGCTGTAGGAACGGCGTCAATCCGGCATTTTGCCCGCTGTCACTTTAAAAAGCAAGACTTTTATTGCAGGAACCCTGCGATAAAAGTCTTTTTTATATAGATCACATTAAAAATAAGGAGATTAAAAATGGACTTAAGTATTCTCTATGAAAACCTTGGCAAGTTCGAATGGTATCATCTGGTGATGATCCTCATCGGCTGCCTGCTGATCTACCTGGCCATCAAGAAGGAAATGGAGCCCACTCTGCTCCTGCCCATGGGCTTTGGTACGATTTTAGTCAATATCCCCGGCTCCGAGGCCCTCACCGGCCCCATCTCCGAGCTGTACCATGCGGGTATTGCCAATGAGCTGTTCCCCTTGCTGCTGTTTATCGGCATCGGCGCCATGATCGATTTCGGCCCCCTGCTTTCCAACCCTAAGCTGATGCTGTTCGGCGCTGCTGCCCAGTTCGGTATCTTCTTTACCCTCTGCATGGCCGCTATGTTCTTCGGGGATATGGATGCGGCCTCCATCGCCATCATCGGCGCTGCAGACGGCCCCACCTCCATCGCTGTGGCCAATGCGCTGAATTCCCAGTATGTGGGCGCCATCACGGTGGCAGCTTATTCCTATATGGCGCTGGTGCCCATCATCCAGCCCCCTGTGATCAAAGCCCTCACCACCAAGAAGGAGCGGCTGATCCGGATGCCTTATGAGCAGAAGTCCGTTTCCAAGCTCACCCGCATCCTGTTCCCCATCCTCATCACCATCGTGGTTTCCGCATTTGTGCCGCAGGCTACTGCGCTGATCGGCTTTTTGATGTTCGGTAACCTGATTCGGGAGTGCGGTGTGCTGGAGCGCCTTTCCGAAACTGCCCAGAATGCGCTGGCCAACCTGGTCACCATCTTTTTGGGGATCTCCGTCGCCTTCAATATGACCGGTGAAAAGTTCCTGAAGGTGGATACCCTGCTCATCATGGGTCTGGGCCTCATCGCCTTCATTGTGGATACTGCAGGCGGTGTGCTCTTTGCCAAGTTCCTCAATCTCTTTATGAAAAAGAAGATCAACCCCATGATCGGTGCTGCCGGCATCTCTGCATTCCCCATGTCCGGCCGTATTGTCCATAAGATGGGCCTGCAGGAGGATCCTCAGAACTTTCTGCTGATGCACTCCATCGGTGTTAACGTTTCCGGCCAGATCGCCTCTGTTATCGCCGGCGGTATTATCCTTAAGATCTTCGGAGGTATGTGATGATGAAAATGTTCGAACTCTTCAGAGCCGCTTTGACCGCCCAGACTGCTGCCGCCGAGGAAACGGCAAAAATGTTCTTCGAGCCCGGCAGATTTTTGGAGATGCTCCGGTATATGGGTGTTGGGATGCTGATCATCTTTGTGCTGATCGGGATCATTATCCTGGCAACCCTGGCCATCAATAAGGTTTTTTCCAAATCCAAATAAGTAAATGCGCCGCCTTTGCGGCGCTTTACTTTTTTTATATAGTATGCTATAATCCTCCTATAGTCTTTCGCAGCAGCGTACACACCGTTTTTGCGGAAAGGGCAGCGAGTCGCTGCTTTGTTGGTTTGCCCGGGAGCATCGCGTTTGTTTTGAAAAACAAACGCTGCCTGAAAATGCCTCAACGAGCAAAAAAATCATTCCATGATTGTCTGCTCGCCTCGCCATATTCAGGACTTTTCGTGCTGCGAAAGACTTGATTCAGAAAGGGTGATCCGGATGCGTATAACCGAAGGAACGGTTCGATTTGATGGCTGCGACCGGCATTTTGCCGAAAAATTCGGTGCCCACCAGGCGGCAGAAATGGTGCTGGATTTCGCCAGCACCAATACCCACCCGTTTCTTTATGACACCTACCAGCTGGCCGCCCATCTGGGGCTTCGGCGGAAGGCACTCTTTGAACTGGTGCGGCGGCCCGGCCGCCATTACCGTACCCTGCGGATCCCCAAGCGAAGCGGCGGCAGCCGCACCCTCTCGGTGCCGGATGACAGGCTGAAAACGGTGCAGCGCACGGTTTTGCATACCATCCTCTGCCATTTTCCTGCCTCGGCATATGCCACCGCCTATCAGCCGGGGGCAACGCTTCGGCAAAATGCCGCTCCCCATTGCGGAAAAAAATATCTGCTTAAGCTGGATCTGGAGGATTTTTTCGGCAGTATCCGTTTCGATCAGGTCTACGGTGCGGTATTTCATACCCGCCGGTTTCCCAAGCAGATCGGGGCCATGCTGACCGCCCTTTGCTGCAAGGATGATGCGCTGCCTCAGGGGGCGCCCACCTCCCCGCAACTCTCCAATCTGGTGCTGAAATGGTTTGATGATACCATGGGGGCGTGGTGCCAAAGGCGGGGAATTGCCTATACCCGCTATTGCGACGATATTACTTTTTCGGCGGATCGGCCTCTTTATGATGCTTATCGGAAGGCGGTAGGGCTGCTGGAGCATCAGGGCTTCAGTATTAACGAAGAAAAGACCCGTTTTGTGACCGCTGCCGGCCGCCAGACCGTCACCGGCCTTACGGTGAATGAAAAGGTGGGGGTGCCCGCCGATTTTAAACGCGCGCTGCGGCAGCAGGTCTATTATGCTTTGAAATTCGGGGCAGAGCCGCCGGAATACCGGCGTCTGCTGGGGAAGGTGCAGTTTGTGCTGCAAACAGCGCCGGAGCATCCTTGGTTTTGCGATGCCCGGGAAGAATTGATCAGGAGGTTGAAAGGATGAAACTGTATGTGATCCGCCATGGAGAGAGTGAGGCCAATGCGGGGAAATTTTTCTCTGGCTGGGCCCCCGTTGCTCTTACTCCCAAGGGGGAGGATGATGCCCGTGCCGCAGGGGAGCTGATCCGCCATATTCCTTTTGATAAGGTCTATAGCAGCGATATCCGCCGGGTGATCCAGACTCAGCAGCTGGCGCTGCCCGATGCCGATTGCGAGCGGACCCCGCTGATCCGGGAATACAACGTGGGCAGCCTGATGGGCAAGAACCTGCAGGATTGTGCCGAGACCATGGGCGAGGCATTTTTGAAAAACCGTGCCGCCTTTGATTTTACGCCCTATGGCGGCGAAAGCAACGATATGGTAGACGCCCGGGTGGCAGAATTCATGAGGATGCTGGAGCAGACCGATTATGAAAATGTGGCGGTCTTCAGCCACGCCGGCACCATTCGCAGTATCATTGATTATGTGCTGGGTGTCCGTACTCCCCGGAATGCCACGATCCTCCTCAATGGAGCGGTCAGCGTCTTTGAATTCATAGAGGATCATTGGCGGATCCTGATGCTGAATTATACCAAGGAACTATAAAAAATAACGGTGCTTTGCACCGTTATTTTTTATAGTTTTTCGGGGATACCCCTACCGTTTTGGTAAAGACTCTGGAAAAATAGAGGGGATCGGAAAATCCGGAAAGGATGGCAACATTTTTTACCGAGGTAACACCGTTTTCCATCAGTATCACAGCGTGCTTGATCCGCAGAATCCGCAGGTATTCCGCAAAGCCCATGCCGAATTCCTTTTTGAAAAGGTGGGAGAGGTATTTTGCGTTATAGCCCGCCGCCTCTGCCACGCTGCTGAGGGTCAGCCCCGGCTCGGTGAAGTGCTCCTCCAGATAGCCCAGCACCATGCCCACCTTATCGTTACTTTTGGCGGCCCTTTTCAGCTTGGAGAAGGTGTAAAGCAGCACGCTTTCGCTGAGCAGATCGATATTTTCTTCATCGGCCCGGGCCAGGCTTTCCTGCCAAAAGGGGATCAGCCCTTCATAACCTTCAAAAACGCTGCGTCCGGGGGTGATGCCGAAGCGGCGGAACAGCTCCTCGGCTCGCCCACCGTTGAAGGTGATATAGTAATATTTTAGCGCTTTGGTGCTCTCGATGCAAAAGGGCACATCCGCCAGGCTGAAAAAGAGCTTTCCGGCAGTGAGTTTCTGCACCTCGCCGCTGCAGCGGAAAAAGCCCTCTCCGCCAGTGGCAAGATACATTACATGGTCGGAAAGGGTGCGAGTCTCCCCGGAATGGGTGCCCTGCTGTTCATAGATGAAATTGGCGGCAGTAAGCTGCTCCTTTTCCCGGGGAACGATAAATTTACAGATGTTTTGACTATTCATAAGGCTATTCTACCACAAAAAATAACTTTTTTCCATATTTTGATGGAAAAAAATTATTTTCTTTTGTTTTCTCTCATTGTATAATGTGGGGGCGGTGGCGCTTTCTTTTATCGGTATTTTATTTTTAATATTTTAAGGAGAAAACAAAATGAAAACCATTAAATTAGGCATTTTCGGTCTGGGCCGGGGCAGCTCCTTTATGGAGAGTGTGCTGGTCAATAACGGCGAGGTGGTCGCTCTTTGCGACCGGGATGTAAAAAAGATGGAAAAAGCGGCAGAAAACCTGCCGGAAAAGCCTGCTTTTTACACCGATTTTGAGGCATTTATCCGGCATGATATGGATGCGGTCTTTTTGGCAAACTGCTTTCATGAGCACGCTTCCTTTGCCATCCGCTGCCTGGAGGCCGGCTTCCATGTACTGAGTGAGTGCACCTCCAATGCCACCATGGCAGAAGGCGTGGCGCTGGTGCGGGCCGCCGAAAAGAGCAAGGGCTTTTATATGCTGGCGGAAAATTATCCCTTTATGCGCTTCAATCAGGAGATGCGCCGCATTTACCGAAGCGGCACGCTGGGCAAGGCTCTTTATGCGGAGGGGGAGTATAATCATCCCTTCGATATGAACGATGAGGAAACCCATAAGGGGCTGCGCCCCTATCCGGAGCATTGGCGCAATTTCCTACCCCGCAGCTACTATATCACCCACTCTCTGGCACCGCTGATGTATATGACCGGCGCTGTTCCCAAAAGAGTGACCGCTATGGCTTGTTTTGCCCCCTTTGATGAGTTTGATATTGTGGGCACCGGCGTTGCTGACCGTGCCGCCATTATTACCACCCTCAACGACGATGATTCGGTCTTTAGGGTGACCGGCTGTGCCGCCTTCGGCGGCCATAGCAATTCCTACCGGATCTGCGGTACCAAGGGCCAGGCGGAAAATCACCGGGGTGTCAAGGACAAGGTGATGCTGCGCTTTAATAAATGGGATATCCCCGAAGGGATGGAGGAGAAAAACTACTATATCCCCGAATGGCCCGCAGACCTCAAGGAGCTGATCGAAAAGGCCGGTCACGGCGGCGGAGATTTCTTTGTGATCAAGGAATTCTTCGATTGCATCCGGGAAAACCGTCAGCCGGAGTTTGATGCTTATTTTGCCACCACCTGTGCCTCTGTGGCGATCCTGGCCCATCGGAGCCTGCTGGAGCAGGGCGTTCCCTATGATATTCCCGATTTCCATCGGGAAGAGGATCGCCAAAAGTACGAAAATGATACTCTTCTTCCGCTGCCTCGTGGCGGCGAGGCGCCGAATATGCCCTGCTGCTCCCGGCCTGATTATCAGCCAGACCCCCAAAAGTATGCCAATTATCTGAAAATGGTAAAACAGTAAAGTGAACGAGGCACCCCAATTCATTTGGGGTCAAGGCTTCATCGGCCAATTCAATTGGCCGGGGGTGTGTGCTTTCCGCCTCATCACCTGCTGCGCAAGAGGAATCCTTGGAATTAGGAGGCGGGCAGTTGCCGCCGCAACGTCTTTCTTCTACATCTATCTCTTTCTCTTAATGTGACACATGATAAAAACCCGAAGTACGGCAGTTGACGTACTTCGGGTTTTCTTTTATTCAGTTTCTTCGCCGTAGAGTTTGCCGTCGTAGACAAAATCCCGCAGATGTTGGTTGCCGGGTTCCTCGTTATAGGTCAGGTACCACACACCCTTGATCATCTTGCCGCCGTAGCCGCCCTCCTGGTCCACTGCCAAGGGAAAAACTGCCTGGCGGATCTGGTAGCCGCCCAGCACCACCTTCATTCCCAGGTTGGTCACGTCTCCGCTGGAGAGGGTGGTTTTTACCAACTCCAGCAGCTCCTTGGCCACAGCGGGATATTCCAGCACATTCTTTTTCTTCAGCTTTTCATAGCAGGCGGTCAGCACGATCTCATGCATTTCGGAGCGGGCTTCGGTACCGCCCACATTATTGCGAGCCCGCACCATACCCAGCACCTGCATACCTGAAAGGGTCTGGAGGCCGGTGGTGGGGATCAGGTCGGCGGTAATGCCCCGCTCCCAAGCCAATTGGCCGATATGGATATTGGCCTCTTTGCGGTAGGCGCTGCTCACATCCAGCTGGATGCCGCCCAGCACATCGATCACCTTTTCCATATTGGTAAAGTTGATAACGGCGTAATCCTCGATATTCAGACCGAATGTCTGGTTCAGAGTCTTGACCGCCAGAGCCGGGCCGCCATAGGAATAGGCATGATTCAGCTTGGTCTTGCCGTGGCCTTCGATCTCCACATAAGTGTCCCGCTGGACAGCGGACAGGCGGATCTCCTTCATTTCCTCATCGATGGTGACGATGACGATACTGTCGCTGCGGCCCACCATGGAGGAATCGGTGGTATCGATACCGAAGAGGGCGATATTGGTAATGTGGGCGTGATGATAATCCTGCTCTTCGATACCGGTCTCCTCCCGGGTGAGGCCTTCTTCCTGCTCCATTCCGCTGAAAAGATAGGCATAAACGCCCCAAAGCACCCCTCCCAGCACCAGGATGGTGATCAGAAAGGAGGCGATAAATCGGGTCAGGGCATTAAATTTAAACTTCTTCAGCATTTTTTACTTGGAAATAACATCCAGAGTCTGCCGTGCGATAGCCAACTCCTCGTTGGTGGGGATCACGCAGATCTTCACCTTGGATGCATCGGTGCTGACCACCCGGGCGCCGCCGCGGGTATTGTTCTTTTCTTCGTCCATTTCAGCACCCAGGAAAGCCAGGGGCTTGGTGATGGCATTGCGCATGGCAGGGTTGTTCTCGCCAATGCCGGCGGTGAACACGATGGCATCTACGCCGCCCATGGCAGCTGCATAGGAGCCCACATACTTGGTTACCTGATAGGCAAACATATCCAGTGCCAAGCGGGCACGCTCGTTGCCCTCGGCGGCGGCAGCGTCCAGATCGCGGAAGTCGTTGGAAACGCCGCTCAGGCCCAGCACACCGCTCTTCTTATTCATCAGGTTGCTCATCTCATCGGGGGTCAGACCCTCTTTATTCATGATATACATAGCAACTGCGGGGTCGATATCACCGCAGCGGGTGCCCATCAGAACACCGGCCAGGGGGGTGAAGCCCATGGAGGTATCCACACAGCGGCCGCTGTCTACAGCGGTAATGGAGGAGCCGTTGCCCAGATGGCAGGTAACGATCTTCAGCTCCTTGGGATCCTTGCCCAGCAGCTTGGCACATTCGCCGGCCACATAGCCGTGGGAGGTGCCATGAGCGCCGAAGCGGCGGATGCCGTACTTCTCGTAATATTCATAGGGGATGGGGTAGATGGCAGCGGTCTTGGGCATCCCATAGTGGAATGCGGTATCATAAACGGTGACCTGAGGAACATCCTTGCCCATGACCTCCATGCAGGCGCGCAGACCGGTAACGGCTGCGGGATTGTGCAGGGGAGCAAACTCGGTGAGGCTTTCCAGGGTGTTGACCTTCTCTTCGTCCATCAGAGTGGCTTCCACAAATACCTCGCCGCCGTTTACCACACGGTGGCCTACTGCGGAGATCTCGGCGACATCCTTGATCACGCCCCACTTTTCGTCGGTCAGGTGCTTCAGAACCATCTTGATGCCCTCGGCGTGGTTAGGCATGGGATGCTCCATCTCCAGCTTATCGCCGTTGGCTTCATGCTTAAAGGTGCCGTCCAGACCGATACGGTCGCAAAGACCCTTTGCCAGCACAGCCTCCTGCTCCATATCGATCAGCTGATATTTCAGAGAGGAGCTGCCTGCGTTAATGACCAGAATTTTCATGGTTTTATTCTCCTTTATAAAAAATCTCTTTTATTTTGCAATTATTTATTATATAATAAGAAAAAGAAACTTTCAACATTTTTTTAAAGAAAAGGAGGCAGCTCGGATGATTTTTGCCGTCATCAGTGAATTCAATCCCTTCCATAACGGCCATCAATGGCTGCTTTCCCAACTGCCAAAACAGGATGGAAATTATACGGTCTGTATTATGAGCGGTAGTTTTGTACAAAGAGGAGAGCCTGCCGCCTACGATAAATGGCAGCGGGCCGCTGCTGCGGTGCAGGGCGGGGCAGATCTGGTGCTGGAGTTGCCGGTTCCCTTTGTACTTTCCGATGGAGACCGTTTTGCCGCCAAAGGGGTGGAACTGGCCGCTGCGCTGGGGCAGCCGGTCACCATGGCCTTCGGCACGGAATGTGAAAGCTTAGAGGGGCTTGCAAAGTTGGCTGCCCTTCCGGAGGAGGCTCTGCCGATAAAGGAATTTTTGGAGCAGGGGCTTTCCTATGGCGCTGCCCGCCAGGCGGCATTGGAAAAAGTGTTCCCGCAGGAAGGAAAATTATTATTGCAGCCCAATAATCTGTTGGCCTGCGGGTATATCCGTGCCTGCCGGCAGTATGGGCTGGGTTATCTGGGCATTCAGCGTAAGGTTGCCCACGACGGTGCGCCGGTGGGCAATGTGGCCTCTGCCTCCTATATTCGGGCGCATCGGGAGTGCTTTTCCCGGTATTGTGCCTTCCCCCAGGGGGGCGCTTTGGACGTGGCCGTTGCTGAGCGGGGGATGATGACCCTTCTTAAAACCAAGACCGCCCCTCAGCTGAAAAACACCGCCAACATTACCGAGGGGCTGGAAAACCGGATCCTGGCGGCTCTCTATGAGACCGACGGGCTGCAGGCCCTTTACGATCATATTAAAACCAAGCGATATTCCCACGCCAAGCTTCGCCGGGCGGTCTCTGCCGCTGTGCTGGGGATCCCTGCCGGGCTTCCGGAGCAGCCGGCTCCCTATCTGCGGGTACTGGCCTTCGGAGAGCGGGGGACAACGCTTTTGCGCTCCCTGCGGGAAAGTGCCACACTGCCTCTTTGCCAGAACGGCAAGGAGTGTGAGCGGGCCAATGCCGCCTTTTTTGAGGTGGAGCGGCTGGCCACCGATCTGCGCAATTGCTGGTGCGAACGTCCGGTTTCCGGGGGAGAAGATTACCGGAAAGTAGCCAAAGCATTGAAATTTGAATAAAAGGTTGTAAAATCGTCCATTATATGGTAAAATAATAAAGATTAAGTTAAAAAAACTGCCGGAACGCCGCGGCGGTTTCATCATTCCCGTTTGAAAAACCACTCGTTCAAAGGGGTCTTTATAAAATTGTCAAGAAAGGATATTTATGGAAAAAACGAAAAAACAAACGATGGATCGGGCAGAAGCGCGTAAGGCAAAGGGCCGCCGCTCTGCCAAGCCTCTGAATTTAGAGGAGCTCATTAACAGCAACGATCTTCTGATCGCTGCGGAAGGAAAGCGGGGGACTGTGGCAGTAGGGGAGCATATCGCCTCCCAGGAAAAGAAAAAAGCCCCTGCTAAAAAGCCCGCTGCCAAAAAGCCGGCGGCACCGAAAAAGAAGCCTGCCGCCAAAAAAGCCGAGCCTGCCAAAAAGAGCGAGGCACCCAAGACTCCTGCCAAGCGAGGCAGAAAGCCTTTGGGCAAATTAAAGGTCATCCCTCTGGGCGGGCTGGATGAGATCGGTAAGAATATGACCGTTTTTGAATATGAAAACGATATCATCATCATCGATTGCGGCCTGGCCTTCCCCAGCACCGATATGCTGGGGGTGGATCTGGTGATCCCTGATATTACCTATCTGCGCAAAAATATGGAGAAGATCCGGGGCATCTTTCTGACCCACGGTCATGAGGACCATATCGGCTCTCTGCCCTATGTACTGAAGGAATTCAATGTGCCGGTCTACGGCAATAAGCTGACCCTCGGTCTGGTGCGCCGCAAGCTGGCAGAGCACCGGATGGAAAAAACCGCCATGCTTATCGAGACCGCTCCCGGCTCCATCATTGAGCGGGGCTGCTTTAAGGTGGAGTTCATCAAGGTGAACCATTCCATCCCCGATGCCGCCGGCTTTGCCATTCGCACCCCGGTGGGTACGGTGCTCCATACCGGCGACTTTAAGATCGATACCACCCCCATCCACGGCCGCCCCATCGATCTGGCCCGCATCGGTGAGCTGGGTAAGGAAGGGGTCTTGCTGTTGATGGCTGATTCCACCAATGCCGGCCGGCCCGGCATGGCCTCCTCTGAAAAGAAGGTGGGCAAGGCGTTGCTTTCCATCTTTGAGGGGGCGCAGGATAAGCGGATCATTGTGGCATCCTTTGCCTCCAATGTGCATCGGGTGCAGCAGATCATCGATGCTTCGGTGAAATTCGGCCGCAAGGTGGCTGCCTCCGGCCGCTCCATGGAGGGCGTTATCGCCGTGGCGCATGAACTTGGGTATTTGAAAATACCCAAGGGGACTTTGATCCCGCTGGAGCAGGTCTCTAAGTATCCGCCCCATAAGATCACCCTCATCACCACAGGCTCTCAGGGCGAGCCCATGAGTGCTCTTTACCGGATGGCCTTTTCCGATCACCGTACCATAACAGTGAATCAGAACGATCTGATCATCATCTCTGCATCCCCCATTCCCGGCAATGAGCTGCTGGTCAGCCGTGTCATCAATGAATTGGAAAAGTTGGGTGCCACCGTGGTGGATAATAAAATGGCGGATGTTCATGTTTCAGGCCACGCCTGCCAGGAGGAGTTGAAGCTGATCCTGGGGCTGGTGAAGCCGAAATTCTTTATGCCGGTTCACGGTGAATACCATCACCTTTTCTCCCATGCCAAGTTGGCGATCGAAACAGGAATGGCAGAGGACCATGTGTTCCTGGGAGCCAACGGCAATGTATTAGAGCTTTCCAAGGATGCGGCCAAGATCACCGGCAGCGTGCCCTCCGGCCAGGTCATGGTGGATGGCATCGGTGTGGGCGATGTGGGCAATATTGTGCTGCGTGACCGCCGGATCCTTTCCCAGGAGGGGATCATTCTGGTGGTGGCCGCCATCAATAAACAGACCAAGGCGGTGGTCAGCGGCCCGGATATCGTCTCCCGCGGTTTTATTTATGTGCGGGAAAATGAGGATCTTATGGGCGAAGCTCAGGAGGTAGTGGCTGCCGCCCTGAAAAAGAGCCTGGCCCGGGGCAATCTGGAGTGGGCTGCCCTCAAGAGCGATATGAAGGATGCGTTGGCGCATTTCATTATGTCTAAAACCAAGCGGGCGCCGATGATCATTCCTATAATTATGGATGTATAAAAACAAGAGGAAGAAGACTTGTGCTTCTTCCTCTTTTTATCATTTGATCTTATTCAGCAACTCCAGCGATATCCGGATCATATTAGTGGCAGTATCGGCCCGGTAGTTGGCGGTGGCGGTCTCATAGGAGAATTCCGCAAAGCAATCCTCGGTGGGGAAATAGCCTTCGTAGCCGTTGGCGCAGCAGGATGCCATGGTCAGGGGGAAGGGAGAGGCTTCCTTGATAGCCGAACCGATCTCGTTGAAGGGCTCACCGGGCAGGCCGGCAAGTGCGAAATCGCCCACCCGCAAGGCGGTGAGGGGCAGGGTCGTGGTATCAGGCTTTTCCATCAGGGCGACGATCCGTACCGCCTCGGCCACCAGGGTGGTGGCGCCCATGCCCTTTACGGCGCCCTCGGGGAAGACCTTTTTATCTTCCCCCACCTCCAGGTACCGCTGATGGATGCGCATGGCCTCCTCCAGCTGCTCCGGGCGGCCCTTATTGTACCAAACGGTCAGGGGCGCCTGGATATAATCAATAGTGTCCCCCTCCAGCTTATCTGCATGGCAGTAGTTGGCGATCACCGAAAGGGCGATCTTTTCGCCCATGTAGCGGGCTCTGCTGTAGCCCCCCGAGCGCTCTCCCTTGGGCAGACGCACATCGATATGGTTCAGGTTGCCCTGAGCGCCGTTGAGATAAAGGCAGTAGGAGTTGGGGATCAGCTTTTCATAGGTTCTCCGCACAAATCCGGGATAATCTGCCGAGATCAGGCTGCCGCCGATAACATCCGGGTGCACCTGGAAATTTACAATGCCGATCTCCGGCTTGCCTTCCCTCTTGAGGATCAGCAGGGAGGAGGTTTCGTCGCAATGGCCGATGGGTGCTATGATATCGGGATTCTGCCGCCCGGGATTGGTGCGTACTGAGCCGTCCTTCATCCGGAAACGGCGCAGGAAGGCCACATCCTTGGCCTCGCCCCGGGTGTAAAGCATTTCAGTGGGGGCAACATCCTTCAGCGCCATAACTGCCAGATCCTGCAGCCGGCGGCGGAGAAATTCACGGTAATCCTCGTTTTCACGGTTTCCCCGGGCGTCTGCTGTGCCGGGCCCCAGATGGGTATGGGTACAGCAGATAAAGATCGCTTCGGCGGGAAGGCCCACCGCCTCGCCGATGGCTTGCCGCAGCTCGCCCATCAGGCTCTGGTGGATGCCGATCAGATCCAGGCCGATCAGCACCGCCTTTTTCTCGCCGTTATCAAAGGCGACTGCATGGGCTTGCAGGGGATCCAGTACCCCTTCCGCATAGCGGGGGTGGAAGTAGCCCTGCAGAGAGGTGCCGAGATAAGGGGTGATATCCGTTCTTGCAAAGCCGGTTTGTAACATTTATAATTCCTCCTTCGGATATTGAATTTCGATCGCTTTCCCCAGTCGGGCAGATTCGGCCGCCGCCACACATACGGCTACGGTACATTCGCCGTCGAAGGAGGTGGTGGGCACCGGAGCATCCTGCAGGATGCTTTCGGCAAAGTTTTCCAGCTCCCCGAAGGTATTGTGGTTGGAGATGGAAACGGGGTACTGCACCGGGATCGTGTAGTCCCGTTTGCCGGTAAAGAGGGGATCCTTTTCCTTCAGTCCCTCCTTGAACACGGTGATGTGGGTACCGGTGTTATCGCAGATGATGGTGCCCTTGGTGCCGTAAAAAACAGAGCGCATGGTATAGTTCCGCTTGCAACCGATGGATACGAACACCTTGCCCAGTACATCCCCGGGGAACCGGAGGATGGAAACGGTGCAATCGTTCACCGGCCAATCGGTCAGGCATTTATGGTTGGAATAGGCGGTGATCTCATAGGGATCGCCGGCGATCCACCGTAGCAGATCCACCGCATGGCAGCCGCCGCCGATGTAGGGCTCCCGCCGGGGATCCACCCGCCAATCGTCTGCTCCGCGGGCAATGGAGTAATCGTGGGCATATTCGCTCTCCACATAGAAAAGCTCCCCGATCTCGCCTCGCTGGATCAGCTCCTTGGTTTTAATAAAGGCGGGGGTGTAGCGGCAGATCTGGCCGATCATCAGCCGCCCGCCGTACTTTTTCTCGGCTGCCCGCATGGCTTCACATTCCTCTAAGGTCAGGGCCATGGGCTTTTCGCAAAGGACATCCTTGCCCGCCGCCAGGGCTGCTTCAGTCATCTCGAGATGCAGGCCGTCCGGGACGCAAAGCACCACGGCCTCTACCTCCGGATTCTTCAAAACATCCCGCCAATCGGTGTAAAAGCTGGGGCATAGCACCCGCTCCCGGGCGATCTCCAGCCGGGCAGGATCCTTATCGCATACCGCCATCAGCTCCATTTTAGGGCTGCGGGCAATGGCTTCAATATGTAGCAGCCCCATGTTGCTGGCGCCGATGGCACCAAATTTTACGCGTTTTTCATTCATTTGATTCACTCCATTCTCGCGGCGTTTTGCCGGTTCTTTTTTTAAAGGTTTTGGAAAAATGATTGCCCGATTCAAAGGAAAGATAGTCGGCGATCTGGGTGAAATTCAGGTTGGTTTCCCGGATCAGCTCTTTGGCCCGGCTGATCTTCATATCCAGAAAGGTATCGATGATCCCTCGGCCGTATTTCTTGGAAAATTCCCGCTTAATGTAGGGCACACTTAGGGAGAGGGCCCCGGCGATCTGCTCTAAGGTCACCCGGTCGGTCACATGGGCGGTCAGGTAAGTATAGACCCCATCTGCCACTGTGGTGCGGCGGGCCGGGCTTTGATCCGTCAGGCGGGATTCTATCATCTTGATCAGAAAGATCTCTAATTTATTTTTTAAGGCCTGCAGCCGCCCTCGGGAGATCCCCGGCCGAACCTGATAGCCCAGCTCGTGGCTTTGATCCGGCATCAGTTCAAAGCAGCGGGTGCCTTCCTCGGCGATCTCGCTCAGCAGTTCCTGCTCATCCTCCGTCAGGTCAATGACCCTGCCGCAAAGGGGCAGCAGCAGACTTCCTTTGCAGATAAAGCCGGAAAGGCTCAGGGTGGTCTCTCCTTCTGTTTCGACAAGATGATGGGCCGTATTTGGCGGAGTCAAAAAGCATTGCCCCGCCTCGGCGCTGAAAGTGGCATCCCCCGAGCGCATGGTCACCTTTCCCCGGCGAACAAAGTATAATTCGTAGTGCTCATGCTGATCTGCATCGGAGGTGGGCTGCATCTGCTTTCGGGTAAAAAACAGTACCAGCCGGTCGATCATAAAGAGATTGATGATCTCGGTTGTCTTGAACGGTTTTGTAATCATGGCTATATTATAACATCTTTTTGTTGATTTGCATCGTAAAATCAGATACAAAAATAGTATAATCAGATCCTTTTATCCCGCTAAAAGCCAGACTGCCGAAAAAAGTGCAGATTTCGCTGATCACATCTCGAAGGCGTATGTGATACGCTGAGCGAAGCGGATTTCGATCCATCTATCATTTTTCCAAGGCATTCAAGAAGCAATGGGGGATGGCCCCGGCGGATTATCGCAGGACTTGTGCGGTTTACCGTTGACAGGTGCAAGAATATTGAATATAATTATTAATATCCATTCTGGAGAGGAGCGTCGAAAAATGAAATTGTCTTTGATCGTCCCCTGCTTTAATGAGCAGGATAATGTGGCATTATTTTATGAGACTTGCGCGCAGGTGTTCCAAGGCGTGATCCCTTCCTATGAACTGATCTTTGTGAACGACGGCAGCCGGGATGCCACCTGGCAGCGGCTGAAAATGATCCGGGAGCGCAACCCGGAGGCAAAGCTCAAACTGGTGAATTTTTCCCGTAATTTCGGCAAGGAGGCAGCCATCTATGCCGGCCTGCAGAAGGCGGCGGGGGATTATGTCACGGTGATCGATGCGGATCTGCAGCAGCGCCCCGAGGTGGTGCTGGAGATGGTGCGGCTGCTGGATGAAAACGAGGAGGTCGACTGCGTGGCGGCCTATCAGGAGCAGCGGCGGGAAGGGAAATTCATTTCCTTCTGCAAAAAAATGTTTTATAAGCTGATCAATAAGGTCTGCGATATTGATTTTCACGATAACGCCAGCGATTTCCGCACCTTCCGCAAGCGGATGGCCGAGGCGATCGTGGAGATGCGGGAATACCACCGCTTTTCCAAGGGCATCTTTTCCTGGGTGGGCTTTAATACCCACTTTATTCCCTATACCGCCGAGGAACGGAATGCCGGGCAGACCTCCTGGTCCTTCTGGAAACTGCTGAAATATGCCTGCGAGGGTTTTTTGTCCTTTACCACCTTTCCCCTGCGGCTGTCCACCTATTTGGGGAGCATCGCTTCTCTGGCCGCTATCATCTATCTGATCGTGGTGGTGATCCAGAAGCTTACCAACCATATCGATGTACCGGGCTATGCCACTATCGTAGTGCTGATCCTGCTGATGAGCGGCATCCAGCTGATCATGCTGGGCATGATCGGGGAATACCTGGCCCGGGTCTATATCGAAAGCAAGCAGCGGCCTATCTGCATTGAAAAGGAGTATTTATCCTATGAAGATGCTGAATGAAAATAAATGGATCGCTGCCGGCATCCTTTGTTTCATCTTTCTGGTGATGCTGTTCTGTAATTTTCAAACTCCGTACATCGCCGATGATTACAGTTATCACTACAGCTGGGCCACCGGGGAGCGGATCACCAATGTATGGCAGATCTTTGCTTCCATGAAGGTACATTATACCGCTACCAACGGCCGGCTGGTGACCCATTTTCTGGTGCAGATCTTCGAAATGCTGCCGAAATGGGTCTTCAACTTCTGCAATGCGGCGCTCTTTACCGCTATGATCGGAATGCTTTATAAACTTTCTGCCGGCCAAAAGCGCAGCAACCTGCTGCTCCTTTGCCTATTTGGGGCGGTGTGGCTCTTTACCCCCGCCTTCGGCCAGGTCTTTCTCTGGCTGGATGGCTCCTGCAACTACCTCTGGAGTATCCTCATGGGGCTGTTTTATCTGCTGCCCTTCGCTGCCGATCTGCTCTTTGATAAGCCCATGAAAAAACTCTGGCAGCAGTTTCTGTTTCTGCCCTTTTCGGTATTGATGGGGGCTTATTCCGAAAATGTTTCTGCCGCTTTTATGGGGATGGCGGTGCTGCTGCAGCTGATACTGATGCTGATGCAGCATAAAAAATGTACCTGGTGGGAGCCTCTCAGCGTGGTGGCGGCCCTGGCAGGCTATCTCCCCATGATCTCCGCAGAAGGGACTGCAAAATTCAACGGGATCGAATATACGGCGGAAAACTTACGTTTAGGCTTTATAAATGCCCTGAAAAACTATCAAAAACTGGAGGTTTTGCTGGCAGTTTTTTGCGTTTTTTTGGTGCTGGCCTGCCTGGAAAGGGCGGAAAAAAAGAAGCTTGCCATGGCGCTGATCCTTTTTGCCGGCTCTCTGGCAGCCTGCTTTTTGATGATGTTTTCGGCCAATTTTGATGACCGCCGCCTTCTTGGCAGCGCGGTCCTGCTGATCGCTGCCTGCGGCGTTTTATTTCAACCTCTCTTCGAAGGGCGGCACCGGGCGGCAGCCTCTGCTCTGGCCTCGGTGCTGATGCTTTATACCTCCCTTCATCTGCTGCTGGGCGTTCATGATGTCTATGCCTCCGGCAGGGAATACCGCAATAATGTGCAGTATATCTACGATTGCAAGGTCCAAGGGATCACCGAGATCCGGCTGCCCATCATCCAGCCGGAGACCAAATACTCTGCCGGCCACGGCTTGTACTACCTTTCCACCGAGACGGCCGACCTTTGGCCCAACGATGCCATGGCCAAGTACTACGGGGTGGATTCCATCTTGGGCTATTGACTTCAACCAGGAGATTTGGTATACTAAAGAATAATGGTATTTTTGAATAAGGAGGGATGCTCCGTTGAAAAAAATAGCGTTTTTGGTTCTTCATCTCGGCTACGGCGGGACAGAGCGGGCTGTGGTGTCTGAAGCGAATTTATTATCGGATTTTTGTGATGTAGAGATATTCTGTTTATATCAGCTTTTAGAGAAACCCGCTTTTGAGCTGGATCCAAGGGTAAAGGTGACCTATCTGGCGAAGGGGCTGAAGCCCAATAGAGAGGGGCTTCACGATGCCTTCCGGCGTAAAAATCCCTTTAAAATTCTTGAGGAGTGCACCAAAAGTGCGAGGATCCTTTACCTCCGCCGCCATTTAATGAAGAAGGCTATCAAAAAGTGCGATGCGGATGTGATCATTTCCTCCCGCTATATGTATCATCAGTTGTTAACAAAATATGCCAAAAAGGGCACCGTCTGCATTGCGCAGGAGCATAATCATCATAACGGAAACGAGGAATATATCCAGCAGCAGGTGGATGCGGTGCGGGATATGGACTATTTTATGCCGGTATCCCGGGAGCTTACCGAGTTTTATTCCGGGCGGGTCCATCCGGGGGTGAAATGTAAATATATCCCCCACCATCTGGATGATTTTCCCAAGGAAACCTCTCCTTTAACTGAAAAGAACCTGATCGCCGTGGGGCGCCTTTCCCCGGAAAAGGGGATGGACGAGCTGGTGCTGGTCTATCAGGAACTGGCAGAAAAATACCCCGGTTGGAAGCTGCATATTGTGGGCGACGGAGAGGAGCGGGAAGCGCTGGAGGCGCAGATCGCGGAGCTGGGGCTGAACGATCAGATCGTGATGCACGGCTTTAAGAATAAAAAAGAGATCAATGCCCTGTTGATGCAATCTTCTATTTATGTGATGACATCTCATACCGAATCCTTCGGGCTGGTGCTCATCGAGGCGCAGGCTTTGGGCGTTCCTTGTGTCGCTTACGACAGTGCGCAGGGTGCCCGTGAGATTATTCAGTCCGGGGTGAACGGGCTGCTGATCCCCAACCGTGACCGGGCAGAGATGGTTGCTGCCTTGGGGCGGTTGATTGAGGATGAATCCTATCGCAAAGCCATCGGTCGGGCCGGCAAAGAATCTGCTTATGAATATTCTGCCGAGCAGGTTCGATCCAAGTGGCTGGAATTTATTAATACACTTTGAGGTATATCAAAAATGAGAGTTTATTTTGAAAAACTTTTCAAAGGAAGCCGGGATAACTACCTGCTTCAACTGAAGGAAAAATTAGCCGAAGAAACCAAAACCTTTATTGTGACCGCAAATCCCGAGGCTTTCATGTTCGGGGAGCAGGATCCGGAGATGAACGCTCTGTTGCTGGACGAGGAGACCTCTGTGGTGGCAGACGGAATCGGGATCGTCAAGGCCGCCGCCATGCTGGATATTGAGGTGGCGGAGCGGATCCCCGGGGTGGATATCGCCGAGCAGCTGATGATCTACGGAAACGAGCTGGGAAAATCCATCTTTTTGCTGGGTTCCAAGCAGGAGGTCATCGATGCGATGTGCAAGGTGATGGCGGAAAAATACCCCAACCTGAAGGTGGCCGGTGCCATCAACGGTTATGTACCGGACAAGGATGCCGCCTTTGAGGAGATCAAAAAGGCCGCTCCCGATATCGTGCTGGTGGCGCTGGGGATCCCGGCTCAGGAAAAGCTGATCTATAAGCATCTCAAGGATTTCAATAAGGGAATTTTTGTGGGTGTGGGCGGCAGCCTGGATGTGCTCAGCGGCAGCAAAGAACGTGCCCCCGAATTTTTTATCAATCATAACCTGGAATGGGCTTACCGGATCGCTAAGGAGCCCAAACGGCTGAAACGGTTTTATAACAGCCATGTGAAATTTATCTTTAAGGTTCAGAAAGAGAAACGGGGATAACGTTAAATTTTATGGTTAAAAATAAAGAAGTTCTAACAAAGATTATAGAATGGTTCATCGTGCTGCAGCCGGTGATCGATTTTCTCACCTCTCTGAGCGTGCGCTTTTCAGACTCCTCCCTTACCTTCGGTATTGTGGTGCGGGTCTTGTTCACGGGGTTGATCTGCTTTTATCTGGTGTTCCTTTATAAGGGAAGGATGAAAAAAGCGATGATCGGCTATCTGCTCGCCGTCATTGCATACGGAATAATATTTATAGGAATAAATATCTGGACAGGCGGCCTGTGGACCGTAGTGGAAAACGCAAAGATGTTCTTTAAGATTTTCTACTTTCTGTTTGTTCTGTTCTTTTTCTATGCTCGGTATCTGGAAAATGGGCACCTGATCGGAGATAAGCTGCTGGTAGTTATCTTTGCGGAGTATGCGGTCAGTATTTTTGTATCTGCTGTTACAAATACCAGTTTTGTGGCATACGAATTTGCAGAAGGCTATGTAGGCTGGTTCTATGCGGCCAATGAGATCGGTGCGGTGATCGCTATTCTGGCTCCGGTAGCACTTCTTTTTGCTTTTGAGACCAAGAAACTATGGATCAAGATCGCGGTTGGTTTTCTGGCTTGCTTTGCGGCGGTCTATATCGGTACCAAGGTGCCGTTCTATGCGGTGATCGGTGCCATTTTGATGCTGATCGTCTTTTATGTCTTTAAAACGGTCAGTACCAAAAAGGGGATGGAGACCTTGGCTCAGGGGGTTGCCATGGTGGTCATGCTCACCCTTCTTTATCAGATCAATTCCCCCATGAAGCAAAACAGTGCGGTTTTCTCCGGAGAACACTTTGAGTCTCATGTGATAGAAAAATTAGAGCCGGAGGATCCTGATGACCCGGGGACCGAGGAGCCGTCCGATATTACGGAAAGCAAGTTCTTTCTGGTGGCAAACTGGTTCCTGAGCGATCGGCTTTATTATGCGGAAAATGCCATCGTGGCGTACGGTGAAGCTGATCTGCTGCATAAGGCCGTTGGATTGGGCCATCATTTCCAATTGAAGGACGGCAGAACCCTGATCGAAATGGACTTTTTGGCCTTGGTGATCAATCACGGTATTGTTGGTTTTCTGCTCTATATGCTGCCGATCATTTATTTTGCCATTCTTTGCATTTCGATGCTTTTCAAAAATATCAAGTATTTTTTCAAGATGCGATATGAGCTGACTTATACATATGCGGTGCTGATCGGCATGGGCTGCGCCTTTCTGGCGGGGCACGTTTTGGTGGCGCCGGCAGTCAGTGTATATGTTGCCATTATGATCATAAAATTATATGCATCCTTTAAAGCTGAAAAATTTAAGGAGGTTACGGAATGAAGACTGTTCTTACCTACGGCACCTTTGATCTTTTGCACAAAGGGCACATCAACATTCTGCGCCGGGCAAAGGAGCTGGGCGATTATCTGATCGTGGCAGTTTCTACCGATGAATTTAATGCCATCAAGGGCAAAAAGGCCTATTATTCCTATGAGGATCGGAAAATGATCGTGGAAGCCATCCGCTATGTGGACAAGGTCATTCCCGAGGAGACCTGGGAGCAGAAGCTGGATGATGTAAAAAAATATAACGTCGATATCGTTGCCATGGGCAGCGATTGGGCGGATTCCGATGAATTCAAGGTGCTGCAGGAGGCCTGCGAATTGGTTTTCCTGCCCCGCACGGAAAATATCTCTACTACACAGATCAAAACCGATCTGAAATCAAAATAAAGGGCATGGGAGAATGAAAAAAGTTTTGTTGATACTACCCGCCTATAATGAAGAGGGTAATATCCTGAATACCGTAAAGCAGATTCTGGAATTTCGGGGGATCGAAGATGTTCAGGTGGATTATGTGGTCATCAATGATGGCTCTACAGACTCTACCGAGGCGATCTGCAAAAAGAACGGGCTGAACTGCCTGACTCTGGTGCAGAATCTGGGAATCGGCGGCGCTGTGCAGACTGGCTATATCTATGCAGTTAAGGGGGGCTATGATATTGCTGTGCAGTTTGACGGAGACGGTCAGCATGATATCAATTCCTTACCCCAACTTATTGCGCCGATTTTAGCAGGAAAGGCAGATTTTACGGTGGGCTCCCGTTTTTTGGAAAAGAAAGATACTTTTCGTTCCACCTTGATGCGCAGAATAGGGATCAAATGGCTTTCTTGCCTGATCCGGCTGGTCTCAGCTTTGCACTTAGCGGATGTCACTTCCGGATATCGGGCTGCCAATAAAGCGGCGATCGCATTTCTTGCTCGTAATTACCCAATGGATTATCCCGAGCCTGAATCTGCTGTTGCATTGAAAAAAGCCGGCTTTCGTATCAAAGAAGTGCAGGTGAATATGTTTGAGCGGGCTACGGGAAAATCTTCTATCAATTTCGGCAAATCCATTTATTATATGATCAAAGTCTCGCTGGCTATTGTTTGCGCCGGGATCCAGAGAAAGGAGAAAGTGATCCATGCCGATACTGCTTCGGATTGAAATGATCGTTTTGGCACTGATCATCGCCGTTGTGGTGATCGTGTCGATCAATAGGAAAAAGTTGATGATTCAGTATTCTTTAGTTTGGCTGGTATTGGTAGTAGCGCTGGTCGTTGTGGCCGGCTTTCCCCAGATCATTTTTGCGCTGTGCACTATTTTTGGGATCCAAACACCCTCCAACCTGATCTATCTGCTGGGCCTCATTGCCCTTTTGCTGATCACCTTCAGCCAATCACGGATCCTTTCTAAGCAGACTGAACGGATCAAATTCTTAACACAATCTGTTTCTATTGAAAAATATCAGGCGGAGAAGAAAGAAAATGAAGATCATGATGAATAAGGTCTATTCCTTTATAAAAGAGCACAAAGGTATTCTGATCCTGATGATTTTGCTGTTTTTGGAAAGAGTGGTCGCCATGTATGAATTTGGGATCATGTATTCCTTAAAAAATGATGACCTGTCTTATGTGAATAGCGGTATTACCTTTGCCAAAACCGGCATGATCACGATGCACGATACCGTTCCCAGCGCACAGATCATGCCCGGGATGACCGTGCTGATCGGTTTTCTTTCGCTGATTTTCGGCGAAGGAAAGCTGTTTTGGCTTGTGATGAAATTGTTGTGGTTTTTTATGGCGTCCATGACAGCGTGGTTTACCTATAGGAGCGTTAGCCTTTTTACACCGAAATGGTGCGGGATCCTTGCGGCTGTTTTTTATTTTCGTCCGGATTACGTTTGGATGGATAACGTTATTTTGACAGAAACGCCCTTTTTGCTTGCGCTGACTGCAATGATATATTTCACCTTTAAAATGGCGAAAGAGCCAGGCTATAAAAACTTTTGGCTTTGTGCAATCGCCTATTTTTGCGGGCTGATGCTGAAGGCAAACATAGCGCCGTATCCGCTGTTTGTACTGGTCTATCTGCTCATTGTGAAGTATGATAAGAAGTTGTTGATCAAGCAGTGCGCTCTTCTGATCGGATGTGTGCTTTGCTTTTTGATACCGTGGAGCATCCGAAACTATACCCACTTTAATGCGTTTATTCCTTTGACCTATGGTTCCGGGAATCCCACCTTGCTGGGAACCTACCAGGGCGTAAGATATCCCGCAGATGAAAAACTGGATTATGAGACGAATGTAGAGGAGGTCGCCCGGGAAAAATACGCAGAGTATTACGGTGAGGACGGAGAGGTGCTTCCTCAATACAGAAGATATGTCTCGTTAGGGAAAGACGCCATCAAGGCAAGGTATCGGCAGAAGTACTGGGCACAGACCGATTGGAAGAGTATGGTCTATTCTTATTTTGTGCGGAAGCCGCAGGATATGCTCAATAGTATATTTTATTGGAAAATGACCTTCAATATCAAAGGGGAGCTTTTGAAGGAGTTTCCCATTTGGGAAAATCTCTTCTGTATTCTTACGGTGCTTGCGGCGCTGATTCTGAAAAAATACAGGTATGCCGTTTTTTATGCCGCAGCTGTTTATTTGGGAAATATCTATATATACGCAATGACCTATTCTTATAGCCGGTATAATGCCTCACTGATCAGTGCGAAGTATATTTTGATAGGAATTGGTATCAGCCTTGTACTGCAACTGTTCATGAAAGGAATAAGGGCAATCAATACCTTTGAAACAACGCAGCTTGCAGAAAAAAATGCGGAGGAAGGAAATAAAAGTTATGATTAAAGTAATGAGTATCTTCGGCACCCGCCCCGAAGCCATCAAGATGGCGCCTTTGGTAAAGGAGCTGGAGCGCCGCCCCGAGATCCAGAGCATCGTTTGCGTCACCGCCCAGCATCGGGAAATGCTGGATCAGGTGCTGGAGACCTTTGAGATTACCCCCGATTACGATCTGAATATCATGAAGCAGGGCCAGACCCTTGCCGATATCACCACCCGTGCCCTGCAGGGCGTCAGCGAGGTGATCCAGCAGGCCAAGCCCGATATCGTGCTGGTTCACGGCGATACCACCACCACCTTTGCCGGCGGCCTGGCCGCCTTCTATAATCAGGTGGCCATCGGCCATGTGGAAGCGGGGCTGCGCACTTATAATAAGTATTCTCCCTATCCGGAGGAGATGAACCGCCAGATGGTGGATTGCATGACCGATATGTATTTTGCCCCTACGGCCCTCAGCCGGCAAAATCTGCTGAAGGAAAATATTGATGACAGTAAGATCTACGTCACCGGCAATACGGCCATTGATGCCATGAGTACCACCGTGGAAAAGGATTATCACCATGAGGTGCTGGATTGGGTGGGGGAGGATAAAATGATCCTGCTCACCGCCCATCGCCGGGAAAATCTGGGTGAGCCCATGAAGAATATCTTCCGGGGCATTCGCCGGGTGTTGGATGAAGTGCCCGGATTGAAGGTGGTTTATCCCATCCATAAGAATCCCATCGTCCGTGCGGCGGCTGATGAGGTGCTGAAGGATTGCGATCGGGTGAAGCTCATTGAGCCTTTGGAGGTGTTTGATTTCCATAACTTCCAGAATATGGCCCACCTAATCCTGACCGATAGCGGCGGTATTCAGGAGGAGGCGCCTTCTTTGGGCAAGCCGGTGCTGGTGTTGCGGGATACCACCGAGCGGCCCGAGGGTATTGATGCCGGTACGCTCAAGCTGGTGGGAACCGATGCGGATACTATTTATCGGGAGACCATGCGGCTGCTGACCGATCCTGCTGAGTATGAGCGGATGAGCCGGGCCTCCAATCCTTATGGTGATGGGCACGCCAGCGAGCGGATCGCTGATGCCATCATTGCGAAATTTTCGGAGAAGTGATATGCTGATTAGTATTATTATTCCGGTTTATAACACCAAGGATTACCTTGAAAAATGCGTAAGCTCTGTGCTGGCCTGCGATTACAGCGATTGCGAGATTCTGCTCATCGATGATGGCTCCACCGATGGGGAGACCCCCGCTCTCTGCGATGCCATTGCTGAAAGAGATCCTGCGATCCGCGTGATCCACCAGCAGAATAAGGGGCTGGGCGGTGCCCGGAATACCGGTATTGAAGAAGCGACGGGTGAGTATCTTTTTTTCATTGATAGCGATGATACCATCGTTCCCCAAGCTCTGGAGCTGCTGAAAAAGGAGATCAGCCGTACCCATGCGGAGATCTATTCCTTTAATATGACCTCGAAAGATGATAACGAAAACCGTTCTTTGTTAATAACGAATTATTATGAGTCTGAAACATCGTTTTCATTGGCCGAGCATCCGGAATATATGCAATCTGTTCCCAGCGCTTGCTGCCGGATCTGGAAAAAAAGCCTTTATACTGAAAATGAGATCTATTTTCCGGAAAGGGTGTGGTATGAGGATATCCGTACCACAGTAAAGCTGTTTGCGCTGGCATCTTCTATTGTTACATTAAAATCCCCGTTGTATATTTATTATATGCGGGAAGGCTCTATCATGCATTCTGCAAACCTGGACCGCAGCAGGGAGATCATCGATGCTTTCGAGGATCTTTTGGGCTGGTACCGGGAAAAGGGATTATTCGAGCAATATAAAGAGGTGCTCTGCCGCCTTTGTATAGAGCACGTTTATCTTACCGCCTCTGTTCGGGTGCTCCGTGGGGATCGGAAGCATCCTCTACTGAAGGAATTTGCAGATTATCTTAAAAGGAATTTTCCGGATTATAAAAAGGCCGATCTGTCCTTCTTGCCGGCTGCCCGTAGGTTGGTATTCCGGCTGCTGGAATGGAAACAGTATGCATTGATCATGCTGCTCTTTAAAATTAAATCATAGAAACGAGGCGTTTTTTTGAAGAAACTCGATTTCAGTAATAATAAGCGGGGCGTGTTGTTTAAAAACACGCTCATGCTCTATATTCTGCAGGCCTCTACTGCGTTGCTGGCGGTGGCGGTGGCACCCTATCAAAGCCGTGTTCTGGGCCCCGAGGTGTTCGGCGGGATCTTTAAGGCATCTGCGGCGATCATCGTTTATTTCCAGCTGATCATTGATTTTGGCTTTATGCTTTCTGCTACCGAGGAGGTTTCTTTGGAGCGGGAAAATAAAGGCCGGCTGCAGGAGATCTTTACCTCTGTCACCCTTTCCAAGCTGGGGCTGGCGGTGATCTCCTTTGCGCTGCTGATGATCCTCAGCAGCGTGATCCCTGCTTGGGAGCATAAGAAAACGGTGCTGATCCTCACCTTCTTTGCCACCCTTTTGAATTCCATGATTCCCGATTATTTGTATCGGGGCTTGGAAAAGATGACTGCCATTACCATCCGTACGGTGCTGATCAAGGTGTTCTTTACAGTGGCGACCTTCCTGTTTTTGAAGGGGCCGGAGGATGTGTGGGTGATCCCCACTTTGAATATCATTGGCAACGGTGTGGCGCTGATCGCGGCGTATGTTCATGTTTATAAGGCGTTGGGGATCGGCTTTGTGAAGCCCCGCCTTGCTGCTATCTGGAGAGAATTTAAAAAATCCTCCGTGTTCTTTTACTCCCGGATCGCCACCACCGCCTATACGGCCTTGAATACGGTAATTCTGGATATCATTACCGGCAGCGGCAGCGATACCGGCTTTTATACCTCGGCCAATCAGCTGATCGAAACCGGCAAAACGGCAGTTTCGCCGATCTCGGATAGCTTTTATCCTTATATGACCAAAAATAAGGACTTTAAACTGCTGAAAAAGGTTCTGCTGTTGATCGAACCGGTGATCTTTGTGTTCTGCGCCGTCGTTTTTGTCTTTGCAAAGGAATTCTGCGTGCTGTTTTTTGGGCCGGAATATGCAGCGGCCGGGGATGTGCTGCGGGCGATGCTGCCGGTGGGCGTGGTGATCCTGCCCAGCTATCTTCTGGGTTTCCCCACCCTTACGGCAATGGGCAAAACCAAGCACGCAAACTATTCCACCATCTTTGGATCTGTGCTGCAGTTTTTGATGCTGGGTCTGATGTTCCTGACCGATCATGTCAATATGATCACCTTGGCGCTTACGGTATCCATTACCGAAACCGCCATCCTTGCATATCGCATTGTGATTGTGGTGAAAAACCGCCATCTCATGAAGAAGGAGAATTGAAATGGGGATTGTGAATAAATTGTATATCGCCGGCTGCTGGGTGCTGAGTCTGGCCCTTCCGGTGAATAAAAAGAAGGTCGTGTTCAGCAGCTACTACGGTCGGGGCTATTCCGATAATCCCAAGGCCATCTGTGAAGCCCTGCGGGCGGCGGATTCCGATGCGGAATTGGTCTGGCTGGTAAAGAACGAAAAGGAAGCCGCCTCCCTGCCGGAGGGGGTTAAGCCATGCCCTTACGGTTCTGCCAGACGGGTCTTTGCTCTGGCTACCGCCGGGGTTTGGGTGGATAACTGCCGGAAATATGACCGTTTTAAAAAGAAAAATCAGTATTATCTCCAAACCTGGCATGGTTTTCCCCTGAAACGGATCGAAAAGGATGCCTATGATGCGTTGGGGCCTGAATACGAAAAGGGAGCCAAGCGGGATTCCGCCAAGATCGATCTGCTGCTGTCCAACAGCGGCTTTTGCACCGAGACGCTTCGCCGCTGCTTTTGGTATGACGGAGAGATCGCTGAGTACGGCAGCCCCCGCAATGATGTGTTCTTCAAGCCGGATCCTCATACCGATCGGAAGGTGCGGGAGGCGTTCTCGCTGCCTGCCGATCGGAAGCTGGTACTTTATGCCCCCACCTTCCGGGCCGATCATTCCATGGACGCCTATGAGTTGGATGCCAAAAAATTGGGAGAGGCCTGCGAAAAACGCTTTGGCGGAAAGTGGACAGTTCTCATCCGGCTGCATCCGAATGTGGCCTTCCAGTCTGAAAAACTCTTTGCGTACGACGGCGAAACGGTGGTAGATGCCACTATGTATCCCGATATGCAGGAACTGCTTTGCGGTTGTGATATGCTGATCACCGATTATTCTTCCTCTATGTTTGATTTTGCCCTGAGCGGCAAGCCATGCCTGCGTTTTGCGCTGGATATTGAGGATTATAAGAAGGATCGGAACTTTTATTTCACCCAGGAGGAAATGCCCTTCCCCTTGGCAGATTCTAATGAGGCACTGGCCGAATGTGTACTGCAATTTAATGAAGCAAGCTATCAGGCGGTGTGGAAGGCCTTTACCGAAAAGAATACATTCTGTGAGGATGGCAACGCCGCCAAGCGGTGCGCTGATTGGATTCTGGAAAAAATCAAATAAAAAGCGTGCCTTCTGGCACGTTTTTTATTGCATTTTCAAAAAGAAAAGTCTATAATAACAATGAAAAAAACAAGGAAGGTCTCCATTATGCGCTGGATCACAAGAGATAAGCATTTTTATAAAACCATCGTTACGCTGGCGGTGCCTATTTCCATGCAGGCGCTGGTGACTTTTTTGGTGGGCTTTGCCGATAATGTGATGATCAGTTCTTTTGGAGATGCTGCCGTTTCCGGCGTGCTCTTTGGCGGGCAGATCCAATTTTTGCTGCAGCAGCTGGTATTTGGCTTGGGCAGCGCCTTGATGATCATGACCGCCCAATATTGGGGCAGGGGAGATCTGGAACCCATCCGCCGGCTGCTGGGTCTGGTGCTGCGGATCGGCGGGGCGGCCGCCCTGGTGATGACGGCCCTTTCCTTTTTGATGCCCCGTCAGCTGCTGGGGCTGTTCACCGACCAGGCTGTTTCCCTGGATCAGGGGGTCGCTTATCTCAGGATCCTTTGTTGGAGCTTTTTGTTCTATGTGGTCTCCCAGATTCTGGCCTTTGCCATGCGCAGCGTAGAGACTGCCTTTATCGGTGCGGTGGCGTCTGTTGCTGCGCTGGTGGTCAATGTGTTGCTGAATTGGGTGCTGATCTTCGGCGTGGGCCCTTGCCCGGCTTTAGGGGTGCGGGGCGCCGCTCTTGCAACGCTGATTGCCCGCGGGGTGGAGTGCGCGGTGATGGTGTTCTATGTTTTTGGGAAGGATCAGAAGTTGCAGATGCGGCTTCGGGATATCTTCCGTTCCTCCGGGGAGCTTTTGAAGCAATATCTGCACTATGGCATTCCGGTGGTGGCCGGCGATCTGGTATGGGCGGTGAATGTGCTTTGCCAGAACGCCCTGCTGGGCCATTATACCGAGGATGTTTCTGCTGCCGCCAGCATCACCAACACCCTGAACAGCCTGATCTATGTAGTGCTGAACGGACTTTGGGGCGGTGTTTCGGTGCTGATCGGCAAAACCATCGGGGAAGGCCGGCGGGAAAAGGTAAAGGAATATGCCCGCACCTGCCAGATCCTCTTTTTAGGGGTGGGGCTGGTTTCCGGCGGCTTTGTGTTCAGCTGTAAGGGGCTGTTTCTGGCTATGTATGCCGGTATCAGTGCCGGTGCCCGGGAGGTTGCCCTTCAATTCATGACCGTTCTTTCTGTGACCATCATCGGTTCCTGCTATGAGGCCTGCTGCCTTGGCTCTCTGGTCAAGGCCGGCGGCGATACCTCCTTTGTGTTTAAAAACGATTCCATCTTCGTGTTTTTAGTGGTGCTTCCTTCGGCATTTCTTGCCCGCTGGTTGGGCGCGCCCCTTTGGGTGGTATTCCTCTGCCTGAAAAGCGATCAGCTGCTCAAATGTATCGTGGCGGTGATCAAGGTCAACCGCTTCCGCTGGATCCGGGAAATTGCAAAGACCTAACGGCAGACGGGTTCCTTGCAGATCCAGATCACATCCTCCCCGATCCGCTCTACATCGCACCAGGGGATCCGCATCTCCTCCCGGCGGAAAAAGCCCTTTCCGCATAGGATAATGGCCTCGATCTTGCCGCAATCGCAGCTGATGATGAAATCAGTGGGAAACCCCAATTTCCGGCCGCTGCAGGCAACGATCACTTCCTTTTGTTTTAAACTGTCGATGGACATTTCCATAAAATCACCTCAATCTAACATATGAAAGGCGAAAAAAATGAATACAAATTTTAAAAATCAAGCGTATACTGCCGCCAGAGAATTGGCGGAAAATTTAAAGCCCGGCGACCTGCTGGTGGTGGGCTGCTCCTCCAGCGAGATCGCCGGGGAAAAGATCGGCACCCATTCTGCCCCGGAGACTGGGAAAGAAGTAGCCGAAGGGATCCTGCAGGCCTGCGGCGAGGCGGGGGTCTTTCTGGCCGCCCAGTGCTGCGAGCATCTGAATCGGGCGTTGATCCTGGAGCGAGAGGTAGCCGAAAAGCGGGGGTATCCCATCGTGAATGCGGTGCCTCAGCCTAAGGCCGGCGGCTCCTTTGCCACCGCTGCCTATCAGCTGATGAAGGATCCGGTGGCGGTGGAGCATATCGCCGCGGAAGCCGGCCTGGATATCGGCGGCACCCTGATCGGGATGCACCTCAGGGAGGTGGCGGTTCCCTGCCGCCTGAGCCTCCGGAAGATCGGTGATGCCATCCTCCTTGCCGCCCGCACCCGCCCCAAATTCATCGGCGGCGACCGGGCCCATTATGATGAAAAGTTAAAATAATAACCAAAAGCCCCAGTCGGGGCTTTTGGTTATTTCAGGCTGCAGCGGATGACGGTGTAGTCCAGATTATAGGTGTTTCTGGCGAAGAGGGTCAGGTCTGCATCCCGGCTCAGGTTTTCGGCAGAAACATCTTTTGTTTTTTCAATGGCGGTCACGGTGAAGCGATACCGACCGCCGGTCGTGTCGGTCACATAGACGGTATCGCCGTTGGTGACGGTTTTGGTAAAGTCCAATTGTCCCGGGGCGTCGCTGCCGCCGATGATCAGGCTGTTATCGTAAAGGCTTCCCGTGTATCGGCAAGGGTATCTGGCCACCGCGGCTGGATTCCAATGGGCGTAGAGGGGTAGTGTTGTTCCGTAGGCAGGGAGCTCCATCACCCCGGCAAAATCGGTGCCCTCCACCTCCAGCAGGGGCATGGCGGGATCGGTGCGGCCGTCGGGGGCGGTATCCTGCACCTCCGGCATCAGGGCAAGCAGCTGGGTGTAAAGGGCATCGGCCTTTTCGGCTGCCTGCTTTTGAAAGACTTGGGTGCCAAAAACCGCAAGAACGGCAAGAAGGATCAGCAGGATTCCAAGTATCAGCGGGATCCGGGTTCGTTTTCTCATACTTCTTTTCTCCTGTTCCAAAGGGCGAGGAGCACCAGCAGACCGCCGGAGAGGCACATAGCCAGCAGATAAGGCCAGAGCACAAAGGTATCACCTGTATTGGGTGGGGGACTCTCTTCTCCGGGCGTTTCACTTTGATAGGCGTTGGTAATGGTGATGGTGGTACTGCTTTCGGTAACGGTCACGGTGTAATCGCCTGGGATCTCCCGCTCCACCGCTTGCCATTTGCTGCCGTCGTCCTCTGCCGACCAGCTGTAGCACCAGTTATTGGCCGCCGAAAGGGTTTGAGTAGATTGCAGAACACCGTCCTTCAGGATCTCGATCTGAACGCTTTCCGGGCGTTTTTCGGGGTATTCGCTATCCTTCCATTGCTTGACCACCTTGTAGTTCAAAAGCTCCGGCCGCAGGCTGAAGCTCCGGCTTTTGGGATAGGCTGTTACACTGTATAGCGGCTCTTCGTTTTCATTGGTTTGGGGGATGACGGTGAGAACATCCTCGAAAACCACCGTTTCGGTTCGGACCGATTGGGTCAGGTACATTCCCGGCCGGATGCCGGAAAAGAAGACTCCGCCGGTCTCATCGGTGGCAGCCTTGAAGGTGGGGGCCAGTTGATCGGCGGTGGCGTAGGCCGAAAGGGTGGAGGCAATGTTTTTCCACTCCTCCCGGGTGGTGATGCCGTAGATATTGACCGGATATTTTTTGAACTCTCCGGTGAGAGCAAAGGTACCGTCTGCAAAGACCTCGGCCACCCGAAAGGTTTTTACAGTAAGTCCCGGAAAGACCTGCTCTCCCCGGCGGTATTGCAGGGTCAGGGAGGCTTCCCGCTGGGGATCGATGGGCGCACCATGGGCGGTGGCGGTGAAAAACAGCAGAAAAATACAAAGAAAAGCAATGATTTTTTTCATGATAATAAATCTTTACCTGCGCTTTCTTTCTTGATGGGTTTAAAAAGGACGATCAGCATCAGCACCAGCAGCATGGGCAGCGCAACGATGGGGGTGACGATCAGAACATCGATCTGGTAAGCGTCGGAGGTCAAATGGATGTGCTTTTGCTCCACGGTCTCGATCCGCTTGCCCCGTACCAGCAGCCGGTCGGTGTTGATGCCGTAAGGGGTGCAGGTGAGCAGGGTGCAGAGATCCTCCCCCGGTACGATGGAAAGCTCCTCCATTTTGTTGGGGGCTACGATCCGGATCTGATCCACTTGATAGGTCAGGGTCCGATCCAGAATGGTGACCTGAAAGGTGTCGCCCACCTCCATCCGGTCCAGATCGGTGAAAAGCTTGGCGGAGGGTAAGCCCCGGTGGGCAGAGACCACCGCATGGGTGCTCTCGCCGCCGATCGGTAGGCTGGAGCCCTCCAAATGGCCGATGGCCACATTCAGGATGGAATCATCGGTGCCGTGGTAAAGGGGCAGCTCCACCCCGATCTTACCGATGGTCACATAGCCCATCATGCCGTTGCCGTTCAGGTTCAGGGTCTCGTGATAACCGGCCACATTGGTATATTCCACCAAAGGAAAATCCTTGGCGTAAAGGCTTTTGTTATATTGTTCTGCAGCGGCAAAAAGCGCGGTGTAATCCGCCTCCGGAATGTATTCCAGCATGGTTTCGTAGTCTACGATGGCCTCCGATTGGGTACGCTGGTTCCAGAAGTTGCTGAGGGATGGGTATAACATTACGGAGAGGCCCACAAAAAATATCAAAAGCAATAAAAATGTGGACCATTTATTATTTTTTTTCTTTTTTTCAGGTGTGTTCATGGGTCTCTCCCTAATTCCGCCCCGGGAAGGGAGGAATGAAATAGTTCTTCCCGGGGCGGGTTGCGAAGTGTGCGGGGTTAATTATGCCATTTTGGACATTCTTTTCTTCGCGATCAGAAGAATGCCGGCGCCGATGACCAAAATGCTGCCGATGACAGTGAACAGCACGGTACCGATACCGCCGGTCTCGGGCAGGATGGAACCGGTCTTGTTTACGATCTGAACGCCGGTGCCAGCCTTATAAGCGCTGTTTTCCTCGGTGGCCTTCAGGTTGGAGGATTCAATTTTGAAATCTTTCCGGGCGGTCAGCTTGTTGTAGCCTTCGGGAGCAACGGTCTCTTCCAGATAGTAAGTAGTGCCGCCGTCCAGACCGGTAATGGTCGCTTTGCCGCCGGTAACTTCGATGGCTACGCCGGGTTCGACGTCTTTGGCTACACGGTAGGTGCCGTCTGCTTCCTTCACAACTGCGATCTCTTCACCGCCAGTAGCTGCAGTATAAAGTCTGAATTCAGCACCGTCCAGCAGCTTGTTGTCTGCATCGGTCTTAACAAGATCGAACTCGTAGACGTAGGTATAGGTGAAATCGTGGGTGGTTTCGTTATTATCGCCGTATTTCAACCAGGTCTCGTTGTAATTGCCATCACCGGCAATATCTGCATCATCGTTGAGATAAGCAGTGTATTCTACAACGATTTCCTTTCCTACTGCCAGAGATGCAATATAAGTATTATCAAAAGCAATCTCAAAAGCACACCCATCAGTGGTGCCGGAGGCAGTCACAGTATAGCTGGCTTCGGGAACAGTAGTACCATCAACTGTTATGGCGGTGATAGCGGTATAGGTCAGGCCCTTCTCCATCTTATCGTGCAGAACATAGTTTTGGGCACCCTTCTGAACGGTGATGGTGGTTTTGAAGTTTACAGTCTGATAAAAATCAGCGTCGTTGGTCTCGCCCCATTCTTGGGTAGAGTCCTCCTGGACTTCCTTCTTTACTTCGGGCTTCGCATTCTTCTCCTGAACGGAAGCGTTGGGATCGGTCGTGGTCAAACCGCAGAACGCACCGAGGGAAGAATCAACCAGATAGTAGCCAAGGCCCAGCTCGCTGAAAACGATCTCTTCATCATCAGCTGCGGCGGTTTTGGCTTCGCCCGTCACAGCGATCTTGTTGTTCTTAGCATAAGCCAGGGCGTCCTTGGCCAGCTGAGCGGAGGCATTCGCATCCAGCGTTACGCCGTCCTTCAGGGATACATACCCGTCAACGATCTGGAAGTACTCGCTTTTGCCGGTGAAGAAATTCACCCATGCCGTTACAGGCTTATAGGAATAAGCACTGTCTTCAACATAGCTTTCCAGGGTTGCCATCTGGTATACAGAGTAGGCTTGGTCTTTCACGGTATTAGTGATCGTAATAGTACCGGTGGTGTCTGCAAAGGTGGGGGCGCACAGGGCGCAAACCATCAATACAGCGCAAAGAATTGCTAAAAATCTTTTCATGTTTCCTTTTTCCTTTCGTTAATTTGTTTTTATTTCCGGAAGTGTTCTTGGCACAAGCAATTTGCCGCGATCAGAGGCTTTTTTTCAACCTCCTTTCGCGCTTGTGCCTCAACACACATCCGCATATCAGGGAGAGGACCACGATCAACGCTCCCCCGAATATGAACACTTGACTGGCATAGCTGCCGGTTGACGGCATTTCAGCGCCGCCGATGTTTACAAACGATGCGGTGGCATCGTTTTCCAAGGTACCTTCCACGGTGTTGCTCGGCTGCGGAGCAGCGCCATCGCTGCTGCATTCGGTGAAGAATCCATCGGTTTTTTGTTCCTTCACCGACCACACGGTGCCGTAAGGCAGGCCGTATACGGTCATGGAGTCTGCATCCTGCAGGTAGAAGGTGGCGATGCCCTCGGCAAACAGGATCTCTGTCTGCCCGTTAGGGCCGTCGCAAGCAAACCGTCCGTTGAGTGGCGTGCCATCGTGGGAGGCAACAACATCAAAACGGAAATGCTGGTTGGTTTCGGTGCGCTCCACCGTTTTGGTAACGGTCAGGTTGCGCACATTCCGGTTGGTAAAGGCCAGCGCATCGGCGGGCTCGGTACCGTTTTTCAGAATTGCGGTCACGGCGGGGCTTACAGTACCGTTTTCTTCGGTTACCGTAACCGCAAGGATGTAGAAGTCGGTGTCTATCCCGTTTTTTCCGGTGGCTCCTTCCTCTGCCACTATGTAGTAGTGGTCTCCGGCAGGCGTATCCTCCGGGAAATTTAAGGTCAGATTTGCGGCGGCGGCGCCCTCAGCCATGGTCACAGAAGTTTTCAAATATTTGCCGCCCTCTGCAAAGCTATGGTCCGTGAGGGAGACGATCTCCCGCAGATAGAAGGTAAATTCATATTCCCGGCCGTCGGGGTAAAGGAGGGTCTTTTCCACCGGGATGTTGGTCTTAACGCCTGTTTTATCGTTGGTCACTCGGATGGTAGAGGTAAGTCCGGCGCCGATGGCTCCGGCTGCCCAGCCATCGGCCTCGCTCAGCACCAGCTCCTCGCTGGTGTAGGTCACGGTGTAGCCTGCAGCGGAGGAGGGATCTTCCTGCAGCGCCACCACCGAGCCGGCCAGAATGTTTTCCAGCCGCACCGTCTGCCCGGCGGCAAAGGTGAGCTTGCCCTCTTCCGTTACCGTGCCGGGGATCTCGGTGCCGTCGGCCAGGATCAGGGTGTAGGCGGTGCCGGCGGCCAGGGGCTGCTCATCCAGCGTGATGTTAAAGGTCACTTCCTTCGCCGCTTGATCTGCGGTATAATCCAGAAACTCTTTGGTCAGCTCCAGAGCGCCGTACTGCTTGGTATCGATGCTGTTGGTAAAATGGAAGTCGGTGTTGCCGAGGACGGTGTTCCGCAGATCACTTTCTGCGCCCTTGAAGGTGCCGGAGCTGATCACAATATCGGAATAGACATCCCGGGTGACACTTTTTCCGTCGATGGTCACCTCCCCGTATTGGGAGGAGATGTTGGTGGGAAATACCTCCCGCACAAAGAAATCATCTGCATCTGCCGGCACATGATGGAAGATGGCAGTTTGATTGGCTTTAAGCTTGAAAATACTGTTTTCATCGGTATATTCTGTGGCGATCTCATTGCCGTGGGCATCCAGAACGGAATAGGGTTCTCCGGGACCGAAGAGCAGATCCACACCGTTTTCCCGGTAGACCTGGAAATAGAAGTCCGGATCTCCCAATACCTCCGGGGCCAGATCCCCGCTGAATTCCTTGGTGACCGAAACATAGTGCTTGCGGATCATGGGAATGTTGAAATTCATTTCGCAGACACCGGAACCGGCACCGCGCTCCATGTAGTAAAAATTCAGCGTGTGATGGGAATAGTCTTCGAAGGCTCCTATTTCGTTCAGCCCCTCTGTGCTGCCCAGAATCTCCGCAAAGGTCACCACCATGGAGGGGGTTTCGGAAATGTGACCGGTGGAAACATCCAGGTCGTAGTAAAAGACTTCGCCGGTGGTAAAGTCGATGGTGCCGCCCACATGGCGATGAATGCCGGAAAGATCCAGGAAAAGCTGGCCGTCCACATAGATCCACACATCATCGTCGCCGATAAAATTAAAGATCATCTCCTGCTGGCCGTCCAGACCGGTCAGGCCGTCCTTGGGCTGCATGAAATCCAGATGCATATCCATGCCGAAGAAGAAATCGGTGGCTTCATCGTAATCGATGGAATAGATCAGATCCAGATAATCGTCGGTCTGGTTAAATTCAATGCCATTCAGGTCAAAATACACCTGTAGGGCTTCATTGTAGTCCCAGTTGGCAGCGCCGAATTTATTGTCCATCAGGCTGATATAGGCGGTGATGGAATTATAGAGAGTCAGGTATTTGCTGCCCTCGCCGTTGTTATAACGAAAGAGCGCATTGGCGGCCACCTTCTGGAACCAGGCCCGGTCGATGGTGGTGGTCTGGGTGGTCTGGGCTTCAATGTCGTTGAAGGGTAGGAAGTTCCCAAAGGGATACATCAGGAAGTTAGAGGAGATCAGTTGCTTATACAGCACAAAGGTATCGGTCTCCGGATCAAATTGCGCATGATTGTTCCGGGAATTGAAGTGGTAGGCTCCGGTCTCCATATCCCGCCAGAAAAGCCCGTTGATATTGGTTTCGTTCTGTTTTTCGGCATAAATATTATCGCTGAAAAGGTACGCCAGGCTGGTGCCGTCGGCTAGGGCGGGGTAGCCGTCCTGCAGGGTAGAGAGCATGGCATCGCTGATGGGACTGTTGGCTCCGTTGGTCGTTTTGTTGATGGCCGAAGGATTGTTGGTGGTCACATTCCCGATCTGGGTGGCCAGATCTACGGTGATGTTATTGCCGAAGTTCATGCCGAACCGGCTCAGGGAGGAGACGCTTTTGGTACCGCCGTCCTGCTGGAAGCCGGGGTATTTGGAATTGCTCAGGTACGGCTCGTTGATATTGGAGCCGTAGTTATAGAGGTTGATGTCGATCAGCTCGGAGGTGTCGGCGCTTTCTACAATGGTCAGCTTGTCCTTGTTGATCTCTGTATTGTCCTCCCCGGAGGTGGGGCCGGTGGTAAAGGTGACGGTCCCGATGGGCGAGGTGGAGGCCTTTGTGGTTTTATAAAAATTTGCCGGGTTGACTGAAACAGAGTGGCCGGCCTCTACATCAGCAATGTTCAGGCGGTCGGTATCCCCGTGCCATACCAGCAGAATGAAGCCATCGGCGGTGGCGGGCTCAAGGCTTAATTTGGAGCCCACCGAGCGGTATACGGCGCTGACATACAGGCCGGTCTCGTTTTTATCGATCACGATGGCATCCCAATAGGAATAGTCCAGATAGGAGGTCATGACCTCCCGGACGGAGCCGCCATAGGAAACGGTAGTGAGGGCGTTGCTGTATTTATTGGCCTGAAAAACATTGATGGAGCTTACTGTATCGTTGCTCATGGTGGCCGCCTGCCATAGCCAGCTGAGCGCATCCAGCTTGGAGGTGTCCTCAATGAGGATCTGCAGCCGGGGCCCCAGATCTTCGTAGTAAACATAGGCGGTGGTGGCCCGGAGGGAAAGGTTTTGATACCAGGCCTCGAACTCCGGAGAATCCATGTCGAAGCTCTCCATCTCCGCGAACACCTCATCCTCTGTGGGCAGAGCGGCAATCTCGGCTTTCACATTTTCCAGCTTGCCCTTTTCCCACTCGGTCAAGGAGCGCTCAATGGCAGAATAGATGCTGCCGTAGCACAGGATGCGGGGATCTGAAAGCTCATAAATAAGCATTTCCACCTGATCGTTGCTGTTGCCTTGAATGACGGTGATGGCAGAATCAATGGCGGTGATGATGCCGATATCGGTGCAGCTGCCCTTTCCGGCAGGATCCAGAAAAACAAGATCGCCGATCCGGGGGGAATAGCCGGCAGCCTCTGCCGCCAGCCCCTCTGCCTGCCAGGCGGTCAGCATGGCGTTGGCACCGGAATTATAAGGGACGATATCTCCGGTGATGCCGCCGTAATGGAGGCAGAAGGAGGCAAACATTGCCGACCAATCGCCGTAAGGATTGCCGTACCATTCGCCGTAACGGGTATACCCCCGGCGGCTGCCGTCCTCATTCAGCATATAATTGAGGGTACTTTCTCGGTATCCCAGCTGGCTTTCGGCAATGGCGGCAATATCTTGCCCCGCCTCGCCGGTCAGGGAGATCTCTGCAAAGGTGGCCTCCCAATCGGAGGCGGTCTCCAGATCCGCCGTATAGTTGGAATAGCAGGTGGCGATGTGGATATGCTCTTCCTTGCCCTCGGAGCAGGTCAGCCCATCGGCCATGCAGGCTTCGCTGTGGGTGTGCTCGCTGAGGCCGCAGAAGGCCTCGCCGGCCATGGTGATACCGACGATCTTCAGCCACCAGAACACGCCAACGATCACCACCAGCGAAAGCAGTAACAAAAGCGGTGTGCGACTGCGGAATGCTCTTTTATTCAGTTGTAAGGATTCCTTCACCGCTTGCAATTACTTCTCCTTGTTATTGCCTTGCAAGGATAAAGCGAGTGAAAATACCCGAAATATACCGCTTTGAGGCGGGTTCGGATATCTCGCTCTACCCTACTTTACAAACGAAAGCTTTGATAAGGGCCAGACCCGGAAAAGGATCTTGCCGATCATCTGATCATCGGTCACACATCCGATCACCGAATTTCGGCTGTCGATGGAGGTGTCTCGCTGATCTCCCATAAGAAAATACTGATTTTCGGGGACCTGATAGGGAAAGTCTATATCACAGTCTCCCAAGGCCTTAGTGATCAGATAGGGCTCTTCGATGGCGGCGCCGTTCACATAGACCGTGCCGTCGCTTTTGATGTCGATGTAATCGCCGGGGGTGCCGATGACCCGCTTGATCAGCGTTTTGTTGGAATAGGAAAATGCGCAGAGGTCGCCCCGTTTCAGACGGTCGGTCTTGATCAGCACCACGATATCCCCTTCCACCAGGGAAGGCTCCATGCTGGTACCGGTGATCTGCACTACCGGCAGCACCAGGGTGGCGATCAGCACCGCAATGGCGGCCACGATGATCAGGGCATAAACGGTGCTTTTGATCACCTGCTTATATCGCAGTTTGTAATTTTCCCGTTTCAGTTCTGCCCGGATGGCATCGGTGGTGGGCATCTGTTTTTTATTGATCGCCATCTTCTTCTCCTTGATCAAAAAACTCATTGAGCTTGGCATCGATCCGGGCCATCATCTCCGGGGAAAGAGGGGATGGCCGGGGAGTATCCTCCCAAACCGGCTCCTGCCGGTTCACAGGAACGGGAGCGCCCTGCTTCTCGCTCATCCGCTTGACATTCACAATGTATTGGGAAGCAGCGGCTTCGGCGGCTTCGAATACTCCGTTGAGCTTTAAAGCTGCTTCTGCAATGGAACCGGCCTCACTGGCGGTGATGGATCGGTTCGCCAGCTGCCTTTCCGCTGCTGCCAGCTTTTCCTGCAGATAGTTGACGCGCCTGGTCTGCTCCAGCAGCAGTTCCAGCAGCTCTTTGCGGCTTAATTTTTTTAAGTCCTTTTCTGTCATGAACAAAACCTCTGCTATGCCGTGCCCGGAATAGCCGGTCGGCACCTATATTTATAGATACTTATACACTTTAATTATATAAATTGCTATAATAAAAAGTCAATATAAAACAAATTGTTGGAAAAAATTACAAAAAATAACAAATTTTAGAATACAAAAAAGAGTAGAACGTAAAAAAATGTTCTACTCTTTCGGTTTTTATTTCATCATGGTCTCCAGCAGGGAAACGGCGAAGAGCTTGTTCATCTCTCGGGTGGGGTGGTTGATGTAGTTGGCCAGCAGGCGGGTCACATTGACGCCGTTGGCATCCATCTGCTTCCATTTGGCGTAGCAATCGCAGATGGCGGCGCCCCGGGCGGCGGCGATCTCCTTAGCGGCCGCTACATACAGATCTAAGATGCCCTCGTTCTGCCGCTTGGCGCACTTTTCGGCGACCTCCTTGAAGAGAGGATCGGTCACCATGCAGCTCACATGGGTACACATCATGTTGGGGGTCAGCAGAATGGCCTCTATGCCCTCCTGCTGCAGCCGGGCGAAGATGCCGTCCATGGCTTCCTTGTATCGGTCTAATTTTTCGGCCCCGCCGCCACAGTCGTTGAGCCCAAAGTTGACTACCACCAGATCCGGTTTGGCGGAAAGTACATCCCGCTCCAGCCGCTCCAGCCCATGGGGGGCGCTGCCGCCGCTGACTCCGGCGTTGATGATGTTCACCGGAACGTTGGGGTAGAGGGTAGCCAGCATATTGCGGAGATGCTGGTGATAGCCGTTGTTCTGATCAAAAACGGTATCCAGCCCGGTCTCGGAGGTCTTATAGATCTCGAAGCAGCCTTGGGTCACGCTGTCCCCTATAAAAGCGAGCTTCACACCGGGTTCGTTCCAGTTGCTTTTGACCTTGGCGGCAAATTTTTCCATGATTTTCATTGGTTTTCCTCCTTCGGGAGCTTGGGCTCCACCAAAACAGAATAATAATTTTCGTAAACCACCATGCCCGGCCGGGCTCCGTTGGGTTTGCGAACATGGGAAACAGGGCAGTAATCCACCTCTACCTTGGGGGCATTTTTGCCCTTGCTGTAGTAGGCACAGATGGAGGCGGCCTCTAAGATGGTCTCATCGTCAATCTCCCGGCCGCCGCTCTGGATCAGCACATGGGAGCTGTGGATGTTCTTGGCGTGGAGCCAGAGATCGTCCTTGCGGGAGAGCTTTACCGTCAGCTGATCGTTCTGCACATTGTTCCGCCCCACCAGAATGGTAAAGCCGGTGGAAGAGATGAATTTCCGGGGCTTGGAGGGGGCGGCAGCACGGCCGTTGTTTTTACGGCGGTTTTTGCTGAAGCCGGTGCGGATCAGCTCCTCCCGAATCTGGTCTACATCTGCCGAGGTCTCGCAATCGCAGAGGCTCATGAACACGCTGTCCAGATAAGAAAGATCCTCTTTGTCCTGCCGGATCAGATCCGCTACCACTCGGGCAGAGGTCTTAGCTTTGTTGTATTTTTTGAAATAAAGCTGGGCGTTCTGCTGGGGCGTTTTGTCCGGCCGCAGAGGGATGGTGAAGGGCTTGCAGTTATCGTAGTAGTTCTCCACCGTTACCTCGGTCATGCCGGTCTTGGCCCGATGGAGATTGGCCTGCAGCAGCTCCCCGCAGATGCGGTAGTGATCGGCTTTTTTCCCTTCCTCCAGTTCCTTTTCCCGCACCCGCATGGTGCGTTCGATCCGGGCGGAGGTGCGAGTGAGCAGCTGCTCCACATCCCGGGTCTTTTGCTTCAGCCGCACATCCTCGGCGCTCTTTTCGAAATAATCCTCGATCAGCGCCACCGGGGAGGGATAGGAGAGTTCTTCGGCGCTTTCACCGTACTGCCCGATGGGCATAAAGGAAAAATCCAACCATCGGCCGGTCTCCTTTTCCCGCAGGGCGGTGGGGGTGCAACGGTTCTCTGCAAGAGCTTCTCCGGCTTCGGTCAAAGCGGCTTCCAAATTGGCTTTCTGGTTGGGGGTCAGACCATTGGCGGGGGCATCGATCCGCCCGGCGCTCCGAAAGGCCAGTTCCCGGGCCACAATGGGGGAGATACCGCTGTAGGTATCCATCACCGCCTTCCAGAGGGGCTTATCCGTTTCGGTAAGCAAAGGAAGATCCTCCGGGGAGACCTCCGAAAAGGGCTTTTTATCCTGAGGCACCACCGGCTCGTATTTCAGCCCCGGCAGCATCTGCCGCCCGGCAGTGATATCTACATGGCGGATACATTCGATGATCCGCTGCTCCTCATCCATCAGCACTAAATTGCTGGTTCTTCCTAAAATTTCCAGCACTAAATACTTCTTTACCGGCTCAAAAAAGTCATTTTTGCCGGTAAATTCCACGAAAATTGCGCGCTCAAAAGCGGGCATATACACCCGCTCCACCTTAGCACCGGTCAGGTGCTTCCGCAAGACCATGCAGAATAAGGGGGGCTGCGCCGGATTTTCCGCATCCTTTCCGGTGAGGGTGATGCGGGCACAGTTGGGGGTGCAGCAAAAGAGTAATTTGGTTCGTACATTGGGAGCCCGTAAATTCAGGATGATCTCATCCTTCCCGGGCTGATAGACCTTTTCCACCCGGGCATCGGTGATGATACTGTTGATCTCCCGGGTCAGGTAGGTCATAAAACAAGCGTCAAGTGCCATTTATAAACTCTCCATGGGTGATTGATAGGGTAAAACACAAACTTCCAGGGCGGGGAACTGCTTTTTCAGTGCCGCAGCCAGAGGCGGTAGGGCAATATATTCGGTCTCGTAATGGCCCAGCACCAAAAGGTTGATGCCCAGCTCCTTGGCCAGCAGATAGTGGCTGTATTTGGCTTCGCCGGTCACAAAGGTATCACAGCCCAGCCTGGCGGCATCCTCTAAAAGACTGCCGCCGCTGCCTCCCACCACAGCTACGGTGTGCACCGCCTCATGGGCCTTCACTCCTAAGCAAATTTGGGCGGGCAATTCCTTTTTCAGCCGCTCTGCCAGGGCGGTGAGGGTGGTTTCCACCGCCCCCATCCGGCCAATGCCGCAGAACAGCTCTGCCTGCTCCATGCCGCAGCAGGCTGCCAGGCAGGTGTTGACACCACCCTCTGCCGCATCCAGATTAGTGTGGCAGGCGATATGGGCGATTCCCCGCTCCGCCAGCGATAAAATGTGCCGCCCGGTGGCGGTTTCGCTGTTGACCTGCTTTTCCGGGCTGAAGATCAGGGGATGATGGGTGATCAGAAGCTGGCACCCTTCGGCCGCCTTGATGGCGCCTTCGGTGGCGTCCATGGCCAACAGCACCTTGGTGACCTCCCGGTCAAAATGGCCCACATTCAGCCCTGGATTATCCCAATCCGCCGCCAGCTCATAGGGGCAGTAGGTGTTTAAAAAATCATAAATATCTCGAACTGTCATTGCATTGCCTTTCTGATCTGATCCAATAATTTTTCTGCTTCGGCGATCCGTCCTTCATCGGGGGCTTTGGCAGAGCACAGCCCCGCCAGAGCCGTCTCCACCCGCCGCTGTTCTTTCTCTAAAAAGGGGAAGTAAAGGGGATCCTGCCGGATCATGCCGAAATAGTCTGCTTTATAGGGGATGCCGGTCTTTTGAACTGCAAAGACCCGGTAAAACTTTTCGCCGTCCCGGGCGAGGGCTCCGGCGGTAACGGCGTAGCCCTTTTGCGCCAGAGCGTCCAGCAATTCATAAACGGCGCTCATGGGCTGCAGCACCCAGAGGGGCGGCTCTGCCGGAGCGGTGTCCAAGATCACCTCGATGATCTCGCCTCCCATCCCCGCCACCGCCACGGCGGTGACCTGCTTCAGCGTTTCCGGAGGGATCTCCTTCAGGCCGTCGGAAAGATATAGGGGGATCTTGCCGGACAAGCCCAGCGCAGCCAATTGCTTTTTCGCCGCCTGTAGCGGACCTTCCTTAATGTCTGCCGCATAGGCTCCCGCCAGCCTGCCGCTGCGGAGCCCTTCGGCGGGCAGCTTGCAGTGATCGGTGCCGATATCCAGCAGGATACTGCCGGCGGGGATCAGGGAAAGGACCGTTTGTAATCGGCTGTCAAGTAAACTCATTGTATATTATTCTCCAAAATATCCAGCATGTATTTGATTACATCGGTTTTTTTCTCTTCCAGAAGGATCTCATGCCGCATGGCGGGGAAGAGCTTATGGCTCACATTGTAGCCCTTCTTCCGAACGATTTCAACCGCTTTCATAAAATTCTTTTCGCCGGTGTGGCAGGGATCATCCTGACCGGAGATAAAATGCACCGGCAGGGCGGTGTTTTTGCATCCCCAGTTTGCAGGGGAATAGGTCTCTGCCATCAGCGCCATCAGCCCTTGAAAGCCGCTTAAGGTAAAGCAAAAGCCGCAAAGAGGGTCGGCATCGTAGACCGCCACATTGGCCGCATCATAGCTGATCCATTGATTGGGAGAGGAGGCGTTTTTGATCCCCCGGTTAAAGGCTCCGGTCACCAGGGCATTGACGGTGGTGGAGCGGTGCTGATCCCCGTTGAGCTTGATCTTCAGAGCAATATAAGCCCGAGCGATGCGGATGGCCGCCGGCGGGGCATAGGGGGTGCCGCAGATGAAAAGCCTATTCAACTCCTCATCATACCGCTTCAGGTAACACCGGGCTACCAGACTGCCCATGCTGTGACCAAAAAGGGTGAGCGGCAGGCTAGGAAATTTTTCCTTGGCCAAGCAGGACACCGCGTGGGTATCGGCGATCATCCCCTCGGCACCGCCCCGGCCGAAGTGGCCTAAAAGGGCGCAGCTGCCGTGGCCCCGGTGGTTGTGGATCACCGTGGCATAGCCGGCCTCGGCCAGCGCCGTCATGGTGCCGAAATAGCGGGCCTTATGCTCTGCCATGCCGTGCACAAACTGAATGATTCCCTTGGGGTCTTCCGGATAGATATAGGTTCCCTCCAGCGGCGTTCCGTCCGCGGGGGAAGCAAACGTGAAGTCTTGCTGAATCATTATGATCACCTCTTCTTTATTCTATCAAAATATCCTGTAAAGTTCAAGTTTTTAGTTGAAATCAATTAAAACTATGTTATACTTATTTAGAACGATTGAATATCAGGAGAGAGAAGAAAATGGGAGAAGCAAAGTTGCAGGTCCGGCTGCTCAGCCATACGCCGGACGGAGAAAAGATCATTGCCGCCGCGGCCAAGCTGTGCTATGCCCGTGCCGATATCGATACGGTGCTGGAGGGCCTTACCCCCGAAAAGGTGGAAAGCTTTTTGGATATGCTGGCCTCTTTGGGCCATGAAAGCCCCATTGAGCATATCAATTTTACTTTTGGAATCGAAAATGTGTCCCGAGCGCTGCTGGCCCAGATCACCCGCCACCGCCATGCCTCCTTCAGTGTGCAGAGCCAGCGGTATGTGGCAGAGGATCACTTTGAATTTGTGCTGCCCCCGGCCATTGCCGCCAATGAGGAGGCGAAGGCGCTGTATCTGGATACCATGGACGAGCTGGCATCCCGCTATGCCCGCCTGACCGACCTGCTGATGGAAGGCACCGAAGGGACCACCGCCGATAAAAAGAGGGCCATCGAGGACGCCCGGTTTGTGCTGCCCAATGGCTGTACCACCAAAATGATGGTCACCATGAACGCCCGCAGCCTGATGAACTTCTTCCGCCTGCGCTGCTGCAACCGGGCGCAATGGGAGATCCGGGAGCTGGCCACTCAGATGCTGATGCTGGTGCGGGAGGTCTGCCCCACCCTCTTTAAGTTGGCGGGCCCGCCCTGCGTGGCCGGGAAGTGCCCCGAGGGAAAGATGTCCTGCGGGAAGGCAAAAGAAATGAAAGAAAAGTTTTTGGGAGCGTAAAAATGGGTAGACTATTGGTAATCGACGGATTGGACGGCAGCGGAAAGGGAACGCACTCCAAGCTGGTCACCGCCAAACTGAATGAAATGGGGATCCCCGCCATGCGGATCTCCTTTCCGGATTATGACTCTCCCTCCAGCGCTCTGCTGCAGATGTATCTGCACGGCGAATTCGGCTCCCATGCGGAAGATGTGAATGCCTATGCGGCCTCGGTGTTTTTTGCCGCCGACCGTTTCGCCGGCTTCCGTACCAAATACCAGAAACTCTATGATGAGGGCGTGATCCTGGTGGCCGACCGTTATACCACCTCCAATATCGTTCATCAGATGAGTAAGCTGCCCGAGGCGGAATGGGATGCCTTTATCGAGTGGCTTTCGGATTTTGAATACGGTAAGCTGGAGCTTCCCCGCCCCGATGCAGTGATCTATCTGGATATGAAGCCGGAGATCTCTCAGCGGCTGATCGAGCGCCGCTACCGGGGGGATCTGACTAAAAAGGATATCCATGAGGTGGATGTAAGCTATCTGGAAAACAGCCGCCGGTGCGCCCTTTATGTGGGGGAGCAGCTGGGCTGGCATATGACCCCTATGTACGATGAAGCGGGGGAGCCCCGTAGCAAAGAGGAAAATTTTTCCATTATTTTTGAAAAGGTGAAAGAGGTATATCATGACCTTGAACTTTGAAACCCCTTCTTTCGCAATGAAAGAAGTTGTGGATCAGGCGGTGCGGAATGCCGATGTGCAGGTCTGCGATCAGACCTTCGGTAATCTGTACTGCTGGGCCGCCGCCTTTGAGGTGGCCCTCGCCATCTATGAGGATAGCTTTGTTGCCCGCTGGGGGAGCCGGTATGCGGTTCCGGTGGGCCCTCAGCGGCAGAAACTGCTGGAGGAGCTGCTGGCCCGAGGGGTGGATGGCTTTGTGGGGGCGGACGGCTGCTATAAAGCCTGGCTGGAGGAGACCTTCCCCGGCCGGTTCACCTTTACCGAACGCCGCAGCAGCGCTGATTATATCTACGACCGCCAGAAATTAGAATTGCTTACCGGCAAAAAGCTGGCGGCCAAACGGAACCATATCAATTATTTTGAGCAGAATTTTCAATGGCAGATCCGCCCTCTGGACGATTCCACTCTGGAGGATGCTATCGCTTTTAATGAGCGCTGGTGCGAGCAGAACCATTGCCTGCAAGAGCCGTCCCTGGCCCGGGAGGGCTGTGCAGTTCGCCGGGGGCTCCGGCATTTTAAAGAGCTGGGCTATACCGGCATGGTGCTGTATGCCAACGGCACCCCTTGCGCCTTTACCTACGGAGAGCCTATAGGGAAGGCGGGCTTTTGTGTTCATGTGGAAAAGGCTGATGCGGCGCTGCGGGGCGCGTATCCGATGATCAATCGGGAATTTGTCCGCAGCCTGCCGCCGGAGATCCAATGGATCAACCGGGAGGATGATACAGGGGATGAGGGCCTGCGGAAGGCAAAGCTCAGCTATCAACCCAAAGAACTTTTGATGAAATATACTGCGGAGGTAGTAAAATGATCTATGTATTACTGGCCGACGGCTTTGAGGAGCTGGAGGCAATGGCCCCTGTGGATCTGCTGCGGCGGGCAGGTGCAGAGGTGCGCACCGTTTCTATTGAAAAAGAACAGATCGTGACCGGTGCCCGGGGGATCCCTGTGGCAGCGGATATTTCGATGGATCAGTTGGATTTTGACGCTATGGAAATGCTGGTACTGCCCGGCGGCTATCCCGGCTATGAAAATTTGGCCAATAGTCTGCAGGTGACCGAGCTGCTGAAAAAAGCCGATGGAGCCGGCAAGATCATCGCCGCCATCTGCGGCGCCCCCTCTGTCCCCGGTCAGCTGGGGCTGCTGAAGGGGCAGAAGGCCACCTGCTATCCCGGCATGGAGGATACGCTGGGCTGTGAATGGGCCCCCGGTAAGGTGGTGGAAAGCGGCCGTTTTATTACCTCCCGCGGTGCGGGTACAGCGGTGGATTTTGCGCTGGCGCTGGTGGCCCGGGCCGTTTCCCTCGAAAAGGCTGCCGAGATCGCAAAGGGAATCGTTTATGAGCAGTAAAAAAAGAGATGTTTCCAAGGAGATCTCCGGGCTGCTGCTGATCGTGCTGGCCCTGCTGCTGGCCCTCAGCCTCTGCCGCCAATGGCTCCCCGCCTTTGGCCCGGGGCTGACAGCCTTGATCTACGGGGTCATTTATCTGATCCCCATGCTGGTCTACATAAAGAGCCACCGCTATAAAAGCCGCAATGCCTTCCGCCTGAAGATGGTAAGCCCTAAATACTGGCTGTTCGTGCTGCTCTTCGGCCTTTCGGTCTGCCTGATCTGTACCCTGATCAATGTAGGCTGTACGGCCCTTTTCCGGGCGGTGTTCAAGGTGGATTTCCAGAATTCCATCGTGGATCTCACCGGCACCGATACCGGCACCCTCATCCTCACCTCCGTGTTGCTCCCTGCCTTCGCAGAGGAGCTGCTGCTGCGGGGGCTGGTGCAGGGGGAATATGAAAAGTACGGCATTACGATCGGCGTGCTGCTCACCTCCCTGATCTTTGCGCTTTTTCACACCAATCCCATGCATATTCCCTCCCTTTTTGTGGCAGGGGTCTGCTACGGCGTGCTGACGGTGATGTTTCGCAGCGTCTGGCCGGCTATTCTGGCCCATGCCATCAATAACGGCGTGGCGGTGTTTGTGGCAAAACAGAGTGCCTTTATCCGCTATCTGCTGCAGGATAAGCTGTTTGTTATTATTGCGGTGCTGGTCTGCTTCCTGATCCTGATCTTTACCCTTAAAATGCTGGAAACTGCCATCAGCGAGCAGCTGGGTAAATTCAGCAAGGCCAAAAGAAGCACCCGCTCTCTGGCCTACGGCGACCCCCTTCTGAGCCCCTGGCTTTGGATCTTTGCGGTGCTGTGTATAGGAAAAATGGTCTACAATGGATTTTTTAAATAATATTGATCAGACTGCCGTATGCGATACGCCGAGCGGTGGGAGCGGCGGAAAGCTGAAAAATTTAATTAAATTCCGCATTTTTATGCGGAATTTTTCCTTATATGAACAAAGAGAAAGAGCAGAACTCTTTCCCTATATCGATTTTTCAAAATTGGCTACCACCACTATTATTTATTCTGCGGTCGGTGCCTTTTTTGACAGTCTGAACCCCCGGAGAATAATTCTCCGGGGGTTCATTGTTGATTGTGTGCATATTATTAAATTTAGATGGAAGCTGAGCCTCTGTTGCGCAGTTGCCTGCGTTTTTTGCTCTCAGCCTAACGACTCCCGCCGAAGGGACTTCCGCCGAGTCTTTCGATGATCCCTTTCCTCGTCACCTGCTCTGAATCGGTTAAATTGCAGGCCGGGCGCTTGTTTTTTATGCTTATTTTACCTCCAAGTGACCAAAAGTATAACATTTTGAACCAAAAATGTCAATAGGTAATTTAAAAAGAGTGCTTTTCTTTCGAAAAGCACTCTTTTAGTCTGCCGAAAAAACGCTACACTTGCCTCCTCTTGTCAGGGGAGGTGGATTTTTCGCAAAGCAAAAAAGACGGAAAACTTTAGTTCATCTGTTATACAATATTGAAAGCCGCCGATAGGTATCGGCATGAAGCTGGGCAAAGGCCTCTTCGGTGAGCCGATAGCTCCAATTGCCCTCGGCAATGCCGGGGCGGTTCATCTTGGTGTCGCCGCCGTAGCCCAGAAGATCCTGAATGGGTACCACGATCAGCTTGGCGGGGGAGGCCCAGAGGGTGCGCAGGATGGCGCGGATGGCCGGGTTCTGGGCGCCGCCGTCCTTCCAGGTGGTGCCCTCAAAGCCGCAGTAATCCAGGCAGTACCGCCGGTTCTCCGGCGTCAGCTCCCAAAGATAGCCCAAAAGGGTGTTGTTATCGTGGGTGCCGGTGTAGGCCACAGTATTGGGCAGATAATTGTGGGGCAGATGCATCCCGTCATCCTGGCCGATGAAGGCAAACTGCATCACCCGCATCCCCGGCAGCCCGGTGTCCTCCAGCAGCTGCTCCAGCCCTTCATCCCGGATGCCCAGATCCTCGGCGATGAGAGCCTCCCGGTCTATATATTTAAATAGAATATTGAAGAAATCCATTCCCGGCCCCTGCCGCCAGGCCCCTTCCTTGGCGGTCTCGGCGGTGGTGGGCACCGCCCAGTAAGCGCTGAAGCCCCGGAAATGATCGATGCGGATCTTATCAAAAAGGGCATGGGCGTGGGTGATGCGGCTGATCCACCAGCAGTAGCCGTCCTTTTTCATGGCATCCCAATCATAAAGAGGATTACCCCAGCGCTGGCCGTCTGCACTGAAATAATCGGGGGGAACCCCCGCCTCTGCAGCGGGAAAGCCCTTTTCGTCCAGATCAAATAATTGCTGATTGCTCCATACATCTACACTGTCCAGCGCCACATAGATGGGCATATCGCCGATGATCTTCACCCCTCGCTCATTGGCATAGCGCCGCACCGCCTGCCATTGGGTAAAGAAAAGATATTGCAGAAAGAGCTCCTTTTCAATGGCGGGCTTCAGCCGTGCCCTGGCTTCCTCCAAGGCCTGCGGCTCCCGGCGGCGGAGAGGCTCCGGCCATTCGGTCCAGCTTTTGCCGGTTTCCTCCTGCAGGGCGGTATATAGGGCGTGATCTGCTGCCCAGCTTTGGGCGGCACACCATTTTTCCACCTTTTCCCGTAAGGCCGGGGTGATCCGCTCAAAGGCCTTGGCGAATAAGGCGCTGCGCTGCGCCTTTAAGGCAATGAAATCCACCGAATAGGGGCTGGAAGCCTTGCAACTCTCCAATTCCTCTCCGGTGATCAGCCCCTCTTCGAAAAGCTGCTCCGGATCAATGAAATAAGGGTTTCCCGCGAAGGCACTCACACTCTTATAGGGAGAATTACATTCGTCCGGAATGGTAAAGGGCAGTACCTGCCAGGCCCGAAATCCGGCTTCCTTTAAAAAATCAATAAATCTGAGGGTATCCTTTCCGAACACTCCGATGCCGTAAGGCCCCATCAGGGATGAAACGTGCAATAAAATGCCGCTGCTGCGTGTCTGCATGTTCCGACCTCCTTTTCTAATAAGTATTATAGCAGACGTTCATGAACTATTCAATGAAAATCTTCGCTATTTGTAATAAAAAATAGACAATCCGACTAAAATTAACCACATAGTGTTAAATAAAAACAACATCATGTTATCCAATCGTGGACGGTTTGATGTTATAATACTAATATCTAAAATTATCGCAATGATTCTGCCGCAAAGGCGGAAGGAGGCAACCATGAATAAGAAATGGACAAAATTGATCGCATTGGCCACCGTCATCCTCGTATCGGTGATGATGCTGGCATCCTGCCAGACCGGCAAGACCTATGTGGATGAACCGGGCAACGCGGATGTGGTTTCCGTAAAGCAAAAGAACCAGATCCAGGAAGTGGAGTATACCGGCGATCCCAAGCCCAATATTGAGTATACCGACGATCCTGCTTATGCGGATACCAGTACCAACGGCGGCAGCACCGGCGATGATACTACCGGCGGCGATACTACCGGCGGCGATACCACCGGCGGTGATACTACCGGCGGCGATACCACCGGGGGAGACACCACCGGCGGTGATAACTCCGGCAGCTCTGGCGCAGATGGTGATGAATATGCCGCTCTGGTTGCTGATACCAGTGGTACTGCCATTCGTTTCATGAGCCAGAATATCCGTACCGGCAGTTCCCTGACCGGCACCGGCGACGGCGAGAACAACCAGATCGGTTACCGCCGCTATCGCTTCAAGGCTCTGGTGGAGAAGTATGATCCCGATGTGATCTGTACCCAGGAGGTTACCCCCCTCTGGATCGAGCAGTTCAACAATCTGCTGGGCAGTACTTATAGCATGGAATATAAGATGCGTTCCGATAAGAGTAAAGAGGCCACCCCTGTTCATTGGAAGACCTCTAAGTATGATATGGTGAGCGTTGAGCACTTCTGGCTCTCCTCCACCCCCAATGTGGAAAGCTCCTGCTACGGCGAGACCGGTATCCCCGGCCGTATCACCACCTCTGTTACCCTGAAGGATAAGGCCACCGGCTCCAAGTTCACCGTTCTCTCCACCCACTTCGGTCTGGGCGGCGGCGCAGTTGTAATTGGTTCCGGTAACCAGATAGCCGATATGTTTGCTAAAATGCCCAAGGGCACCTATGCCTTCGTTCTGGGCGATTTCAACGATAAGTATCAGAGTACCGAGTACTTCACCTACTGCGATATGGAGCGTCTGGTAGACCTGCGGGATATCTGCTCCGATATGGCTGATGTGGGCATCGGTAAGATGGGTGATCTGAGAAACGGCTCGTTCAACGGCTTTAATGTGGCCGCCGCAGACGGTGGCAGCTACATCGATCATGTTATGGCAAAACCCAATGCCAAGATGGCGGTAGAATACTATAGCGTTCTTTACGATCAGCTGGGCGATGATGCCAATGGCGCACCTGTGGGCTATATCTCCGACCACTTTGCTGTGATCTGTGATGTGCGGATCGATACTACCCCGTCCTATAAGGCCTTCTATGGCGACAATGTTGTTTAATTAAAATTTCAAAACGGCCCGACCTCCGTCGGGCCGTTTTTTGCGAGGTAACCTATGAAAAAGTTTTTTGCCCTTTTGCTGATGCTTGCCCTGCTGCTTTCCACGGGCGGCTGTAACCGCCCTCAGGAGATGGAACTCACTATGTTGAGCCAGAACCTGCGGATCGCCGCCGATGGTGGGGATAACGATGTTTTCCTGCGGGTGGATCGATTTGCCTGGCTGCTGGAAAAATACCGGCCGGATGTGGCCGGCCTGCAGGAATATGATCCCTCCTGGGATGTGCTGCTGGAGGAATATCTAGCGGAATTAAATTATGGGATCGTTTTCAAGTACCGGGGGGATCATGAAGCAACTCCTATTATTTATAATAAGGATAAACTGGAGCTGGTCTCGGAAAATTTCTTCTGGCTCTCCGAAACGCCCGAGGTGGAATCCCCCTCCTGGGATGATGCCAATGGCACCCGTAACCGGATCGTGACAGAGTGTGTCTTTAAGGATAAGGAGACCGGCATCAAATTTGCTCATCTGAATACCCATTTCGGCCTGACCGCCTATTGCCAGGATGAATCCGGCAGCCTGATCAACCGCTATGTGAAGGAGCACTATACAGATATGGCGGTATTCGTCACCGGCGATTTCAATACCACCGAAAATAGCCAGGCCTATGATAATATCGTGGCGGATGAGGTGCTGATCAATGCCTACTACCTGGCCGAGGAATTCGGGGATGTGGGGGGCACCTTCAATGGCTTCAATGAGGGGCAGACCGGCTCCACCATTGATTTTACCTTTATCAATCATAAGGTGAATACCGTCTACTATAGCGTTCTTTACGATCAGCCGGAAGGGAAATTTGTTTCCGATCACTTCGGCGTGCTTACTAAAAACATCATTTCCCGGTAAAAAACAGCCCTGCAACCAAAGGTTGCGGGGCTGTAATGTAAAATAGGTGGCTTGCCACCGGTACTTTTGTTAAGCTAACGGCAAAAGGAGGATAAAATCATGACATTAGAACTTGCTGACCGCCTGGCCGCTTTGCGGAAGGAAAAGGGCTATTCCCAGGAGGAACTGGCGGAAAAATTAGGGGTCTCCCGCCAGGCTGTATCCAAATGGGAGCGGGGAGTTTTACATAGTTAAGGAAACAGTGGGCTAAATCAATCCGAGTGATACACTGCTTACTAATCTAACATATTTATTCGCAGCCGTGACGGTGATCCGTTGCGGCTGTATGTATTTTGTTTGATTTTTTTTGGAACTGCTCCGCTAATTTGAAAAAACCTATTGACAAATTCAAAACTATTCCATATAATAAATGCAGTTATATAATGCGTTATAAAATGACGCTTTAGCTTTAGATAGAAGGAGGTAGTTGGATGGCAACGGAAACAGTAAAACGCCGAGCACGTGGAGATATGGAAGCAATGCGAAAGCAGGCGTTATATATATCTGCTAAAACTTTTCTAAACAAGGGTTATACCGCTACAACTCTACGAGAAATCGCAAAGGAAGCTGATATCAATATCGGTTCACTGATGAACCTGTTTGGGAGCAAAGAAGAGATACTGGCAGAGCTGGTAAAATACGTGTTGGAAGGACAGTTTAAGGCAACCGCCAATCTTCTTAAGGAGAAAGCAAAAGATAAAATCCTGTTCTATGCTGCGGAAACCACCTTGCAGCTGCATATGGCAGAGTCCAGTGAGCATATTCGGGATATTTACAATTCAGCGTATTCTCTGCCGAAAACGACAGCCATGATTCAGCATACGATCACCGGCAAGCTGGAGGAAATATTCAAGCCGACCTTACCGCACCTTGAAACCAAGGACTTCTTTGAATTGGAGATCGCATCCGGCGGTATTATGCGAGGGTTTATGACCATACCCTGTGATATGTATTTCACGATGGATCGTAAGGTCAAACGGTTCTTGGAAACCACCTTTAAGCTCTACGATGTGCCAATGGAAAAGATACAGGAAACCATTGAATTTGTTTCCGGTTTTGATTTTGAGGCCATCGCAAAGCAGACAATAGAAGCTATGTTGGCATTTCTGGATGAAAAGGTCGCATAGAAACCCCATTTAGTAGACTATTACTCTACAAGAAAGCCGATTCCTATAATCCAAATACGGAGGAAACGATATGAAAACGAAAACACAAATTACAAAGCAAATACTGAGCATATTCTTATGCTTTGTTATGCTGTTGACCTATGTGCCGATGACGGCATTTACAGCGGTTTCTTCTGCTCCACCCGTCAAGGGTGACGCGGCACCTCGCATTGAGGCTCGAGGTACGCCGATTACCATTGAGGCCGGAACAGAAAGCGGAAAAACGGTCATTTGGTATGGCAGCAGCAGTAACAAAACCTATGTTACGGACAATGGTGCAGCAGGTGAGGATCTGTCCGACTATGTCATTTACGCCGGCTATTATAATCTTAGAGATTCGGATGATGCTGCCTCAACCGGCTCCATTACCATGACGGGGGGATCTGTCAAAGAGATCGTAGCCGCTAATCTGAATGGTATACAGCCTATGACTGCAGAATTGTGTATTATCGGTGGTCAGGTGCAGGATATTTATTTTTCCTCCCCGACTGGTGTGTCTTCAGGAAAGGTTTGTGGCCTTATTACCGTACCGGCAGAATTATATTTTTTGAAGTATTTTACCCAAGGCATTTACAAATCAGCAGAAGATGGGTGGGTTTTAATCGGTTCGGCGCAGGTGCCCGCCGGAGAAAACATCACTATTGCCGAAGGAGAAACCCTGACGGTAGACCGGGGCGAAGTGCTGACCAACAACGGCACGATTCGAAACAGCGGAAGTTTAATCATCAACGGTTCATTTGCGAATAACGGAACCGTGGAAAACACTGGTACCATCACCCGAAATGCAGCTTATATCGTAACCGATGCTGAGGGGACGGTCACTGTTTTGGCAGATGGGAAGTCTGTGTTTCCCATTACGGAGCGTGTGGACGGAAAGCTGTATCTTTACGACATAAGAGGGAGAATCAAAGCTACCTTAAACGGAACGGACTATTGTGGCATCCAAACGGACGGCAGTTCTACCCAACTGACAGAGGGCTATGGCATGGTCACCGACATCAGCGGAATACCTCAGGAGCTCAATGCCAACCATCCTACCACATTGGCGGCAGTGCTCTTCCCGGCGGCTACCACTTTTGACACAGAGATCAGCTATACACTGACCGATGTAGGAACCACGCAAGCGGTTCTTTCGGGAAATGTGCTCACTGCCTATAACAGCGGTACGGTAGAGCTTCTTGCCGTTGCGACGGATGGGGTGGAAAGCTATTCTGAGACCTTTATGATCCCTGTGACCTATACGGCTGTCACCGGGCTATCTCCTGCCTTGCCTGCCAGCGTCATTGTAGGAAGCAAGATCCTCTTGCCGAAAGTTACTCCCACGAATTCCAGCTATCAGGAGATCCAGTGGAGCATCCTCTCCGGACAAGAGGAAACCGGGGCCACCATTGCAGATGGCTACCTGGTTCTCACTAAGGAAGGAACTGCCACGGTGCAAGCCACGGTGAAAAACGGTAAGGCCTACGGCGTGGATTATACCCAGACCTTCACTGTTACTGCCGCTGGTATTACAGGTGCCATTGACATTGGCCAAGGGTCTGTGACCATTGATGAAAATACGGATGGCTCCCTCCGGGTCACCTATTCCGCCTTTTCCGGAGGCTATAAGGATTATGGAAAGAACGAGTGGATCGTGATTACCGGCTCCTCAGATACGAACAAAATATATGTCTGTAGCGGCAATCCTAATATTGCACTGTCTGACTGTTCCATCACTCAGGCGGATGGTAATGCGCTTGCCTTAGATGCTGGAACAGATGCAGCGCTGACGCTGGTTGGGGAAAATGTGCTGAATGGTTATAATTACCCTGGAATCTATGTTCCTGTAGGTGCTGCTATCACCATCGGTGGAGAGGGAAGTCTGATCGCCACCGGAGGAGGCGACAGTGCCGGTATCGGAGGCAGGTTTGCGAGTAAAATAGGAGAGAGGGATATCGCGGGAAGTGGAACCATCACCATTAACAGCGGTACCGTTACAGCCAAGGGCGGCACCAATGCTGCAGGCATTGGCGCTGGTTCATATGGTTCCAACGGTACGGTCATTATCAACGGCGGTGTGGTGACAGCTACCGGCGGCATAGGGGCTGCAGGTATAGGCGGTGGTGAAATCAACAGCAATACTGTATATACCACTGGCGGAACAGTTATAATCAACGGCGGCTTTGTTACTGCAACCGGCGGTAACGCTGGTGCGGGTATTGGCGGTGGCTACAAAGGCAGTGGCGGTAATGTGACCATTACCGGCGGTACAGTCATTGCAAACGGCGGTTACCATGCTGCAGGTATTGGTGGAGGCCGTGGTGGTTCCGGTGGAACGGTAGTGATTTCCGGTGGCAATGTTTTTGCTAGCAAAGGAGATCGTGCCAATGATATTGGAGCTGGTTATGATGCCTCCGGCATCACGCTGAAGGATGCCAATGGAAATAGTATTTCCAAGAATACCATTACTTTGGACGGGGCAGCCGCAGATACAGCCGTCACTGCGGCTGTGGGGCTTTCCTATGGTTTGAAAGATGTTAAGACCCTGAACACCAATCAGCTTTATTTCTACCTTCCTTCCGATGCGGCAGCCAGTTCTATCACCGCAAGTGGCACATTATACGATTGCACAAACGATAATCAGACCTATTATGCAAGCCATGATTGGTCAAATGGTAATGGTGTTTGTGTCCGTTGCGGAGAAACCTGCGAACACGAAAATCAAACAGGCAGCACCTGTGAGATTTGCGGAAAATCCTTGCATACCCACAGTTGGACATATACCCAAGACGGTAACAAGCTCACGGCGACTTGTAACGCCGCCGGATGCCCCAATGAAGACGGCGGCAGCGTAACCATCAGCGCAACCGGCAAGACCTATGATGGAACGGCTGTTGTGGTATCTGTAGTAAAAACCGGGATTTTGGAAAACACAGACATTCCTGTAACACTTACCAAGGACAGCACAGCCTTTACCGGTGATCCTGTGAACGCAGGTGCTTACACCGCTTCCATCACTTTGGGTGATGCGACAGTTAGTGTCAATTTCACAATCGCTCCCGTAACGATCACCGCTGATATGATTACGGTAGCTGAAGAGATCTACAACGGCGAGACGCAGATTCCCGACGAGACTGTTACCGTCGGCGGCGTGACACTTGTTCGCAATGTGGATTATTCGGTTCAGGTCTGGCCTGATGATAATTACTACCGCGACGCAGGCGAGTGGGAGTTCTTCATCCATATGGATATGAACCCCAATTACACGGGCGAGACGATCAGAATGGTGCAGATCATCAACAAGGCAACCCCTACAGTAACCGCACCTACCGCAAAAATCAATTTGATTTATGACGGTTCGGAACAGGCGCTTATAAACGAAGGCAGTACCACAGGCGGCACACTTCAGTACAGCCTGGACAACGCTACTTGGAGCGCTGAAATCCCCACTGCTATCAAGGCCGGTACTTACACCGTTTATTACAAGGTTGTTGGCGGTGACAACTACGAGGATGTGGCAGCACAGAGTATTACTGTCACCATCGCAGATAAAACCCTGCCTACCGGAACCATTCTGATCAAGGAGAACGGCTGGAGCAAGTTCTGGAATACCATTACCTTTGGTATCTTCTTCAAGGACTATGTGGATGTAACCATTACCGCTGACGGCACTGGCTCCGGTGTGGCGAAGGTAGAATACCTGCTCTCTGGTACAGTCTTGGACGAGAACAACATCCCCGACGATGGCTGGACCACGCTGAATGCCGATAATGGCAGTTACAGCTTCTCCATTCAGCCGCAGAGCAAGGTTGCGGTTTATGTCCGCATTACCGATGAAGGCGGCAATGTAACCGTCATCAACTCCGACGGCATCGTGGTTTATGAGGATAGTGAAGCTGTAACCACTTTGGTAAATTACACATATAAGGAAAATAGCGACAGAGACATTACTGTTACCCTCAACGGCAACACTGTGAAGTCTGTGGCCTATGAAAATGAGGCACTTGACACAGATACGGACTACACCGTAGCAGCGGATGGCACCATCACTCTGAAAGCGGACTATCTGGATAGGCTGGATCGTGGCAGTTATACCTTCACTATTTCCTATAACCCGATGGGCGTAGAAAACTTCGGTGTGACCGATTTAACTACCACCTTTATCGTAACGGTGGATCAGGCAACGATTACGGGAGCAGATGTGAAAGTGAATGGTTCCTACACCTACACTGGCAGCGCCTATACTCCCAAACCTGTTGTTACGCTCAATGGAAGAACCTTGATTGAGGGGTTGGACTATACAGTTTCCTACTCCAATAATGTCAATGCGGGAACGGCCACGGTCACTGTTACCGGAATATACAATTATAAGGATTCTGCAAGCACGAACTTTACCATCGGCAAGGGTACTCCCACCAAGGAACTGTTCAATGTACAGTGGTTTGAAAATCCAATTTATGACGGTACCACCACTTTCCCAGTAATCGTTACCACCACCGCTTCCGGTATGGGCGAGTTCACCGTCAAGTATAACGGCGGCACCGATGTCCCCATCAACGCAGGTTATTACGCGGTTACGCTGGATGTGGCAAAGGGCGAGAACTTCAATGCCGCGACCATTGAACTGGGTGCCTTCGGCGTTTTCCCGGCGAGTGGGTGGATCGAAATACCTGCAGGCCAAAGTGTCACCTATGACGGCGAAGCCATTACCGCTGGCGCTTCCCATGCGGACATTCTGTACACCTACAACGGCGACGCCAAAGTGACCGTGAAGTGGTATGCAGACAACAATGGAGAAAAGGGCGACGTGATCAGCGCACCCACCAATGCAGGCACCTACTGGATCGGCGTTTCCGCCGCAGAAAGCAACAATTACACTGAGGTGGAGGAAGTGACCGCTTCCATCACCATTGCGAAAGCCGACTACGATATGTCCGGCGCAAGATTGGATTATAACGGCGCCTTTGATTATGACGGAAAATCTCACACTGTTTGGTTTGATGAAGCTTCTTTGCCTGACGGTGTAACCGTAAGTAACTATACCGGAAATACCGCTTCCACTGTGGGCAAGCATACTGCAAATGTTTCGCTTTCTTATGCGGATTTGGACAACTATAATTATCCAAACTTTAACACGATTCTCGAATGGGAGATCAAAAACGATTGGACACCTTCTGAGTATGTTGTTTCTGCTCCGAATGCAAATGGTTGGCTGAACGAACAGTTCACGATTACTCCGGCAAGTGGCTACTATATATCTACCACCAATACCGCAGACGGTGTATGGAGCGATAGGCTGACCTATTCTGTTGAGACCGACAATGGCAGTGTTACTTTCTATTTGAAAAACACCACCGACGGCACAATCTCTCTCGGAAAAACCGTTACCTACAAAATCGACAAGACTCCGGCAACCGGCAAGGTTGAGTTTGTGGAGAGAACGGGCTGGGAGGAGTTTGTCAACAATATCACCTTTGGTCTGTTCTACAAGGACGAAGTTACCGTTAAGATTACCGCTAACGATACTCTCTCCGGCGTTGCAAGCATCGAATACTATGCAACCAACAAGAAAATGACTTTGGATGAGGTTAAGGCAATCACAAACTGGACTGCCTATAACGGCAGCTTCGGCGTGAACGTAGAAGATACCAAGCAGTTCGTGTACTTTGTCCGCATTACCGACAAATCAGGCAACGTGACCTACCTCTCTACCGATGGTGCAGAGTATGACATAACGGCTCCTGTTATCAGCGGTGTGGAAAACGGTAAGACCTACTACACTACACAGAAGGTTACCGTTACCGAAAAGAATATTGCAAGCATTACGCTGAACGGTGAAACCGTAGGCAACGAGATTACTCTGGATGGTAACAAGGATGCCGCCTATACCATCGTCGTGACTGACAAGGCGGGCAACTCCGCCTCCGTTACCGTGATGATGAAGTCGATCAGGGACCTCTCTGCACCGATTGATACCTTGAATAAGAATAATGTCAACAGCAGCAATGAAGGCGTTGTGGACAGCGTGAAGGCGGCTGTGGCAGCGGTGGATACCACCAATGCTACCGAAACTGAAAAGCAGGCACTCAAGGACATTGCGGATAAGGCGGCTGAGCTTGAAAAGGTTATCGAAGATACCAAGGCTGAAATTGCCCGTATCAATGGAGAACTGAACAAGTACGACGGCGACACCGTTAATTCCGATGATGCGGCAGCACTTGAACAGCTCGGCAAGGACATTAAGGAACTTACCGATGGCGGCAACCTCACCGATGCGGAAAGAACCGCACTGACCGAGGATGCAGCCGAGGTTGCGGATATGCTGAAAACCATTGAGGACACCGCAGCCGAAAACAAGCGCATCAGCGATGCCGTTGATGGCTACGATCTGACTACCGTTACTTCCGACGATAAGGAAGATCTGGAGCAGTTGCTGGCTGATATCGAAGAGCAGCTTGAGTCCACCAATCTGACCGAGGAAGAAATCTCCGAGCTGAACGGTGACAAGAAGGCTGTGGAGGATCTGTTGACCAAGATCAAGGGTACTGACGAGCTGATCGACAAGCTGACCGGAGATGTGGACGGCTACAGCGATGATACCGTTAAGTCCACCGATAAGGATGCCATTGAGCGGATTATCGAGGACATCGACGCTCTGCTTGAAACCGAGAATCTGACAGAGGACGAGGAAAAGGCTCTGGAAGATGCCAAGGCAAAGGCAGAAGGCTTGCTGGATACCATCGAGGATGCAGCAAAGGCTCCTAATACCGAGAATACCGAAAAGGTCAAGGATGTTACCGCAGAGAACGTAACACCCGAAGATAAGACCGATTTGGAAAAGGCGAAGGATGATCTCGAAAAGGCTCTTGACGAGTACGGTGATAACTACACCGAGGACGAAAAGAAAGCCATCGAGGACGAAATCAAGTGTATCGACGAGGCTCTTGAAGTTATCGGCAATGTTGAAGAAGTCGAGGAACTGATTGGCAAACTGCCGGAGAACATCACCAAGAGCGGTGAAGATGCTATCAAGGCGGCTGACGATGCCTACAATGCACTTTCCGATTACGAGAAATCTCTTGTAGACAAGGATGCAAAGAAGGCACTCGACGATGCCAAGGCAGCTCTGGCAGCACTGAATAAGCCTGCTGGTCCTAACTCTCCTGCAACCGGCGATAACAGCAACCTTTGGTTGTGGGTTGCGCTCCTGTTCGTAAGCGGAGGATGCCTGTTCGGTATCACTCTGAATGAGCGCAAAAGAAAAGCGGCAACCAAAAGATAAGTACCCCTATAGCATAACACAAGGGCGGTAGGCTTCGGCTTACCGCCCTATCAATTTTTCTTGTTTTTTAAGGTACGCTTTCTATATTGCAGGCGCATCTTTTAAGTTGAGTTAGGTTTGTTTATAAATTACGGAGAAATCGAATTAAGAATTAAAGAAAGGAGTGCAGAGAGCAAGAACTTCGTATCTACGATGAATATGTGGATGACGGTTATGGCGGTACAAACTTTGACCGTCCCAGTTTACTACATGGTAATAAAAGCCTTAAAAAGGCCTGAAAAACTGCTCAAAAAATGAAAAAATACCGCCAAAAGGCGGTATTTTTTATGCCTGAAGCGAACGGAAGCGTCGGATAATGACCTGCTCTTCCTGTTCCTTCTGCTGCTTTTTCAGCCGCTTATTCTCTGCCATCAGGGAGAAGGCAAGCGCAGTGCTCAAAAACAGCAAACAGATCGAAACATACCAGATGATATTCATTTGCTCATCTCCTTTCCTTTGATGAGCCGCTTAAATGAAAAAGTGAAGTTAGGGTAAATAGCTTAAGTGTACTTCAAAAATTCAAATAAGCAGTATTTTGTGGCTTTTAAGGAGTGTGTACATCTCCTAAAAGCCAAAATTTAATATATTTCACTGTCGTTTAGGCATA
>JAFTZM010000011.1 GCA_017464525.1 Clostridia bacterium
GCCAACTTCGTTGGTGGCGGCTTCCTCAGGCTCTGAAAATCTTGAAATATCTATATATACCATACTCTTTTGTCAAGGTGAACTTCGGGTATTTCTTATTTTTTACCTTAAAAATCCGAACTTCACTTTGGCAATTTAGGTATAACCTGTAAATATTATAAAATACGATGTGTACAAAAAAACGGACTTTCCTTTACAAAACTGATTATACCGTATTTTGCGGATAAATACAACTGCAATGACAAAATCCGCAAAGTTATAAATTTAACATAGCGTATGTTCTAGAAAGAGGGAATTTGAGCTGTTTTGTTCTGCGTTTTGTTGCATAATATTTTATAATAATTAAGGCGAAATAAATCGATGATAAATAATCATCATATTTATGTTAATGGCGAGTAATTATTTGACTAATAATTACTCGCCGCCAACACAACAAATTTATTGATTAAACTATCTTATTGGTATTTCAGAAACAGAGATTTTTGTTTTGTCGAGACCATTGGCTTTTAAAAATCTTCGCAATTCATTTTTATTCTGTGTGCACATAGGACCTAATATGATTTCTGGGATAGCGCCAGATCCCCAAACCTCTTCAAGGCAAAGATTACGATAACTGCGAATTCCAGCCTTTGTTATCATAAAATTTTCTTCATTTAAGCCAAGTTGTTCCACCAATGATTTATAGTATTTTTTGATTGTGGGACGTTTTTTGGTGTCTTCACCTTCATAAAACATAAGGTTAAGTAAGTGCAAAGTATCTGAAATTGATTCGCTCTCATGATAAAGACGCACTTCATCCTCATCTAAAAACGCTCCATTTTTAGCAAATTTCATAATGCGTCGACATATGACCGCTAAACACATATAACCATTTTTGAGTATAGACTCTTCTAAGGTTTCGTTTTCTGATTTCAAATTTTGAAACCAATCTATAAAATTTATAGTTGTGTTTCGAATATACTTTTTGAGGGTTTCCGCCGTATATAACGTATCTCCAACATCAAACAAGATCATTCCAAAAGGTTCTATAGGAGTTCTCTTAAAATGAACTTTTAATGCACTTAAATTAACTCCTATGCATACGCCGGTACAGTTTGAGGCATAACGATCCCAATGAGTTAAATTATCTCTACAGTTTGATAAGCATAACGCATACGGAGTTCGTTTTGCTGTACACAAATTTGAAAATGTTTGGGTGTTTTGATTATAACTCTTAAGTATTAATTTAAAATAATTCTTGGTATTCTGATCTTTTTCAGCATCACACATTGATTTGAAATCAGATATAAAGTTTCCTGAACGGTAACTTAATTCTTTTTTGTCATTAGAGGATTTCAAGCTGGTCATTCGAAATGTTTTGCTTGAAACTATATTATATAAAGCCTCTAAAGATGTGTAGTGATAATATATTTCAGGAGATATATCATAATGTTCTTGAAAATACCGCATTGTATTATCTGGGCGTTCCATATCTAAATCCTTTCAATATTTTAAGTGTTGTCTTTATTCTAATAACATAATTATAGCATAAAGTGACTTGATTTACAATATTGGAAGCACTACTTGCTTGTATAGGGAATTATTGATATATGGTGAGGGATTTTAATTGTTCCGTTATTATAGTTCACTTGTACCTTATCACTGTGCGGCAAAGTCCTTTGTCATTTGGTGAGAGTAAAATTTGTTTAATTATCAAGATCATATGGCTTTGAGTGGACAAACTATGCTGTTTATGATATAATAATATTAATACATATAAGAGGTGTTCATATGCTTGATAATAAAAATCAAATGATTATATTCAGGACAGACGATGAAAAGGTATCAGTTGATGTTATCTTTGATAGCGAAACTGTTTGGCTTTCCCAAGACCAGATGGCCGAACTTTTTGAGAGAGACAAGTCTACGATTTCCAAGCATATAAAAAACATTTTTGACGAGGGTGAACTTGAGAAAGATTCAGTTGTTGCAAATTTTGCAACAACTGCCGCCGACGGTAAAACTTATCATGTAGATTACTATAACCTCGATGTGATCATCTCTGTCGGCTATCGTGTTAAATCACTGCGTGGAACACAATTTAGGCAATGGGCGACCAAGCGCCTTAATGAATATATCCGCAAGGGTTTTGCAATGGACGATGAACGCCTGAAAAACGGCGGCGGTCGTTATTTCCGCGAACTTTTGCAACGCGTTCGTGATATCCGTTCCAGCGAGCGCAATTTGTATCAACAAGTGACGGATATTTATGCAACATCCATTGATTACGATCCCAAGTCAGAACTAACCAAAGAATTTTTCGCGACGGTGCAAAACAAAATGCATTATGCCGCTCATAAGCACACTGCTGCGGAAATTATATTTGAGCGTGCAGATAGCGATAAACCGTTTGTTGGGATGACAAACTTTAAGGGTGACTATGTTACCAAAGAAGATGTGCGCATCGCAAAGAATTATTTGACCGAAAAAGAATTGCAGATTCTGAATCTGTTAGTTTCTCAATTTCTTGATTACGCAGAACTACAGGCACTTGAGGAAAATCCGATGACGATGCAGGATTGGATTGGCGAACTTGACCGTCAGCTTCTCGGAAATCGGAGAGAGCTCTTGACAAACAAAGGGACAATTTCTCACTGCGCAGCAATCGAAAAGGCTGAAAAGGAATTTGAGGCTTATCGTAAGCGCGAAATGGAGCAGCTTGAAAGTGATTTTGATAAGGCAGTAAAGAAACTGAATAAGGTGGGAAACTAATATGGGAATTCTTGATATTGCAAGTGCAAAATCAATATGGCGCGGTTATGATTATTATGAAAATAACCGAGTGCTTCAGTGTGAAAAGGTAAGCGACACTGTACTTGAAGGAGTAGTGCGAGGAAGCGGCGAGGAACAATATCAAGTCACAGTGGATATCCCGCATGCCAAAAGATCCACCTGCACCTGCCCGCACGCTGAAGGAACACGAAGAATCTGTAAACATAAAATTGCGGTCTATTTTACCGCTTTTTCGGAAGAAGCTAAAAAACTAATTGAAGAGGCAGAGGCATATGAGGCGGAACAGGAGCGGATGTATGAAGATATAGAGGAAATAATAACCAAGTATCTGCGTAAACAGAAAAAGAGCGATCTTGTTGATTTGGTTTATGAGCTGCTTATGGCTGGGCCTGAATGGCAGTTTGATCGTTTTATCCGTGATTACATAGAATGATAAAATGCTGATGTTCAAACGAACATCAGCATTTGAATTTTTTATAGCATCAATATAGCATCAAAAAGCAGGAGAATATTTTTAATGCTCTTGAACACGGCTTGAACCCTTAGGTTTTATACGGTGTTTTGTTGTTCCACATCCACTCCAAAACCGCGTGTCGTGAGTTCGATTCTTACTGCCCCTGCCACTAAAAAAGGACATCCGAAAGGATGTCCTTTTTTAGTGGCAGGGGCTTCGGAATTGAACTTTTTTGCAAAGCAAAAAAGTTCGTTGAGGCAGCCGCAAAGCCGCGATAGGCTTTGCGGACTGCCGTGTCTCGAGCACGACGGTTTTGGCGGAAACGGCTCGGAGCCGTCGCCAAAATCCGAGAGCGCAGAGTTTCCTGCCCCATAAAGTCTGCAGAAGCTCACATGGTCTGCCTTTTCATTTTGATGCCCTGAAATGAGCATCAATCTTGCTGTTTCGTGTCAACAAATCCAAGGATTCCGTACTGTACAGCATCAATATAGCATCAATCTTTGGGATTATTTTTTTATTTCTGTTCATAACTCCCCATATCCGGTCGGTTGGTAGGCGGCAGGCAACGGTGCCCTTGGCAGACATAGTAGGTGGTTGCTTCGTTTTTTAGCGGATATTCCTCGGTAGGCTCCTGCACGGTGGCAACAGCATCCGGCGGCAGGGTGAGCGGCAAGGCTTGACGATCGGTTTTTGGGTCAGGAACAATGGTGATTTTGATGGGCGGTTCGGTGAACTCCAAAAGTGCCGATAAATACATCGCATAGCCCGGCGGATACTGCGCCGCCTCAGCCGCTACAAAGTCCAGCTGACGCTCGGCGGCAGTTTGGCTTTTTTCATCCTCTTTGAGTTGTGCCAGCCGCACCAGATTATAGGCCATCAGGGAGTTGCCGCTGGGAATAGCGCCGTCGTAGGTTTCCTTTGGGCGCACGATCAGCTCTTCACCGCTTTGGCCATACAGATAAAAGCCGCCAGTGTTATCGCCGAAATCTTCCTTCACTTTATTACACAGATGCTCTGTACGCTTTATATATTCGTTGTTTAAGGTCGCTTTATAAAGGGCTAATTGTGCGAAGATATAACCGGCATAATCATCCAAAAAGCCGTGGGTGCCATGCTTACCGTCCCGATAACTGACGAATAGAGCGCCGTTCTCCCACAGATGATTTTGGATAAAAGCATCTGCCCCCTTGGCAGCATCCAGATACATTCCTTTGCCGCTGGTCAGGTACAGCTCACACATAGCGGCGATCATCAACGAATTCCAGGCGGTGAGGATCTTATCATCCAGGTGGAGGGAATATCGCTGCCTGCGGTATTTCCGCAACGGGGCAAAGCAAGGGTCAAATTCCTCGGTGGGCGCACTTTTTAAGAGGTTGGGGATGTTCTTTCCTTCAAAATTTCCCTCTTCGCTGATATCAAAATGGCGGTTAAAGGCACCGCCTTTTTCGCTTCCTAACACCTTTTTGATCTCATCCGGTGTAAAGAGGTAGAATTTCCCCTCCTCGCCCTCACTGTCGGCATCCTGCGCGCTGTAAAAGCCGCCCTCGGGCGAGGTCATCTCGCGCAGAATATAGCTGGCTGTTTTTTCGGCAATTTCCAGATACAGCGGCTTTTTTGTCACCGCATAGGCCTTGCAATAGGCGAGGATCAGCAGTGCATTGTCATAGAGCATCTTTTCAAAATGCGGAACTAAAAACTGTTTGTCGGTGGAGTAGCGGCAAAAGCCGAAGCCGATGTGGTCAAATAATCCGCCCCGATACATCTGCAGCAGCGTGTGCTCCGCCATTCGCAGACATTCAGCGTCCTGATACCGCTGGTAATAGGAGAGCAGGAACAAAAGATTGTGGGGCGTGGGAAATTTCGGCGCACGGCCGAAACCGCCATAGTTCCGGTCGTAGATCCGCTTGTATAGCTTTACAGCGGAATGGGTCCATTCGGCGTCGTAATTTTCAAAAGCCGGGGCGGTGCTGCGCAGGTGCTTCACCAGATCGTCGGACTGTTTTAACAGCGCTTTCCGGTTATGCTCCCATTGCTCATAGATCGTCAAAAGCAGCTGTCTCATGGTGGCTTTGGGGAAGTAGGTGCCCGCAAAAAAAGGCATCTGCTCCGCTGTCATAAAAATACTTGTGGGCCAGCCGCCGCTACCGGTGAACGCCTGACACACCGCCATATACACGCTGTCGATATCTGGGCGTTCTTCCTTATCCACCTTGATGGAGATAAAATGGCGGTTCAGCAGTTCGGCGATCTCCCGATCCTCAAAGCTTTCATGTGCCAGCACATGGCACCAATGGCAGGTGCTGTAGCCAATGCTCAAAAAGATGGGCTTATCCTCTGCCTTTGCCCTTTCAAATGCCTCCTTGCACCAGGGATACCAATCCACCGGATTGTCCTTGTGCTGAAGCAGATAGGGGCTGGTTTCATATTGCAGTCGATTGCTCAACATATCACCTCTTTCGTACTTCTTTTAGTATTCTCAAGTCGAAAGATGATATCACAGAAACAAAAGGCAAAATCGATGGATTTATTTATAAACAGCAATGCCGTTTCTTTTATGCTCACTTGCCGTGTGCATACGCGCAATGATCTGCTTCTTTTCTGCAGGAATATTCCCGCCGGAAAGATATGCATCAAGCTCGGCATAGGAAACGCCCATCTCTGTTTCATCGGTTTGCCCATCAAAGAGAGCTGCCGAGGGTGCTTTTTCGATCACGCATTTCGGCGCATTCAGATAGCGCAGAAATTCATAGATTTCTGTAACGGTAAGATCGGCAATGGGATTAAAATCATGTGCACCGTCTCCCCATTTGGTGAAGTACCCCACATAGGCTTCGCTCTTATTGCCGGTACCTGCCACCAATCTGTTTTCCGATGCTGCAACCGCATACAGGGTCAGCATCCTGATACGTGGTGCCAGATTGGCCAGGGCCGCCGTATTCAAAGCAGTAACTCCATCCAGCGCTTTCAGCTCCGCTTCTTTTACCGGCGTTAGGTCAACGGTGCGGGTCTCGATCTTGTACTTGGCAGCTACTTCCTTGGCGTCGGTTGTGTCCTCATTGTAGTTTCTTTTTGAGGTGCAGGGCAGAATGATACCCACCGTATTATCACAGGCCGCCTTGCAAAGAATTCCCACCAAAGCGGAATCCTTGCCGCCGCTGTTGCCGTAAACAATGCCTTTTGCACCGCTTTCGGCAAGAACGGATTTTATAAAAGCAACTCTCTTTTCAAATTCAACCTTATAATCACGCATAAAATAAACCTCTTTTCAATCGATGTGATACAGCGCAGGGCGTCTGTCGCGAAAAACCGGTATGCTTTGGCGCATTTCGGCGAGTATTTGCATATTGCAGGCGGCGAACAGAATTTCTTCCGTTTCACCTGCAAGGGCAAGAGTCTTTCCTAAAGGATCGATAACGGCGGAATGACCGCCGTATACTGTTTCATCCGCAGTCCCGCAGGAATTACAGCAAACAACAAACATCTGATTCTCAATGGCCCGGGCGGCGGTAAGGGTGCGCAGATGGAAGATGCGCTCCTTTGGCCACTGGGACACCATAAAAAGCATATCCATACCGGGCAGACTCAACGTGCGGGTCAGCTCCGGAAACCGTATATCGTAGCAGATGATCATACCGCATTTTATACCGTCCAGTGTAAAGCGGCACAGATGATCTCCGCCGGTATAGTAATCTTGCTCCCCCATAGGTGTAAACAGATGTGTTTTATCGTATTCGGCGATACACGCGCCCTGTCTGTCAAAAATCATAGCAGTGTTGAACACTTTGCCATTTCGCACATTCGACACAGAGCCGGCCACGATGTTTACACCATATTTTTGGGCCAGACTGCCGATGCGGGCTTTTACTGTATCTCCGTCATTACAGCAAAGCTCTGTAAGGTGTTCTTTTGGAAAAAAGCCTGTGTTCCATGTTTCAGGCAGTACCAGTACATCAGGCTTTTCGCGCATGGCTTCACCGATCAACCGTTCTGCATGGGAGAAGTTTTCCTCCGGCCGACCGAGCTTCATATTCATTTGCAGGCAGGAAACCTTCATATCTCTTACTCCTTTTTCAGCAGCTTGCAAAGGCGGTTGGCCGCTTCTTTCGTTTCTGCGGGGTTGCCAAAGGTTGAGAAACGGAAGTATCCTTTTCCGCAGGCCCCGAAGCCGTCGCCGGGAATTCCGACCACCTGTATTTCCTTCAGCAGATGATCAAAGAACTCCCAGCCGCTCATACCGTCGGGACATTTCATCCAGATGTATGGGGAGTTCTTGCCGCCGCAGTACCATATGCCCGCTTCCTCCAAAGCAGCCATAAAGTAGGAGGCATTCTCCTTATACACACGAAGATTAGCTTGGATCTGCTGCTGTCCCTCCGGCGTGAATACTGCTAAAGCACCTTTTTGAAGGATATAGGAAACGCCGTTTGTTCTGGTTTCACGGTTGCGTGACCACATATCATTCAAATTCATGCCGCCTCGCACAAGATTTCGGGGAACAACCGTATAGCCCAGCCGTGTGCCGGTAAAGCCTGCGGTTTTGGATAGGGAGCAGATCTCGATGGCACATCGGTCAGCCCCGTCCAGCTCATAGATGCTGTGTGGAATATTCTTATCCTCAATGAAGATCTCATATGCAGCATCGAATAGGATCACCGCTCCGATTTCGTTTGCAAAATCTACCCAAGCCTGCAGCTGATCGCGATCGAATACTGCCCCGGTGGGGTTGTTGGGTGAACAGATGTAGAGGATATCCGCTTCGGCATCTTTGCTCGGCTCGGGAAGAAAATCGTTATCTTCGCCGGAGGCCAAGTGAATAATTTTTCTGCCGGCAAGAATATTGGTATCCACATATTCGGGATAAGCCGGTTCAATTACCATCACGGTATTGTCCTGATCGAACAGCTCCAGAATATCTCCCAGATCATCGCAAGCACCGCTGGAAATGAAGATTTCATTTTCCGCAACGTTTGCCCCCATCTTTTTATAATATCCCTCAATCGCCTTGCGAAGGGACGAATCGCCCACCTCCGGCATATAACCGTGGAAGGTGGCGGCATTGGCCTGATCCTCCACTGCTTGATGCAGCGCCTTGATCACCGTATCGCATAAGGGTAATGATACATCGCCTACTCCCATTCTAAACACCTTTTTGCCGGGATTTGCCTCCAGAAATTCATTTGTCTTGCGATAAATCGTGTTGAATAAATAGGTGTCCTTCAGTTCTGCATATCTTATATTTGGCTTTAACATATTTCTGTTTCTCCTTCATAGACGGTCTCCGCCGGGCCGGTCATCGTTACAGTATTATCTGCGGCGATCTGAATTTTTAGCGTGCCGCCGTCCAGCTGGACAGATATAGGTGTATCATAGTCGCAATAACGCTTGGCGATAGCCGCCATTGTGCTGGCACAGGCTCCCGTTCCGCAGGCCATTGTGACACCGCTGCCCCGTTCCCACACACGCATACGCAGTTCATGATCTGATAGCACCTGCACAAATTCCACGTTGACGCCGCCGGGAAACGCCGCATGATGTTCGATTTCAGGGCCGAGGGTAGTGAGCGGCGCCCTTTCGATGCTATCCACAAAAATGACTGCATGAGGATTTCCGACAGATATAGGCGTGCAGAGAACTGCCTCCCCCTCAATGGTCAATGCCTGATCCCTCTCCACGGTCGCGGTTCCCATATGGACGGTTACATACTTTACTTTGCCGCCAACAAGCTGCAGATCCAAATATTTGGTGCCGGAAAGCGTTTCGATCTTCAAATGTGTTTTATCGGTATAGCCCTTATCGTAAACATACTTACCTACACATCGGATCCCGTTGCCGCACATCTTTGCTTCGCTGCCGTCGGCATTGAAAATACGCATTTTGAAATCGGCAATACGGGACTTGGAAATATAGATCATTCCGTCCGAGCCTGCACCGAAATGCCGTTCGGACAGTCTTGTTGATAGCTCTGCAATGTTTGCAGGTACTTCTCCGTAAACATATAGATAATCATTGCCGAGACCGTGCATTTTTGTAAATTGCATATTATCACCTCATTTTGCGTCGATCGTAGCGATACCCAGCGTGACCTCCTCCAGCACATCCAGCAACATTCTTACCGTATCCAAAGAGGTCAGCATCGTAATATTATTCTGCGCCGCACATTGACGGATGGCGATACCGTCCCCGAAGTGCTTGCCCGAAAGAATGGCGCGGGTGTTGATCACATAGCTAACATATCCCGCACGGATGGAATCCAGAACCTCCTGGCTGCCTTCGCTGGGTTTATGGCGGATCCTGGTGCGAATACCGTTCGCTTTTAAAAATTCGCCTGTCAGCGTGGTGGCTTCAATATTAAAGCCCATATTATAAAACCGACGAACAAGCGGCAGAGTTTCCTCTTTATCTTCATCGGCAACGCTGACAACCACCGTTCCGTAATTACGAAGGGTAAGGCCGGAGGCTACCATTGCCTTATATGCTGCCCGGTGCAGCTTTTTGTCATAACCGATGGCTTCTCCGGTGGATTTCATTTCCGGCGAGAGATAGGCGTCCATTCCTCTGAGCTTCGAGAAAGAAAACGCAGGTGCTTTCACATAAAAGCGTTCCTTTTCCTTCGGGTAGATATCAAAGATCCCTTGCTCCTGTAAAGATGTTCCGAGGTTGCAGCGCGTTGCAATATCTGCAAGGCTATAGCCGGTGGCTTTGGAGAGGAACGGCACCGTTCTTGAGGAACGGGGGTTGACCTCGATAATAAAAACGCTATCGTGTTCATCCACAATAAACTGAATGTTGAAAAGACCGATAATGCCGATGCCAAGGCCCAGCTTTTCGGTATAGTCCAGAATAGTCTTTTTTACCTGATCCGATAGGCTGTAGGACGGATAAACACTGATGGAATCGCCGGAGTGTACACCGGTTCTTTCCACAAGCTCCATAATTCCGGGAACAAACACACGCTTGCCGTCGCAAATGGCATCCACCTCAACCTCCTTGCCCCGGATATATTTATCCACCAAAACCGGCTTATCTTCATCGATTTCTACGGCTGTTTTGAGGTAATTGCGGAGCGCTTCCTCCTTGGCAACGATCTGCATTGCTCTGCCGCCCAGCACAAAGCTGGGGCGAACCAGCACAGGATAACCGATCTCTTCGGCAGCTTTGATGCCTGCTTCAATACTGGTTACTGCCTGCCCCTTCGGCTGTGGAATGTGGAGCGATGAGAGAAGCTTTTCAAAAGAATCACGGTTTTCTGCACGTTCAATGGCATCGCAGCCGGTGCCTATGATCTGTACTCCGCGGGCACAAAGGGGCTCTGCCAGATTGATAGCGGTCTGACCGCCCAATGTTGCGATAACACCCTCCGGCTGCTCCATCTCAATAATATTCATAACATCTTCCACGCAAAGCGGCTCAAAATAGAGCTTATCGGAGCAGGTGTAGTCGGTGGATACAGTTTCGGGGTTGTTATTGATGATGATAGCTTCATAGCCCGATGCCTTGATGGTCTGCACGGCATGAACGGTGGAATAATCAAATTCCACACCCTGGCCGATACGAATGGGCCCTGAGCCGAGCACGATGACCTTCTTTTTATCCGAGATGACCGATTCATTTTCCTCCTCATAGGTGGAATAGAAATACGGGATATAGCTTTCAAACTCGGAGGCGCAGGTGTCGATCATCTTATAAACAGGAACGATGCTGTTTTTCTTACGCAAATTAAATACATCCGCTTCGGGCATATTCCAGAATTGCCCGATCACCTGATCGGAAAAGCCCATTTTCTTCGCCGTACGAAGCACTTTGATATCGCTGGGATGCTCCTTGATTTCTTTCTCTTTTTCTGCAATATTGCGCAGCTTACGGATGAAGAACTTGTCGATAGCGGTTACTTCGGCAATGCGGTCGATGCTGCAACCAAGGCGCAAAAGCTCGGTAATGGCATAGATACGGTCATCGGTGCCGATTCTGATATAGTCGAGCAGCTCTGCTTCGCCGATGCTGTCGAATTTGCGGTGATGCAGATGGCAAAGCCCGATTTCCAAAGACCGAACCGCTTTCAGGAGACTTTCTTCCACCGTTCTGCCAATGCTCATAACCTCTCCGGTGGCTTTCATCTGCGTGGAAAGGGTGTTGTTGGCATCGGCAAACTTATCAAAGGGAAACCGGGGCATTTTGGTCACTACATAATCCAGAGCCGGCTCAAAGGCCGCCGGTGTATTGGCGATCTGAATCTCATCCAGCGTCATGCCCACACCGATCTTTGCCGATACACGGGCAATGGGGTATCCGCTTGCCTTGGAAGCCAATGCCGAGGAGCGGGATACTCTGGGATTTACCTCAATGAGATAATACTGAAAGGAATTCGGGTCGAGGGCAAATTGTACATTGCAGCCCCCTTCGATCTCCAGCGCACGAATGATTTTAAGAGCGCTGTCTCGGAGCATATGATACTCCTTGTTGGTAAGCGTCTGCGAAGGGCAAACCACGATAGAATCACCGGTATGGATGCCAACAGGATCGAGGTTTTCCATATTACAGATAGTAATTGCGGTGTCATTGCTGTCCCGCATCACTTCATATTCAATTTCTTTATAGCCCTTGATGCTCTTTTCGATCAGCACCTGGCTTACAGGGGAGAGGGTCAGGGCATTTTTCATCAGCGGGAGAAACTCCGCCTCATTCTCGGCAAAACCACCGCCCGTACCTCCCAACGTAAAAGCAGGTCGAAGGACAACAGGATAGCCGATCTTCTGCGCAACCTGCAATCCCTCTTCCATAGAACTTGCAATATCGGAAGGCAACACCGGCTCACCCAGCTCCTCGCAGAGCTCCTTGAACATTTCCCGGTCTTCCGCACGTTCAATACTGCTGCTCTTAGTGCCGAGAAGTTCCACACGGCATTCGGCAAGAATCCCTTTCTTTTCGAGCTGCATCGCAAGGTTCAGCCCTGTCTGACCGCCGATCCCGGGCAAGATCGCATCCGGGCGCTCATAGCGGATGATCTTGGCAATGTATTCCAAGGTCAGCGGCTCCATATATACCTTATCTGCAATGGAGGTATCGGTCATAATGGTTGCAGGGTTGGAGTTGCAAAGAAGGACCTCATAGCCTTCTTCCTTAAGTGCAAGGCAGGCCTGAGTCCCTGCATAATCAAATTCCGCCGCCTGACCGATTACGATGGGGCCGGAGCCGATAACAAGCACTTTTTTAATATCTGTTCTCTTAGGCATTTTGCTGCTCCTCTATCATAGAAATAAAGCGGTCAAAAAGATAGGTGCTGTCCTGGGGGCCGGGTGCGCTTTCGGGGTGATACTGCACGCTGAATACCCGATCTGTTTCGCTTCTCATACCCTCGATGGTGTTGTCCAGCAGATTGATATGAGTGACAGATAAAGCCGTTCCATTTAAACTGTCGGTATCCACCGCATAGGAGTGATTCTGCGAAGTGATTTCAATTTTGTTTGTTTCCAGATTTCGTACCGGGTGGTTTCCGCCCCGGTGCCCGAATTTCAGCTTATAGGTTTTGGCGCCATAGGCCAGAGAGATGATCTGATGACCGAGGCAAATGCCGAAGATCGGGTATTTGCCGATCAGTTTTTGGATGGTCTCAACGGTTTCGGGTACATCGGTAGGATCACCGGGACCGTTGGAGATAAATATACCGTCAGGATCCAAAGCCATAATGGCTTCAGCAGGCGTATTCCACGGTACGATAGTAACCTTGCAACCGCGTTTGTTCAAAGAACGCACAATATTCATCTTCATACCGCAATCGATGGCAACCACGTGATATTTCGGTTTTTCTGCGTGAAAGATCATGATCTTATTACAACTTACACGCGATACTGCATCGGTGGGAATGTCAGCGGATCTCAGTGTCGCAAGTCCCTCTTCCAAGGGGGTGGAGATATCGGTTATGAGCACCTTGCGAGAGCCAAAGTCACGGATAGAACGGTTTAATTTTCTTGTATCAATCCCGTAAATACCGGGGATACCGAATTTCTTCATGACCTCCGATAATGTGGCAGCACTTCTGAAATTAGAAGGCTCATCGTTATATTCGCGAACAATAAGCGCTCCGAGGGTAGGGGTATTCCGTTCATAGTCCTCATCAGCCATCCCATAATTGCCGATCAGCGGATAGGTCATCACGACTGCCTGATAGGTATAGGAAGGATCGGAGAGGATCTCCTGATACCCCACCATAGAGGTGTTGAACACGATTTCGCACACCTTTTCATCATGTGCGCCAAAGCCATAGCCATAATACTCCTGCCCATCCTCTAAAATGATCTTTCTGTTATGATCCGCTGTCATTCTGCACGGCCTCCCTTTGCATGGGATAAAGCAGCACCGATAAAGCCCTTGAACAGCGGGTGGGGCTTATTGGGTCTGCTCTTAAATTCGGGATGGTACTGAACGCCCACATGGAAAGGTCTCTCAGTGAGTTCTACTGTTTCCACCAACCTGCCGTCCGGAGAAGTTCCGCTGAGTGTAATGCCTGCTTTTTCAAAGGCTTCGCGGTAATCATTATTAAATTCATAGCGGTGTCTGTGCCGCTCGCTGATCGAGATAGAACCATAGCAGAGCTCCATTGTGGTGCCTGTCTTGATGTTGCAGGGATAAGCCCCGAGACGAAGGGTTCCGCCCTTGTCGATATCATCACTTTGACCAGGCATAAAGTCGATCACCTTATGCTTGCATTGTTCATCGAACTCACCGGAGTTTGCGTCCTTGATACCAAGAACGTTTCTGGCATATTCGATAACGGCAATTTGCATACCGAGACAGATACCGAAATACGGGATGTTCTTTTCTCTGGCATACTTTGCAGCCAAAATCATTCCTTCGATACCGCGGCTTCCGAAGCCGCCGGGCACAAGGATGCCGTCAAGGCCCGCAAGCTTTTCATCGGCATTTTTTGCCGTAATTTCTTCCGAATCGATCCAATGGATGCGGATGTGGGTGTTGTGATAATAGCCTGCATGGCGGAGTGCCTCTGCAACCGAAAGATAAGCATCATGCAGACCCACGTATTTGCCCACAAGCCCGATGTCCGCGAAGTGCGGTCTTGCCTTGATGCGCTCCACCATCGATGTCCATTCGGTAAGGTCAGGCTCGGGGGCATCAATATTAAGCTCACGGCATACGACCGAAGAAAAGTTCGCTTTTTCCAGCATCAGCGGCGCTTCGTAAAGGTTCGGCAAGGTGATATTTTCGATCACACAGTCCGGCTTTACATTACAGAACAGGGATATTTTCTTAAAGATAGACTCCTCCAGCGGCTCATCACAGCGCAGCACAACAAGGTTTGGATTGATTCCCATTCCTTGCAGCTCCTTAACTGAATGCTGGGTGGGCTTGGATTTATGCTCGTCGGAACCCCGCAGGAAAGGCACCAGCGTAACATGAATAAACAGGCTGTTTTCTCTACCGACTTCAAGGGAGATCTGCCGCACCGCTTCAATAAAGGGCTGGGATTCGATATCGCCGATGGTGCCGCCGATTTCGGTGATCACCACATCCGCATTGGTTTTTTTACCTACGCTGTAAACAAATTCCTTGATCTCATTGGTAATATGGGGAATGACCTGCACCGTGGAGCCGAGATATTCGCCCCGGCGTTCCTTGTTCAGCACATTCCAGTAAACCTTACCGGTGGTGAGGTTGGAGTATTTATTCAGATCCTCGTCGATAAAACGCTCGTAGTGCCCCAAGTCCAGGTCGGTTTCCGCACCGTCCTCGGTAACATATACCTCCCCGTGCTGATAGGGGCTCATGGTGCCGGGATCCACATTGATATAAGGGTCTAACTTTTGAGCAGCCACCTTCAGCCCCCGTGCTTTTAATAATCTGCCCAAAGAGGCGGCGGTAATTCCTTTGCCAAGCCCGGATACAACGCCACCCGTTACAAATATATATTTCGTCATAACGTTCACTCCTTTATTCCCATTCCACCGTTGCCGGGGGTTTGGAAGTTATATCATATACCACTCTTGTGATCCCCTTGATTTCGTTCGTAATACGGCTGCTGGCTTTTTCCAGCACCTCATAGGGAAGCCTGGTCCATTCGGCCGTCATAAAGTCATCGGTGGTGACGGCGCGGAGCGCCACCGTATATCCGTAGGTTCTGGCATCACCCATCACGCCCACCGAACGAAGATCCGTCAGCACCGCAAAATACTGATTGGCGCTGTTTTCAAGATGCGCATTTGCGATCTCTTCACGGAAAATAGCATCTGCTTCACGCAGGAGCTCCAGTTTTTCTTTTGTTATTTCGCCGATTATACGCACGGCAAGCCCGGGGCCGGGGAACGGCTGACGCCATACCAATTCGTGCGGTATACCGAGCTGTGTGCCGCTTTCTCGCACTTCATCTTTAAATAAATCCTGCAGCGGCTCAACGATCTCATCAAAAGCAATCACATCGGGAAGCCCTCCCACATTATGGTGGCTTTTGATCACCGCCGAGTCCCCTTTGCCGCTTTCGATAACATCGGGGTAGATGGTTCCTTGGGCCAATACATCGATCTTGCCGAGCTTTTTCGCCTCGTCCTCAAACACACGGATGAATTCTTCGCCGATTATTCTGCGTTTTTGTTCCGGCTCGGTAATACCTTTCAGCTTGGTTAAAAACCGATCTTCGGCATTGACTCTGATCAAATGGATGCCGAACTGTTTCCCGAAGGTGTTTTCCACAAAATCACCCTCGTCTTTTCTGAGGAGCCCGTGATCCACAAACACACAAGTCAGGTTATTGCCGATCGCCTTATGCAGGAGCACAGCGGCAACCGAGGAATCCACACCGCCAGAGAGTGCCAAAAGTACCTTCTTGCCGGCAAGCTTCTTTTTATATTTTTGGATAGCGGTCTCCACAAAGTTTTCCATCTTCCAATCTGCCGTGCAACCGCAGACTGCAAAGATAAAGTTGCGGAGCATCTGTTTCCCGTAAACGGTATGGGTGACCTCCGGATGAAACTGCATTCCGTAAAGCTTTCGACTTTCATCACACATCGCAGCGCAGGGGCATTTTGCTGTATGGGCAATGGTCGTAAATCCTTTGGGCGGAGTTTTTACATAATCGGTATGGCTCATCCAGCAAATACCTTCGCCGGGGATACCGTCAAATAGAATATTATCCGCAGTAAACACAGTGGTTTTTCCGTATTCGCTTGAGTTTTCGGCAGAGGTGATTTCACCGCCTGCCATGTAAGCCATCAACTGATCCCCGTAGCAAATGCCAAGGATGGGGATTCCCAAATCCAGGATCCTCGGGTCATAATGGGGAGAGGCCTCATCATATACACTGTTGGGACCGCCTGTAAAAATGATTCCTTTATAGCCGGTTTCCTTGATTTCATCCGGCGTTATTTTGTTATAGGGCTTGATTTCTGCATACACCTGTTCGGAACGAACGCTGCGGGCGATGAGCTGGTTATACTGACCGCCAAAATCCAGAATGAGAATTTTATCCACCGTGTTCACCTCTTTTCTTATAGATTGATTTCTGCTGATTTTCCGTCGGCACCCGCAATCAGCGGTTTGATTTTTTTCAAAAAGGCCGCTACCTGCTCGGAACATCTGCCGATATATAAGTCCGGCGTAAGCAGTTCTTTCATTTCTGCTTCGGTTAAACCGAATTCCTTTTCCTGCGCCAAGCGGGTAAGCAGATCGCATTCCTCGCCGTTTTTCATCCTTGCAGTAGCCTCCATGGAACATTTGCGGATGATTTCATGAAGCTGCTGGCGGTCGCCGCCCCGCTTTACGGCCTCCATCATCAGGTTTTCGGTGGCGATAAAGGGGAGGTACTCCTTTACTGCCTTTTCGACGATCTTCTCGTTTACATGAAGTCCGTCGGTAACATTCTGAGCCAATCTTAAAATCGCATCGGCGCAGAGGAAGCCTTCCGGCAAGGAGATACGGCGGTTTGCCGAATCGTCCAGCGTTCTCTCGAGCCATTGGGTCGATGCGGTCATCGGTGCATTCATCGCATCTGCCATAAGATATCGTGCTAAGGAGCAGATCCGTTCGCTGCGCATGGGATTGCGCTTATAGGCCATAGCCGAAGAACCGATCTGATTTTTTTCAAAGGGTTCTTCCACCTGACGGTCGTGCTGCAAAAGGCGGATATCGTTTGCCATGCGGTAACAGCTCTGGGCCACAGAGGAAAGGGCGTTCAGAATACGGCTGTCTACCTTGCGGGGATAGGTCTGTCCTGCCACATCAAAGCATTTTTCAAAGCCAAAGTCTGCGGCGATCCTGCGGTTCATCTCATCGATCTTGGCGGTATCCCCCTCAAACAGCTCCACAAAGCTGGCTTCGGTGCCGGTGGTTCCGCGGCATCCGAGAAATTTGATGTTTTCGATTGCAAAATCAATTTCATTCAGGTCGGATAGGAAGTCCTGCATCCATAGGGTCGCACGCTTGCCCACAGTAACGAGCTGTGCCGGTTGGTAGTGTGTATACCCGAGAGTAGGCAGATCCTTGTATTTTTCAGCAAATTCCGAAAGGTTCGCTAAAACGCCCAAAAGCTCTGAGCGTATATAGCGCAGAGCATCTCTATAAATAATAAGATCGGCATTATCTGTCACATAGCAGCTGGTGGCACCCAAATGAATGATTCCCGCGGCCGCAGGGGCAGCTTGTCCGTAGGCATAAACATGAGCCATTACATCGTGGCGTACTTCCTTTTCTCTTGCACGCACGCAATCATAGTCAATATCGGCGATATGGGCGGAAAGCTCATCTACCTGTTCCTGCGTGATAGGAAGACCAAGCGCCTTTTCTGCCTTGGCCAGGGCAACCCAGAGCTTGCGCCAGGTCCGGTATCTTGTATCGGAGGAAAAAAGCTCAAGCATATACCCGGAAGCGTAACGTGATGATAATGGGGATTCGTATTTATTGGTCATGTTTTCATTCTCCTTGTTATCTGATAACAATGCTGTCTCTTTCGGGGCCTACCGAGACATATTTGATGGGGCAGCCGATCTGTTTTTCAATAAAGGCCACATATTCCTGCGCCTTTGCGGGAAGCTCCTCCCAGGTACGGGCACCGGAGATGTCGCAGTTCCAGCCGTCAAAATATTCTATGACCGGCTTGGCGTTTTTCAGGGCAGAGGGGAACGGGAACCGGTCGGTCTGCTTTCCGTTCAGCACATAGTGGGTACATACCGGGATCTTATCCATATAACTGAGCACATCCAGTTTGGTGAGAGCGATCGCGGTTGCCGCCTGAACCTCTACACCATACCGTGTTGCCACGATATCGATAGGCCCGACCCTGCGTGGCCTGCCTGTCTTAGCGCCGTATTCAGATCCGGCTTTTCGAAGTTCTTCGGCTTCCTCTCCGAACATCTCACAAACAAACGGCCCTTCGCCAACGCAGGTGGAGTATGCTTTAACAACACCGACCACATTAGTGATCTTCGCACTCGGCAGGCCCGACCCGATAGGCGCATAGGCTGCCGTTGTGTTGGAGGAGGTCGTATAGGGATAAATGCCGTAATCCAGATCCCTGAGAGAACCGAGCTGTGCTTCAAAGAGAATGTTTTTGCCGCTTGCTTGCGCTTCCTTCAAAAATGCACCGGTGTCGCAAATAAAGGGCTTGATCTTTTCGCAATAGGTTGCAAGCCATTCTTCAAGCATTTCCGTTGTGTAAGGTTCTGCACCGTATACCTTTGTTAATGTGAGGTTTTTCCACTCCATCAGATCTGCAAGATGTGCTTTGAGCTCTTCGGGGTAAAACAGTTCTCCCGCAAGGATCGTCTTTTTCTGATACTTATCCGAATAGAACGGCGCGATTCCCTGCTTGGTAGAGCCGTATTTTTTATCGGCAAGCCGCTGTTCTTCCAATTCATCCAGATCTCGGTGCCAGGGAAGGAGCAGAGAGGCACGGTCGCTGATTTTAAGATTTTCGGGGGTGAGCACCACGCCTTTGTCCATCACATCCTGCATTTCTGCCCAGAGGTTTTCGGGATCGAGGGCAACACCGTTGCCGAGAATATTCACAACGCCGTTTCTGAAAATACCGGATGGCAGCAGATGGAGAGCAAATTTCCCTTTTTCGTTGATGACGGTATGCCCGGCATTGCCGCCGCCCTGAAAACGGACTGCCACATCATAATCCTCGGTAAGCAGATCCACCATCCTGCCTTTTCCTTCATCTCCCCAGTTGATTCCTACGATTGCACAATTTGCCATATTTCTATCCTCCGTTATATATGTTGGGTAAGTCTTTTCATCACTTCAGCATAAGCATCTTCTACTCCGCCGAGGTCACGGCGGAAGCGGTCTTTATCAAGTTTTTCTCCGGTTGCGCTATCCCACAGTCTGCAGGTATCGGGACTGATCTCATCGGCAAGAACGATGCTGCCATCGGAGAGTCTTCCGAATTCCAGCTTGAAATCCACCAGCGTTACACCGCACTCAGCCCAGAATGCTTTTAAAAGCTCGTTCACACCGAAAGCATACTTTTTAATGGTTTCAATTTCGTCTTTGGTTGCCAGCTTCATTGCAATAGCGTGGTATTCGTCCATCAGGGGATCGCCAAGCGCATCATTCTTGTAGGAAAATTCAATGGTGGGTGTTTCAAACACAAAACCTTCTTCCACTCCGTACCGCTTAGAGAAGGAACCGGCAGCAATATTCCGAATGATAACTTCCAGAGGTATGATAGACACCTTTTTAACCAATGTTTCACGGTCGCTCAGTTCCTTTGTGAAATGTGTGGGGATCCCGGCTTTTTCAAGCCGCTTCATCAGTAGGTTACTCATTTTATTATTGACAATACCCTTGCCGACTATCGTTCCTTTTTTCAATCCGTTGAATGCAGTGGCATCGTCCTTATAGGAAACGATCAGAAGCTCCGGATCATCGGTTGCAAAAACCTTCTTGGCTTTCCCTTCGTAAAGCTGCTGTCTTTTGGTCATCTCTGTGAACCTCCAATTTTTTATAACGACTTTATAAAACAAAAAGGGCAATGATGCTTTCATTTGTAAACATGAAAGACACCATTGCCCTTATCTGCTGTTCAGTTGTTGCCAAAAAAAGAGGCAAAGACACTCCGAGTGTGTAACTCAAAGACGCCTTTGCCTTTTTTACCTAGTCATTATACTCTTTTTGGAGCGTTTTGTCAACTGTTTAGAGAAAGGTTTTGGAAATTTATTTGCCGCTGTCGCCGTAGTTAGATAGAACACGGGCAGAGGGATCGTTAACGTCACAGCCTTCCCAGGATTTGTTCGGCATCCAAAAGTCTGCGATCATTTCTGCTTGTCCGGGATAGTATTTTTCAAATATTTCACGGTAAAGCAAAGATTCTTTTGTGAACGGCGTTGCATGAATGTATTTCTTGCAGGCTGCTTCGAATTCCTCATCAGAATACTGCTGCTCGGCATATTCTTTGAGATAGTCCACCATGGAATGCCCCACCGCATCGGAGAAGGCCGCCTTTTCGCGCCAGAGGATCTCATCGGGAAGATATCCGCCGCCCTCAAAGGCATGGCGGAGCAGATATTTCCCCTTGCCGTATTTGTTTAGTTTCATTTCCGGATCGAGGGCCATAACATATTTCACAAAATCAAGATCGCCAAAGGGGACTCTGGCCTCCAGGGAATTTACCGAGATGCAACGGTCTGCACGGAGCACATCATACATATGTAACTCGCGGATTCGTTTTTGCGCTTCTTTCTGAAACGCTTCTGCGGAGGGGGCAAAGTCGGTGTATTTATAGCCGAACAGTTCATCCGATATTTCACCGGTTAGAAGCACACGGATATCGGTCTGCTCGTGAATGGCTTTGCAGATAAGATACATCCCCATACTGGCTCGAATCGTCGTGATATCAAAGGTGCCCAGCAGATGAATGACTTCTTCCAGAGAAGAAAGAACATCATCGGGTGTCATATAGATTTCCTTGTGGTCGCTGCCGATGTAGTCCGCAACCTGTTTTGCATATTTCAGGTCGATGGCATCCTCGCTCATTCCGATTGCAAAGGTTTTTATAGGCTTATCCGATTTCTTGGCAGCGATTGCACAAACCAGAGAGGAATCCAGTCCACCTGAAAGCAGAAATCCTACCTTAGCATCGGCAACAAGGCGTTTTTCCACGCCGGCGACCAATTTTTCGCGAATATGTGTGCAGGCAGTTTCAAGATCATCGTGGCAAACCGCCCCCACCTCAGCAACATCTGAGTAGCAGATAAATTTGCCGTCTTTATAATAATGACCGGGCGGAAACGGTATGATCTTATCTGTGAGTCCCACAAGGTTTTTCGCCTCACTTGCAAATAAAACCACGCCCTTCTCATCATATCCGTAGTACAAAGGACGAATACCGATGGGATCCCTGGCAGCAATGTATTCTCCGGCTACGCCATCGTAGATGATACACGCGAACTCTGCGTCCAGCATGGCGAACATCCCTGTGCCGTATTCACGGTACAAAGGCAGCAGAATTTCGCAATCCGAATCACTTTTAAATGTATAGCCCTTTTGTTTTAAGGCTGCTTTTTGTTTTTCAAACCCGTATAATTCACCGTTGCAGACCACATAACTGCCGTTCAGCTCAAAGGGCTGCATTCCGGAAGGGGTCAGTCCCATAATAGAAAGTCGGTGGAACCCGAGCAGCCCCCTGCCAGTATCGATAATGCGGCTGTCATCGGGCCCACGGGATACCGTGCGGTCAAAGCCTTTCTTAAAATCATCAAAAGCGGCATCGCTGCCGCAATAACCCATGATAGAACACATGAGAATTACCTCCGTAAGTGATGCTCATACAGGCTCGCCGCTATGATCTGTGGCGAGCCTGTATAACACCTTCTTTTAAAAATGTCAGTCCCAGGTCGTTGTATTCCGGGCAAATTCGGTTTTGCCCGGCTCTTCGCGGGAAAGGAAAGCTTTCTCATAAAGCGGATCCGGCTTTTCGACTTTCAGCAGAATTTCAGGAGTTTGCTCCTTAAAATCTATTTGGAAGAAGAATTTTGTATCTCTTTTTTTCACAAGTAAACTCCTTTCAGCGATTTGGTCATTTAACATCCTGCATAAAGAAAACAAGTGCGCACCGATAAGTACCCATATAGTATTAACCGTACTGTACGTCATTATTATTCCTTTTCGTACAATAAAAGCAAACTCGTCCTTTCGGTCCCCCCTCGGCAAGGCGTACAGGCCAAGGGAATATGGACCGAAATGGGTTGAGTGATGATGGCAACATAGGTGGTCATTAAAGCGATCCCCATGGCCTGTACGCTGCATTTATTTTACGCTGAACAGCAAGTCAGCGTAGGTGGGGAAGGGCCAGTAACTCTTGGCGGTGAGGGTTTCCGCTTCGTCACAAACTACTCTCAGTTCACCCATTTTAGCAAGCACGGAGTCGCGGATCATGGCGGCTTCGGCACCGATATCCTTTGCTTTGTCGAGGAGCAGGAGCGCACCCTCAAGCTCTTCTGCTCTGGTGGCGATCCGGTCAGTCAAAGCGGATAACTTTCTGACCAGGCCGATCTCATAACTGCAGGCAAGAGCCGCGTCCAAAGCCTTTTTGGCAGCGGCAGCCTTTGCAACATCCGCAGCATAGGATTCGATTGCCGGAGCAATCTGTGTCTTAGCCATATCGACCATCGTGTTTGCTTCGATCACCACTGTCTTGCAGTAGTTCTCCAGGGTGATCTCATATCTGGATCTGATCTCTGCCTCGGTGAATACGCCGTGACTTGTCAGCATTTCAACGTTCTTTTTGTCAAGAATATGAGGCACCGCATCCGGAGTGGTACGCAGGTTCAAAAGCCCGCGCTTTTCAGTAGCCTCCTTGATCCAGCTTTCATCATAGCCGTTGCCGTTGAAAATGATGTGTTTATGATCCTTGATGGTCTTTTGGATCATCTCATGGAGAGCTGTTTCAAAATCTTCGGCACCCTCTAATCGATCGGCGTAGATTTTTAGGGATTGGGCAACCGCACTGTTCAGCATAATGTTGGCGCAGGCGATGCTGTTGGAGGAGCCGAGCATACGGAACTCAAACTTATTGCCGGTAAAAGCGAAGGGAGAGGTTCTGTTACGGTCGGTAGTATCACGGTTGAATTTCGGTAGAACATCAACGCCGAGTTTCATCTGGGTCTTTTCAGCACCCTTGTAAGGGGAGTCGGTTTCGATCGCCTCGAGAACGGCGTTCAGCTCATCGCCGAGAAAGATGGAAACAACCGCAGGAGGCGCTTCATTTGCACCGAGACGGTGATCGTTGCCGGCAGTAGCAACCGAGATGCGGAGCAGATCCTGATAATCGTCCACCGCCTTGATCACGGCACACAGAAACAGCAAGAACTGCGCATTTTCATAGGGGGTGGCGCCGGGAGAGAGTAGGTTTTGACCGGCATCGGTGGCGATCGACCAGTTGTTGTGCTTGCCGCTGCCGTTTACACCGGCAAAGGGCTTTTCGTGGAGCAGGCAAACAAGACCGTGCTTGGCAGCCACCTTCTGCATGATCTCCATAGTGAGTTGGTTGTGGTCGGTTGCGATATTGGTGGTCGTATAGATGGGGGCCAGCTCGTGCTGAGCGGGGGCAACCTCATTATGCTCTGTCTTTGCCAGGATACCCAGCTTCCAGAGTTCATCGTTGAGTTCTTCCATATAGGCGGCAACTCTGGGCTTGATAACACCGAAGTAATGGTCATCCATTTCCTGACCCTTCGGAGGCTTCGCACCGAACAAGGTGCGGCCTGTGAACCGAAGATCGGGGCGCTGCTCGTACATCTCCTTCGTTACCAGGAAATATTCCTGCTCGGGACCTACAGAGCTGGTAACCCGCTTTACGCTTTCGTTGCCGAACAGGTGCAGGATGCGGAGCGCCTGCTTGTTAAGTGCTTCCATGGAACGAAGCAATGGGGTTTTCTTATCCAGTGCATGACCGCTATAAGAGCAGAATGCAGTGGGGATACACAAGGTTTTCCCCTTGATAAATGCATAGGAAGTGGGGTCCCACGCAGTATAGCCTCTTGCTTCAAAGGTTGCACGAAGACCACCGCTGGGGAAAGAAGATGCATCCGGCTCACCCTTGATGAGTTCTTTGCCGGAAAACTCCATAATGACCCCGCCGTCAGGAGAGGGGGTGATAAAGCTGTCGTGCTTCTCTGCGGTGATGCCGGTAAGCGGCTGGAACCAATGGGTGAAGTGTGTTGCTCCTTTGGAAATGGCCCAATCCTTCATTGCAGTGGCAACAGCATTGGCAACGCTGATATCCAACTCCGTGCCTTCGTCAATGGTCTTTTTGAGAGAGGCATAAACCTTGGCCGACAGCGTTGCCTTCATCACTCTGTCGTCAAAAACCAAGCTCCCAAAAAAAGCTGTTACAGTTCCCATGATCTATTCTCCTTTACTCGGTGGGTTTAAAAAATTAAGGCGTCTTTAATGCGGGGAAACATTAAAGACGCCTTTGCCTTTGCTTATTCTTTTATACAATACCCTGTGCGTTCATCGCATCAACGACCTTTTCAAATCCCGCGATATTGGCACCAACAACGAAGTTGCCTTCAAAACCGTATTTTTTGGCAGCATCATCGATGTTGTGATAAAGATCGATCATAATGCCCTTGAGCTTTTTGTCAGCCTTTTCAAAGGACCAGTGCAGTCTCTCACTATTCTGGGACATCTCTAAAGCAGAGGTCGCAACACCGCCGGCGTTGGCTGCCTTACCGGGAAGGAAATACACACCGTTTGCATGAAAGTAATCGGTGGCCTCTGCGGTTGTGGGCATATTCGCCCCCTCTGCAACAGCAATAACACCGTTTGCAACTAATTTCTTTGCGTCCTCCAGATCCAGCTCATTTTGGGTGGCGCAGGGCAGCGCAATATCGCTCTTGATGTTCCATACGCCCTTGCCCTCATGATATTCAGCCTTGGGGCGGTAGTCTCTGTATTGAGTCAGCCGCTGGCGCTTGACCTCTTTGATCTCCTTAAGCGCTTTTACATCAATTCCGTCGGGATCGTATACCCAGCCGGTGGAATCAGAGCAGGTAACGACCTTAGCTCCGAGCTGCTGTGCCTTTTCGATGGCATAGATGGCAACATTGCCGGCACCGGAAACAGTAACTGTTTTGCCTTCGATGGTATCGCCGTGGCATTTCAGCAGTTCCTCCACGATATAGAGGAGGCCATAACCGGTAGCCTCAGTTCTGACAAGCGAACCGCCGTAGGAAAGACCCTTGCCGGTCAGTACCCCTTCAAATAAGCCCTTGAGTTTCTTGTATTGACCGAACATATAGCCGATCTCCCGGGCACCGGTACCGATATCACCTGCGGGAACATCGGTGTCTGCACCGATATACTTGCAAAGCTCACTCATAAAGCTCTGGCAGAATGCCATGACCTCACGGTCGGATTTTCCCTTCGGGTCGAAATCCGAGCCGCCTTTACCGCCGCCGATGGGCAACCCGGTAAGGCTGTTTTTAAAGATCTGTTCAAAACCGAGAAACTTGATGATACCGAGATTCACCGTGGGATGAAGCCGGAGCCCGCCTTTGTAGGGGCCGATGGCGCTGTTGAACTGAACACGGTATCCGGTATTCACATGAACCTGCCCCTGATCATCGATCCAGGGAACACGGAACTTAATTTGCCGTTCCGGATTAACAAGTCTTTCAAGCAGTGCATCCCTCCGGAATGCTTGCTCGTTGGCATCCACCACGGGGCGAAGAGATTCAAGCACTTCTTTGACCGCCTGATGGAATTCCGGCTCATTGGGATTTTCTTTAACGACCTGGTGGATTACTTCGTCAACATATGACATATTCAAAACTCCTTTTCTGTATGAAAAAGAAAAAGCGTCCTTAAGGGTAGAGAATACCCCTTAAGACGCCATTGCCTTTTCACTTATTTATTAATTTGGTTCTCCAAAAGCAAAACAGCGTCTTTGAGCACTAACACTCAAAGACGCCTTTGCCTTTATGCCATGCATTATACACCCGGTTTTTTCCATTGTCAACCCTTTTTTTGAAAAAATTTTCTCTTGACATTGCAAAATGCAGGTTGTATAATATTGGCAAATGAGCAAAGGCGTTCGTTTTAGTATAGACCAGTTTCTGTACTGAAATGAGCGCTTTTTCTTTTTTTCTTTAACGGTTACGGCATCTTCTTTAAAAACCCATGGAAAAAAGCTTGAAGGTATGGTATAATGTTATGAAAATAGATGAAAAAATTTGATTATACAGCTCTGAACGATAATCTCCGGAGCCAAAGCATTGAATGTAGTAAATTAGAGGAGGCACACTGTTATGAAGTATTCAAAGGAAGAGGTATTACAGTACGTCAGAGAGGAAGATGTAAAATTCATCCGTCTGGCCTTCTGTGATGTTTTTGGTAAGCAAAAAAATATTTCCATTATGCCAGAGGAGCTCCCTCGTGCCTTTGAATATGGCATTGCCTTCGATGCTTCATCCATTGCAGGCTTCGGGGATGAGACACATTCCGATCTCCTGTTGCACCCCGAAGCGGAAACCTTGAGCATTCTCCCTTGGAGACCGGAGCACGGACGTGTAGTACGTATGTTCTGCCATATCACTTATCCTGATGGCAGACTCTTTGAATGTGATACCCGCAGTTTGCTGAAAAAAGCAGTAGAAGATGCAAAGAAAGCGGGCTTCCGGTTTGCGTTTGGTGCCGAGCAGGAATTTTATCTATTTCTGCTGGACGATAACGAGAACCCAACAAAAATCCCTTATGATAACGCTGGATATATGGATATTGCTCCTGAAGATAAGGGGGAAAACATCCGCCGTGAGATCTGCCTGACCTTAGAGCAAATGGGGATCCGTCCCGAAAGCTCGCACCACGAAGAGGGGCCCGGGCAGAATGAGATCGATTTTCGTTATTCCGATGCTCTCTCGGCGGCCGATAATACGATAACCTTCCAGACAGTGGTCAAAACAGTTGCCCGCCGCAACGGAATATATGTAGATTTCAGTCCTAAGCCTCTCAAAGATAAGCCCGGCAACGGATTTCATATCAATATGTCTGTAAAGGCCGATGACGGCTCCGATTATCTTTGCTATATGATTGCCGGCGTTCTTGAAAAAACTTGCGAAATGACAGCATTTATGAATCCGACCGAGAATTCTTATGCACGTTTCGGCGGCAATAAGGCGCCGATGTATGTGTCCTGGTCCAGCGAAAACCGTTCTCAGCTTGTGCGGATCCCTGCGGCAGTCGGCGAATACCGCCGGGCAGAGCTCCGTTCGCCCGATCCAATGGCAAATCCGTATCTGGCATTTACGCTGATGATCTATGCAGGGCTTTACGGCATTGAAAATAAGCTTGACTTGCCTATGGTGGCAGATCTTAACCTTTATAAAGCCAATGCGGAGACTTTGGCAAAATATAAAAAGCTGCCCGAAACATTAGAGGCAGCCTGTAAGCTCGCTATGGAAAGCGATTTCATCAAAATGCATATTCCTGCTGCAATACTGGAGATCTATTGCGCCAAGGAATGAACCGATAAACAAGTAAAGGAGGGGAGCGAAAATGAGTCTGAAACAGCGTGTGTACAGTGTTCTTGTTGTTTCGGCGGCAGAGGCTTTTACCAGTGCCTTTTGCGAACTGCTCCCCGAATCAAAGTATTATCCTGTTCGCATTTCACCCAGCATAAGTGCGGCAAAAAGGGCAATGGCTGAGCGGGAATATGATTATGCCATCATCAACGCGCCTTTGCCCGATGATATAGGGATACGCTTTGCTATTGATACCTGCAATTCCAGGAATACGGTCGTGCTTCTTTTGGTGCGGTCGGAGATGTATGCCGAAATATACGATAAGGTTGCAGAGCATGGCGTTTTCACGCTGTCCAAGCCCACCTCAAAACCCACGATAGCAACAGCACTCAGCTGGATGTCAAGCGCAAGAGAGCGGCTCCGGAAATTCGAAAAGAAGACATTGTCCATTGAAGAAAAAATGGAAGAGATACGGATCGTCAATAGAGCCAAATGGATGCTGATCAATGAGCTCCATATGGAGGAACCTGAAGCCCACCGCTACATAGAAAAGCAAGCGATGGACCGCTGTGAATCCAAGAAGGTCGTAGCAGAGGAAATAATCAAAACATATTCATAGAAATCATCGATCGTGTTTTGCGTTTTTTAACACGCTGAACGGCAGGAAGAATCAATTAGTTCTTCCTGCCGGCTTTTTTATTTTGGCAGTAACACATACAGTCCCGGGAATGTCCGTTGATCACCCCCATGGATTGCAGAAAGGAATAGATGATGGTGGAGCCCACAAAGGTCATGCCCCGCTTTTTCAGATCGTTGGAAATGGTATCGGAAAGGGGTGAGGTGGTTCTTACGGTAAACTCCTCTGTGATCACCTGACGGTCGGTAAAAGACCATATGTAATTACTGAAGGAGCCGAATTCCTTCTGGATCGCCTGAAAGGCAATGCTGTTTTTCACGGCAGCCCGGATCTTCAGGCGATTCCGGATGATGCCGGGATCTTTCATCAGCGCCTGGATCTTTGCATCGTCGTAGGCGATGATCTTTTGGATATCGAAGCGGTCAAAGGCGGCCCGGAAATTTTCCCGCTTGTTCAGTACACACTCCCAGGAGAGCCCCGCCTGAAAGGACTCTAGAAGCATAAGCTCATAGAGCTTATGATCGTCATAAAGGGGACGCCCCCACTCCTCGTCGTGATATTTCACATAAAGCTCGTTTTTTAGATTGACCCAGCTGCAGCGTTTTTGATTTTTCATGGTGTACCCTTCTATTTTAAGTAATTGGATCTTTTTATCCAATCCGCCGGCATAACCGGTGAGGCTTCCGTCGGCCCCCAGTACCCGGTGGCAGGGGATGATGATGGAAATGGGGTTGTGCCCCACAGCACCGCCCACCGCCTGCGCCGACATGGTGCTTCTCCCCATCTCCGGCGCGATCTTCCGGGCAATGGCACCGTAAGTGGTCATCTCCCCGTAAGAGATTTCGCAGAGGGCGTTCCATACTTTTTTTCGGAAGCTGCTGCCGAAGGGCTTGAGCGGAAGGTCGGAAATGGGGGGATTTTGCCCTGTGAAGTAGCGGTCCAGCCAATTCCGGAGTTTGGTGAAAATCGCGGAATCCTTGATGGGGACGGGCTTTTCGGGGAGCGGCTCCATAAAGTATTTTTGGCCGTTGAACCACAAGCCGTTAATATGGGTACCGTCGCTCACAGCGGTAAGAATTCCCAAAGGGGAGTAAATTTCGGTTGAAAAAAGCATAATTTTTCCTCCTCTTTTAGCCGTTTTTTTGATCGTTTTCCTGCCAAAATTTTAAAACGGCTTCCTCGTAGCCTTGCTGATCCACCAGGTAGCTCATCCCGTGCTCGGCGCCGGGAACGATGAAAAGACGCTTAGGTGCAGCGCAGGCTTTATAGTTTTCGTAGGTCATTTCCACCGGCACGAAATGATCGTCGGTGCCGTGGACAAACAGCACCGGCACCCGGCAGTTCCGTAGAGCCTCGGTGCAGGAATAGGCCTCCTCCCGGAGCTTTCTTTGGAGCATCTGCCGGGCGGTAGCGGAATAGAGGCCGTAGGGTAGGTGGAGGTTATGCTCCAGCACGTGCTTCCAGATGGCATGGGGAGAGTTAAAGCCGCAATCGGCCACGATCCCCCGCACGCTTTCCGGCAGATCAAAGCCCGCGGTCATGAGGATGGTGGCGGCGCCCATGGAAACGCCGCCCAGATAGAGGGGGAGTTTCCCCTCGGTGCGGCGGTGGAGCCACCGGATCCAATCCAGGCAGTCATACCGCTCCAAAAGCCCGAAGCCCATATGATCGCCGCCGCTTTCCCCCTGGCCCCGCTGCTCCGCATAGAGAACGGCGCAGTTATTCTGATGCCAGAAGGGAGCGATCAGACCGAAATCCTGGCTCCAGGAGGAGCGCCAGCCGTGCATGGCCACAATGGCCCGTTGGGGCTTGGCGGGGCAATACCAATGCCCTATCAGGCGGGTGCCGTCCTGGCCGGTGATGGTAATGGGCTCGCACCCGCAGCTCTCCAGCCATGCGGCTCCGGCATTGAGTTTTTCTGAGATCTCGGCCAACCGCTTGGAGCCCCGCAGCCTTTCCCGGCTCCGGCTGATGGCAGGAGGTTCTTCCCGGTCCAGCGCTATCTCCATCAGCCGCCGGGCTGAGGAGCGGTGAAGTGCGCCGAGGGCGGTGATGCCGGCTGCGATCCCGGAGCCAATCAGTAGATTTTTGGTGGTTTTTTTCATTCTTCTGCTCCCTTCTATTTCTTCGCATAGTATGCCACAGAAGGAACTATTTTTATCCTAAGAGAACGTCTGTAATCAGCATAAGGCAGAAGCCGATCAGCAGAGAATAGGTGGCACCCCGTTCATGGCCGTGGGCGTGGGTCTCGGGGATCATTTCATCGCTGATGACATAAAGCATGGTGCCGCCGGCAAAGGCCAGGGCAAAGGGGAGGACAGCCGATGCGATGCTGACAGCAAAATAGCCGATGAGGGTGCCGGCCACCTCTACCAGTCCGGTGAGCATGGCACAGAGAAAGGTTTTTCCCGGCTTTACTCCCGCTGCCAGCATAGGTCCGATGATGACCATCCCCTCCGGGATGTTCTGCAGGGCAATGCCGCCGGCAATGATCAGTGCCTGCGCTGCATCTCCGGAGCCAAAGCCAACGCCTGCTGCGATCCCCTCGGGCAGGTTGTGGATGGCAATGGCGGTGACGAAGAGCAACACCTTGCTCAGATCGGCGTTGTTGTGGGCCTCGGTGTCGGCCCCCACCAGCTTGTGTAGATGGGGCACCAGTTTATCGATCAGGTTCAGGCAGACCGCCCCGGCAAAGATCCCGGCGACGGTGAGGAGCAGACCGAATTTACCGCCGTATTCCAGGGAGGGAAGGATCAACCCCAGCACAGCGGCAGCCAGCATCACCCCCGCCGCAAAGGCTAAAACGATATCCGAAAAACGGTGAGAGATCTTTTTAAAAAGAAACCCTATCAGCGAGCCGAACACGGTGGCACCGCCCACTCCAAGGGCTGTTAACAGTACAAGCTTCATCGCTATGTCTCCTTTCTGCTGCTATTATAACTTATTTGAATTAGTCTGTCAAAATATGTTTTCTTGTGCTATAATAAGCGCAGACGCTTATTATATTAATATTAAATGTCCGTTTTGCTCGTCGTTTACACGACAACCGCAAAATATGGACAATTATATCAAAAATGCTTTGCATTTATGATATAATAAAAGAAAAAACGGAAAACGGAGAGCAAAATGAAAAAAATAACCGAAATTTTAGCCGATACCGCCTATGTGCGCACCGGCGGCAGCGGGGAAGAACTGCGCTGCGCCGAATATATTGCCGCCCAATGCGAGGCCATGGGACTGGCGGCTTCTATGGAGCCCTTTGAACTGCCCATGTATACGGTTACTGAGGTCTCTCTGACAGTGAATGGCCGCTCTATCCCTTGCAAGGGGCTTTATAATACCGGCAGCGGCCGGGTAATGGGGGAGCTTTACTATCTGACCAATACCGATGCCTGCTCGATGGCAAAGTGCCGGAATAAAATTGTGCTGGTGGATGCCCTTGGCCCTAAGCGCTACCGGGACTTGGTGGCCGGCGGTGCGCTGGGGGTCATTACCTATAACGGTGATGTGAATCATCCCCATCGGGATATCGATCAGCGGGAGGTGCGGGAGCTTACCGCCGAGGAGTCCCGGATCCCCGGCGTGATCATCAATGCCAAGGATGCGGTGGCGCTGGCAGAGGGCGGCATGGCCGAGATCCTGCTGAGCCAGGAGACGGCCGCGGGCTGCTCCCATAATGTAATGGTGGATCTGCCCGGCGAGGCGGAGGAGATGATCCTTTTTTCTGCCCACTATGATTCCACCTCCCTTTCCCAAGGGGCCTACGATAATATGTCCGGCTGTATTGCGCAGCTCTATCTGGCAGAGTATTTTGCCGCCATGCCCCGGCATTACGGCATCCGCTTTTTATGGTGCGGTGCCGAGGAACGGGGGCTGCTGGGCTCCAAGGCTTATTGCGCCGCTCACGATCTCTCCAAACTGGTGTTGAATATCAATCTGGATATGCTGGGCTGTATCATGGGTAAATTTACCGCCTTTGCCACCTGCAACGAAAAGGCTAAGCATTATCTGGAATGTGTTGCCGCCGAGGAGGGCTTCGGCCTGGAGTCCAAATTCGGCATCCGCTCCAGCGATTCTAATTCCTTTGCGGATCAGGGCGTCCCTGCCATTTCCTTTGTCCGTTATGCCCCCGCCACCGCCGCGCCCATTCATAACCGCTACGATACCGCTGCGGTGATGAGCGAAGAAAGGCTGCTAGGGGATATTGGCTTTATTGCCGCCTTCACCCGCCGGTTGGTGGGTGCCAAGCAGTTCCCTCTGGATCGGGAGATCCCTCCCTCCATCCGGGAGGAACTGGATGCCTATTTCCGCAGAAGATCATGAACGCCCAGCAGATCGGAATTGCCAATTTAATACGCAGCGCTGTTACCGGAGAGGCGCTTCCGCTGCCTGCCGATTTTGACCTGGCAGAGGCTTACCGCCAACTTGCCCGCCATCAGATCACCGAGCTTGCCTGTTCAGGCGGGCTGCGGTGCGGGCTTTCCAAGGAGGAGCCGGTGATGCAGAAGCTCTTTTTCGCCTACTGTGCCGGAATTCAGCGGGACGAGCTTCAGCAGAGGGCCTTGGAGCGGATCTTTTCTGCTTTTGAGGCTGCCGAGATCGATCATATGCCGCTGAAGGGCTGTAATCTGAAAAAACTTTACCCCTGCCGGGAGCTTCGGCGGATGGGGGATGCGGATATCCTGATCCGGGAAACCCAATATAAGGCGGCGGGGCGTATCCTGCAGGAGCAGGGCTATCAGCCGGGGGTGTTGACGGATAATACCTACAGCTGGAAAACCCCTGCTCTGCTGGTAGAGCTCCATATTCGCCCCATTTCCCGGGCGGTGGCGGATCTTTACCCCTATTTCGGGGATGGCTGGAGCCGGGCGGTCAAGCAACAGGGGCATTGCTACGGCCTTTCCCCGGAGGATGAATATCTCTTTATCCTGGCCCATTTTGCCAAGCATTATCGCAGCAGCGGCATCGGCATCCGCCAATTGACGGATCTCTGGATCCTGCGTCGTACCTATTCGCTGGATGAAAGGTATCTGGGGGCGGAGCTGCAAAAGCTGCATATGGAACGGTTCCACGCCAACCTGCTCCGTACCCTGAACGCCTGGTTCGAAGGTGGGGAAGAGGATGAAATTACCCAACTTATTACCGATTATATATATGAGAGCGGCAGCTGGGGCTCTCAGCAGGCCTACGCCCTTTCCAACGGGGTGGAGCTGCAGGCCAAAAAAGGCACCGGCCCGGTGAAGCTCCGTACCCTGCTGTATATCCTCTTTCCGCCGGCGGTGAATATTGCCAATGCCTACCCGGCGCTGGAAAAGTATCCTGCCCTCCTGCCCTTCTTCTGGATGGTGCGGGGGTGGGAGATCTTTCGCCTGCGGCGAAAAAATATTGGGATCCGCCTCCATGCCCTGCGAGCGGTGACCCCCGAAGGGGTAAAAAAGAGAGCCAACCATATGGAAAAAGTGGGTTTGGGCTACTTCTTTGAAAATTTAGACAAATAGTAAACGAATTATGAACTGTTTTTTTGGATGCTTTTTTATCCAAATGGGTTGACACTCTCAAAATATGATGTTAAAATTTAGTAGTATATAATTGGAGTAGTATTGGAAGGATTCCCGAAAGTGCCGATATTCGTGGAGTATTTTTCAAGAACCGCCGATTATAAACAAACATTCCTTGCTGTTTCGGCGTAGCGCCTGGCAGAAAATGGCTAGTGAACTTTTGCCTGCTCTGCGGCGAAAAAACAAAACAGCAAAATTTAAGGAGGAAGGAAAAGTAAAATGAAGAAAAGTACACGCTTGTTGAGCCTTGTGCTTGCCGTGTTCATGGTCATTTCTATGTTGTCCATGTCTGCATTTGCTGACGAAAGCGAAGATGATGTTCTTTCGATTGCTACCAAAGAACAGCTTCTTGCTTTTGCCGCAGATGTAACTGAAGGCGACAACTATGCCGGTAAGGTAGTAACACTTACCGCAGATATTGACCTGGCCGACATTGAATGGGCTCCTATCGGTGGTGATTCCGTTTACTTCGCCGGTGAGTTTGACGGTAATGGCAAGACCATTTCCAACCTGACTCAGACTACCGGTGCCCGGATGGGTCTGTTTGGTCTGGTGGAAAAGGCATACATCCATGACCTGACCATGAATAATGTAAACTTCACCATTGCCGAGGATAATGCCCGTGTGGGTGCCATCGCAGGCAATCTGCAGTATTGGAACGTTGTTGAAGATGTGACTATCGACGGCATCACCATTACTGCTAATGGAAACGACGGCCTGATCGGCTCTGTTGCAGGCTATGTCTGGAAGTCCCAGCTTGGTAATGTGGACGTGAAGAACGCCAACATTACCATTAACGGCACCGGCAACGTTTTCGGCGGTAACACCGGCTATGGCCGTGCCCACGTTTGGGATACCGGCGTGACCGGTAATAACGCTAACTGGCTGGAAGGCACCGTGCAGAACATCAACGGCACTGAATACGTTCTGCAGAACTACTGGGAAGATTGCGATGTGGAGAACATTAAGATCACCCTGAAAGGCACCGGTAGCGAGGCCGGCGGCTTCTTCGGCTCCGATACCTATAACAGCCATTCCAACTATTTTGTGGATTGCAAGGTTACCGGCCTTGATGTGACCTGCGCTGAAGAGACTTCCCAGATCGTGGGCGGCTTTATCGCATGGAACAACGGCACCACCTCTGCCGGTACTGTAAAGGGCTTTGATGGTTGTTCCGTAACCGGTACCATCAACGGTGCTAACGGTACCTACGGCGGTTTTGCCGGCCAGGTAGGCGGCCGTGCTTGCGAGTACAACAATGCCACTGCCGATGTGGATATCACCTGCACCGGTACTGCTGGCGGATTTGTCGGTATCACGCAGCAATATTTCACCCATAAGCACACCTTTACTGATTGTACTGCCAATGGTGATGTATCCGGTAATGTAGCCGGTGGTTTTGCCGGTAAGAACGGCTTGGGCGGCGACGGTGACAACATCAATGTTGAACTGAATGGCTGCACCGCTTCTGGCGCTGTGACCGGTACTACTTATGCCGGCGGTCTGATCGGTGAAGTGAATACGGAGTTGCCTGCTACCAACTGGAGTACCGTTGAAGGCACCGGTAATTTGACTCTGATCCAGAATACCGCTGCAACCAGCGTTTCTGGTGGGCAAGTCGGCGCATTGATCGGCTATCTGGATGGCGTTGCGAACGGTGATGCTAAGGAAGGCAATAAGGTTGAAGTTACTCTGGTAAATAATACTCCTGAAACAGGCATTAATACTTCCGAAGATACTGATGAAGAGGATATTAATAAAATTGTTGCTGTAGCCAAGGTTGACGGCGGGTATTATAAAACCCTCGCAGAGGCTGTTACTGCTGCAAACGCAGTGGAAGGCGGCGCTACTGTAACTCTGCTGAAGGATGTTACTCTGGGCGAGAAGCTGACCATCACCGGCAATGTTACCATTTCCGGTAACAAGACCATCACCCGTGACGATGCTTACACCGGTACTCTGTTTGCTGTTAATGCAGGCGCTACCCTGACTCTGGATGGCGGCCTGACCATCGATGGCGCAAACAACTATACTTTTGATAAGGTTAAATATGAAGCTGATCTGGCTAATTGGGAGACCGCTGTTCCGGCTGCTGAGTCTACCAAGTGGTTCACTCCCGAAGATGGCGCTCCTGTGGCTACTGCCTACATGATCACTACCTCCGGTACTGTGAATCTGAATGATGTTTCCATCAAGAATCATTACAGCACCAACGGCAGCGGTATTGTTTCCGCAAGCAAGGGCGCTGTTGTGACCCTGACCGGCGCACAGATCACCCATAACGCAAGCACCAGCGGTTCCGGCCTGGTTGTTAATGCTTCCGCCGGCGTATGGAGCCATGAGGAAGAGCTTATCACCGTGACCATGAATGAGGGTACTGTGATCGACGGCAACCATGTGGGCGGCAACCACGGTGTGTTCAAGATCTATATGGGTACCTACTTCACCATGAACGGCGGTGAGGTTAAGAATACCACCGGTTGGAACTCCAACGGTACGGTTGTTGGTATCTATCATGGCGTCTTCACCATGAACGGCGGTACCATCTGCTCTAACTCCTCTGTTTACGGCCCCAACAATGGCCGTAACGCTGCGATCTACGGGCACAGCAACCACCTGTTCACCATGAATGGCGGTACCATCTGCCATAACACCGGCCGTTCCAAGGCAGGCGTTGACTCTCCCTATTCCGAGACTGGTTATAGCGGCCTGACCGTTATCAATGGCGGTACCGTTGTTGATAACACTGTTATCGGCCCCTGGACTGCTCCCGATGTATCAGGCGGCGCAACTCTGACCATCACCGGCGGTACCTTTAAGCAGGACGTAAGCCAGTGGCTGGCTCCTGATTGCGGTCTGGTTTATGATGAGACCGCAGGTACTTATACCACTACCGATCACGTTTACAATCTGTATTTCCGTGATCCTACTACCGGCGAGCAGGTTCAAGGCGTTGGCCCCCTGCAGGGCAACGACCCCGTAAGCCTGGTTGCAACCGGTAAGCTTTTCTATGCAGATTATTATGAGATGGAACTGGAAGTCCTTTCTAATGCAAAGGTAGACGATACCATTGTTGTGGACTATCCCATGACCATCAACCTGAACGGTTATACTCTGACCGGTAAGGATGTATATCCTGTAATTCGTGTTCAGGGCGGTGCAGATGTTACTGTTAAGAACGGCACTATTAACAATAACGATTATGTATTCGTTCTGGGCGCATCCGACGGTTCCTCCGCCGGTAATCTGACCATTGAGAGCGGTAAGTATCACGGTGCTACCACCGTTGCTTCCGTCACCAAGGGTACTCTGACCGTCAACGGTGGCGAATTCAGCGTTGCTCCTTATGTTGCTTCCGAGGGCGCAGAGCCTAAC
>JAFTZM010000012.1 GCA_017464525.1 Clostridia bacterium
AAAGTACTTTCAAAAAGTCGGTGTTGATTATGAGTTGGTCCCACCCGTTCCCATTCCGAACACGGTAGTTAAGCAACTTCATGCGGACAATACTTGGCTGGTGACGGCCCGGGAAGATACGTAATGCCGACATAAACGAAACCGTTCTGAGAAATCAGAACGGTTTTTTCTTGCTTTTTTATTTGCCTTGGCTTATAATGAATGGTGTAAAGGAGGTTTACAGCATGAAACGTATGATCACTATTTTGATGATGCTTGCTTTGATCAGCAGTATGTGTTTTACTGCCGGGGCTGCAACCAACAGAATAACTGAGATCTCGATTACCGGTGTTCCGGACGCGGCAATTGGTGAAACAGCCTCGACTGCTTCTATTCGTGTGCCTGAAAACGCCGGATATTCTATTACCTCTGCGATTTGGTACGATTATTCCGATTATGAAGAGTTTAGCGAAAAATTTGAAAAAGGAAAGCAGTATTCTGTAGATGTTACCATTCAGATTCAAGACGGGTACAGCTTGACCTCGGGTACCGTGGTTACCATCAATGGCATGGAGACAGAGGATTTCTTCTATTATGATGGAGAACTTTATGTATATAAAGAGTTTTCCTTTGCTGAAACCATTTCTTCCGTTTCACTTAAAGGAGTAACAGCTCCTCGGGCAGGGGAAAAGCCTTCCCTAAACTCCCTTCAGGTTGCTTCCGGTGCGCATTATTCTGTTTCGGAGGCTTACTGGGTGGATTATGCCGACGGTGAAGCGCTGAGTTCGAATGATACCTTCCAAAAAGGCCACCGTTATGAGTTAAATGTTTTATTGATCTCAGACGAAGGTTATCTTTTTGATGAGATGGTTCCCTTATATATTAATGATGAATTCTATGAAACCATTTACTCCGGCGGGGACTCTCTTTATTTTTATGATATATATTCGTTATGCGAGGAGATTTCATCGGTGACCGTCACAGGAGTACCGGAAGCTGCCTTTGGTAATCTCATTTCCACCGCTTCTGTTTCTGTTCCGGCCGGTGCACCTTATACCATTGATACTGTGGAATGGTATGATGCGAGTACCTTTGACTCAGTGTCCGGTAAATTTGAAAAGGGTAAAAGGTACATTTTTTGCCTGGATCTTATTCCTAAGGACGGGTATGATTTTACCGCTCAAACCACTCTGACCATCAATGGTGCTGAGGTCCCTTTCCTTTATATTGGGCAAGATTGGCTTTCTATCTCCTATGAATACTCCTTCTGCGAGGTGATCGACCGGGTCGATCTGCCTGCCTTCCCTGAGATCACGCTTGGGGATACGGCGTCTGCCTCAACTTTGGAAGACCCTGCCGGCACAAACTACAGCATAGAGTCCTATTGGACCTGTCTGGATTTTGACCGTTCCTTTACTCTTTTCGAAGGAGACTTTGAGGATGGGCAGGTTTATCTGTATAACTATGAGCTTTATCCTGCGGAAGGGTATGAATTTGCCAAGGATGTGAAGGTAACGGTCGGCGGGAAAGAGATAGATTCTCTTTCCTTGTATACGGGATCCTCCTCTATTTCGGTCAGCGAAGTATATAATTTCGGAGTAAAGGAGATCCGGTCTGTGGATCTGACGCTGGAAGCACCGGAGATGGGCGCCTATACCAGCACTGCGTCCGTTCCTGCAGAAGCGGAATACCAGGTGACCTATCAGGAATGGTATGTGGGTACTACCGGCGATTACAACCAGGCGGTTTCTTTTTCAGGCTTTTTTGAAGAAGGAAAATATTATTGGGCCGATTTGGTTGTGTCAGCTAAAAGAGGAACTATTTTTGCAGAGGATGTTGCCATTACGGTGAACGGCATGGTTCCAGATGAACTTTATTTTGATCCGGTTTCCGGCGGAATCTGCGTCAGCTTCGGCCAGTTGACGGAGAAAGAGGCAGATACCTCTGCGGTGACGGCGATCCTGCAACTGCTAATCGGCCTGGATGCGGAGGCCGTGGATCACAACGGTGATGGGGATATTACCATTGCCGATGCAGTGGAACTTTTAAGGGAGCTTTCTGCATGAAAAATGATATTCTTTTCCAGGAGAAGAACTGGATGTTTTCCTACCGGGTGGGCGGCCTTCTTTATCGGGATGATAAGATCTTGCTGCAGCACCAGGTGGGAGATAACAGCTATGCCGTGCCCGGCGGTCATGTTTCTTTTGGGGAATTTACCCGTGAGGCCCTTACCCGGGAGTGGAGGGAGGAAACCGGCGCCGGCATTAACGTGGGGCGGCTTGTGGCCGTTGTAGAATTGTTCTGGCAATGGAAACGCCCCTGCCAACAGATCAATTTGTACTATCTTGCGGAGTTGAAGAACAGAGATGCTCTGCCTTATAAGAGCTTTCCGGTTTTGGATGAGCTGGGGCAGGCGAGGGGCGATCTGGAGTTTTGCTGGGTGGATCTGGAGCAGTTGGATCAGGTGACGGTTTATCCGGCTTGCCTGCAGCCGTATCTGAAGGCGCTGCCGGAGCATATTATTCATCTGCAGGAAAATGAATTGGAGGGGCGATGATGGAACCGAAGGATTATATTGTGGCTAAGATCGAGGGGGAGTACGCCACTCTCCGGAATGTGGATGGCAGCGGCGAGATCTTTATCGCCATGGCTTTGCTGCCACCGGGAACCGATCTGGGCTCCCGCCTGCACTATGAAATGTTTACCTATACATTAGTATAAGGAGATTACAATGAAACGGTATATTTCTTTTATTTTGATTTTTGCATTGCTTTTTTGCCTTCCTGCATTCGCAGAAGGGGAGGAGATGAACCGTGTACTGGTCACCACGCCGGAATTTGAGGTAGGTTCACCCATCTCGCCAGAGGGGATCGAGGTGCCCGCAGATGCGCCCTATTCCCTGGTAAGCGCCGTATGGTACAATGACCAGACCGGCGAAGCGGCTGCCGGTTTTTTTGAAAAAGGAAACCAATACAGGCTTCATCTGGCCCTGGGAATGAAGAACGGAGACCGTGCCTTCAATCATCGGGGATATGTTTCCACCTTTGTTGTGAACGGCGAGCGGGTGATCGGCGGTTCTATCGGCGATTATTACGAAATCGATCTGTACTATTCTTTTTTGGAGTTTGAGCCCATCGAAACCGTTGAACTGCCGGCTTTCCCGGAGGTCGCTGCGGGCCAGCAAGCCTCCGGCGGCCGGATCTTTCCGCCGAATGTACCCTATGAGTTTGTCTATTATTATGTTTATCTGGATCCTGATGGTTGGAGCCAAACCTTTGAGGGAATCTTTCAGGAGGGCGGGATCTATTACCTGATGGTGAGCGTGATCCCCCAGGAGGGCTATGGCCTTACCGAGGATACGGTATTTCTGAAGGACGGCGAACCCTACGAGCCCTTCGTTAAAGTCTTTTCGGAAGGAATCGGAACGATGCTCAATGTTTATGGTTTGGGGATCGAGACGGTGGATCTGGTGAATATTCAGGTGGCCAAGCCTGCGGCGGGAGAACTACCCGATGCTCCGGTGACCGGTTCCTCTCCGGTGGTGGTGACCCAGTACCAATGGTCCCAATCCGACGACAGCACCATGAGCGGCTACCGGGAGATCACCGGCGCCTTTGAAGAGGAGGGGCATTATTGGCTGAAGATCACGGTGGAATGCCCGGCAGATCGGATCTTTTCCAATGATCTGCAGATCACCGTAAACGGGGCCCCGGTAGAGCGGGATATTACATTCATGAATCTGAACCACAACGGATTTGTTCTGTGGTATTGCATGGATGAGGCCGATACCGCCGGGGTGGTGCACATTCTGCAGTTCCTTGCGGGGGACGGTGTGGCTTATAATGCGGCTCTGGATCAGAATAACGACGGCCGCTACAGCATTGCCGATGCGGTGCTGCTGTTAAGGGCTTTGGCAAAATAAAAAGAAGGTTTTCGAACCTTCTTTTTATTTATTAAAGATGCCGTTTTTTGCGGTATTGTAGCGGCGTCATATGAAAAAATTTCTTAAACAGACGGTGATAGAACTGAACGTTATCATAGCCCACCTCTGCGGCCACCTTTTCAATGGGCCAATTGGTTTCCAGCAGCAGGCGGCAGCTTTTGGAGAGCCGCAGCCGCTGAAGATATTCTGTGAAGGTAGTTTCAAAATGCTTGCGGAACATCCGGCTGATGTAGGAGGGGGAATAGCCCAGCTTTTTGCTGATCTGCTGAAGGGAAATTGTGCCGGCATAGCCGCGATCCAGCAGCTCCAGGATCTTCTGCACCAGAGGCTGGTCGTAAACGGTGCTGTTTTGCGCGTTGTAGTCCAGCCGCATCAGCCTGATGATCAGTTGTTGGATCATGGTCTGCTCCATTTGGTGATGCCCCGGCTTTTTCTGCAGGATCTCCTGCTGGATCTGCTCCAGATGCTGCAAAAAGCTGCCGTCTTCGTCGTGAAAGACCGGGCGGTTCAGCAAGGGGATCCGATCGGAATTGAAGCGGAAGGTGGGGCTGCCAGCGATCTGGGAAAGGCTGGTCATTTGCTTATAGGTCGGATCCAGGGCTTCGGGGAAAAAGAGAAAATTCAAGATCCGGTGATCCGGGGAGCCCCGATAGGAATGGAATTTTCCGATATCGATAAAAAACATATCCCCCGGCTCCAGCTGGAGTTCTGTGTCCATAAAGGTGTGCTCTATTGTTCCTTGGAGTACATAGCCCAACTCAAAATATTTGTGTTGATGGTTGAGGTTGATCAGCGTGTCGCTCATTAAAAAGCCATAGCGCCGGGCGTGAAAATCATTGCGCCAGGGCTCTCCGATGCGTGGGTATTGGATCTCCATTATCATGCCTCCGGATGTCATAATCGTAATATAAAACAGAATTTTTCTCTCCTTGAATGATTATAACATATACATTATAATATAATCAAGTAAATTTTTCTTGGAGGAACGATTATGAAAAAAAGAATTTGGAGTATTATTATGGCTATTACAATGCTTTTGAGCTCCATCCCTGCTGTCTTCGCAGAAGGCAGTTTCACGGTGACCGATCTGAAGGTCAACCAGATGGAGAACCCGATGACCGTTGATCAACAAACTCCCTCCTTCACCTGGCGGATGGAATCTGTAGCCAAGGGCGTTTATCAGACCGCCTATCAGCTGCGGGTGCTGCTGGGAGAAGTCGAGGTGTGGAATACCGGTAAGGTAGAGAGCGATACCGCTCAGGCCACCTATGCCGGCGAGACCCTTCTCTCCACCGAGCGGTATAGCTGGGAGATCACCGTCTGGAATCAGGCGGGGGAGAGCGCCAAGGCGGCCTCTTGGTTTGAAACCGCCTTTATGGACAGCGCCGAATTCGATGCGCCCCTCATCAGCGCTACCGAGGTGACCGGCTATACCGGTGATTATACACTGGAATATAAGACCACCCTGGAGGGCAAGGCGGCCGGCGTGATCTTTTCTGCGGTGAATAGCAACGATTTCTTCTGGATCCAGCTAAACAACGGAAAATCCGCAGTAGAAGTGCACCGCACCGCCAACAGTAAGGATTCCAATCTTTTTGCTTTCAGCAAGACCCTCGCAGTCGATACCGTCTATACGGTCAGGCTGGAGGTGGTTGGCACCACCGGAACCCTTTATCTGGACAACGAAAAGCTGGGCAGCTTTACCAACGACGGCCTTCATTTCGGTAAGCTGGGACTGCGCCATATGAATACCAGCAGCGATCAGGATTCCGCCTACTACGATGATCTGAAGGTCACCGCCGCCAACGGCAATGTTCTGCTGGATTGTGATTTTTCCTCCGCCAATCCCTTTGCCGTGGGCTCTCTGGTGAACGGTCAGCTTTATGCCGGCCCCCTTTCCACCAACTGGCGGGTGATGGACTACAGCTATTCCCTTGCCGAGCTAAAGGAAAACCTCAGCGCCAGCTACATCGGCGATTATACGGTGGAATATGATGTGCAGGTACCCTCCGATAGTTCTGCCTCCTTCATCTTTGCAGGCACCGATTCTTCCAACTTTGTTTCTCTGCAGGTCAACGCCAAAAAGGGAAAATATCAGATCATTACCCATACCGCCGGAAAGGGTGCAGGGAAGGAATCTCTTACTGCCAGCGGCCTGGATCAGCAACTGCATATCAAGATCGAGGTGAAGGGCACTACTGCCACCGTTTACAGCAATAATACCAAGATCCTCACTCATACCAATGCCGCTCTGATGCAGTACGGCGTATTCGGCTTCCGCCATTATAACAGCAGTACCGATCAGGAAACAGCCTATTACGATAACCTTGTTATCACCGCTGCCGACGGCTCCACCCTCATGCGCTTTGATTTTGAAGCGAGGAACCCCTTCAAGACCGGTACCATAGAGGAGGGCCGCCTCCGTGTGGCTCCCATCAGCGGCAATGTATCCGTCAGCACCATGGAGGAGCTGACCGCCGTTCCCGCCGATAATTTCACCATCGAGACCGATTTTAAGGTGCAGTCCGGTGCACTGGGGGTGGTGTTCGGCGGCTCTGATTCCCGCAATCTGCTCTTCTGGCAGATCAATCTGGCGAAGGGTGCCAGCGAGGAGAAGGTGCTGCTCCGCCCCCATTCCATCTCCGGCGGCTCTGCCTCCGGGCTGGGAGATATCGATATTTCTGCCCAGATCCCCTGGAGCGCCCGCAACGATTGGCATACTCTGAAGCTGGAGATCAATGCCGGGGAGATCAAGACCTATATCAACGGGACCCTGGTGGATACCCGCACCAACTCCCTTTCCACCATGACTCAGATCGGCTTCCGCCTCACTAAAAGCGACGGCGAGATCGCTTGGATCGATAACTATAAACTGACCAACAGCGAGGGCGTTGCTCTCATCTCCGCTGATTTCGAGGATCATCTGGATCCCTTCGGCACCGGCCGCACCAAGGACGGCGCTCTGTATCTGGAAAAATGCGGGCTCTTTACCCGGGATGTGGAGCAGAAGGGCGCTCCCATGTTTCGCACTGAATTTGCGCTGGATAGCGGCAAAACGGTGGAAAAAGCCCGACTTTATGCCTCCTCTCTCGGTACTTACCTTGCCTATATCAATGGGCAGACCGTTAGCGAGGATCAGTTGGCCCCCGGCTGGACAGAGTATTTCGACCGTATCGACTATCAGGCCTATGATGTGACCGACCTGCTGCAAAGCGGCAGCAATGCTATTGGCGCCGTGGTAGGCAACGGCTGGTATGCCGGCCATGTGGGCGAGGGCAACAGTAACTATGAATATTACGGTAAGGATGTGGCCTTCAAAAGTCAGCTGATCATCACCTATACCGACGGAACAGAGCAGGTCATCAAGACCGATAACAGCTGGGTCTATTCCACCGAATCCCCCTATCTGGTCACCGACCATTCCAACGGCGAGACTTATGACGCCCGCTATGAGCAGCCCGGGTGGAATACGGCAGGCTTCGATGCCTCCGATTGGAAGGGGGCCAATATTGCTACCTCCGATTCCATCAATACTCAGTTGGATCTGAGTGCCGTGGAATGGACCGCCCAAAGCTATGAGCCGGTCCGGGTCTTTAAGACCATCACCCCTGTCCGTATCACCAAGGTGGGGGAGGATGCCTATATTGCCGATATGGGTCAGAACTTTGCCGGCGTGGTCACCCTTAAGGCCACCGGTGTGAAGGGCCAGACCCTCCGCCTCCGCTACGGCGAGATGCTTTATGATGAAAATGACGGTGAGCTGGAAGGCCAGCTCTATACCGCCAACCTCCGCACCGCTCACGCCACTGATTATTATGTTTTTGGTGCCGACGGTACGGTGGAGTATACCCCCTATTTCACCTATCACGGCTTCCGCTATGTGGAGATCAGCGGTCTGGGTTATGAGCCCAAGCCGGAAGAGATCCTGGGTGTGGTGTGGAGCAATGTTTCCACCATCACCTCCTCCCTGGATACCTCCAGCGATCTGGTGGATCAGATCTATAGCAACACCATGTGGAGCCAGCTTTCCAACTATGTCAGCGTCCCCACCGATTGCCCCCAGCGGGATGAGCGGTTGGGCTGGACCGGCGATGCGCAGGTCTTTGCCGGCACCGCCACCATCAACAGCGATGTTTACGCATTCTTGAATCAATACCTTTCTGTTCTTTTCGGTAAGCAGGGGGCCAACGGCGGCCTTCCCAGTACCGCACCCACCCATTCTGCCGGCAAGAGCAGTGGCGCAGATGCGGGCTGGACCGATGCTGCTATCATTATCCCTTATGTGCTGTATAAAAACTACGGTAACACCGAGGTGATCGAGACCTACTTCGACAATATGGCGGCGTATATCGGCCGTCTGCTGGAGAAGGCCGGTTATGCTTCTACCGGGAATCTGGTCATCGATACCCATACCTACGGCGATTGGCTTTCCAGCGGTGAGACCACCCCCAAGGTGGTGCTGACCACCGCCTATCTGGGCTATGATCTGCGCCTGATGGCAGAAATGGCCGCCGTCATCGGCAAAACGGAAGAGGTCGCCTATTATCAGGCCCTCTTTGAAGAGACCTCCGAACAGTTCAAGGATAAATTTGTAACTTCCGATGGCCTGATCTTTGGCGATTCCCAGACCGCCTATGCCCTCTCTCTGGGTACCGGCGTGCTGAACGATCCCGCGCTGGAGCGGAAGGCCGCTGCACGCCTCAACGAAAAGGTGGTGGCCAACGGCAATAAGCTTACCACCGGCTTTTTGGGCACCAATTTCCTCTGCACCACCCTGGCCCAGTATGGCTATGCGGATACCGCCTATGCCTTGCTGCTGCAGACCGAGTATCCCTCTTGGGGCTATTCTGTTGTCAACGGCGCCACCACCATCTGGGAGCGCTGGAACAGCTATACTGCCGGCGGCGGTCTTGGAGCCAACTCTCAACTGGGCTCTACCATGAATTCCTATAATCACTATTGCTATGGCTCCATCGTTCAATGGATCTTCGAGGAGGTGGCCGGCATCGCCGCTGATCCGGAGGAGCCTGGCTATAAGCATATCATTATGAAGCCGCTGATCAATGATTCACTGAGCTTTATCAACGCTTCTTATGACAGCCAATACGGCAAGATCACCAGCCATTGGGCCATAGAGGATGGTCGCTATACCTGGACTGTCACCGTTCCCGCCAATGCCTCCGCCACCGTCTATGCACCCGGAAAGGGCGTGCCCACGGAGCAGGAGTGCGTGGCCGAGTTGGGAAACTATACCTATAAGATCCTAAGCGGAACCTATACCTTCACCGGCTCCGTGGAAGAGGAGGCAGATGTCGCCGGGCTGGAGACGGCTCTGGAGGAGGCAGACTTCTACCTGGATAACTTCGCTGACACCAAAAGCTATGAGCAGGCGGTGAAAAATGCCGAAGAATACCTGGCCTCCGGCGTCTATGCCAATGAAGCAACCGCTTCTCTGCTGCAGGCATTGGAGGAGGGTAAGGCCGCCCTTTCCCCCATCAGTAAAGCAACTGGCAGCATTCCTTCCATGAAGGATTATACCGGCGAGGCCGCCGCTTATCAGATCACCACCGTTTCTGAGTGGCTGTATTTCGATCAGCTGGTGGAAAGCGGCGTTTCCTTCGAGGGTAAAACGGTCTATTTGATGAACAATCTGGATTTTGAAAATATTCAGATGACCGGCATCGGTGCCTATTCCGACAATTATGCTGCCGCATTCAAGGGGACCTTTGAGGGCGGCTACCATATGCTGAAGAATGTCAATATCTATAACAGCGGCAAGGGCTCCGGCGCCTTTGATGTGACCTATGCTGCCACTGTCCGTTGCCTCGGGGTCAGCGGCTCGGTCACCGGCAGCAGCGTGGTTGGCGGCATTGCCGGGTATGCCGATGGTGCTTCCACCATCGAAAACTGCTGGAATGAAGCCCGCATCCTGTCCATCAACTCCTCCGACGGTTGCGCCGGTATCGCCGGGAATGTGCGCAATGCCGGCACCGTGAAAAAGTGCTATAACGTAGGCAAGGTCGTGGGGATCAACTATGCTGCAGGCATCTGCTCCTGGGGTCAGGGCGGCACCGCCAAGATCATCGATTGCTATAATATGGGTGAGCTGATCGCCTCTGATAACGGCAGTACCACCAATGCCATTGTCCGTTATAACAAGACCACCTCCGGCAATACCTCAAATTGTTATTATATCAGCACCGAGCCCGGCTCCGAGACGGTCACCGGAACCCTCTCCGCCACCGCCGCTCAGTTTACCGACGGCACGGTGGCCAACGCCCTCGGCATGGCGCAGGGAGAGTATTATCCTGTGTTTGCAGAAACGATCCTGAACGGCGATCTGGATGGCGATGGGAACCTCACCACCGCCGATGCGGTTCTGCTGCTGCGGCATTTGGTAGGCTATGAAGTGGAGTTCAAGGATGATCCCGATGTCTCCGGAGACGGAAAGATCTCCATTTTCGATGCCGTCAAGCTGATGCAATCACTTTCTTAAATAAAAAAGCCCCTTCGGGGCTTTTTTATTTAAAAACTAATATTTTTCAAAAAATTTATAAACTCTTGCAGAGGGGGCGTTATGTTTTGTCTTTTGTAATAGCAAAAAAAGGTCTGGTGTTCATCAAAATCTGTCACATTCAGGTAGCGCCGTTCCGCACCGTTAAAATGACTGTATTCCCGTACCGGCCCGATCCCCACCCCTTCTCTGATGGCGGTGAGGTAGCATTGCGCATCGTTGGTCTCCAGCACGATATTGGGGGAAAAACCCGCCTTCAGGCAGTTTTTGATCAGCAGCTTATGCATATTGCTCTGTTCTCCCATGGTTACAAAGGGCTGCTTGCGTAGCTGAGAGAGGGTGAGGGGGCGGTCATGCAGCGGGCTGTTTTCTGCCGCCAAGATTCGCACCCGCAGCCGGCAAAGCTCAAACCGCTCCAGATCGGGGTAACGGTCGTTTTGCTCATCAATGATCAGATCGTAGCTGCTGTAATCGGTGGCATAAAAATCGTAAACCGTCTGGAACCGTACCGTTGGGTAAAGGGCACGGTAGCGGATAATGGTTCGGTTGATGCTCCCTCGCAGGGCCCGCACCAGGATCCGGATCTGGGTATCCTCCGTTTCTTTGGCAGAAAGATCGGTAACGGCCTGCTCCAACTCCTCGAAAACCGTTCCCAGGGATCGCAACAGCCGGCGACCGTTTTGGTTTAGGGTGATGCGGTTGCTGGTGCGGTCAAAAAGCTTGCAGCCTAGTTCCTGCTCCAGCCGCTTGACTGCGGCCGACACCGATGACGTGGGAACACTGTACCGTTCTGCAGTACGGGCAAAATTTTCTGAACGGGCGCTTTCAAAAAAATAACGTAGCTGTAAAAGTTCCATTTTGCTATATCTCCAAAGTTGTAGTAATACCATTTTATCATATTATTTACAAATGTGCAAGATTTGATATAATTAAAAGAAAAGGAGATATTTTTTATGAGAAAATGGATCAGTTTTTTATGTATTTTGGCGCTTACCCTTTCGGTATTCACCTGCTTTGCTGAGGAGGATCATTCTGCCGATGCGGCGTCGCTGGATGCCAAGTATTTTACCGCCGAGTCCTTCGTTGCCTTTCAGGCGGCCTTTGAAGAGGCTGCCACCGCCGAAGAGCAGCTGGCCGCCCGGGATCTGCTGGCGCAGAGTAATGAACGCCTTCCCATGGCGCTCTTTACGAATGTATTTTATCAGAATATGGATGTTTATACCGTCAGCACCCCTGCAGAATTTGCCATTATGGCCGATGCGGTGAAGAATGTTCTGCTGCCCGCCAAGGCGGTGGTCTACCAGACCTGTGATCTAGATATGACTGAGTATCCCAATGTGACTGTCGGCAAGGAAAATACCGCTACCACCAGCTTTAACAGTACCTATGACGGCCAGGGCTTTACCATCCGCAATGCCACCATCACCGGCTCCCTCGACCGGGTCGCCGTCTTCCCTTACCTGCGGGGCACTCTTAAAAACCTGACCTTTGAGAACTGTAACGTTACCGCCAACGGCTGGAGCGCTGTGGCCGTGGCCTGCGCAGTAGGAAAGCCTGCGTTGATGGAAAATGTTCATGTCAAGAACTGCAGCCTCACCAAGGTGGGTACCAATAACGGCGCCGGACTGCTCCTTTGCCAGCCCCGGCAGGACGGTCACAGCGTGATCCTCCGGGATTGCACCGTTTCCGGCTGCACCTTCAACGCTTCTAATACCGCTCGCCGGCTGAATTTCGGCTGGATCCTTTCCAAAACCATGCAGTCTCCCTGCCGGGTGGAAAGCTGCTACGCCTATAACAATACCTTCAATAACACCGGCTCTGCCAAATGGAAATCGGTGGGGGATATCATCGGCGAGAGTATCTGCACCACGATCGTTTCATGCGGCGCTTATAACAATACCTATAACACCGCCCTGGAGCTTTACGGCGGAATCGTCGGTGGGGTCAAGACCTATACCACCTCTGTTGAGGATTGCTATACGGATGCCGAAGCGGTGACCGGTGAGGTGCTGACCCTTTCCGATGCCCACACCTATACCGAGGAAAACAACCATACTAATGTGGGCGAAGCCCTTGCCGACGGCAGTATTATGCAAGCCTTGAACAGTTCCTCTTCCTATCTTTGGGAGATGAAGGATGTTCCTATGACCGCCCCTTTGGGGGATGCGGACGGCAACGGAACGGTCAATACCGCCGATGTGGTGGTGCTGATGCAGCACCTGGTGGGATATGAAGTTTCCTTCAATTCTGCCCGAGCCGATTTTAACCGGGACGATCACATTACAATTTTTGATGCAGTCAGCGCTCTGCGCAAGCTGGCTGAGGAAGGAACTGCACATATGCTGGACGGCAAAAAGATCATCTTTATCGGAAATTCCCTCACCTATTACGGCAAGACCGTCATTGTGAAATCCCAATCCATTTTGGAGCAAGAACCTCGTAATAACGATACCGGGCTATTCTATCAACTCTGTAAGGAAAACGGCGCCAATGTTTCGGTCACCAACTGGACTTGGGGCGGCCATACTTTGGTGGATACCTTCGGCGGCAACTGTGCGGCTGACCGGGGCTGCGATGGGGTGGACCACCTGAGCTACCTCACCGACCGCTACTACGACTATGTGGTTATCCAGCCAGGCTCTGCCGAAAGCGGCGATGTGGTGGAGATCACCAAGGGGATCATGGATGTTTTCAGGGCAGCCAACCCCAATGTGAAGTTCATCTTTCTGGTGACCCACCGGGTGTGGACGCTGAATAACACCGCCGTGATTGATGCCCTTCCCGAGTTGGAGAAGCTCTGCACTGTGGTGCGCTGGGGCGACCTGGTCTATGATCTCACCGAAGGGAATGTGCAGGTGCCCGGCGGCAGCGTGGAGTACGATAAGTTCTCCTTTGTGGTTAATTGGAGCGAAAAGGATGGCTATCATCCCAATATGCTCAGCGGCTATATCACTACCGCCATGACCTATTGCGCCATCACCGGAGAAAAGGCGGTGGACCAGGGCTATTCCTTTGTGAATAATGCCTCCATCAACAGCGCCTTTGATTTTGATGCCTTTGATGAAAAGTATTATACCGTAGGCCCCTCCAATTACCGGGAGGTCTTTAAATCCAAAACAGAGATGGACGGCCTCCGGCAGCTGATGGATCAGTATTTAACCAAATAGATCTAAAAGACCGAAGCCTTGGCTTCGGTCTTTTATTCTTCCTGTATAAATCGTTTCAGCCCGAAGAGCACCGCTGTGATCCAGATCAGCACCGCAGCGTGTATCAGTAAAACGGCGACGGTCAGGGCTTCAAATTCCTCCCAAGGAAGGGGCAGCAGTAAAAAGGTGGAAAGTAGGGTCTGGGCGGTGCGCAGATGCAAAAGCTTGGTGTGCTCCGCCCAACCATGCTGCTCGGCGACTGCCGCCAGATCGGTGAGCAGCTGAAAATGAAAGTATAAGCCGATGGCCCCGGCGATCAGCTCCAAAATCCAGAACTCCGCCTGAACATTCAGCAGCGTCAGCAGCCATTGAAGCCCCTCCCATACCCCCAGCAGAATGGCCAGGGGCTTTAAAAGCCGGGCGGAGGGCTGTTCTTCGCCGAGGGGCTCCAGTGCCCGGTAGATCAGCAGATACCCCGCCCAGCCCGGCAGGAGATTCAGCGTCCCCAGATTGATATTCAGATGCAGGAACAGATAGCCCCCGGCAATATATTTGATGGCGTTGGTCATGTCAGCATCAGCTCCTCCTTTAATGCTCCGTCCCAGTAGATCTGTACCAGATAGGCGGCAGGCAAGGGAAGATCCTCCATATCGTAGCCGGAATATCCGCCTCCGCCGCCGCAGGTCAGGGTGCCGTCCCAATCCTCCGAAATTGCTTCGGTAGTCCAGCTGAAGCCGTCGCTGTGGCTGCCGCCGGAGCCGGGGGAGAGGGTGACCTCCGGGAATTCCGGCCGGCTTTCGGGGCTGTCCAGCGCCGCCAGCTTCATGCCGACGCTGTGCTGTGCCCCGCCGGAACAGCGGTATTCCGCATTCTCCCAGATCATCACCTGATCAAATTCTGCGTCCAGGCTGGGAGCGGTGACCGAAATCTGATCCTGGTTGTTCATGGTCATCTCGGTGCGGAGGGTCACCGTCACGGTGCCGCTTTCTCCTCGGCCGGTGAAGATGCAGGTGGCGGGGAGCTCCGAGGTGCTTTCACTGTAGACTGGCTCTCCGTTTTGCTGTATCACCCAGCCCTGCTCCCGGTACAGTATCACCGGAAGGGCCACGCAGGTATTTTCCTCCTCCCCGGGAACGGAAAAGGTGAGATAGCACCGGTAGCCCGCGGCGGTCTTCCGCAGATCCAGTACCTGATACCCCTCCCATGGGTCGATGTTCCCCAAGCGGTCGTAGGCATAGATGCGATAGCTGTCGGCACCTTCTTTGGCGTTCTGCGCCATTTCTCGCTCCAGCGCCTCATGGGCGGAAAGGGGAGAGGCGGTGGCCAGATAGATCCCGTTTCCGGTGATCAGCCCCCTGGCATAGGTGTCCAGCGCACCGGCCGGGGTGGTGCAGCGGCTGATGCGGGCGGCCGCCATGGATAATTCCATTTGCCCGGGCTCCGGTTGGTATCGGTCTGCCCCGAAGACGGCGCTCCTGCCTGTCAGTAAGGGGAAAAACAGCATCGCCCCGATGCATACGGAAACCAGGGCCATCCCCTTAGGATATTTCTTGAACCGCACAATAGCGGCAATGCGGCGGGCGATGTTTTTGCTGCCGTTGGAAAGGGAGCTGGTGCCGGGGGCCCGGGGATAGCGGCGGGTGGCCATCTCCAGCAGAATGGTGCCGTATTCCCGGCGTTCCTCCCCCTCCAACCGTTCCAGCACCCGCTGGTCGCAAAGGGATTCCATATCGTTGCCGATGCGGTCAAAGATCAGCTGCATGGCCGGGTTGCACCAATGGAGCGCCCGTAATACAGCCCAAAGGATCCCTTGGGGAATATCCAGATATCTTAAATGAAGCAGCTCATGGAGCAGGATCTTCTCATCGGTCTCATTCCCCGGCACCGCCAGTACCGGCCGCCATATCCCGCATACAAAGGCGGATTCCAGCCCTTCCAGTACCACCGCCCGGCAGGGCTTTAAGTGAAACTTTTCGCAAAGGGCCAGCAGCCGCTGCTCCAATTCCGGGTCGGGGGCTTCTCCCTTTTTCAAAAGCATTCGCAGCCGCAGATAGCCCATGAGATATCTGAAAAGGAAGAAAAGGATCCCCGCCAGGTAAAGGATCATCAGCCAATCGGTCAGGCTGAACGGCCTTTGGGTGATCCAGGGGAATACATGAGCGGAGCTGATGGGCTCCCGGGCGGCGGTGTAAGCGGAATGCATCAGCTTTTCAGCGGTGCTCTTTCCTGCCTCCAGCCAGAGGGCAAGGGTGGGGAAAAGGGTGCTCCGGATCTGTACCGGCACCAGGCACCGGATGGCCAGGATGCACCATACCCCGTACTGCCAGCGGGGGGAAAGCTTATCTTTCAGCAGCGTCTTGATCAGTAAAAGCAGCCCGGCGGACACCGTGACTGAGAGGGTCTGCAGCGCAAAGCCCCAGATGTTCTCCATTGCTATACCTCCATCTCCTCCAGCATTTTTTTCAGCCGCTCTACCTCAGAGGCGGGGATGGCGGTGTCCTTTAAAAAGGCTGCGATCAGATCTCCGGCGGCTCCGCCGTAGACCTTATGCAGCAGCTCCTGCCGCTCCCGGCTGGCGCAGGCCTCCCGGCTTACCGCAGCGGAATAGGGCTTGGGCTGGGTGCGGTCGATGGCCACCAACCCCTTGGCCTCCATCCGGGTAAGGTAGGTGTAAACGGTGTTTTTATTCCATTTCTTAATGGCGGCAGTAAGCTCTCCCAGAGTGCAGCGTTCCTCCCGCCAAAGGATCTCCAGTAATGCCCATTCGGCTTCTGATAATTTCATTTATTGCCTCCTACAGTTGTAGTACAATAATATCCTACACCTGTAGGATGAAAATGTCAAGAATTTTTTCTTGACAAATTGGTCTATCGATGATAGACTATAGTTAGTCTATGGTCGATAGACCAATTAGGAGGTACTTTTATGGAAAAATTAGGATTGGTAGAAGCCCGGTTTGCGGAGATCATCTGGCAGCACGCCCCCCTTTCCTCGGGGGAGCTTGTGAAACTTTGCCAGCAGGAGCTGAGCTGGAAGAAGTCCACCACCTATACGGTGCTGAAAAAGCTGTGTGAGCGGGGGATCTTTTGCAATGAAAAAGGCACCGTATCTGCGGTCCTCTCCAAAGAGGATTTTTATGCGCTGCAAAGCGAAAAATTTGTGGAGGAGACCTTCGAGGGCTCCCTACCCGCCTTCATCGCCGCCTTCACCAAGCGTAAGCACCTTTCCCCCGAGGAGGTCGCCGCCATCCGCAGGATGATCGATGGGGAGGGATGACCGTGGAAGGACTCTTTTTAAAAATACTCAATATGAGCATCACCGCCGGCTGGCTGGTGTTGGCGGTGGTATTGGTAAGAGCTCTTCTGAAAAAAGCCCCGAAAGCCCTTACCTGCCTGCTTTGGGGCCTGGTGGCTCTACGGCTGATCTGCCCCTTTTCCATCGAGAGCGTATGGAGCCTGATCCCCAGCGCCGAAACTGTTCCCGGGGAGATCCTTTATACCAATGAGCCCGCCATCCATAGCGGCATTGATTCGCTGAATGCGGTGATCAATCCGGTTTTGGAGCAGCGCCTGACCCCGCAGCCTTGGAATTCGGTCAACCCGGCGCAGGTGGCGGTCTTTGTTGCCATGTGGGTCTGGCTGGCCGGGATGCTGGCCATGGCCGCCTATGCCCTGATCAGTTATTGGCGGCTGCGCCGTCGGGTACGGGCCTCGCTGCCCCTGGAAGGAAATATCTTCCTCTGCGATGGTATCGACACCCCCTTTATCCTGGGTTTTTTCAAGCCGCGCATCTATCTGCCTTCCGCCATGGATGGGGAGCAGCGGGAATATGTGCTGGCCCATGAGCAGGCGCATCTGCGCCGCCGGGACCATTGGTGGAAGCACTTTGGCTTTGCTCTGCTGGCGATCCATTGGTTTAATCCTCTGATCTGGATGGCTTATATCCTTCTTTGCCGGGATATTGAACTGGCCTGTGATGAAAAGGTCATCAAAACCATGGAAACAGCGGAAAAGAAAGGCTATTCCGAAGCGCTGCTGGCCTGCAGTATGCCCCGTCGCTCCATTGCCGCCTGCCCCCTGGCCTTCGGGGAGGTGGGGGTCAAGCAGCGGATCCGCTCGGTGCTGCATTATAAGAAGCCCGCCTTCTGGCTGTTCCTGCTGGCGGCGGTGGCCTGTGTTGCCGTAGCGGTCTTTTTCCTCACCGATCCCTTGCCGGAAAAGGATCTCCCCGATTCCTCCTCCCGTTCCGATCTGGAAGGGCTCTCCCTGGTGCTGAAGGATCTGGATCTGGATCTCACCCCTACCGTAACGGTGGATTGGGTCAACCGCTCGGGGAAAACGGTGGATTTCGGCGAATTCTTCTCCCTGCAGTATAAGGACGGCGGCGAATGGGTGGATTGCGAGCTGAACGCCCCCCGTACCTTTATCACCATCGGCTATATGGTCGATCATAACCGCAGCTTCGAGCAGACTTATAACCTTTGCCATTTTGATCTCTCTGCCCCCGGCACCTACCGCATCTCCGCAGGCTGCTCGGTGGTGCAGGGCAGCAAACGGGATGAATATGCTGTTTCGCTGGAATTCTGGCTGGCAGAGGGGATCAAGCCCCTATACCTCGATCCGGTAGAGCAGGTCTACAGCAACGGAAGCTATTCCTTTGTTACCGATGTGGAGAGCCAGCCCAACTACCGATTTTTCAATGGGTTTCTCCATTCCTTCTCCGGAACGGAATGGAAGGAACTGGGGGCCATGTATCACATGAAGCTGGATCAGAAAAATTTTGACGATCTGTTCCAAAATCAGTCGGAGTGGTTTTCCTCCAGCCCCTCCAAGCTTCGCCGCAATAATGCCAACGCCTGGCGGCTGTGGACGGGAGATACCCTCTATTTCCTGCTGGAGCAAAAGAATGGCGATTATTTTCTTGCCATCGGCAACGAGGATACCATCCGCTGGGTCTATCGCCTCCAGCCCGGTGTCGAGGAAAAGGGCAATGCAGAGCCGGTAGCGCAAGAACTCTCACCTCTTGCTAAGGCCATCAATGAGGCGGTGCTGGAACGGTACGGCGCATCGGAAAAGGATGGATATATCCATAGTGCCGCCAATGTGGTGATCCACCTCACCACCGCCTCCGCCACCCCCAAGGCCGCCCACTCCGGCTATATGGATGCTGTCACCGCCGTGGTGATGACCCGCTATACCGCCTATCGGGTGGAGGAGGATGACCTCTTTCCGGTGGAGACCCACGATGAGCCTGCCTTCTTCCGCTTTGCAGTAGACGCCGCCGGCAACTATACCCTGCAGGAGTATATCTATGAATATAAAAACTGCCTGAGTAAACTCCCCGCCGAGCTGGATCAGGAACTCCTGGATCCCTGGTACTATCAAACAGAACTGAAGGCCGCCTGCCTCACCCAGGCCGTAGAAACCCTCAGCGGTATATAAGAAAAAGCGAACACCCTTTCAAAAGGTGTTCGCTTTTGTTCACTTTTCAAGAAGTTTTTCAATGATTTTATCATGTAAATCTTCTAAAAATGCATTGTTTTTGGGGTATTTTTTAAAGGTAATTTCCATTCCTGCTTGCTGGTTGACCCATTGCTTGGTTTTTTCCGGGCCGATCTTTTCGGCCAGCATTTTTAAAAGGGTACGGTCCTGGATCGCCTGATAGAAAACAACGGTGCGGATGGACTCGATGGCCTCATCCTTCCAGGGGTAAACAGAGAAGGGGTCTCCTGCGGGCCATGCCATCAGCCCATCGGCATTATGGTAGGGATCGATCGGCTGGCGGGCACGCTCGGTGAAGTAGAAGTTATAGCCCCATTGTAAAAAGCCGCTCATATCCCATTGGAACATCTGGACACCCAGAATCCGGTTGCGGTAGCTGGGCATGGCCAAGAAGCGGTTGCCCACCTCCTCGCCCTGGCCGCAGCAGTAGTAGCACCAGCGCTCCTCGATCTCTTCTTCCATAAAGGGCTCCAGATGGTTGGTGGCGCAGATGGGGATATCGATGAGGCCGTTTTGATAGAATTCCACATTGGAAAGGGCGTCGGTGACCTTGAAGCCCTCGATATACGGGGTGATAAAATTCTTGGCGGCGAGATAATTTTCATAATCTCCCTCCCGCTTGGCGCTGGGCTCGTCGGAGATATGGAAGTAGCACTTTTCCGCCACGCCGTATTCCCGGAGCTTGGCCGTTAAAGCGGGGAGGAACTGGGAGAGGAAGTTTTTATAAAGATCTCCCATGGCGGCGGTGTGCCAGCCGAATTCCTTCACGTCTTTTCCATCGATCTCCACCACGATCTTGGGGCATTTTTCCACGCCCCATTGGGTAAAGAGGTGGGAAAGCTCAAAATATTCGATGCCGTATTGATGACAGAGGTCGATCCATTTTTTCAGCAAGGTGAAATCGAATTCATACTTGTCCCCGGTCTTTTTTACCTTTACCAGCTGCATGGTGGGCCGCTCGGTGCCGATGGCGGTATCCAGGGGCGGGGTAAAGAGGGGAGTCAGGATCATATTGATGCCGGTACGGGCGGCGGTTTTAATAAAGCTTTCAATCAGCTTCCAATGCCGCTTGCTCATCATCTTCACGCCATGGTACACGGCGATGCTATCGCAATGGAACCATTGGGTGAAGATCAGATCATTCTTTGCAAGCGCCAGCTCCTCCACCTGAACGGTCACCTTCAGGGAATACTTTTGGGTTTCCCCTAAGGTAAAGGTAAAGTAAAGGGGGTATTCTCCGGCGGGCTGGTCGGCGGGGATATCTACGGTGACCATGAACACGGTTGGGGCGTAGACATCGAAATTCATTTCCTCCTTGACCTTGACGGGATAAAGCACATCGGGGTACAGCCCCGGCTGCTTGGAGATGTAATCCTCATCACTTCGATCCGGATAGGCCGGGAGCATCACCGGGATATACCCCACCCGGGCAATACGGGTGGCGGTACGGAGGGGAGACCGTAGGGTGAAATAGCCCCGCTTGCGGTTCCAGCGCCCATCCTCGGGGTGTACAAAATCGGCACGGATCTGGAAGGAGACCCGCTCCCCCTTCAGGCCCCGCACACTTTTGATGGCGGCGGTCTCCTCCGGCTTGCCGGCGGGGAGCACCTTTTCCATGGCGGAGATGGCTTTGAATGTATACATGGCAGATACCTACTTTCTGTATGATGCTTCAAGTATAGCATATTAATGGTAAAAAAACAGACGTGATTTTTATACTTTTCGTTCTCGGCTATATTTTCCAAAGCTTATTTTTTCGGTAGGTGAGCGGAGAGACGCCCACCTTGGATTTAAAAAATTTTCCAAAGTAGCCCACATCGTAAAACCCCAGCTCCTCCGCAATGGAGGCAACAGAGTGCTCGGTATCCCGCAGGCGTTTTTTTGCGTGGCTGATCTTAAGATCGGCAATATAATCCAGCGGCAGGCAGCCGAAATTCTTTTTGAAATTGCGGGTGAAATGGGCGACGCTGTAGCCGGCCTGCTGCGCCAGCTCTGCAACAGTGAGAGGGCGGTGAAGGTTTTCGTTGATATATTGCAGGGTGGTCTGCATGGTGCGGTCCCGTTTGACGATATGGATGGGCTGGGCGCCGCTCTCTTCTAAATAAAAATATAGAAGCCGCAGCAGGGTGCCGTTGGCGGCGATGCAGGTGGAAAGGGTAACATTTTCCCTATATTCCTTCAATTCCCTAAAAAGGGCGGTCGCCTTTTCGTGATCCCGGATCTCGGTGATGAAGGGGATCTGAAACAGATCCTGCAGGCGGTTGTGGCCGAAGGCGAGGTCAAAATGGGTATAGTACTTGCTGAGGAGATTTTTTTCGGTGATGCGGCGTTCAAAATCCGTTCCTGCGGGGATATAGACCATCTGCCCCGGCTGTACCCGGTACCATGTTTTGCCCAGCCGCAGATCAAATTCTCCTTCGATCACATAATAAAGAATGTCGCAGGTGAAGGGGGTAGAAGCATTCCAATGATTTTTCCCTTCTTTGGTCAGAAACCATCGATTGTTTTTGACCCGCCCGCAAAAATAGATATAGATCGAGGATGAAAGAAAGGTTTGCAGGATGTCCTGATTTTGCATACGACCACCTCCACTTTGATTATACCATAGCTTGCGCTGAAATCCAAAGTAAATGTTATATTTTTGCCAAAATATATCGTGTTTCTCCATTAATTTCTTGGAAATGATTCTGTATAATGAAATCAAAGTACAAGGAGGTGCTTCAGATGAAGAAAAGAATCCTATCCCTGTGTATGATCATGAGTTTGATGTTTGGAGGTGTTCCTATGAGTGTTCCGAATGTAAACGCGGAAGAGCAAGCGGTGGCGAAGCAACCTGCGCTGCAGCTGCAATACGATGCTCCCGCCACTGATTGGGAGACAGAAGGTCTGCCCTTGGGCAATGGCTTTTTGGGCGCTACTGTCTACGGTGGGGTGGAACAGGACAAGATCCTGTTGAACGAGCATACCCTTTGGTCCGGCGGTCCCGGCGCCAATGCAGATTATGACGGCGGTCACAATGAAAAAACCGCCGAGGAAAACTACGATAATCTTGCCTATGCCCGGGAAGAGCTGCAGAAGAACATGACTGAATTCACCGAGAACAGCTCTTCCTATATCGATGAAAACGGTGAGGTAGTTTCTGAAAATTATCCTGCCATGAGCGACGAGCTGACCGCCGCCATCAATGCCCTGAAGGGGGAAAAGACCAACTTTGGCGCTTATCAGGAGCTGGGCAAGCTCCTGATCACCGAGGCCTCGGCGGCCAAGCTGGTCAAGGTTAGTACCAACTGCAACACTAACAACAACATCGATGTGCTGGTGGACGGGGTGATCGGTACCTCGGCCAGCAGTTGGTTCAGTGCCGGCGGAAATCAGTTGGGCACCAATTCGGTGATGCCCGCTGAAATTACGGTGCAGTACAGTACTGCTAAACCCATCACATCTTATACGGTGTCTTTGGGTTACGATACCGTGAAGCACGGGCGCAACCCGGAATCCCTTGCCCTTTACGGCTCCGAAAACGGCACCGATTGGGTGCTGTTGGATTCTCGCACCAATGTGGGTTGGACCAAGGATGCCGAGACCAAGACTTTTGGCCTGGATTTTGTGGCATCCTTCCCGTATTATAAGTTCAGTTTTATTGAAAATGCCGGAGAGGACAACTGCGGGAATGCTTCCCATGCCGCAGTACCGGCTTGGGGAATCGGGCTCTCGGAGCTTTCCCTGAATTATGCCGAGCCGGCCATGATCGGCGCGACGGTCAATAACTGTAAGGATACCGCCAACGTAATGTATATGTTTGATGGCGATACCGGCACCAAGTGGTATAGCTCCAACGGTGCGGCTTCTGCCGCCGGTTCCACCACCTTCCCCTTTGATCTGGTGATGGAGTACAATATGCCCTATACCATTTCCGGGTACAGCCTGACCAACGGCAACGATTCGGTAGCCACCGGGCGAGACCCCACCGCATGGGAGCTTTACGGTTCTAACGATGGTACAACCTGGACCTTGCTGGATCAGCAGACCGGCGCCAGCTTTGGCGGCAATAAAGCGACCTTAAGCTATGCGCTGGCAAGCCCCGTCTCCTTCCGGCAGTATAAGCTGACCTTCAAGGAGCGGGTGCCGCTGGTCAAGACCTACGGCATCCAGCTTTCCGAGGTGGCCCTGACCCCAGCTGGGAGTTATCCCATGTTCCACACCAACAACGATGCGGCAAATACTGCCGAAAAGGTTGCCAGCCTTTACGATAATGACCCCTCTACCAAGTTCTATGTGCTGGGCGGACGGCCCGGGTCTACCGTGGTGGAGTACCCGGTTTGGACGCAGGTCTCTGCCGAGTACCCCATGACCTTTGCCTCCTATTCGGTGGTTTCCGGCAACGATATGCCTGACCGCGACCCCAAAAACTGGCAATTGCTGGGCTCCAACGACGGCGCAAACTGGACGGTGCTGGATACCCGGACCGACGTTACCTTCAGCGAGCGGAAGGAGACCAAGACCTTTGCGCTGGCATCCTCTGCTACCTATCGGTTTGTCCGCTGGAACATTACCGCTGTGCTGACCGAAGGAAAGGCCCCGCAGGCCAGCGATCTGACCTTGCTGGATGCCTCCGGCAATGCGGTAGGCTATACCAATTCGGCTATTCATACCGAAGCGGCTGAAAATTATAGCCGTGTGCTGGATCTGGACAACGCCACCGCCGCTGTTTCTTATACCCTCGGTGGGGTGGACTATGAGCGGGAATATTTTGTGAGCAACCCCGGCAACATTATGGCGGTGAAGTATACTGCCAAGAACGGCACCTTAAATAAGTTGATCTCTATGAGCACCCCTCAGACTGCTGCCACCGTGACCTACGAAGGGGATACAGTGACCATCACCGGCCGCCCTGCCGATCATAAGGAAGAACTGGATCATCTGAAGTTTGCCGGGCAGATCAAAGTAGTCACCGACGGTACCTATACCGCCGATGAGAACGGCATTTTGGTGCAGGATGCTTCCGAGATCGTCCTTTATGTGGCTGCTGGCACCAACTATCAGCAATGCACCGACGATTCCTATGATTATTTCAGCGATGAGGATCCCTTGGATGCCGTCAAGGCTCGCATTGCAGCTGTGACTGATTATGAGACCTTAAAGACGGCTCATGTGGCCGATTATAAGGAACTTTTTGACCGGGTCAAGCTAAGCCTGAACGGCGTTCCCCAAGCGGAGAAGATGACCGATGAATTGCTGGCCGGCTATGCTGATGCCACCAATACCGTGGCAGAAAACCGGTATCTGGAGCTGCTGTACTATCAGTATGGCCGCTATCTGCTGATTGCCTCCTC
>JAFTZM010000013.1 GCA_017464525.1 Clostridia bacterium
CAGGCTAACAGTCTGGCGGAGAGTGAGGGATTCGAACCCTCGTGCGATTTCACTCGCAACTCGATTTCGAGTCGAGCTCGTTATGACCACTTCGATAACTCTCCGTGTTATATTTCAACCCAACTTCTCAAATCTCAACCTTGGAAAATGGAGAGAAAAGTTGGAGAGAAAACTGTTTGACATATTCGATTGTACTGCGAAAACCCCGATAAATCAAGGGTTTTCAAGGATGGGTTTCCAAAGTGACCATTGGTTTTCGAGTCCGCAGTGCAAAATGGAAGTCAACAGAAAAAATTGGACTTTATTGCACGTTATTTGCCTACTCCGCAAAACATCCGACCGTTTGCTTGTAACAACCATTATAACCGATATTCGAATTCATTACAATACCTTGTTTTTTAGGGAGAAACGGTGGAGAGAACGGCAATAAGCGAAAGTCGAGCCGTCGCAAAAAGCCTTATATATCAAGGGTTTTCGGCGTTTGTGCTCCAATGTCGCAAGCGGATTTCGAATCGTTCTCGTTACGACCGCTTCGATACATCTCCGAATGTTCCAGATTATTTTATCATAAGAACGTCTGTTTTGCAAGTGCATTTCATATTTTTTATTATGAAACGTTTTTTATTGATTTTAATCTGCTTGATCCTGCTATTGGCTCCGGCGGCTGATGCAGCCATTGGGAATAAAGGTCTTATTGTGAATCACGGGGAAGAGATCATCCTGCAAAAGGGGCAGAAAAAATGGTTGTTTGTGCAGGATGGTCGAACCAAATGGCCGGTGATCAAGGGGCTTTCCTTTTTTTCGGATAACACGGTGGTTTTTACGGTGGGGCTTCACAGCGGTGTGATCCGGGGAAACAGCTTAGGGACTGCTCACCTCACTGTAGTAAACAGTAAAGGGCGCTGCGGTTATGTGACGGTAAAAGTGGTGGCCGCCAAAAAGATCGGCGGCCACTGGATCATCATTTTATCGGTTTCGGTGGTGTTTATCTTTTATAAACTGAGAAAATACTGAAATACCTGCTGGGTCAGCAGTAAGGAAAGAAAAGAACCTGCCAGCAGGATGAGCTTCCACCGCTTTTGAAGCTTTTCTGTTTCTGCTGAGGGGCGAAAGGTCAATTTCCGGCAAAGGATCCCAAGGCCGAAAACAAAGGCGGCCATCAGGGTAATACATCCGATCTCGGCGGGGACAGGCATTTTCAGCGCCACAGCAATGGCAGCCAGAAGCCCGCCTGCCGCACCTACAAAATAGCTCTTTTTCAGCTTTTGGGTCATGTTCTCCCAATAACGCCGATCCTCCGCCGGTGCGGTGGCGCTGACCGAGAGTCGGCGGCTGCCGTTGTGATAGGAAATTCCCAAAGTGCAAAGGGCTGCCGCAATGGCTACATAAAGGATGATCAATACATAGTTCATCAGTCGTCGATCCTCCTGCACTCCAGATAAAACCGTTTGTCGTGGGGGTGACCCATGGAGAAGGTCTTGCGGGGGAGGGCGCCGTCGGAAACAACGGTGGGGAAGAGTTCTTCTTTGCCCATTTCCGGCAGAATAAAGCCGATGGCATTATCCTGCATGGAAAGCTCCTCTACAACCTCGCTGCCGTGGATGTAATCGATCTCAGCATTGCTTTGCGCTAAGTATTCATCCAGTGCATTCTGCAGAGTACCTACTGCTAACTTGGCGGTCTCTTTTCCGAAGGACCAGGTGGTGCGCACACCCTTCTGCACCACTTCAATTTGCTGCGGGTGGGCAGTTCCTTCCTCCAGACCCGCTTTTTTCAACTGCTCTAGCAACCCTTCGGCATGGAACACGATCCGGTGAATGGGCTCGAATTCCAGGGCTGGGCTGTGCACGTTCACCAGCTCTACCAGGCAATAACGGGCGGGGTGGTCAAGGGCTGCATCCCCCAACTGCTCCTTTATCCTGGCATAGCAGGCCTTAGCGGTGGCTAAGGAGTGATTTCCATCGCCCACCGCATAGAGCAGCGGTTTTTCTGCTTCTCCCGCCAGGGCGGCTAACTTTTCCATGATGGAGGCGCATTGCTCCTCTTTGATGGCGTAGCCACGGATCCGACCGCCCAATTCCATCAGCATGAAATCATAGACCTTCTGGAATTCCTGGCGGCGTTCATCCAATGCCTCAATGACCGTATAGGCGGGGTCATCGATCAGCACCATGATATGAGGCATTTCCAGGGGAGCGCCTTCCCGGATCTTGATACGGGGCGGCAAACGATCCTCCACAGTGCCTTCTGTGGCACGGCAAAGAGAAATAGCACCCTTGCGGTAATCATAGCATTCCAGATCCAGCGCACCAATCAGCCCCTGCCGAATCTTTCCGTCGGCCAGGGTTCTTTTTATATAGATCATGGAGTTTTCCAGGGTGCGGAAAATGCCATTTTGCAGGTATTCTTTCATGGTAGCGTTGATCATAGCGGAATTCGTTGCGGTCAGCTCTGCTTCCGGCTGCATCAGCTTCAGCGTAGAAGGTGCCTCTCCTACAAATTCACGCACCCGGGCCCAGTATTCCGGCTGGCTGGTGTATTGGTCGCAGGCAACGACACTCCATTTCTTCATGTCGGTATGCTGGGGAATCAGGATCTCTGCGGGGTAAAAGCCGATTTTTTGGTAATTCATGATCTTTTTTACTTCTCCTTATCTTAAAAACGCGTGAAAAGCACGGATGGTTTCATAAACATCTGCCTTAGAGGCGATCTCCATGGGGGCGTGCATGGAGAGCAGGCCGACGCCGATATCAACGGTGTCGATGTTGCGATTGGCCATATATTTGGCAACCGTACCGCCGCCGCCGGCATCGACTGCGCCCAGCAGGCCGGTCTGCCAGCGGATCCCGGCAGCGTCAAAGAGACGGGTAAAATAACTCATAATTTCGGCAGAGGCGTCGGAGGTGCTGCTCTTGCCCCGAGCGCCGGTATATTTGGTGATACAGGGGCCGTGGCTCAGCCGGCAGCAGTTCTGACTCTCGGTAGGAGCGGGGTAAAGGGGATCGAAGGCCGCATTTACATCGGCGGAAAGGCACTTGGAATTGTAGCACAGCTCATTCAGGCTGGCGCCCGGTGCGATCCGTTCCAGAACCATCTCGATGAAATGGCTTTGCATCCCACTTACGCCATCGGAACCCACCTCTTCCTTATCGACAAGGGCCACCAGAGCGGTTTTTTCAGGGGTTTCGGTGATCTGCATCAGCGCCTCAAAGGCAGTGTAGGCACAGATACGGTCATCGTGGCCGTAAGCGGCGATGAGGCTTTTGTCAAAGCCCAACTCTGCAGGATCAAATTTGGGAACCAGGGTCAGCTCTGCGGTGATGAAATCCTTTTCATTCATACCGTATTTTTCGTTGAGCAGCTTTAAAACAGCAGATTTTACCTTATCCTTATCCACTTCCATATCGGGGATGGATCCGGCGATCACCCGCAGGCTTTCACCTTCTACCACCTTGGAGGCTGTTTTACCCATTTGCTCTCCGGAAAGATGGATCAGCAACTCAGAGATGCAGAAGGTGTAATCATTCCCGGCAAGCTCTACCTTGGTGCCGTCCGCTAAGATCACCACGCCCTCCAGCGCCAGGGGAATGGTGGTCCATTGGTATTTTTTGATGCCGCCGTAATAATGGGTTTTGAAAAGGGCCAGTTCCTCGCTCTCATAAAGGGGGCAGGGCTTCAGATCGATACGAGGAGAATCGATATGGGCAGCGGCAATATGCACGCCCTCGGCGGCAGGCTGCTTGCCCATAATGCCCAAAAAGATGCCCCGGCCACGGTTGACGATATAGAATTTATCGCCGGGCTTCAAAGCGGCACCCTTTTCCAGGGGGTTATAGCCCTGCTCCTCGGCTCGCTTTTGAAAATAGGCTACGCAGGTACGTTCGGTCTTGCAGCGGGTCATAAAATCCATATAACCCTCGGCGGCTTTGAAAATAGCGGGGATCTCCTCGGTATTTTCGTAGATGTTTTTGGTTTCATAAAATAAACTCATGCGCTTTCTCCTAACATTTCTCGATATTTCTGATGATATTTATTGACTTTTTTAATATACTGGGTGGTCTCCTTATAGGGGGTATCCTTGATGTGGATCCCGTCGCTGGAGTAGCGGCTGTCCTTCAGCCATTTGATGGCATTGCCCCGCCCGGCGTTGTAGGCGGCCAGCGCGGTGTCTGTATCTTCAAACTCCTCCAATAGCAGGGAGAGGATCAGGCAGCCGTATTTAATGTTGATCTCCGGATCATAGAGATCTTCGATGGTATAGGCAGCGCCGGCATCCTCACGGAACATGGCCCAATTGAGGGTGGCTTCGGTAATCTGCATCAGGCCGTAGGCATCCTTGCCGGATCTTGCCGCAGCATCAAAATTGCTTTCGGTTTTGATCACTGCAAAAACCAGAGCAGGCTCCAGCCGGTATTCCCGGGCATAAAGCCGGACCAACTCCTCGTAGTCGATGTGTACCGCCGGGGTGACCTTGAAATATGGCCGCATGACAATGGCTGCCAGGCTTACGATCAATACCGCTAAAAGGCTCAGCCCAAGGGATTTATAATGCTTCGTCATATAATTTATCTAATAATTCCAGCGTCTCTTGGCGGAGGGCCGGAAGTCCTTTGTTGTTATTTAAAATGTAGTCGCTTTTTTCAATATAGTAGGAGGCAGGATGCTGGCTGGCCAGCCGTTTTTCCGCCTCTGCCCGGCTGAGACCGTCCCGCAGAATGATCCGCTCTAAGGCCTCGTCTGCCGGCGCAATGACCGATAATACCCGGTGGCATTGCCGGTTTAACCCGCTTTCAAAGAGCAGAGGGGCATCCAATACGATATTCTCGGCCTTGTGCTGCTCCAATTTGGCTTGAATATGCGCCAGAATAAAGGGCATTACCGTATTGTTGAGCTTTTTCAATGCTTCCCGGTTGCCCATGGTTTTGGTGCGCAGAGCAGGGCGATCTAGCACCCCGTTTTTTACCACCCCGCCAAAAGCCGCCTCGACCGCTGCCAGCACCGCCGGATCCCGGTAGACCTCATGATGCACCAGGGCATCGCAATCCAGATGGTAAAATCCATTTTCTTTTAAGATTTCGGCAACGGTGCTTTTGCCTGCACCGCTGAAGCCGGTCAAGCCTAAGATCATGATTTCACAGCCTTTCAGCAGGTATAATTTGGAAGGAGGCTGCCCGCAGCAGCCGGTTCCGGATGGCCAACCCCACCCCGTCCCCGGCAGGATACATGGCATAGATCTGCTTGCAGGGCAGGGTGTCAAAGCGGCGGAGGGCATCGAATAATGCCCGAGATTGAGAAGCGGCATCTGTCTCGCTGCCGAAGGAGACTGCCTGCGCAAAGCGGGGAAGGTATTCATCGAAGGCCAGTACCCAAACGTCCTCTGCCTGCTTCTGCTGAATGGCTGCGCAGACCGAATCGGGTTCCCCGGTCACAATGGTCATGGGGGCTTTGGGGGCATAATGCTTGTGCAGCATCCCGGGGGAGGAGACCTTCTGCCCTTCCTGCACCGGCGCCAGAACGGCGGGATCGATCTCCACTTCATATCCTACCGCCTCCAGCATTTCGGGGGTAATGCCACCGGGGCGCAGTAATTTCAGTTTTTTGCCGCCCATGGGCAGGATCACGGTGCTTTCCAGGCCAATGGCACAACTGCCACCATCGATGATGGCGCTTACCTTGCCGGTCAGATCGTCCTTGCAATGGGCCAAGCAGGTGGGGGAGGGGCGCCCGGACAGATTGGCGCTAGGGGCCACCACCGGAACGCCGGCCTCCCGGATCAGCGCCTGCGCTACCGGATGCTCCGGCCAGCGTACTGCCACGGTATCCAGCCCGGCAGAAACGATGGGGGGGATTTTTTCTCCGCGGGGCAATACCACCGTCAGCGGCCCGGGCCAGAATTGGGCGGTCAGCTCCCGGATCTCCTCCGGAATCTCTGCCACGATCTGTTCCAGCATCCCGTGATCGCAGATGTGGGCGATCAGGGGATTATTGGCCGGGCGGTTTTTGACCCGGAATATTTTTGCTACCGCTTCCGGATCCAAAGCGTTGGCCCCTAAGCCGTAAACCGTTTCGGTGGGGAAGCATACCAGTTCTCCCTTACGAAGCAGTGCACCGCATTCTGCTAATTCGGCGGGGGAATCGGCGTAGATCTTTGTGTTCATGTGTTTTGCGTACCTTTCAGTTTCTCTGCCTGATCGCTGGTTACTAGGGCGTCGATGATCTCATCCAGATCCCCGTTAAGCACCTGCTCCAGCTTGTATAGGGTCAGCCCAATCCGGTGATCGGTCATCCGGCCCTGGGGGTAATTATAGGTTCGGATCCGCTCGCTGCGGTCACCGGTGCCGACCTGGCTTTTCCGCTCATTGGCCACCGCTGCCTCCTGCTTTTCCCGTTCAATGTCTGCCAACCGGGAACGCAGGATCTTCAAAGCACGTTCTTTGTTTTTATGCTGGCTGCGCTCGTCCTGACATTCCACCACCAGCCCGGTGGGCAGATGGGTCACCCGGATGGCACTTTCTGTTTTGTTTACGTGCTGCCCGCCGGCGCCGCTGGACCGGAAGGTATCGATCTGCAGATCGGTTGGGTTGATCTCAAAATCGACCTCTTCCATTTCCGGTAATACCGCTACTGTTGCGGTGGAGGTATGGATCCGGCCGCCGCTTTCGGTTTCCGGCACCCGCTGCACTCGGTGAACGCCGCTTTCAAATTTGTAGCGGGAGAAGGCCCCTTCTCCCGTGATGGAGAAGGCGATCTCCTTGATGCCGCCCAATTCAGTGTCGTTCAGGTTCAGCACTTCATAGCGGAAGCCCTTGGCCTCGGCGTGCATGGTATACATCCGGAAGAGGGTGGCTGCAAAGAGCATCGCTTCCTCGCCGCCGGCACCGCCCCGGATCTCAATAATGACGTTTTTATCGTCTCGCTCATCCCGGGGAAGCAGCAGGATCTTCAATTCCTCGGTGCAGGCCTCCATACCCGCCTTGCTTTCTTTATATTCTGCCTCTGCCAGCTCCCGCAGCTCCGGATCGTTCAGCATGGCCTCGGCTTCGGTAAAATTGGCTTCAAATTTTTTGTATTCCCGGAATTTTTCCACCACTGGGGTCAGCTGCTTATATTCCTTCATCAGCCCTTTGTACCGCTCCTGATCGCTCGCTATGCCGGGATTGGAGAGCTGCGCATTGATTTCTTCGTACCGTTCCTCGATACTCTTTAGCTTATTGATCATCGTTTTTTCGCTCTATCTTCTTAATGTTTTTTTCAATATTCTTCCGGGGGGCCATGATCTCATGGCCGCACCCGCAGCATCGGATCTTAAAATCCATGCCGATCCGCAGTACCTCAAACTGATTACAGCCGCAGGGATGCTGCTTTTTCATGATCAAAATGTCCTTGATCTGTACATCCATGGTCATACTCCTCCTATTATATAATATATAGTATACCAAAATCCCTTCCGCTTTTCAATCATAAGATTGCCGAAATAAGTTATAGATTTTTCTGCAGTTTCATATATATTTTACCAAGATCACTGCGAAAGGAATGGAATAAAATGATCAAGGAAGCATACCGCCCCGAGGGTACCGAGCGGGGTGAGGAGCGGCAGTACCTGGAAACCGAGCAGGGTCTCCTCCGGGCCCGGGAGGAGCAGGTGATCCTGCAGGCGCGCTGTACCCTTTGCGATAGCGGGCATAATCTCTATGTGGATCTGGGGCCAATGACCGGTTATATTCCCCGGGAAGAGACTGCCATGGGGATCCGGGAGGGAACCGTTAAGGATGTGGCGATCATCACCCGGGTCAATAAAATGGTCAGCTTTGTGGTAAAGGATTTCATGACCGTTGGTAATCGCCGCATGGCGCTGCTTTCCCGCCGAGAGGCGCAGGAACGGTGCCTGGCACATCTGATGAATACCCTTCAGCCGGGGATGGTGGTGGATGCACGGGTGACGCATCTGGAGCAGTTCGGTGCTTTTGTGGATCTGGGCTGCGGCATTGTTTCGATGATCCCTATCGACCGGATCTCTGTTTCCCGTATCCGCCACCCGGATCATCGGTTTGTCTGTGGAATGCAGATCAAGGCGGTGGTGTTGCAGGTGGATCGGGAAAATCATCGCTTTTTACTTTCTCATAAGGAGTTACTGGGTACCTGGGAGGAAAATGTCTGCCGCTTTGAACCAGGGCAAACAGTAGGCGGCATTATCCGCAGCGTGGAAAGTTATGGGATCTTTGTGGAGCTGGCGCCCAATCTGGCCGGGCTGGCAGAGCTGACCGAAAATGCCGAGGTAGACCGCTATGTGGGGGTCTATATCAAAAGCATTCTGCCGGAGAAGATGAAGGTGAAGCTGGCAATTGTAGATATGGGGGATCCCATCACCAAGCCCACTCCCTTTACATACTACTTTAAGGGCAACCGCCTGGAACGTTGGGTCTATTCGCCCCCCGAAAGCGGTAGGGTAGTGGAAGAACTCTTTTAAAAGCGAAAAAACCCCACGCTTTTCAGCGTGGGGTTTAAACTTTTCATGTAATTATTCAGCGTCTTTTCTCTTGGCGAAGCAATCGCTGCAATATACAGGACGATCCTCGGTGGGCTTGAAGGGAACCTTGCATTCAGCACCGCAATCAGCGCAAACTGCATCATAGAAGGTCTTAGCACCTCTGGCAGCGGTCTTGCGGGCGTCACGGCAAGCCTTGCATCTCTGGGGCTCGTTCTGGAAGCCCTTCTCTGCATAGAACTCCTGCTCACCGGCGGTGAATACAAATTCATTGCCGCAATCTTTACAGATCAGTTTCTTGTCTTCATACATGGTAGTTTTCCTCTCTCGTGGTAAGAATATTTTTTTACCCTTAACGGAATTGAACCGTTCCCTCTGAATTTCAGCGCTCCGCCACAAAGCTTTCCGGGCATTCAACTATGATAGTTTGCTTCGGATCCTGCATAAAGCGTTGGAAACGGATTTCTCTGAGATCTGAAGCAGCATGGCTATTTTTTTATAGGACTGGCCGTCTAAATAAAGGAAAAGCACCTGCTTTTCCAATTTGGAAAGCTGGGTTTGCATCCGGGAAAGGATTCCATCCAGCCGCTCACGGCAGATCACAACATCCACGGGGCTATCATAGCTGAATAAGGTCGCTGATTCCAGATCAACAGATTTGTTAAGCACTGCGTGCTTCTGGGCTTGGGCTTCATTGATTGCAGATATGATATGGTTATGGATACAGATTTTTGCATAGGAGATAAAATCCCTGCCCTTGCCGGGATCAAAGCTTTGCACGGCCTTATGCAGCCCGATGCGGGCTTCCTGCAGAAGGTCCTCTTTATCGCCGCCGATAATAAAATAACGGGAAGAGAGACGCATCAATAAAGGATTCAGGGCTAAGATCAGTTGATTTTGCGCAGCGGCATCCCCCGCCTTGGCAGCAGATAAAAGCTCATGTGTAACGGGATCTGCTGCGCACATATAATAAACTCCTAACATTCTGATTGAAAATATTATATATGATTGGAAAAGGCTTGTCAAGGAAAAAATAAAAAATAACAAAAATATTTTCGACAGATTACGCAGCTTTTGTATAAATTCTTCAAAAATTGCCGGAAAGCAGATTTTATGTCCACTTTTTTAAAAAAACACTTGATTTTGGTGGGAAAGGGTGGTAAAATATTTAAGCAATTTGAAAAACTAAGACAAGGAGGTGCGTCCAATGCCCAATATTAAATCTGCTAAGAAGAGAGTTCTGGTGACCGAGACCAAGACCCTGCAGAACAAAATGCTGAAGAGCGAGCTGAAGACTTTGATCAAGAAGTTTGATGCAGCTGTTGAGTCCGGTGATAAGGCTGCTGCTACCGAGGCCTATAAGGTTGCTGTTAAGAAGATCGATAAGGCTGTTGGAAAGAGTATTATTGCTAAGAATACCTCCAACAGAAAGAAGAGCAAGCTGACCCTGAAGCTGAACAAGATGGGTGCTTGATTTCTGCAAGTCGTCAATAAAAGTCTCTGCCAAACGGCAGAGACTTTTTGATTTTTATAGGATCCAGGCTGCAAGATAGGCAAGGGCCAGATGCAGCAGAAAGGTTTTGAGGGCAAAGCCCCAGCCGGCCTCTTTCCGAAGGGTGCTCATGGCTGCAACGCAGGGGGGATAAAAGAGCACGAAGGCCAGAAAGGGAAGGGGAGCAGGAACAGCGGCCCCGGTCACACTCAGAACTGAAACGATGGACTCTTTCGCAAATAGCCCTGCAATCAGGGCAGCAACAGTCTCCCATTGCCCCAGCCCTAAAGGCTTGAAGAGGGGCAGCGGGATCCCTGCCAACCATGCAAGAAGGCTTTTTTCGGCATCCCCTGTGTATTGAAGGGCCGGGGTGAACTGCTGCAGTAGTGTGGCGATTACCGAGGCGGCCAATAAAACGGTGAAGGCTTTCTGCACAAAGGATTGGGTCTGTCCCCATAATCGATGCCAGAGATTTTTTAGTTTTGGGCGTCGGTAGGGATGAACCTCCAATAATAAGGGTACTGCTTTCCGAGGGGAGAGGGCGGCAACAGCCAACCCCACAGCGATGCCGGCCAGATAGATCAGCGGGATCACCCAGAATCCTCCTTGAGGATATAACATCCCATAAACCGGCAGCTTAGCACTGCAGGAAACAAAGGGCAACAGCCCTAAGGTGCGCCGCCTCTGCTGCTCGCTTTCCATGGTGCGTGCCGAAAGGGCAGCCGGTACGGTGCAGCCAAAGCCGATCAGGAGCGGTACTGCCGATTTCCCGGAAAGACCAAAAACGCTCATGATGTTCTCGGCCAGATAACAGATCCGCACCATGTATCCGCTGTCCTCTAAAATGGCCAGAAAAAAGAAGAGTAGCATCATGGCGGGTAAAAAGGAAAATACCGAGCCTACTCCTGCGATCACGCCTTGTATCAGGCTGCGAAGCAGCGGCGGTCCGATGGCGCCTGCCATTTCTTTAAATCCATTGATGCTTTGAAGAATTGGTTCTGTGAAAAAGGGCCCCAGCCGGTGAAAGGTCAAATCAAAAATACTTCCCATGATCCCCAAAAACACCGCCGTTCCCCATACCGGATGCATTAGTACGCGGTCCCAGTTTCCGAACTTGGTTTTGCAGCAGGGTATGGGATTATATCGATCGATGAACCGGAATTTTTCTTCTGCCCCGCCCCGGCAAAGAGGCTTGGGGATCCGGTGGTTCTGGATCTCAAACCGCATCATCCGGATCAGCACCGCCGGTGCCCAGCGGTTCTGTTGCCGTACGGCAAAAACAGGAAGTTCCAGCCATTGCTCCAGCTTTTCGAGATCCGGCTTTGGCTGGCATTCCTCCAGCATATTTGCTACGATCAGCATGGGGATCCCCAATTCCATTAAAGAGAGGGTTAGTCCTAAACTTCGCCGTAGATTGGTCATATCGATACAGTTGATGATGCCGTCCGGCGGATGGGTCTTTAAGTATTTTGCTGCCACCTGTTCTTCGGCGGAATGAGGCTCCAGGGAGTATAAGCCCGGCAGATCAATGATCTCATCGCTGCCGTAGGTTCCTTTCTTGAATTCCACCGTTACACCGGGGAAATTACCGATGTGTTGCCGACTGCCGGTGAGATGGTTAAAAACAGTGGTTTTGCCGGAATTAGGGTTTCCTGCCAGAATCAATCGCATGGTTCTACCTCGGTCTTCCGGGCGGTCCGGCGATCAATGAGAAGCCGGCACCCTTCAAAAGAGATCTGAAGGGGATTGCCGCCCATTCCTTTGGAAAGTACCCGGACGGTAGTGCCCCGAACCAGCCCTAATTCTGCCATCCGGGGGAAGGGAACTGCGGTGATCTGCCCTTTTGCATCTTGCCTTAAATCTGTTAATTTCATGGCTCCCTCCTTGACTTTGCTTGCTGCCTTCTGTATAATATATTGAAATGAGGTGAAAAAATGAAGAAAATCATTGCGTTTCTGCTCCTGGGAGCCCTGCTTTTGGGGCTTTGCGGATGTAATACCTTTGAGGATACCCCCGAGACGGATGCGGCCTTTGCGGCCTATGAAGCGGCCATCAGCCAGACTATTGCCCATAAAAAAGGGGCGATGACGGTGGTGACGGAAAATAAGGATACGGTGGAAAATACCGAATCCGTGGGTGTGATCGAGTATCATTACACAACCGATGAAGAAAATAAGGTCACCTTTGAACGGGAGGATTATACCAACGGGGAGCCGGTGGCCTCCTATTACGGCGATGGAAAGGCCGCCTACCAGATGGATCAGTCCACTGGGGAATGGGTGGACGTGACCGAAGAGAGCGAAGGGATGCTCAACCACGATGAGAATTATATGAATACCCTCTCCCTCTTCCGGATCGATAATAACTTTCGGTACAGTAAGCATTTTTATGAATCAGTCACCATGGAGGAGGCCGGCGGGGAAAAGGTGATCACCTTTACGCTGAAGGATAGCGCTGTTACCAAAATGTTTTCCTATTCCGATGAGCGGGAGATCCGGCGTACCATGGCCGGTCAATATCGTTCCTATTATATCAATGAGGCCGGAGATGTGTATAAGATCGTTATCGATACCACTCAGGAGGTGGTCTATAAGGGGACCGAAGGAACCCTGAGCAATGTAATCACCGTCCAGTTGAATTATGATTGACTTGTTTTAAAATCTAAGTTATAATAATGAAAGAATATATGAAAGGCAAAGGATCATGGAAGAAAATAAAGTTGAAATTTCAAATTTTATTGTAAATTTTATTAAAGAAGACCTGGCTGCTAATCCGGAAATGAAGGTGCATACCCGTTTTCCGCCGGAGCCCAACGGTTATCTGCATATCGGCCATTGCAAGGCTATGGCCATCGATTTCGGGATGGCCCGCCGCTTTGGCGGGATCTGCAATCTGCGGATGGACGATACCAACCCCGCTAAGGAAGAGACAGAATTTGTGGATGCTATTAAGGATGATATCCATTGGCTGGGCTTTGATTGGGAGGATCGCTTCTATTTTGGTTCCGATTATTTCCAGAAGGATTATGAGTTTGCGGTACGCCTGATCAAAAAGGGGCTGGCTTATGTTTGCGAGCTTTCCCCCGAGGAGATGCGGGATCCCAAATACTGCGGCGATGTGAATCATCCCGCTGTTTCTCCCTGGAGAGACCGCCCCATTGAAGAAAGTCTGGATCTTTTTGAACGGATGAAAAATGGGGAATTCCCCGATGGTAAATATACCTTGCGGGCCAAGATCGATCTGGCCTCCGGAAACTTCTGGCTCCGGGATCCGGCCATCTACCGGATCCGCCATGTGGAGCATCACCGTCAGGGGGATCAGTGGTGTATTTATCCTCTTTATGATTTTGCGCATCCTATCCAGGATGCGCTGGAGGGTGTGACCCATTCTCTTTGCGATATCAACTATGAGATCCATCGCCCGCTGTATAACTGGGTGATCGAAAATGTTTTCGAAGAAGGCGAGCTGGCCTATAAGGGCTTCCCCCGCCAGATCGAATTTGCCAGAATGAATCTGACTTATACCGTGCTTTCCAAGCGCTTTCTGCGGGAACTGGTAGAGGGCGGCGTGGTGGACGGCTGGGACGATCCCCGGATGCCCACCCTCTGCGGCCTGCGCCGCCGGGGCTATTCCGGTGAATCGATCCTCCGTTTTGTGGAGGGCGCCGGCGTAGCGAAGTCTGAAAATCTCATCGATATCCGCCAGCTGGAGGCCTGTATCCGGAATGAGCTTAATGAAGCGGCTCCCCGCCGGATCGCCATCCAGAACCCCATCAAGGTGGTGGTGACCAACTATCCCGCCGATCAGGAGGAGACTTTCGACCTGCCCAACCATCCCCAGAAGCCGGAGCTGGGCACCCGCGCAGTGCCCTTTACCCGGGAGCTTTATATCGATGCAAGCGATTTTGCGGAGGTTCCTCCTCCCAAGTTCTTCCGGATGAAGCCCGGCGGCGAGGTGCGCCTGATGGGTGCTTATCTGGTGACCTGCAACGAGATCGTCAAAAACGAGGACGGCTCTGTGAAGGAGATTCACTGTACTGCTGATCTGGAGACCCGCAACGGCAACCCGGCCGACGGTCATAAGGTCAAGGGCACCATTCATTGGCTTTCTGCCAAGAATGCGGTTCCTGCCACGCTGCGTCTTTATGAGCAGCTGACCACCCTGGAAAATCCTGCTGAGCTGCCCGAGGGCAAGAGCTATACCGATTTTCTCAACCCCGATTCCATGAAGGTGGTAGAGGGGGCTCTTCTGGAGGCTGCTTTGGCCGATGCCGTTCCCGGTGAGAAGTTCCAGTTTGTGCGAGATGGTTACTATGTGAAGGATACCAAGTATGAAAATACCTTCAACCGCGTTGTCGGGCTGAAGGATAGCTTTCCCAAGAAATAAAGAAAAGGACCCATCGGGTCCTTTTCTTTATTTCTTCTCATTGCTTCTGTATCGCAGCGCTTCCGTTACATGAGCCAGCTCTAAGGTTTCTGAGCCGGCAAGATCTGCAATGGTACGGGCGACCTTTAAAATGCGGTAGTAGCCCCGGGCAGAAAGATCCAGCTTATCAAAGCTTTGCTTTAAAAGCTGCTCTGCCTGAGGGCTCAGCGGGCAGTATTTCTTGACCATGGGGGAGGAGAGGTCGGCGTTTTTGGTGATGCCTTCGGCTTTGTAGCGCTCCTGCTGCAGCTTACGGGCGGTAACGACCCGCTCCCGGATGGCGGAGGAGGGTTCGCCCGGTGCCTTGGTGCTCAGGTCTTCATAGGAAACTGCCGGCACTTCGATATGAATATCGATCCGATCCAGCAACGGTCCTGAGATCCGGTTGCGGTACCGCAGGATCTCTCCGGGGGAGCAGACACATTTTCGGGAGGGATGCCCCAGAAATCCGCATTTGCAGGGGTTCATGGCGCAGACCAGCATCACATTGCAGGGGTAGGTTACGCTGCCGTTGGCCCTGGCGACGGTGATCACATTGTCCTCCAAGGGCGCCCGCATGGAATCTAAGACCTGCGGGGAAAATTCCGGTAACTCATCTAAAAAGAGCACCCCGTTATGAGCCATGGAAAGCTCCCCGGGCATCAGGTGCTGCCCGCCGCCGCAAAGGGCTACATAGGTGGCGGTGTGATGGGGGCTGCGGAAGGGGCGAGTCTTGCGGATATCCCGCTCTAAAAGCCCGGCAACAGAGTATATTTTGGTACATTCCAGCGCTTCTTCGTATGTAAGGGGCGGCAGAATGGTGGGCAGCCGCTTGGCCAGCATACTTTTACCGCTCCCCGGAGGGCCGGACATTAAAATGTTGTGCCCGCCTGCTGCGGCGATCTCCATGGCACGGCGGGGAATAAACTGCCCTTTTACATCGGCAAAATCGATCTGAAAATCCTCTTCCGCTTCTGCACGAAATTCAATGGCTTGGAGCGGTTCTACCGTGCCGGGCTGCTGCAGCAGTGCAACAGCCTGCCGCACATCATAGACCGGGTAGATATCCAGCCCGTCCACGTACTGCACCTCCGGTGCGTTGGCCGCGGGGATGATCAGGGCACGGAACCCTAGTTCCCGGGCCTTCAGCGCCATGGGAAGGACCCCCTTCACCGGCCGCACCTCACCCAGCAGAGAAAGCTCCCCGATGAAGCCTACGCCGGTGAAATCCCCCACAATATCACTATTGCAGGCCAGAAAACCCATGAAGATGGAAAGGTCATAAACCGGCCCGGTCTTGCGTACATCCGCCGGCGCCAGATTTACCGTGATCCGCTTAGCCGGGAAATGGAAGCCGGCGTTCTTTAATGCGCTTCGTACCCGCTCCTTGGATTCCTTGACCGCCGCATCCGGCAGACCCACGATCTCAAAGGCGGGCAGACCCCCGCTGATATCTACTTCCACCGTGACCGGAAAGGCTTCAATTCCCGCCAGGCCGAAGGAAAACATTCTGGAAACCATTTCATCATCTCCTATCGCAGTATATTATAACAATTAGATGAATAAAAAGCAAATTTATTATTGTTTTTCTGCAAATTTCTTTCAATTCGCCCTTTACACCGGGGGAAATTCGTGATAAAATATCCAATGGTAAAATTTTTTTATTCAATATAAGGAGGACAACTATGGCTAACAGAAAAATGAAAACCATGGACGGTAACAACGCCGCTGCACACGTATCCTATGCGTTCACCGACGTTGCAGGTATTTATCCTATCACTCCGTCCTCGGTAATGGCTGAAATGACCGATAAGTGGGCTGCGGAGGGCCGCGTCAACGTTTTCGGTCAGAAGGTAAAGGTTGTTGAAATGCAGTCTGAGGCCGGTGCTGCCGGTACTGTGCATGGCTCTCTGGCCGCCGGTGCCCTGACCACCACCTACACCGCTTCTCAGGGTCTTTTGTTGATGATCCCGAATATGTACAAGATCGCCGGTGAGCAGCTTCCCGGTGTTATCCACTGCTCTGCCCGTGCGCTGGCTTCTCACGCTCTGTCCATCTTCGGTGACCATTCCGACGTTATGGCTTGCCGTCAGACTGGTTTTGCTATGCTCTGCGCCGGTAACGTTCAGGAAGTAATGGATCTGGGGGCTGTGGCTCACCTGGCTGCTATCAAGGGTAAGGTTCCCTTCCTGCATTTCTTCGACGGTTTCCGTACCTCTCATGAGATCCAGAAGATCGAGATCTGGGATTATGAGGATCTGAAGGATATGCTGGATATGGACGCTGTGAACGAGTTCCGTAACAACGCCCTGAACCCTGAGCATCCCGTGCTCCGCGGTTCCGCCCAGAACCCCGATGTATTCTTCCAGGCCCGTGAGGCTTGCAACAAGTATTATGATGCTCTGCCTGCAGTTGTTGAAGAGTATATGGACAAGATCAATGCTAAGATCGGTTCCGATTACAAGCCCTTCAACTACTACGGTGCTGAGGATGCCGAGTATGTGATCGTGGCCATGGGTTCCGTTTGCGACACTATCGAAGAGACCATCGATTACCTTAATGCCAACGGTGCTAAGACCGGTCTGGTGAAGGTTCGCCTCTACCGTCCCTGGTCCACCAAGCATCTGCTGTCCGTTCTGCCCAAGACCGTTCAGAAGATCGCTGTTCTGGATCGTACTAAAGAGCCCGGCTCCTTGGGTGAGCCCCTTTATCTGGATGTTGTTTCTGCTCTGGCAGACAGCGAGTTCAAGAACGTAAAGGTTGTTGGCGGCCGTTATGGTCTGGGTTCCAAGGATACCACCCCCGGTTGCATCGCTGCTGTATACGAGAACCTGAAGGTTGCTGAGCCCAAGAACAACTTCACCATCGGTATCGTGGACGACGTTACCAACCTGTCTCTGGAGACTGTGGATATCCACACCGCTCCCGAAGGCACCATTTCCTGCAAGTTCTGGGGTCTGGGCTCCGACGGTACTGTTGGTGCCAATAAGAACTCCATCAAGATCATCGGTGACCATACCGATAAGTATGCGCAGGCCTACTTCGCTTACGACTCCAAGAAGTCCGGAGGTGTAACCATTTCTCACCTGCGCTTCGGCGATACCCCCATCAAGTCCACCTACTTCATCTCCAAGGCAGATTTCGTTGCCTGCCATAACCCCTCCTATATCGATAAGTATGATATGGTTTCCGAGGTTAAGAAGGGCGGCTCCTTCCTGCTGAACTGCCCCTGGTCCGTGGAAGAGTTGGACGAGAAGCTGCCTGCCAATGTGAAGAAGTACCTGGCAGATAACGACATTAACTTCTATATCATCGACGGTATCAAAATCGGCCGTGAGATCGGTCTGGGCGGCCGTATCAATACTGTTCTGCAGTCCGCCTTCTTCAAGATCGCTCAGGTGATCCCCGAGGCTGAAGCAATTCAGTACATGAAGGATGCCGCTACCGCTTCCTACAGCAAGAAGGGTCAGCATATCGTTGATATGAACCATAAGGCCATCGAAGCCGGCGCCAACAGCGCTGTAAAGGTTGAGATTCCCGCTTCCTGGAAGAATGCAACTGCTGAGGCTGCTAAGGTTACTGTTGATTGCGACAGAGCCGATCTGAAGGAATATGTGGAGAACATTCTGGTTCCCATCAACGCTCAGAAGGGCGATCAGCTCCCCGTTTCTGCTTTCGAGAAGTATGTGGACGGTCATATGGAGCAGGGTGCTGCTGCTTACGAGAAGCGCGGTATCGCTGTTGACGTTCCCTGCTGGATCCCCGAGAACTGTATCGAGTGTAACCAGTGCTCTCTGGTTTGCCCCCATGCCGTTATCCGTCCCTTCGTTCTGAATGCCGATGAAGTGGCTGCTGCTCCCGAAGGCATGAAGACCAAGAAGATGCTGGGTAAGGGTCTGGATGCCCTGACCTTCACCATGGGTGTTTCTGTTCTGGATTGTACCGGTTGCGGTTCCTGCGTTGCTGTCTGCCCCGCTAAGAATAAGGCCATCGTTATGAGTTCCCTGGATTCTCAGGTTGGCGAGCAGAAGTACTTTAACTACAACTATAAGAACGTTTCCGAGAAGCCCGAAGTGAACGAGGTATTCAAGGTAGAGTCCGTTAAGGGTTCTCAGTTCAAGACTCCTCTGCTTGAGTACTCCGGTGCTTGCGCAGGCTGCGGCGAGACTCCCTATGCCAAGCTGATGACTCAGCTGTTCGGCGATCGGATGTATATCTCCAACGCCACCGGTTGCTCCTCCATCTGGGGCGGTTCCTCTCCCTCTACTCCTTATACCGTGAACAAGGCCGGCCGCGGTCCCGCTTGGGGCAACTCCCTCTTTGAGGATAACGCCGAGCATGGTCTGGGTATGTATCTGGGTGCTACTCAGCTGCGTGATAAGGTTACCGCTGAGATTGAAGAGCTGTATAACTTCACCACCTGCGATAGCCTGAAGGCTGCCATCGATGAGTGGAAGGCTACCTATAACGACACTAAGACCAACACCGCCGCTACCGCTAAGTTGGTTGCCGAGCTGGAGAAGGTTGATTGCTGCGAGAAGGGCAAGGCTGCTGCTGCCAGCATTCTGGCTCAGAAAGACTTTATCGCTAAGAAGTCCGTATGGATTCTGGGCGGCGACGGCTGGGCATATGATATCGGCTTCGGCGGTCTGGATCATGTCATTGCCTCCAACGAGGATGTAAACATTCTGGTATTCGATACTGAAGTTTATTCCAACACCGGCGGTCAGGCTTCCAAGTCTACTCCCTCCGGCTCCATCGCTCAGTTCGCTGCTGCCGGTAAGGTAACCAAGAAGAAGGATCTGGGTGCTATCGCTCGCTCCTATGGCTACGTTTATGTGGCTCAGGTTTCCATGGGTGCTGATTACAATCAGTGCGTGAAGGCCTTTGCTGAGGCTGAAGCTTACCATGGCCCCTCCCTGATCATTGCTTACGCCCCCTGTATCAACCACGGTATCAAGGGCGGCATGGGTACTTCTATGGCCGAGTCCAAGAAGGCTGTTGAGTCCGGTTATTGGCAGCTGTATCGCTTCAATCCCGCTCTGGCCGAGGATGGCAAGAACCCCTTGAGCTATGATTCCAAGGAGCCCACCATGAATTATCGCGACTTCATCATGAACGAGGTTCGTTACAATGCTCTGAGCCGCGCTAATCCCGATAGAGCTGAAGTTCTCTTTGCTGCAGGCGAAAAGGCCGCTGTCGAGAAGAGAGAAAACCTCAAGAAGCTCTCCGAGATGTAATTTCTCAAATCAAAAAGCCTACCCCTCGGGGTAGGCTTTTTCTTGTCTTATGGCTTTTAAATGATTTCGTTTTGATAGAGCAGTTCTGTCTTTTGTTCGATCATTTCTTCGGTAATACCGGTGGTTTTTAGCTCGGCAGCGGTGGCATTGAGATAGAAATCCGGCGCATAAGCCTTTCCTCCGGAAAGAATGGCATAGGGGGAGGCAAAGGTACGGACAATGGCTTCCCGGTCACCGGAAAAGAGAACGTCGATTTCCTCTTGGGTGAAGCAATTACTTTTAATGAAGTAGGTATGATTGTATTTCTTAAGAAACGTGGTCAGCTTGGCGTTATTTTCTTCAAATTCTTCTTTTGTGATCTCAAACCGTTCAATGGCGACCAAAAGACGGGGTGTCATGTCGGAGGTGGAGGTTGCAGGCTTCATATAACCCATATCGTTATAGTTTTGGTTTGCCCATGCATCGATCATCTGGTCGGGGTGGAGCCGATCCAGAATACCTAAGGCGTAAAGCCTGCGTTGATAGGGAAGATCGTATTCGGGGTCAAAATATTGATCGATGGGGCTGATACTTTCAATGATTTTATCCCGGCGCAAAAGAGTGATCTTTTTCTGGATCATCTCCTGCGTGATGCCGTATGACTGCAGTTCTTCCTCGGTGGCATTGAGGTAAAAGTACGGAGCAAATGCCCGGTCACCTGCAACGATGGCATAAGGGGAGGCAAATACGCGGGTAATGACGGCAGAGTCGCCGGAATAGAGGGCATCCAACTCTTCTTTATTAAAGCACACATCTTCGATGCTACCATACTGCTGATAAAATTCAATGTTTTCCTGATTGATCTTCTCGAAGACCTCTCGGGGGAAGTTGAATGTTTCGATAACGTTAAGCAGGATGGGAACATATTCCGGATCCGATGCCGTATATTTTTTTTGCTTGGTGGCTTGCGCTTCCTGCTCCCACCATTCCCAGATATCGATTCCCTGCAGTTCCAGCCAGTTGTTCATCTCCGAAATACTTCTGTAAAGCTTGCCGTGGTAGGCGTAGTAATAATCGTGGTTATCCCCGCCCATTGCTTCGAAGGTATTGTCCGTATCCTCCGGAACAGTCTCTGTATTGCCTGGAGTGGGAAGCGGCTCCGGCTTGGTAAAGAGCCCGCCTTGCCATAGACCGATGCCCACTATGATCAGGCAAAGGCAGGCGGCTGCGGCGGTGCACCAGCGGATCCAATAACGCTTAGAGGCTTTGGACCCGGCGGTGATAAAGCGGTCGTCGATCCCCCCGATGGCGGTAAGTAATTGTTGATTTGTCATAAAGTCACACCTTCTTTCTCTAAATATGTACGGAGTTTTTTCCGCGTACGAAAGAGCGTGACAGACGCCTTACTTTCACTGATATGAAAGTCTCGTGTAAGCTCTTTGATGGGACTCATATACCAATAACGGCGGACAAACAGCTTGCAGTCCTGCGGGGATAGAGTATCCAAAAAGCGATTCAGCAGGTCCGTAAAAGCAAGCTCCTCCGCGATTTTACTGCCTTGCTCTGCGGGAATACATTCCGAAAGTTCATCTAAGATTAGAGTGATCTCCCCACCGCCCCTTTTTTCTGTGGTGCGTTTTTCGTAACGGTTGAGGGAAAGATTGCGGGTGATCTTCCCCAAAAAGGCTTGTAGACGGCGCGGTTTTTGTGGGGGAATTGTGTTCCAGGTGTTGAGCCAGGTGTCGTTGACACATTCTTCGGCGTCTTCGTCATTGCGAAGAATGTTATAGGCAATATAGTGGCAGTAGCGGCCGTATTTGGCGGCAGTTGCCGTGATTGCCTTTTCCGACCGATCCCAATATAATTGAATAATTCTTTGATCGTCCACGTTTTTCACACTCCTTTCACCCCTATAGACAGATTTCAGTTTGCTTTTATTACATTATAGCATATAATTTTTTTGTATACCTTGCACTTTTTTTACATATTGTGTATAATAAATACAGAATTTGATAGGAGGCTTGAAGATGGCTGAATGGTTAAATACGACCTTTAACGGATTTGACAGCAGCATACTGGAATTTATGCATGGATTGGCAGAAAATTGCGGCGGTTTTCTTACTCCATTGATGAAATTCATCACTTTAATCGGTGAAAAAGGGTTGTGGATGTTTGCCCTGGCGCTGATCTTGATGTGTTTTTCCAAGACCCGCAAGATCGGAGTCTGCCTTTTCGGGGCGGTTAGTTGCGGAGCGCTGATCACCAATATTGTTTTGAAGGATTGGGTTGCCCGCCTGCGCCCCTTTGAAAATTCGCAGCTTTATGCCGCCTGGTGGAACGCCGTGGGCGCTCCCGCCGAAGAAGGCTTTTCCTTTCCCTCCGGCCATGTGACAGCCGCTATGTCCGGCGTGACCGCTCTGGTGCTGGCCTGGCGGAAAAAGTGGATGCCCCTCGGTTACCTCTATGTGATCCTGATGGCTTTTGCCCGGAATTACCTGATGGCCCATTTTCCCAGCGACGTGCTTGCTGCCGTCCTGGTGGGTGCCATCTCCGGCATCGTGGCCTGGTTTATCACCAAGGGCATCTACGCCTTTTTGGAAAAATACCGGGAAAATAAGCTTTGCGGATGGATCCTCCGTTTCGATTTGATCAAAATAAAAAAATGAAACGATACGTCGCTTTATTCTTGATGATACTCCTTATGGGGACCGGTTGCGCCCGTCTCCCGGAGCCGGAGCTCTCTGCTGAAAATGTTGTCAGTACCCCCGGGTCCTCCGGCGAAGAGGCAGTTTATGCCGCTCCCATGCATAATTATGAACGCTACGGAAATTGGGAGAACTATATCCGCATTTATAAAGACCGTGCTTATTTTCAATGCCAGCATCAGGGATGCGGCATCTACTACACCTCCCTTGGGGATGAAGCCCTCCATTGCCTGGCAGAAAAGGTATATATGACCGATATTTACGGCTCCATTCTTTTTGCTCACGATGCCACGGATTTTCTGGCCATGGATCTGGAGAAAGGGGAAGAATGGGTTCGGTTGGCGGATCGCAGCCGGGTGCAGCGGATCCTTCCGGTTAGCAATGGGGAGACCCTCTATGTTTTTTGTATTGGGGAAGAGTCCTCCTCCAGGGTGCTGAAGATCCATCTGAAAACGTTGGAAACAGAGGAATTCACCTTCCCAGAAACAGTTTTCCGGGATATCCTTCTGGATGGGGATACGCTGTATTATATCCGCAGGGGCGAAGAGAAGGTATATTGGCTTTGCCGGGCAGAGCTTCAGGAGAAAAGGGAAGAGATCCTTCTGGAGGCGGATCCCAACTTTCAGCTGTATAAGGTTGGTGACCGGCTGCTTTGCTTCGATCAGCTTAGCGATACGCTGATCTATGATCTCAAAACCGGAGAGACAGAGACCTTCCCATACCGTGATATCATGATGATGGGGAATATTGCCGTCAGTGCTGTAGATGATCCTTGGTTTTATGATGTTGCTTTCGGTAAGGAACTGACCAAGGAAGAAATCGGGGTCACCCAAAAAAGATTTACAGTATTTGAAAACGGTATTGCCAATTTTGAGTTGGAAGGAAATACCGATCGGGTTGAGTTGAAGGTGGGGGAGAATACCTGCTCTTTTTCCATGAAGGAGTCCTCTTTTGCCACCTTCAAAGCCAATGAGTACGGTGCAATGATCCTGACAAAGAATTACCTTTATGCAGTGGATTGGAGTACCGGAACTGTAACAGAATATGCGCATATAACATAAAAATAGCCACCCGCAATGGGTGGCTGTTTTGTATTTACTTCTCGCAGAAGAATTCCACTTCTTCTCCTATCGGCCCGATGCAAAATGCAATGCGGGCGGGGAAGATGCCGCCGATGTTGATGTCCTTGGGCTCGATGGTGATCTCGTAGCCCTCGGCATGAACTGCGGCGATGCAGCCGTCCACATCATCGGTGGCCAATGCCAGGTGCCGCAGAACGCCCTGACCGGGCCGATCCTCGGCATTGGGGAAGACCTCCAGAATGCCGGCGCCGGTGTCCAGCATCATGCCCTGCTCCATTCCTTCGCCCCATGCACGAAGCACCGGCAGTTCAAGAATGTCCCGATAAAAATGTACCAGCTTTTCAAATTCTTCCAGACCGTTGCTTTTGATGGCAACATGATGGATCCCTTTGATCTTAGCCATTTTTTTGCTCCTTCATCAGGTCGCGGATCTCCTCCAGCAGCAGGACTTCGTCGCTCTTCTTGGGGGGCTCAGCGGCCTTTTCCTCTTCTTCCTTCTTCTTGCGCAGCTTGCCCAAGGTGGCGATCACCTTCAGCACCACAAACATACAGGCGGCAACGATCAGAAAATCTACGATATTCTGAATGAAAATACCGTATTTCACCGTTGCAGCGCCAAAGGTAAAGCTGAGCGCTTCAAAACTCTTGCCGCCCAGCAGCAAGCCTACCAGAGGCATGATGATATTGTCTACCAAAGAGGTAACAATGGCCTTGAAAGAATTACCGATCACAACACCGACAGCCATGTCGATGATGTTCCCTTTGCTGATGAATTCCTTGAATTCGTTTAAGGTTGCCTTGATTTTTCCCATTTTAAAATGCTCCTTCGATATTTTTCTATATCATAACATTTTTTTCAAAGGAATACAACAAATTTTTCAAATATCTAATTCGATTTTTTCATCCAAGGTTTCCGGAACATATTTCCCGTTCTTTTTCCGCTGGCGCACACACTCGGTGAGCAGATATTCGATCTGCCCATTGAGGGAGCGAAAGTCATCCTCTGCCCATGCGGCAAGCTGGGCATAGAGCTTGGAGGAAATACGCAGGGGAACCTGCTTTTTACCGTCTGCCATTAATATAAGCTTCCGGAATTCACGATGGGCTGGGCGTCCTTGTTGCCGCAGAGCACCACCAGCAGGTTGGAAACCATTGCTGCTTTGCGCTCCTCGTCCAGCTCCACGATGCCGCCGTCGTTCAACCGATTCAGCGCCATTTCTACCATTCCAACAGCACCGTCTACGATCATTTTCCGGGCATCCACCACCGCAGAGGCCTGCTGGCGCTGCAGCATCACCGCTGCAATTTCCGGAGCATAGGCCAGGTAGGTGATCCGGGCCTCCAGAATTTCCAGGCCCGCCTGCTGTACCCGCGCCTGGATCTCATCTTTGATCCGTTGAGCCACGATTTCGCTGGAACCCCGCAGAGAACCTTCATCCGGCTCGCCGTCGCCGGTGGTGTCCACATTCTGGGCTACGTCGTAAGGATAGATCCGTACAATGTTTCGCAGGGCTGCGTCACATTGCAGGGAAAGGAATTCCTTAAAGTTATCCACCGCAAATACAGCCTTGGCCGTATCAGCGACCCGCCAGATCACCGCAATACCGATCTCCACCGGGTTGCCGAGGCAATCGTTGATCTTTTGCTTGTTGTTGTTCAGGGTCATTACCTTCAGGGAAATGACCTTGCTGATCTGAGTCTGGCCATTGGCATTGCGCACCGGCAGCTCGGCAGCAGAATTCACATCTCCGCTCTGGCGCAGAGAGGTCTTGGCGGCGGGATTGACGGCCGTTACAAAGGGATTTACAAAATAAAAGCCTTCTCCCTTCAGGGTGCCCACATACTTGCCGAAAAGGGTCAATACCAACGCCTCCTGAGGCTTCAGCACCTTTAACCCCAGAAAGAGGATCCAACCGAAGCAGACCCAGATGATTCCAACTGCAAACAAGGGAACCCCCGCTGGGGCACCTTCCTCCATCATACAACCTCCTGCGATCAGCAGCACAAAGGCGATGATCATCGCCAGAATGTTCAGGATCAAAACCGCCATTCCGTTTTTTGCTTTAATCATTTTTTCTTGCATGGTATTTACCTCCATAAATTCTTTATGATATCATTTTAATTTCATTTTAGAAGAATGTCAAGAGTAAAAAAAGATGTTGCTAAAAAAGAGTGCAGATTTCGCCGATCCGTTCTCGTTGGCGTACATGGGTACGGTAGAGAGCGGAGCGGCGAAAAGCAGAAAACGTTACAATAAATCCCGTTCCGGCGGGATTCTACCTTATGAAAGAAGCCACAGAAAAGAACGAATACTTTTCCGTGGCTCAAACTTATATTATCGGCAGAAATCATTTATTCTATTTTTTCTGCGGTCGGTGCCTTTTTGCAGTCTCACAAACCACGGAATTTTTATTCCGCGGTTTGCGGTAGATGGCTTTTTTGCTGCATTCCTAAAAACTCATTATTATAGAATACCGATTTTTTATTCAGCTCTTCGCTGAGCCCTTCAAAGCCGTATTCCTCGGTCAGCGTCTTTTGATCCGAGAATAGGTTGGTACCCAGCCCCAGTCGGTCGCCCTCAATTTCTACACCCAAGGTGGCTAAAGTAGTAGGCAGCATATCGAAGGTACCGAATTGCCGATTGGTTTCCTGCACCGGTTCGATAGGGGCATTGATGATGCAGTTATAGATGGTTCGGGTATAGTTTTCGTCGATATCGGCCAAAAACTCCGGATCCATGGTCAGGTGATCGCCGCTGATGATAATGGTGGTGTTTTTATACCATTCCTGAGCCTGGATCCATTGCACAAATTCATAGACCTGTTTGGAGCTGCAGGCCAGTACATTGGCATATTGCTCTTCATATTCGCTGCCGCATTGGGGGCAAAGGTACCCGGCGGGGAAGTGGGTATCCACTGTCAGGGTGGTGAAGTTGAAGGGGGCATCCTGAGCTGCCAGCTTGGTCAGCTCCTCTTTGGCGAATTGAAATAGTTTTTGATCCTCGTAGCCCCAGAATTCCAGATAATCCTCCGGCAGCCTTCCCTCGGCTTTCAGGGAAACGATATCAACAATATTATAATTCCCATGCTCGGTGAAATAGGAATCCCGCCCGGCAAAGGCAGCATCGGAGCCTAAGAGCAAGGTTTGATTGTAGCCCTCCTTTTCAAGGACCTCCCCAATGGATACAATGCCCGGGATAAATTCATCCTCCCCGCCGTAGGTATCGGCAGAAAGGGGAACCTTTACGACAATGCCGGAGGTCTGGGCGACCATAGCGGCAGCGGTCCAGGTGGTGCCGGTGTAGGAAAGAGCACCGCCAAGCCCCTCTGTATTGGAAAAATGAACATTCTCTTCGGCAAGCTTGCTCAGTTCCGGAATAAAGTTTTCTGTTACCAGCCCACCGGCGTTAGGGTCTGCATAGGTGCTTTCCATCGATTCCAGAAAAATATAGATGAGGTTCCGCTTCTCTTTCGGAAAAGTCAGCTGAGCAGTAGAAGGATCCACATAGTTTTCCTTAATAAAATCGGATTCGGTAAAAAGCTCCTTGGCATATCCAAATACATCCAATTTTACGCTAAACAGGGTAAGGGAAAAAATCAGCATAACTGATGAAAAGGGAAGGGCGGTCTTTTTGAAAAAAGCGCATACCTTTCCGGTACAATAGCCGAGATATTTCCGGCTCTTTTTGAAGAGCTCGGTCAGCCGACCGGAAAGCAGCAGATATAAAAAGATCTCCAGCCCGGTCAGGGCAAATCCAAATACACCGACCCTTAAAAAGGCGCTGGTGAGCAGATTTTTATGGGCCCCCGAAGCGGGGCTTTTCATCTGGAAGATCACCTGATCCAATTGGATCTGATCATATTTGCTTAATAACCATATAGTGAAAAAGAACAGCAGATTTCCCCCCAGCAGAAGCAAAGCGGAAATAAGCAGCCTTTTTGAAAATTTTATTTTTTTCAAGGGAAACTCCTCCAAACAAAACAAAAAATGCCGCTGGCCGACATTTCTTATCTGATATTATGAGTATACCGCAATGAAGAAGAAAAGTCAAATTAAATGAGGAAACTTAATAAATGTTTAAAAACTACCATTCAAGCCAAAAGAAAAACCCACCCGTTTGGGTGATCTCAGCGTGCAGGACTCGAACTACCTAAAGGTACTAGGAAGCGCAGGCGCTTCCGTCGCTGCTCCCGCTGCGCGGCCACGTTCGAGCAAGACTGCCATTCAAGCCAAAAGAAAAACCCACCCGTTTGGGTGGGTTTTTCTTTTGGCTGGGATAGCAGGACTCGAACCTGCGCAATGATGGAGTCAGAATCCATTGCCTTACCAACTTGGCTATATCCCAACGACGTTCAATATTATAACAGATGATTTTCGATTTGTAAAGTAAAATTTTAAAGAAAAATGAAATAATTTTTAATTTCATTGACAGAAGCCCCTGAAACCAGTATAATTTAAATAATGCAATAAATCTTGAAGTTTAAATAGGTGAATGATTTGAAAAAAAGTAAACGGTATGTTGCCAAACATGCGCGAAAACTGAATAAGCCCAACGCATTCAACAGTTCCGGAAACCGATTTATGTACTTTTGCCACCGCCCGTGGGGGAAGTATCTGATCACCACCCTGATCTCGCTGGTTACCGAGGCCGCTCTGGTTCTCTTCCTGCTTTACGGCCCCATCAATTTTTTTCGGGAGCTGATCATTACATCGGCTATGACCACCCTGTCGCACCAGTACTATGCCACGACTTTCTATTCCAATGAGACTATTCAGCAGGTCATGGATAAGAATAAGGTCATCAATCCCACCACAACTACCGACGTAGATGCCATTACCAAACTGAATCGCGGTGAGCTTACGGTGCGTAAGATCAGCGGCTCCGGTTATAACGGTTTTGTAATGGAGATTCCCGATCCCTCCTGGGTTCGGCTGGGGCTGCCTCAGAACTACGGCACCAAGGGCCAGAAGATTCCCAAGCTCATTGAGGATTACGGTGCTATTGCCGGGATCAATGCCGGCGGCTTTGGCGATGCCAATGGCTGGGGCAACGGCGGTAATGCCATTGGCTTGGTCATAGTGGACGGAGTGACCATTCAGGGCCCCCAATATCAGACCTTTGCCAATGTGGTTGGCTTTAATGAAGATGATGTGTTGGTTCTGGGCCGATACAATACCACTGAGTTGCCTTCTCTAAAGCTGCGGGACGCTGTGGAATTCAGCCCCTTCCTGATCATCAACGGGGAACCCACCGAGATCCGGGGCAATGGCGGCTGGGGCGTTGCTCCCCGTACCGCTATTGGCCAGCGGCAGGACGGTACGGTGATCTTTGTGGTCATCGACGGCCGATCCATCACCTCTGCCGGCGCTACCATGAAACAGCTGCAGGAGGTTTTGATCGAAGAGGAATGCTACAATGCGGCCAATCTGGACGGCGGATCCTCTACCGTATTATATTATACCAAGGGCGGCGGGGTTTTAAACAATCCCAGCGGCTCGGATAAGGACGGGATGCGTTTTCTGCCCAATGCCTGGCTGGTGATCGATCCCAAGACCTACACGCCCCTTACCGATCGCCCGCCGCATAACGGTGAGTACTAAACAAAAAGGAGTTCGATTTTTTCGAACTCCTTTTTCAGTTTATTGAACCTTTACGGGGCCGTAGGGGCGGATCTGCAGTACGCAGCTGCTTCCGTCACCAAAGATGCGGTTCATTTCTGCGGTATAGGCCTCTACCATATTATCCGGCATATAGGCCTGGATGGTGCCGCCGAAACCGCCGCCGTGTACCCGCCATGCACCTTTTCCTGCCAGCAGACGCTGGGTGATGCAGAGGGCCAGGCTCATGGCCTGAGAGGTGGGAGTGCGGTCGGAATAGATATTCTGCAGATACATATAGGAAGAATTCCCCGATGCTGTTACGATCTGCTTGAAGGCTTCAAAATCCTTGTTCTGCAGGGCATCATGAAGGGCATCTACCCGGTTATTTTCCAGGAAATAGTGGTAGGCTCGGATCAAAGCCCGCTCGGAAAGCTTTTCTCTCAGGGCAGGAAGCTGGCCTTCAAACTCTTCCAGCGCCACCTGCCGCAGATATTTTTTGCCGAAGAAGTTGGCTACCGCCTGCATTTCAGATTTGATAGCCACATAATCGGCGGTGAGATCGGCGTGATCGCTATGTACATCGGTGATGACCATGCTGTGGCCGGCTTGGGCAAAATCAAATTCGATGGGGCGTACCTTGGGATCGGTCGGGTCCTCAAAATCGATGGCGATCATACCGCCAAAGGCACATGAAAGCTGATCCAGGGTACCGCTGGCCTTGCCGAAGTAAACATTTTCGGCATACTGAGAGATCAGCGCCATCTCCTTGCGGTCCATTTGGCCGCCGTTATACAGCTCGTCCAGAATGGCGGTCATGACCACCTCAAAGGCGGCAGAGGAGGAAAGGCCGGAGCCTTTGAAAACATTGCTGGTGGTGTAGGCATTAAATCCGCCCAGCTTATAGCCTTTTTCCTTCATCTTGTTGGCAATTCCCCGTACCAGACCGGCAGAATCTCCCTTTTCATTCTCCTTCAGAGCGGTGTCTGCCGTATCGACCTCCACAGCAGGAAATCCGTCTGCTAAAATACGTACGATCCCATCCTCCCGGGGAGATACAAAGGCCAGGATGTCTAAGGTGACAGAAGCACCTACTGCCTTGCCCATGTTATGGTCGGTGTGGTTGCCGCAGATCTCACTGCGTCCAGGAGCAGAAAAGATCATAGTGTGTGGGGTGCCGAAGAGTTCTTCAAAACGCTTGGCGGCATCTGTATAACGTTTTTCTTGCATTTCCCATTGATTTTTGGGGTAAAGTTCTTTCGCAAGAGCAGGTAAATTCATGGAAACTTCTCCTTTTTTGCAAAGTTTATAAGATTATTTTATCAAAGAAAACCCTTAAAGTAAAGTATTTCTCTTCCATTTTTTATTTTCTTGTGATAAAATATAAGAAAAATCAATAGGGGAGAACACCAATGAAAAAATATATTGAAGGATTATTGAATTATGCGGTAAAGACCGGTCTGCTGGACGAGCGGGATACGGTTTATGCGCGCAACCAGCTGCTGGATCTGATGCAGGAGGAGGGCTATGACCCTGCCGAGGTGCAGGCTGCCGATTGCTCCTTGGAACAGCTGCTGGCCGCTCTGCTGGATGATGCCGCCGCCAAGGGGCTGCTCCCGGATAATACCGTTACATACCGGGATCTTTTTGATACCCGTATCATGGGGCTGCTGACCCCCCGGCCCTCTTGGGTCATTGATCGCTTCTGGGCACTTTATCAGGAAGATCCTCAGAAGGCCACCGACTTTTTCTATGAGTTTTCCCAGAATACCGATTATATCCGCCGTTACCGGGTAGAAAAGGATCAGAAGTGGGTGACAGAAACGCCTTATGGCGCGTTGGATATCACCATCAACCTTTCCAAGCCGGAAAAGGATCCCAAGGCCATCGCCGCTGCTAAAAATGCACCGCCCGCCGTTTATCCCAAATGTGCCCTTTGCAAGGAAAATGAGGGGTTCGCCGGGAATGTAAGGGCCGCTGCCCGGGAAAATCACCGGATCATTCCCCTCACCATCGGCGGAACCCCCTGGAGTATGCAGTATTCCCCTTATGTGTACTATAATGAGCATTGTATCCTGCTGAATAATCAGCATACCCCCATGAAGATCAATCCCGCAACCTTTGAAAAACTGCTGGATTTCATTGAGATCTTCCCTCATTACACCGTGGGTTCCAATGCAGATCTGCCCATCGTGGGCGGCTCTATTTTGAGTCACGACCATTTCCAGGGTGGTCATTATACCTTCCCCATGGCCAAAGCACCGGTTGAAAAGGAGCTGACCTTTAGCAAGCATCCCGATGTTCAGGCCGGCATCGTTCGGTGGCCCCTTTCGGTGATCCGGATCAAGGGCAAGGATCGCAAGAGCCTCACCGCCCTTGCCGCTGAGATCCTGGCTGCATGGCGGGGTTATACCGATGAAGCTGCCTTCATCTTTGCCGAAACCAACGGGGAGCCCCATAACACCATTACCCCCATTGCCCGGATGCGGGATGGGGAATATGAGCTGGATCTGGTGCTCCGCAATAATATCACCACCGAGGAGCATCCTTTGGGCGTTTATCATCCTCATCAGGAACTGCATCACATTAAGAAGGAGAACATCGGCCTCATTGAGGTGCTGGGTCTGGCGGTGCTGCCCGCTCGTTTGAAGGACGAAATGGAACTGCTGGCCGATCAACTGGTAAAGGGTATCGATCCTGCCTCTGATGAAGCTACGGCAAAGCACGCTGAATGGGCGGCAGAACTGCTGAAAAAGCATCCTGATCTGAATGCCGCCAATGCCATGGAGATCCTTCGGGAGGAGATTGGCTTGGTGTTCTCCAAGGTTCTGGAGCACGCCGGTGTATATCCATGCACCTCCGAGGGCCGGGAGGCCTTTCTGCGGTTTACTGCAAGCCTGTAAAATTTATGAAACGCAAGGAGAAGTTACCTCCTTGCGTTTTTCTTGACAATCTACGTTAAAAATAGTACAATAAAATATATATTTTAATGAAGAGGAACTTGATATGAAAAAACCGGTGAAATGGCGGCTGCCGGAGATGATCACCGGTCTGTACCTTGCGCTGCTGGCTACGGTGTTCCTGCTGAGCTTTTCCGGCTATACCACCTTGCCTGTCACCAAGCAAAGCTTCTTCTATGCCATCTGCGGCGGGTATCTGATCGTTACCGCGGCGGTGCTGCTGGAAGGAATGTTGGTGGGGCTCTTTTCCCCAAGGGACCTTTGGAATAAAATAAAGCCGGCTTCCCCAGTGCAAGGGGCGATGCTGCTGTATATGGCAGTCACCTTCCTTTCTGCGGCGTTTTCGGCCTATCCGCAGGCTGCCTGGCTGGGCGGCTCTCGGGGAGAGGGGGCACTGACCATTGCCATCTATTGCCTTTGCTTCTTCTTTGTGGCAAAGTTTGCAAGGCTTAAGGGCGTGCTCATTTATCTCTTTGGCGGAGCGCTCACGCTCTTTTCCGTGCTTTCTGTCATTCAACTGCTGGGCTATAACCCCTTGGGGCTTTTCCCAGAAGGGTATAACTTCTATGATGCCGGCCGTGCCTATTCCGGTGCCTATCTGGGTACCTTGGGCAATGTGGATCTTGTGGCGTCCTTTCTTTGTGTCGCCATCCCCGTTTTATGGATCTACCTGCTGAGGGGGAAGGAAAAGCAGCGTTTTTTGCTGCTGATCCCGCTGGGCCTTGCCTTGTATGTTCTGGTGAAGATGAATGTAATGGCAGGGTTTGTGGGAATTCTGGGGGGAGCGGTGCTCTCGGTCCCCTTTGCGGTGCCTCTGCCTAAGAAAGGAAGGATCCTTTATTGGTGCGGCCTTGCAGGCTGTGCTGTGGGCGGTGTAGTGTTGCTTTATGCGGTGACGCCCAGCGGGGGAATGCTGCGGCAGATCCATGAGATCCTTCATGGGAATGTTTCGGTCTATTTCGGCAGCGGTCGGTGTTATATTTGGAAAAACGTGCTCAGCCGTCTGCCGGAGCATTTGCTGCTGGGGGCCGGCCCCGATACCTTGGCTTATGCCGATATCCAGCCCTTCCAGCGTTACGATGAAGCCCTGGAAATGACCATCAAAGCCTATGTGGATACCGCCCATAATGAATACCTCAATGTGCTGTATCATCAGGGTATCTTTGCCTTTCTTTTGTATCTTGCCGGGCTGATCTCCGCCTTGCTCCGCTGGATAAAAGCCGCGCCCCGTAATGCGGGGGCTGCGGTTTGCGGCGGTGCGGTGATCGCCTATGCGGTGCAGGCCTTCTTCGGCATCAGTCAATTTATTACTGCCCCCTTTTTCTGGGCGGCGCTCGGTCTTTTGGAGCATTATTGCTCTATCCAAAGCACTGATACTTGATTTGAGTTTCAATTTTTTGGCTAATATAGAAATCATCAACAGGAGGAAAACTCAATGAAAAAAACTGTGATCCGGCTTCTTGCCCTGAATCTGGCCCTTGTTCTGCTGCTTACCGGCGTTTTCTCGGCGGTGGCTGCAAGTGTGCTGGTTTTGGGTAAAAATACCGTTACCATCCCGTCCGGCGGTATGGTGACTACCAGCTTCACTCCCAACGCCAATGGGACCCATTGGTATTGGTTCGGCCGTACCCCGTATACCTCCGCCGCCAATCTGCGGCTGTACCGGGAAGGCAACTACCTGGACAGTGTGGGAGATTTCTTCTCCCTGACCGGCGGGAACACCTATACGACATTTCTTTCCGGGGATCTTACTGCGGTGGAGATCAGAAGAATGACCAAGGAATCCCTGAAGGATACCTTTACCGTAACCGGCCCCCATTATTATGTGCCCGCTTCCGATGGCTATTATATCAGCGAAAGTATGGTCACCTCCTCCATCCTGCGGTTGTATTCCGCTACCACCGGCAAAGAGCTGCTGCCGGTCAATTCGCTGGATGTATTCTTTTTTGATGCAGACCAGCAGTATCTGATGGATGTATACGGAAGCTATCAGTTGACGAAGATCAATTACAGCGACGGATTTACCTATGAGGTGGCTGCCGACGGTACTGTTACCGTTACCGGTTACCGGGGGATCTACACCGATCTGGTTATCCCTGAGACCATCGATGGAAAGGCAGTTACCCGCATTGCCGAAGGGGCCTTTGCGAATATGCTGATCACCAGTGTGGCCCTTCCGAATGCCATGGAGGAGATCGGCAGCAAGGCTTTTGAGAACTGTTCGCAGTTGAATGCGGTATATTTCCCGGAAAAAGCGCTGACCATTGCGGTGGATGCCTTCGACGGCAGCGGCTGCTATAATAACGGCGATAACTGGGAGAAGGGCGTATTCTATATTGGAGCCCATCTGATCTACGGTGGTGTTTCCGGCTCCTATACCATCCGGGAAGGGACACAGGTCATTCATAACGGTGCTTTTGCCGATAATATCGGCATCTCCTCTGTAACAGTGCCCGATAGTGTAACGGTAATAGGCGATAAGGCTTTCAACGGCTGCAGCCGCCTCAGCGCCATCGAGCTGCCCGATTCCATCGTGGATTTCGGCAGGGATGTTTTGAATGGATCTGCTTATTATAACACCGCCTCCAATTGGGAGAATAATGTGCTTTATGCAGACGGTTATCTGCTGGAAGCCAAAGCTGCCCTTGCTGGAGCCTATGAGATCCCGAGCGGCACGGTGATGATCCTGGCTGATGCCTTCAAGAACTGCACCAAGCTGGAGCAGGTGACCGTTCCTGCCACCGTGCGGCAGATCGATGAAAACGCCTTCCCCAAGAAGGTGATCCTTTGGGGCTATAGCGATACTGAAGCGCAGCTTTATGCAGAAGAGAACGGTATGACCTTTATTCCGCTGGATGTGGCGCCCACCCTGATTCTGACCGCTCCCCAAAAAGTGCAGTATGTGGAAGGGGAGGCGCTGGATCTGACCGGTCTGAAGATCCTTGCTGATTACGGCAACGGTGTATCCTTTGATGTGACCGAAGACTGTACCGTTTCCGGCTTTGATACCGCCACTCCCGGCAAGCAAACGGTGGTATTCACCTACCGTGAGGGTACTGCCTCTTATGAGGTAATCGTGCTGGGCGCCAAGTCCACCGCTGATGCTGTTTATATTCTGCAGGCTCTGGTCGGGCTGCAGGAGATCGATGATCCCGCTGCATGGGATCAGAACGGTGATGGGCGAATCACTATAGCAGATGCAGTGCTGTTATTGCAAAGTTTAGCCTGAAAAACGGCATGAAAAAGTACCGGAAAAATATATTTTTCCGGTACTTTTTTGCAATTTTTTATAGCTTTTTTTCCAGGCAGACCAGCCTTACGACATCGATGCCGTTAAATTTGCAGGATACGATCCCCACTTCCGTATAGTCCAGTTTCCGGTAAAGGGCCCGGGCGGCAGCGTTGCGCTCGTTGGTATCCATCCGCAGATAGGGGCATCCGCTGGCCAGAGCATATTCTTCGTAAAAGAGTACAAATTTACTGCCATAGCCCTTGCCTTTCAGGGTGGGATCTACCACTAAGGTGTGCAGAACCATCACCTCATCCGGGGCAACAGGGTGCTCCCACGCCGCATCGGCATAAGCATCTACCTGCTCCTGATCGATCTTTGCCGCCGCCACGATTTGCCCCTCCGCCTCGGCAACAAAAAGAGTGCCTTTTTCCAATGCCTCAGCCGCCGTTTTACGGGTGGGATAGATCTCCCGCTGCCAGCCGATGTTGGTGCGGCCGGCCTCCTCTTCATCGTGGATCAGCCCGTAGATCTCTTCGATACGATCCAGATCCTTTTCGGTGGCCTCCCGGAATTCAACATATTCCGGGAGGTTGGCAAAAAAGGCTTCCCATTTTTCAAATTCTGCTTCTCTGCCGCAGGCTGCATAACATTCCTTGATCTCGGCTAAAAATTCCTCATTTTGCTTGATCTTGCTATTGCTGTTCTGCAGCGCATCCAGCAATGCATTATAGGCATCGGCGGCTTCATCGAAACGCTTTAGCCCTTTGCAGGCTGAGGCCCGCTGGACGCATAGATCACACATGACCTCCGGGGTAAGGGCATATTCGGCCTCCACCTCGCTGAGCAAGGCTAGCGCTTTTTCATAGTTTTTCAGCTGAATAAAATAAACTGCATTCCAGATGCCCTGCTCTGCACTTTTTGGGGCTTTCCCCATTTTGATGAAATAATTGAGGATGGAAAAGATCACGATGCCGGCTATGGCACTCACCAACCCCCAGATCAGATAATCCATTTGATCAACTCCTTTGGTTCTATTCTATCAAATTTGCATAAATTTGTAAAGTGGTATTGACAGCTTCAAAAATAAACAGTTATAATAAAATCAGAAGCAAAGACCATATTATTTTCAGGAGGTGTTATGTCATGATGAAAAAAGCTTATGTAAAGCCCGGGGATGAACTGCGGGACGATGTGCAGGAGCAGTATTTTGAGCATGAGGATCCCAAGGCCGCCCGCCGGAAGATCAAAAAAGAGGATCTGGACACCCTGGAGAATTGGAACGAGGACTAAAAATGGGAGAAGCTAACGCTTCTCCCATTTTTTTAGAATTTCAGTAGCTTGATGAAGAGACCGCCCTGTACGGTACGGTTCTGGAAGCCCCGGTGGATGGCCTTAGAGGTAAAGTACCAATCGGTGAAGGGAACCCGATCAACGGTTTCGTTGAGAAAATCCCACATCCGATCAACGATCATATTGAAATACTCCTGATCGGTCTCATCCAGCATTACACTCCAGAGCTGCCAATCGCTCTTGGTATAGTCGGAACGGTTATCCAGAGGCAAGCCGTATTTGTTGGCCATCTTCTTATAATAGGCCAGCTCGTTCTTCTTGGTTTCGTCGCTGTAGATATGCAGATTCAGCAAATTATCCCAAACCATGTTGTACTTGATGCTCCAGCTGTCTTCCTGGTCGAAGGCCAGGCGGGTATGATCACCGGTGCTGGCACCCTTTTCCCAAAGAGAAGCAAACTCAGCAGCCTTGGCATGGTACTTTTCAGCCTCGGCAGTATTGCCGGTATCCTTCAGCATCTTGGCAAAAGCAGCGATGCCCATGGCAGCCTTTACAGAAAGGTTGCAGTTATGGGCCAGGTGACCGGCAAAATCGTCGGTGCATAGCTGGTTGGCGGGGTCATAGCCGGCCTCCAGCAGATAATCTGCCCACTGCTTCAGGATGGCTTCATGCTTTTTGAAGTAGCTGAAATCCTTTCTTGCATAGCAGATACCTGCCACGCAGAGGATCATATTGCCGCATTCCTCCACAGGCATCTGCTTTTCGAAGGGGGTGATGCCGCTGAAGAAATACTTGTTACTGTATCCATAGACCTGGCGATTGGCCAGGGGATAGGTGCCTGCATCATGGGGAGCAAACTCAAATTCCCAAAGCCCCTTATCGATGAGTTTGAAGATGGGGTTCAGCATCCCTTCTACCAGATCGGGCTGATAGATGAGGAACAGAGGGATAGAAGGATAGGTCACATCGACGGTGGCGATACAGCCATTGGAATAGTTCTCCTTGGAAAAGAACTGGATCTCGCCGTCGTGCCAGGTCAGCTTATGGGCCGCAATGGTCTGGCGGTAGGCCAGATTCAGAATGTCTGCATATTTGGGGCTGATGGCAGAAGCCTTGGCGGTCAACTCATCTTCGAAGGCTGCTACACGGCCTTTGATCTCTTCATACTCTTCGATGGACTTTTTCAGGATCTCCTCGAAGGTTTCGCCGTCCTTACGCCAGTAAGCCTCGATATTTTCACCGAAATATTGAATGGATTTAATGTCATCGTAACCGATCGCCAGGAAATCCTCCTGCGTACCCTTCAGCTCAAATTCCTGCTCGGCCAGCAGGATGGGGTAGTGGGGATATACGGTGGTGGAGTCATAATCGTTATAATACTCCGGAACAAAGGGGCCGGGATTGGGGCCGTAATAGTCCATGGTATTCACCGGCTGCATTTTGTTGCTGTAAAGGCCGCGGATCCGTTTATTCAACTTTTCTGCAGGCAGTGCAACCGTTCTCCATTGGGGAGCGATCAGGTGCAGGGTGCCCCATTCAATGCGGTGGTTATCCCCGGAGCGCTTCAGCATATTGGCGGTGCCGCTGGATGCGGTGATGGAGAAAGCGGTTCTGCCGAACTCTACGCTCTGGCTGCCGTTATCCACAGCCATTTCACAACTGAGGCCGAAGAACAGATGGATCTTATGCTCCTTGCCGTCCAGGGCAGTAAGCTTATAAGAAACGTAAGAGATGGGTCTGCTCAGCAGCTTCAGGTCATCCATCAGCAGGGGGCTCATGAAGGAAAGCTCCATGCGAACCTTTTCGGTTTCAAAGGTATAAACGGTAGTCATGGCCTTAATGGTCACATCCACCTGCTTCATGGCTGGGAATTCTGTCATGTAACGGATGTTATCGGGCTGTAGTTTACCGATAAACTGAAACATTTCACCATCGATAGCAATAGATCCGGTGATAAACTGGCGGATGCCGGTCCAATGGCGGGGAACGTCATCGGTCAGCTTGTCTGCAAAGGACCACACATTCAGCATGGGGTCGTTGGTAATCAAAGGCACACTGGGTGCTCTTAACTTTTGATTCTGCATGGGTCAATACCTCCCTGATTTATTTGTTTTAATTATAATCGTAATGGAAATAATTTGCAAGTATTTCGGGGAAAAACATAAAAAGAGTTTATTGAAGCTTGATTTGTGATAGATTAAAAACTCGTAAAATAATTTATATAAAATGCTTGACAAATTATGAAATAGTGATACAATAAAAACAAGAGGTGATCCTATGAAGAAAAGTGTATATTCCTTGGTGCTGATGGATGATGTGGTGGCGCAGGTGGACCGCTTGGCCTATTCCATGCATACTAACCGCTCCAATATGATCAATCAGATCCTGGCAGAGTATTGCTCCATGCTGACGCCCGAAAAGCGGATGCAATCGACCCTGGCGCAATTGGAGGAGCTTTTAGGGAAGGTGGGATTTCAGCCTCTGGCTCAGCCCAGCGGGACCATGCTGATGGTGCGGAGTGCCCTCAATTATAAATATAATCCCTCAGTACGCTATCGGGTGGAGCTTTTTCGCCAGGTAGAACCGGAATTCGGCCAGCTGCAGGTTCAGCTGCGCACGCAGAATCAGGAATTGATCTATTATGTAAATGATTTTATGGTTTTATGGGCAAAATTAGAGCAGATTTATCTGGATCATCCTCACGTATCTGTTGATAACGGTCGGTTTTTAAGAAATCTCCGTTATAATCCTATTTTTGAACACCAAGGGGATATGGTAGGAACTGCTATTTGTAATTATGTAAACTATTTTGATCGGGCCTTGAAATTGTATTTTGATTATCTGGATCGTCCTGCCATCGCTGTACGGGCTGTGGAGGAGATCATGAAAGAGTATGGCACCAGTGAAGGAGTGATCGTATGAATGCCAATCAATTTACCGAAAAAAGCTTAGAAGCGCTGCAGGCTGCCGAGCAGACCGCTGCAGGGCTGAAAAATTCCGCAGTGGAGCAGCTTCATCTGCTGGCTGCTCTGCTTGATCAGCAGAATGGTTTTGTGGCTGGAATCATGGAAAAAATGGGGGTGCAGGGTCTACTGCAGGATTGCAAGGCTGCTCTCCGGCAATTGCCTACCTTAAGCAACGTGGGGCAGCTTTATTGCAGCAACGAGCTGAACGCCGCCATGGATACTGCCGCTAAGCAGGCAGAAAAGATGGGGGACAGTTATATTTCGGTGGAGCACCTGATGTATGGTTTGCTGGATCAGGCTGATGCTACCCTGAAAAAGCTGTTTTCCAATCATAACATTAATAAAAAGAAATTTTTAGAAACCGTTCAGGAGCTGCGGGGCAACCAGAAGGTCAACAGCCAGACCCCAGAGGATACCTATGATGTACTTTCCAAGTATGGCAGGGATCTGGTGGAGGCCGCCCGCCAGCATAAGCTGGATCCGGTCATCGGCCGGGACGAGGAGATCCGGAATGTGATCCGGATCCTTTCCCGGAAAACCAAAAACAACCCGGTTCTCATCGGCGAACCCGGCGTGGGTAAAACCGCCATCGCCGAAGGGCTTGCCCTGCGGATCGTCCGGGGAGATGTGCCGGAAAACCTGAAAAACCGCAAGCTTTTTTCGCTGGATATGGGGGCGCTGATCTCCGGTGCCAAATATCGGGGCGAGTTTGAGGAGCGGCTGAAGGCGGTTCTTACCGAGGTGCAAAAAAGCGAAGGGGAGATCATCCTCTTTATTGATGAACTGCATACCATTGTAGGTGCCGGTAAGACCGAAGGATCTATGGATGCCGGTAATCTTTTGAAGCCCATGCTGGCCCGGGGTGAGTTGCATTGCGTGGGTGCTACCACTTTGAATGAGTATCGCCAGTATATCGAAAAGGATGCTGCTCTGGAACGCCGTTTCCAGCCGGTACTGGTGGCCGAGCCCAGCGTGGAGGATACCATCTCCATCCTCCGGGGTCTAGAGGAGCGCTATGAGGTCTATCATGGCGTTAAGATCCAGGATCAGGCGCTGATCGCTGCGGCGACCCTTTCGGACCGTTATATCAGCGACCGATTTCTGCCGGATAAAGCCATCGATCTGGTGGATGAGGCCTGCGCACTCATCAAAACGGAAATGGAGTCTATGCCTACAGAGCTGGATGCCAAGCAGCGCAAGATCATGCAATTGGAGATCGAAGAACAGGCCCTGAAAAAGGATGACGATCCCTTCTCTGCGGCGCGTCTTGCTGAATTGCAGAAGGAAATGGCGGCACTCCGGGATGAATTCAATGCCATGAAGGCCCGCTGGGAAAATGAAAAGCAAGCTATCTCTGTGGTGCAGAAGCTGCGGGAGGAGATCGAGCAGACCAGCCATGCTATTCAGCAGGCGGAAAACAATTACGATCTTACCAAGGCAGCAGAGCTGAAATATGGCAAGCTGCCCGCCTTGAAAAAGCAGTTAGAGGAAGCAGAGCAGCAGGAACGGCAAAATTCCAAGGAGGATTCCCTTCTGCGGGATAAGGTCACCGAGGAGGAAATCGCCAAGATCGTTGCCCGCTGGACCGGGATCCCAGTGGCTAAGCTGATGGAAAGCGAGCGGGAAAAGCTGCTTCATCTGGATGAGATCCTGCATCAACGGGTCATTGGCCAGGATGAAGCGGTGCAGAGGGTCTGCGATGCCATCCTTCGTTCCCGGGCGGGGATCCAGGATCCTGACCGCCCCATCGGCTCCTTCCTCTTTTTGGGCCCCACCGGCGTGGGCAAGACCGAGCTGGCAAAAGCCCTCGCCCAAGCCCTTTTCGATGATGAGCGCAGCATGATCCGCATCGATATGAGCGAATATATGGAAAAATATTCTGTTTCCCGCCTGATCGGCGCACCTCCGGGCTATGTAGGCTATGATGAGGGAGGACAGCTGACCGAAGCAGTTCGCCGCCGTCCCTATTCGGTGGTGCTCTTCGATGAAGTCGAAAAGGCACATCCGGATGTGTTTAATGTATTGCTACAGGTGCTGGATGACGGCCGCATTACCGATAGCCAGGGCAGAACGGTGGATTTTAAAAATACCATCATCATCCTGACCTCCAATCTGGGCTCTGATATTATTTTGGAGGGGATCGAAAACGAGGAGATCGCACCGGAAGCCCGAGCGCAGGTGGAGCAGCTGCTGCGCCGCTCCTTCCGCCCGGAATTCCTGAACCGCCTGGATGAGACGGTATTCTATAAGCCGCTGACCAAGGAGAATATCGGCCATATTGTGGATCTGCTGCTGGCAGACCTACAAAAGCGCCTGGCCGATAAGCAGCTGACTATTCAGTTGACTGATGCCGCCAAGGATTATTTCATCCAGACCGGCTACGATCCAAATTTCGGTGCCCGGCCTCTCCGCCGGCTGCTGCAGCAAAAGCTGGAGACCCTTCTGGCCCGCAGTATCCTGCGGGGAGATCTGACCCCCGGTACTACTGTTACGGTGGATGTGCAGAACGGAGAATTGCTACTAAAATAAATGAAATGCCGATGCTTTTGCATCGGCATTTCGCAGCGTGTCAAAAAAACAATTTTTATATTTTGACACACTGGGAGACTCTCAAAAAAGAGCGCAGATTTCGCCGCTCCGTTCTCATTGGCGTACAAGGGTACGGTTGAGAGCGGAGCGGCAGAAAGCAGAAAAACTTCAATCAAATTCCGCATTTTTATGCAGAATTTTTCCTTATTCCGTAAACGGCAGGAGCAACCCGGTGAGCGAAGCGAGCAAGTCCCCTTGAGGGAGCCCCTGCCCTACAGACCATGACCAAGATGGTGCTAAAATTGTTTTCCCATTTTTCTGCGGTCGGTGCCTTTTTTGGCAGTCTCAATGAAAATGCCGATGCTTTTGCATCGGCATTTTGCTTAGATATAAGAGGCAACCAGATCGCCCATTTCGTTGCAGGCAACCTTTTTACAGCCTTCCTGCATGATATCACCGGTACGGTAACCGTTATCCAGCACTTGATTGACCGCTGCCTCGATAGCATCTGCTTCCTTCGCCATATCAAAGGAGTAGCGTAGCATCATGGCGGCGGAAAGAATGGTGCCCAAGGGATTGGCAATGTTCATCCCCGCAATGTCGGGCGCAGAGCCGTGGATGGGCTCATACATTCCCAGTGTTCCCTCGGAAAGGGAGGCGGAGGGCATCATCCCGATGGAGCCGGTGAGCATAGAGGCTTCGTCGGAAAGGATATCCCCGAACATATTCTCGGTCACCAAAACATCGAATTGAGTGGGGTTTTTGATCAGCTGCATGGCGGTGTTATCCACCAGAATGTCGCTGTACGCCACCTCCGGATACTCCTCGCTGAGGCGGTGCATGGTCTTACGCCAGAGCCGGGAGGTATCCAGCACGTTTGCTTTATCCACCGAAGCCAGCTTTTTGCCCCGCTTCATGGCAGTTTCAAAGGCCACCCGACCGATCCGCTCGATCTCATGCTCGCTGTAGGGCATCCAATCGGTGGCAACCAACTCGCCGTTTACCTCTTCGGTCTTTCTTTGGCCGAAGTAAACGCCGCCGGTCAGCTCCCGCACGATCAGCAGATCAATGCCGTTCCCCACGATCTCCTGCTTTAAGGGAGATGCATCTGCCAGCTGGGGGAAGAGCTTGGTGGGCCGCAGATTGGCGAATAAACCCAGTTCCTTTCTTACGGCCAGCAGGGCCTTTTCCGGGCGGATGGAGGGATCCACATTGTCCCACTTAGGGCCGCCCACGGCACCCAGCAGTACACTGTCGGATTCCTTGCAAAGCTTCATGCCTTCATCGGTAATGGGAACTCCATACTTATCGATGGAGCAACCGCCGATGTCCACATAGGTGTATTCAAAGCTGTGGCCGAATTGATCTGCCACCTTGTTCAGTACCTTAATGGCCTCTGCCACGATCTCGGGGCCGATGCCGTCGCCGGGTAATACTGTGATCTTCTTGTTCATCTTAGTCCTCCTTGAGGGATGCCAGCAGGCCGCCCTTGGCAATGATATTCTGAATGAAGGGAGGGAAGGGCTGGGCCTGGTAGGTCTTACCGGTGGTCTCATCGGTGATGATGCCGGTGTTAAAATCAACACTTACCTCATCACCGGCCTGAATTTCTTCTGCAGCCTGCTCACATTCCAGAATGGGCAGGCCGATGTTGATGGCGTTGCGGTAGAAAATCCGGGCAAAACTTTTGGCGATCACGCATCCGGTGCCGCAGGTCTTGATGACCAGGGGAGCGTGCTCCCGGGAGGATCCGCAACCGAAGTTCCAACCGGCCACCATAACATCGCCGGGCTGCACTTTTTTCACAAATTCGGTGTCGATATCCTCCATGCAATGGAGGGCCAGCTCCTGAGCGTTGGGGGTATTCAGGTAGCGGGCGGGGATGATCACATCGGTGTCCACGTTATCAGGGTATTTAAAGACAGTACCTTTTGTATTCATTATTCTGCCTCCTTCGGATCGGTGATATAGCCGGTCAGGGCGCTGGCTGCGGCGGTGGCGGGGGAGGCCAGGTAGACCTCGCTCTCCACATGACCCATCCGGCCCACAAAATTCCGGTTGGTGGTGGCGATGCACCGTTCACCGGCGGCCAGAATGCCCATGTAACCGCCCAAGCAGGGGCCGCAGGTGGGGGTGGAGACCACCGCACCTGCATCAATAAAGGCGGTAATATAGCCCTTTTCAATGCAGTCCTTATAAATCTGCATGGTGCCGGGGATGATGATGCAGCGGATGCCATCGGCAATTTTCTTGCCCTTCAGGATCTGATAGGCAACCTCCATATCCTCCATCCGCCCGTTGGTGCAGCTGCCGATCACCACCTGATCCACCTTGATGCTGCCCAGCTCGCAGGCAGGGTGGGTGTTTTCCGGCAGATGGGGGCAAGCCACAGTGGGCACGATCTTGGCAAGATCGATATCGATGATCTTTTCGTATTCAGCATCGGCATCTGCTTCGTAGACCACCGGCTCACGCTCGGAGCGTCCCTTTAAGTAGTTCATGGTCACATCGTCTACCGGGAAGATGCCGTTTTTGGCACCGGCTTCGATGGCCATGTTGCAGATGCAGAGGCGGTCGTCCATGGAAAGGGAATGAGCGCCGTCACCGGTAAATTCCATGCTCTTATACAGAGCGCCGTCCACACCGATCATACCGATGATGGTCAGGATCACATCCTTGCCGCTGCACTCCTTCGGCAGCCGGCCGGTCAGATTGAATTTAATAGCGGAAGGCACCTTGAACCATGCCATACCGGTAGCCATGCCGGCGGCCATGTCGGTGGAGCCTACACCGGTGGAAAAGGCACCCAGCGCACCGTAGGTGCAGGTGTGGCTGTCGGCACCGATGATGCAGTCACCGGCGGTCACAATACCCTGCTCCGGCAGTAAGGCGTGCTCAATGCCCATCTTGCCCACGTCATAAAAGTGGCTGACACAGTGGGCACAGGCAAACTCCCGGCAGGTCTTGGATTGCTCGGCGGCCTTGATGTCCTTGTTGGGTACAAAATGATCCAATACAATAGCGACCCGGTCTTTATTAAATACATGATCAAACCCGGCTTTTTTAAACTCATTCACCGCCACGGGAGTGGTGATGTCGTTGCCCAGCACAATGTCCAGCTTGGCGCTGATCAGCTGGCCTGCAACTACCTGATCCAGCCCCGCATGGGCAGCTAAGATCTTTTGCGTCATGGTCATTCCCATCTCAGTTTTCTCCTTTGGTCATATTATGGAAGGCACTCAGCAGCGCATTGGTGCTGGCCTTGATCACGTCGGTGTCGGTTCCCGCACCCCAAAACATGGTGCCGTCCTCTCGCTCCAGGCCGATGTACGAGGCCGCTACGCTCTGAGAGCCCTGCCCCTGCATACTGTGCTGCGTGAATACCTGCAGGATGTATTCCTTGCCGGTATAGGCTTTCAGGGCGTTATTGATGGCATTGAGAGAGCCGTTGCCTTCTGCCTCCAGATCGGTCTCTTCGCCGTTCTTCATAAAGGTGATGTTGATCTTTACTGCGTCGTTTTCCCGCATAAAATCAAAATCGGTCACAGCAATGGCAGATTCCAGATTCAGATAATTTTCAATAAAAATATCCAAAACCTCTTCTACCTTCAGTTCCTTATGCTGATGGTCGGAAATATCCTTGCAGAGATAGCTGAAATGCTCCCGCATCTTGGGGGGAAGATTGTAGCCGTAGGTCTGCTCCAGCAGATAGCCGATGCCGCCTTTGCCGGACTGGGAATTGACCCGGATCACATCTGCATCGTAGGTACGGCCGATGTCCTTGGGGTCGATGGGAATGTAGGGAACATTCCATTGATGAAGCTTGTTCTTGGCCCGGTATTTCATACCCTTGGCAATGGCATCCTGGTGGCTGCCTGAAAAGGCGGCAAAGACCAGAGCGCCTGCATAGGGAGCTCGCTCGTAAACGTGCATCCGGGTGTTTTTCTCATATTTCTCCACCAGATAGTTCATGTCGGAAAGATCCAGCTTGGGGTCTACCCCGTGGGAATACATATTCATGGCAAGGGTAATGATATCCACATTGCCGGTCCGCTCTCCGTTGCCGAAAAGGGTCCCCTCTACCCGGTCGGCACCTGCCAGCAAGGCCAGTTCAGTATCGGCCACACCGGTGCCCCGGTCATTGTGGGGGTGAAGGGAAAGGGTGACATGCTCCCGATATTTGAGGTTCTGGCTCATGTAGGCCACCTGAGAGGCATAAACATGGGGCAGGCTCATCTCCACTGTTACCGGCAGATTGATGATCACGTTGTTGGTCTCGCTGGGCTCCAGAACATCCAGCACCGCATTGCAGACCTCCAAGGCATATTCCGGCTCGGTGCCGGTGAAGGATTCGGGGGAGTATTCAAAGCGGAAGTTTCCTTCATATTCCGCTGCCAGCTTTTTCACCAGCTTGGCACCGTCAACAGCGATCTTTTTGATCTCCTCTTTGGATTTCTTGAATACCTGCTCCCGCTGCGCTACGCTTACAGAATTGTAAAAATGAATGATGGCGCTGGGAGCACCCTTGCAGGCGTCAAAGGTCTTGCGAATGATGTGCTCCCGGCATTGGGTCAATACCTGAACGGTCACATCCTCCGGGATCATATCATTGTCGATCAGCGTGCGCAGAAATTCATATTCTGTTTCGCTGGCGGCAGGAAAGCCCACCTCGATCTCCTTGAAACCGACTTCCAGCAATACCTTGTAGTACTCCAGCTTTTCTTCCAGGCTCATGGGGATCACCAGGCTCTGGTTTCCGTCCCGCATATCCACGCTGCACCATACCGGCGGCTTTTCAATGTGATCCTTTTCTACCCAGCTGTTGTATTCCTTTGAAACAGGGAAGTACCCCACCTGGTATTTGGTTGCGTCTAACATAGCGTTACTCCTTTACTGCGATAACTTCTACCTCCACTAAGGCACCCTTGGGAAGGGCTTTTACTGCAACACAGCTTCTGGCCGGTGCGGAGGTGATATAGTTACCGTATACTTCGTTAAAGGCTGCAAAATCGCCGATATCTGCTAAAAAACAGGTAGTTTTTACTACATTTTCGAAGGTGCAGCCGGCGGCTTCCAGTACAGCGGCAAGGTTTTTCATGACCTGCTCGGTCTGCTCTGCGGCGGTGATGCCCTTTAAGGCACCGGTGGCCGGATCCAGGGCGATCTGCCCGGAGGAATACAACATATTGCCAACCTGCACCGCTTGGGAGTAGGGACCGATGGCGGCGGGGGCATTGGGGGTGTTGATTTTATTCAGCATATTTTTTACTCCAATATCTTCATACCGAAATCGGTAAGTGCTTTTTTGATAGATGCAATGTGTTCAAAGTTACGTGTCTCCAGTGTCAGCCGCAGATAGCAACCGTTTACATCGGAGCCCTCGTTGGAATGTTCATGGTGTACAGCGGTCACGTTGCCACCCTGCTCCGCAATGATGCGGGAAACATTCATCAGCTGCCCCGGCTTATCCACCAGCTCTATAGTCAACTGGCAATTCCTGCCGGACATCAGCAGACCTCTTGTGATGACTCTTGAAAGGATGGTGACATCGATGTTGCCGCCGGAAAGGAGGCAGACCGCCTTTTTGCCCTTCAGATCGATCTTATCGAACATGGCAGCGGCTACAGCCACCGCACCGGCCCCTTCTGTTACCAGCTTGTGCTGCTCCATCAGGGCTAAGATGGCGGCGGAGATCTCGTCGTCGGTCACCGTTACGATCTCATCCACATATTTGGAGCAAAGCTCGTAGGTCAGGGAGCCCGGCTCCTTCACTGCAATGCCGTCTGCAATGGTGAATACAGAGTCCAGCTTTTCGATGTGGGCATCATGGATGGAGTTGAGCATGGAGGGAGCGCCGGAGGCCTGCACGCCGTATACCTTGATGTTAGGATTCAGGCTTTTAATGGTGTAGGCAACCCCGGAGATCAGCCCGCCGCCTCCGATGGGAACGATCACCGCATCCATATCGGGGATCTGCTCGGCCAGTTCCAGAGCAATGGTGCCCTGTCCGGCGATCACATCCGGATCATTAAAGGGATGAATAAAGGTGTAGCCCTCCTCATCCCGCAGCTGCAGCGCCTTTTGGTAGGCGTCATCATAGACCCCTTCCACCAGGCAGATCTCTGCGCCGTAGCTTTTGGTGGCCTCTACCTTGGAGATGGGGGCGCTGTCCGGCAGGCAGATCACAGATTTAATGCCGTTTTTCTGCGCTGCCAGCGCCACTCCTTGGGCATGATTTCCTGCAGAGCAGGCTACCACACCCTTTGCTTTTTCTTCCTCAGAGAGCTGAGACATTTTGTAGTAAGCGCCCCGCACCTTGAAGGAGCCGGTGATCTGCAGATTTTCGGTTTTCAGGTATAGCTCAATGCCCGGCCGAAGCTTGGGTGCATAGAGTACATCTGTTCGGATCGCCACATCCTTTAAGGCGTAGCGTGCTTTATATACATTGTCGAGTGTCAATTCTTTCATAGTGTTCCTTAGGGTAGAGCGAAATATCTGAACCACGTCTTAAAAAGACGGATTTTCGCTCATTCTGCGTTAAAATACTCGCCAATACGCCGGTATTGGCTGTGTTTTTGCCTTAACTGAACAAAAATCAGCTCTTTTTTAAGATCTTTGACCTCAAAGCGAATAGATTTCGAGGGATTTTTGCTCAGTTTAGATGTAGCAAAGCTGACGCCTTGCAAGGATAAAACGAGTGAAAGGCACCGAAATATACCGCTTTGAGGCGGGTTCGGATATCTCGCTCTACCCTATAATAAACTGTTGATAAATTGTTCTGCAGCCCGGGGGGAGCGGTTGCCCTTCTGCAGGGCGTAGGCCTCGGCCCTGACATCCAGATCTTCGGCGGTGATGCCGTGCTTTTGGGCTAATTGATGTACGATCTCCAGATACAGTAGCTTGTTTGGCCGTTCAAAATATACCGTCAGCCCAAACCGATCAGAAAGGGACATCAACTCCTGCACCGTATCATTGTGATGAATGTCATCGGCGGTTGCCCGATCCGAAAAACTTTCCTTTACGATATGCCGGCGGTTGCTGGTGGCATAGATCACTGCATTTTGCGCTTTGGCCGATGCAGAGCCTTCCAAGGCCGCCTTCAGCATACTGAACTGATCATCGTTTTTATTAAAGGAAAGATCATCGATAAAGATGATGAATTTCAGGGGATTATCGGCGATCTGCCCCATAATACGGGAAAGGCTGAAAAGCTGATCCTTCCGAAGCTCGATCAGCCGGACGCCCTGGCTTGCAAAATGATTGGCGCAGGCCTTGACTGTAGAGGATTTTCCGGTGCCCGCATCGCCGAAGAGCAGCACATTGGCGGCAGGCTTGCCATCAATGAGTGCCTGCGTATTGGCGTATACCTGCTGCCGTTCCTGCTCATAGCCGATAAAGTGATCGGTCGAAACATTGTCGGCAGCCTGAACCGGCAGGATCTCTTCTCCTTCCACCCGAAACATTCCGGCGGTAGCAAAGATCCCGTAGCCGCAGCGGTGGATGTTTTGCAGACGCTCCTCATAAATTTGGATAAAATCCATGGGCTCGTTGGCAAAGCGGGGAAGGTACCCCTCGAAATTTAAAGAAGCACACAGCTCTTTGGCGTCGATACGGGTCAGCTTGGAAAAAAGAGCCAGCTCTCCCGCAGCGTTTTCTGCTAATACCGTCGGAATGGCTTTTCCTCGGGCGGTGCCTACAATATAGGGATTTTCATCGGTGCAGACTGCCCGGTACAGGAAGTCTGAAAAGCTGTAATTATCCTCCCACAGGGAGTAGACAAATTCGCCGAACAGTTCCAGCCGCCGCTGCTTGCGCTCTTTGGTATTCAAAAAGGCGATAAAGGCGGTCATGGTTCTGTGCTTCAGGATCCCGCGGAATACACTTAGGGCGCTCAGCTCACAGGCCAGAACCTTTTGTTCCTGTTCTGTCATAGCGATCACCCTTCAAATTGATTGATGATGGCGCCCTTGTCGGCAGAGCTGACCTGCGCTGCATAGCGGGCCAACGCTCCTTTGATGCCGGCCTTTTTCTGAATTTTCACCGTTTCCTTGCGGGCGGCAAGCTCTTCTTCGGAAACCTTCAGTTCAATGGAGTAGGCGGGAATATTGATGGAAATGATATCGCCGTCCATCACATAGGCGATCAGGCCGCCCCGTACAGCTTCGGGGGAGATATGCCCGATAGAAGCACCCCGGGTAGCACCGGAGAACCGACCGTCGGTAATAAGGGCCACATCCTTATCCAGCCCCATACCTGCAATGGCCGAGGTGGGGGAGAGCATCTCCCGCATCCCCGGGCCGCCGGCAGGGCCTTCATAGCGGATCACTACTACATCGCCCTTTACGATCTTCCCGCCGTAGATGGCTGCAATGGCCTCCTCTTCGCTGTTGAAAACCTTGGCAGGGCCTTCATGCACCAGCATTTCCGGTGCCACAGCACTGCGTTTTACAACACATCCGTCGGGTGCAAGGTTGCCCCGCAGAACCGCAATGCCGCCGGTCTTGGTAAAGGGATTTTCCACCGTACGGATCACGTCGGTGTTTTTGTTGACTGCTGCCTCAATATTTTCGCCCAGCGTTTTGCCGGTGCAGGTCATGGCAGAGGTGTCCAGCAGATTCAGCTTGGTCAGCTCCTTCAGCACCGCATAAACGCCGCCAGCCTCGTTCAGATCCTCCATATAGGTGGGGCCGGCAGGGGCCAGATGGCAAAGATTGGGGGTCCTTTCGCTGATCTCGTTTGCCATATCAAGATTGAATTCTACTCCGCACTCGTTGGCAATGGCGGGCAGATGCAGCATACTGTTGGTGGAGCAGCCCAGCGCCATATCGGCGGTGAGGGCATTTTTGATGGCCGCCGGGGTCATGATATCCCGGGGACGAATATTTTTCTGTACCAGCTCCATGATCTGCATTCCGGCGTGCTTTGCCAGCTCGATCCGGGCGGAATAAACAGCAGGAATGGTGCCGTTGCCCCGCAGACCCATGCCCAAAACCTCTGTCAGGCAGTTCATGGAATTGGCGGTGTACATCCCGGAGCAGGAGCCGCAGGTGGGACAGGTGTTTTCTTCGCATACGCAAAGCTGCTTTTCGTCGATCTTCCCGGCGCTATAGGCACCTACTGCCTCAAACATGCTGGAAAGGCTGGTCTTTTTGCCGTCTACCCGGCCGGCCAGCATGGGGCCGCCGCTTACAAATACGGTGGGAATGTTGACCCGAGCCGCTGCCATCAGAAGACCGGGCACGTTCTTATCGCAGTTAGGTACCATAACCAGGCCGTCGAAGCCGTGAGCCAGTACCATGGCCTCGGTGGAATCGGCAATGAGATCCCGGGTGATCAGGGAGTATTTCATGCCGGTATGACCCATGGCAATACCGTCGCATACTGCGATGGCGGGGAACACGATAGGAGTGCCTCCGGCCATGGCAACGCCCAGCTTTACAGCATCCACGATCTTATCCAGATTCATGTGGCCCGGTACGATCTCGTTGTAGGAGCTTACGATGCCGATCAGCGGCCGTGCCTGCTCCTCCTTGGTGAGTCCCAGCGCATGGTAAAGGCTGCGATGGGGGGCATTTTGAAAACCGTCTACGATGGTTTCTTTAATCATTCTCTGCACCTCAGTTATTGATCAGTTTGTCTTCGTCGCTCCAGCTGTAGAGCTTGCGGATCTCCTTACCTACAGTCTCGGAAGGATGCTCTGCGGCGATCTTCCGCATGGCGTTGAAATGAACCTGAGAGCCGGCATCGGACATATCCAGCAGGAATTCCTTGGCAAAGGAACCGTCCTGAATATCGGAAAGGATCTTCTTCATGGCTTTCTTGGTCTCGGCGGTGATGATCTTGGGACCGGTGATGTAATCGCCGTATTCAGCGGTGTTGGAGATGGAATAGCGCATTCCTTCGAAGCCGCTCTGATAGATCAGGTCTACGATCAGCTTCATCTCATGGATACACTCAAAGTAAGCGTTTCTCTCATCGTAGCCGGCCTCAACCAAAGTTTCAAAGCCTGCCTGCATCAAAGCGCAGACACCGCCGCAAAGAACAGCCTGTTCACCAAAGAGGTCGGTCTCGGTCTCGGTGCGGAAGGTGGTCTCCAGTACGCCTGCACGGGCGCCGCCGATGCCCAGCGCATAAGCAAGAGCGATCTCCAGCGCATCGCCGGTGGCATCCTGCTCAACAGCTACCAAGCAGGGAACACCCTTACCGGCCTGATACTCGCTGCGAACGGTGTGGCCGGGGCCCTTGGGGGCGATCATGATGACGTTTACATTCTTGGGGGGCTTGATGCAGCCGAAATGGATGTTGAAGCCATGGGCGAAGGCTAAGGTCTTGCCCTCGGTCAGGTTGGGCTCGATGCTCTCTTTATAGAGCTTCGCCTGCTTTTCATCGTTGATCAGGATCATGATGAGATCTGCATTCTTGGCTGCGTCGGCAGCGGTCATAACAGTCAGACCCTGAGCCTCGGCCTTGGCCCAGCTCTTGGAGCCGTTGTAAAGACCAACGATCACATTCACGCCGGAATCCTTCAGGTTCAGGGCGTGGGCATGGCCCTGAGAGCCGTAGCCGATGATGGCAACGGTCTTGCCGTTCAGTTTTGCTAAGTTACAATCCTGCTGATAATAAATGTTCTGCATAATAAAGTTCTCCTTTTATATAATGTTTTTTATTTTTCCAGGATGCTGCCGCCCCGTTCCAGGGAAACAACACCGGTTCTGCACATTTCAATAATGCCGAGGGGCTTCATCACTTCGATGAAGGCCTTGATCTTGGAGGGCTCACCGGTCACCTCCACACACATGGATTCTGTGGTGTAGTCGATGATCTTTGCCCGGTAGATCTCGGCAGCTGCCATGATCTCTGCCCGGTTTTCGGGGGTGGTGCGTACCTTCACCAGCATCAGCTCCCGCTCCACAGAGGTTTCTCCCTCCAGCAGCTTGACCTGCTTCACATTGTGAAGCTTTTTCAGCTGGTTGATCAGCTGCTCCCGGGCGTAATCGTCACCGTTGAGGGTGATAGTGATGCGGGAGAAGGCGGGATCATCGGTCTCGCCTACGGTAAGAGAATCGATATTGAAGCCCTTCCGCATAAAAAGACCGGAGACCCGGGTCAGCACCCCGTATTTATTTTCTACATATACTGCGATCACACTTCTCATTACTGCTCCTCCTTGGTGGTGATGATATCCTCAATGGAGCCGCCGGGGGGAAGCATGGGTAACACAAATTCATCCATATCGATGAGGGTATCGATAAGATAGGGACCGTCGTGCTTCATGGCTCTTTCGAAGGCTGCCCGGAATTCTTCCGGAGTGGAGACCCGCTCTCCCGGCAGACCGAAGGCATCTGCCAGCTTCACAAAGTCGGTCTTTCTGCCCAATACGGTGTTGGAATACCGCTTGCCGTAAAAGAGGGTCTGCCATTGCCGCACCATTCCCAATACGCCGTTGTTCATGATCACGGTGATCACCGGAGTATTGTAGGTCACCGCTGTGGCCAGCTCGTTCAGGTTCATGCCGAAGCTGCCGTCGCCGGTGATCAGCACCGTTTTGTCTCCGCTGCCGATCTGCGCGCCGATGGCGGCTCCTAAGCCGTAGCCCATGGTGCCGAGACCGCCGCTGGAGGCAAACCGCCGGGGCCGCTCAAAGTTTACATACTGGGCCGTCCACATCTGGTGCTGGCCCACATCGGTGGCGATCACGGTGGTTTCATCCTTTACTTCATTGATGATATCAAAGATCTTTTTGGGGGTCATTTCGGTGGTGGCTTTGGCCTCCGCCTGCTCCTCGATGGCCTTTGCTTCGGCTTTGAATCGTTCTACCGTCTGCTGCCATTCCGAATGCTCCTGCTTGGCGCAGCGCTCTAAGATCCGGCTGAAGGAGGAAACAATGTTGCCGATCAGCCCCACCTCTACCTTTACATTTTTATTGATCTCGGAAAGATCGGTGTCCAGCTGGATGATCTTGGCATTCTTGCAGTATTTTGCGGTGTTGCCGGTGGCCCGGTCGCTGAACCGGACACCCACACCGATCACCAGATCTGCTTCCTTGTTGGCCATGGAAGAGGCATATTTCCCATGCATCCCCTGCATCCCCAAAAAGCGGGGATAGGAATTGGGCAGGGCAGAGAGGCCCATAAAGGTACACCCGATGTACCCGTCGATCTTTTCTGCCAGCGCCATCAGGTCGGCGGTCATTCCTCTGCCGGCAGCACCGCCGCCGATGTAAATGTACGGCCGTTTTGCCTGATTGATCAGCGCAACCGCCCGGTCAATGTCTGCGTCCGACGCTTCCTCCTGGGGGTAGGGAGGGACGATCCCTGTTGGTTCGTAATCCCACTCTGCAATTTGCACATCCTTGGGAATATCGATCAGCACCGGCCCCGGCCGCCCGGATTTTGCGATCTGGAAGGCTTCCCGAATGGTGTCTGCCAGCTCGCTCACGTGCTGCACAAAGTAATTGTGCTTAGTGATGGGGAGGGTCACACCGGTGATATTGATCTCCTGAAAGCTATCCCGCCCGATGAGGGAGGTGGGCACGTTACCGGTAATGGCCACCATGGGAATGGAATCCAGCATGGCGGTGGCGATGCCGGTTACCAGATTGGTGGCGCCCGGCCCGGAGGTGGCGATCACTACGCCCACCTTGCCGGTGGCTCTGGAATAACCGTCTGCCGCATGGGCAGCTCCCTGCTCATGGGCAGCCAACACATGATTTAACCGGTCGCTTGCTTTATAGAGCTCATCGTAAATATTCAAGACCTGACCGCCGGGATAACCGAATACATCGGTAACGCCCTGCTCGATCAGCGTCTCAATGACGATTCTTGATCCTGAAATTTTCATCCTATATCTCCTTAGAAAAATAAAAAAGCCTTCGTCTCCAATAAAGAGACGAAAGCATGAAAATACTTCCGCGGTACCACTCTTCTTCGCCCGAAAGCCCGGACGCACCTCAGATGCCATCACATCTTAACTCTATTACGGGAGTACCCGTCTGCGTCTACTCTCCTGTTTGGGATTTTGAGCAGCCACTCCATGACCAGTTCAACAATTCGATCCAATGTCTTGCACCAACCGACATCTCTCTGCGGCATCTTCCGTTGTTTACTACTTCATTTCGTCGCGTTTTTGATGTTAGGTATTATAGCACCGGAATTTTGAGTTGTCAACACTTTGTTTGGAAAAAAATTATTTTTTTAAAATTCTGTGCCATAATAGGCTGCCAAATGGAAAAAGGAGATGCTGTGCGAAAATATTTTCAAAATTACGCAAAAAGACCGGCTGAGCCGGTCTTTTTTTAACGTATTTTTTTCAATTCGTACCGTTCATCGCAGAGCGCTGCCACAGCCGGGGAGTGACTCACCAGGATCACGCATTTTCCTTCCTCTGCCAGACGGCGGAAGATCTCCATGATCTCCTTCTGGGTGTCTCCGTCCAGGTTGCCGGTGGGTTCATCGGCCAGAATGATGGCAGGGTCATAGGAAAGGGCACGGGCAATAGCCACCCGCTGCTGTTGTCCGCCGGAAAGCTTCAGCACCCTCCGGTTGGCCTCCTCTTCGTTCAGCCCTACGTTCTTCAAAAGCTCCAGGGCTTTGTCTTTCTTTTTGATCCCCTTCACCCCGGCGATATCCATGGAAAGCACCACGTTTTCCAATGCGGTGTACTTGGTGATCAGATTAAAGCTCTGAAAGATCACGCCGATATACTTACTGCGAAAGGTGTATTTATTGAGCTTTTTAATGTCCTTTCCTTCATAGTAGATGCTGCCCTCCTTGGGATTAGCCAATCCGGAAAGGATGGAAAGCAGCGTGGTCTTTCCGGCGCCTGAACGTCCCATGATACAGTAGATCTTTCCCTTTTCAAATTCCATAGAAAGATCCTTCAGTACCGGCGTGGAATCATAGGCAAAGCTGATATTATTTAATGATAAAATACTCATATCTATATTCTCCTTAATCTCGGTTTGCCAGGATCTTCAGCGGCTCATAACGCATCACAAAGAGCATGGAGAACATTCCTGCTACCAATGTAAGCAGAACCGCAATCCCTAAAAGCTGCAAAACGACTGTTAAATTCATGGCTGCATTGACCTCGGTGATATAATTGTTGGCCTGGCCCATCATATTTTTAAAGGAGTTGCTGTTGCCTGTGGGCAGTTCGGCAGGCATATTCTGCCCCATTCCGCCACCGCCGCCCCGGCCAAAGCTTTGCTCTACCCGATCACTGCGGCTCTGGGAGGAGGTTATCTGATTTTCCAGCAGGGCGTTGGTCACCGGGACCGATGTGACCCCGCCGATCACAGCACCCAGCATCACCGCCACGATGGTCACCGCAAAGATCTCGGTGAGAAATTGCAGAGCAACCTTGCCCTTCTTCATGCCCATGGCCGTTAAAACACCGATCTCATACTTCCGCTCTCTCACGCTGAAAATGTTCAGTACGATCAGGATCACGGCGCCGATCAGCAGGATCACCAGCAGGAACCAGCCTGCCATGGTGCTTAAGGTATTGAGGGGAGTCAGGCTGTTTTCATAAGCGGTGAGATCCGCAGAGGATACAGTATAACTATCGCTCAGCCCCAAAGCACGTGCTTCCGCTTCAAAGGCTTCAAAATCCTCTGCGGTGGCAAATACATAGGTGCTGCTAAGGGATGCGCTTAATACATTTTCATTATCTTCAATTGCCGCTGAGGTATCGGTGATGGCCTTCAGGGCGTTATAGCTCATATAGATCTTATTGGCCGGATCCTCCCGGTTCATTCCCATACCGGAAAAACCGCTCTCATCGGAGGAATCGGTATAGAGACCCACCACCGTCAGGGTATACACCTCTGTTTCATCGGCGGGGTTGGCAACCTGCACCGTGTCGCCTACACTCAGGTTATTAAAGGTGGCCAGTTCTTCGGTGATGATGCATTGGGCTTCTGCCGTTCCTTCTTCAAAAACAGCCCCATCGGTGATGGACGCATTGCCTTCCTGGAACTCGGTCATGGCAGTCTCGCTGCTGTAGCCGACAATACTGAAATCCGCAGAGGCCATATTAAAGCGATCTGCCATGCCGCCTTTCCCACCGAACATATTGGAAAAGCTTTGGGCTTCCTCCTCGGTGTCGCTGGTGACAGCTGCAAAATTTTCAGTCCCGTTTAAGGAGAGGGAGGCGGTGTAATAAAAATCCTGCACCGATTCCGCTTCGGCATATTTTTGGTATTCCTCCAGTGTCAGGGAAGAGGTACTTCCCATCAGCTTCGAAAACTGCTCTCGGTCAAAACTGCCCGGTTCTTTTCCTTCCTCCGGCTTGACCATTTGGCTCATCATCGATTGCCGGTCAAAGGAGATGGTTCCGGTGACGGAAAGGGTGCTCAGGGTATCCTCCCTGGCACTTTCTGCAGCCTGCCGGATGGAAAGGCCGATACAGGCGGAAACGGCGATCACCAGCACAATGATCCCGATCAGGATGTTCCGCCCCTTGGAGCGGCTGATGCACCGCAGGGCATTCTTGATAATATACATTTGCAAGGTTCCTTTCTGAATTTGATAGACCTATTTTATTTGAAAAATGTGATTTTTCTGTGAAATAATTAATGAATAATCTGTAAACATCCTGCGCACTCTAGGATAGAGCGAGAGATCCGAACCCGCCTCAAAGCGGCATATTTCGGTGCTTTTCACTCGCTTTATCCTTGCAAGGCGCCAGCCTTGCTGCATCAAAATCGAGCAAAAATCCCTCGAAATCTACTCGCTTTGAGGTCGAAGATCTTAAAGAGTGCGGATTTTTGTTCAGCCAAGGCAAAAACATAGCCAATACTGCCGTATTGGCGAGTATTTTTAAGTGACACCCCAAATCTTTGATTTGGTTGGTGGAACTTATGCAGAGTAAACGCAGGATGAGCGAAAAACTGCCTTTTTAAGACGAGGTTCGGATATTTCGCTCTACCCTGAAAAAGGGGGATCGTCATGAAAATATCGCATCAAATGGAACTGAGAGGACTTTGCGTCGGGGTCACTTTAAAGGATCGTGAGGGCATTTTTGATATTCTGGCGGCTCTGCAGCAAAAATGCGGTAACACCACTGAGGGCAAACGATTAAAAAAAGAGGTTCATGAGCGGGAACGGCAGGTGCCTTCGGCCATCGCGGCGGGGGTGGCGATTTGTGCCGTAAACAGCTCTGCTGTGAAAAAAACGCTGATCACCGCTGTGACCGTTCCCGGCGGGGTGGATCTGGATGCATCGGACGGTGAAAAAAGCAAGCTGATCTTTTTGGTAGCCGCTCCGCCGGAGGCGGAAGGAGATGCCGCTTCCCGATTGGCAGTTTTACTGATGAATGAAAATCTGCGGGAGCAGTTGATCCATGCCGCTGATGAAGAGGCGTTTTTACAACTGTTGGCGTTGGCAGAAAAAGGGGAGTATGCCGCCGTGCCTCGGGAGGAGCCCGCACTCATCCTGGCTGTTTTTGACCGGGAAGGGGAGGGGGCGTCGGCACTGCAGCTGGCTGCCGGCCGCATGGGAAAGCTTTTGAGATCCGGCCAGCTTTTTTCCCCCGAGGAGCTGCATGAGGCAGCAGGGATACTGCTGATCGGAGAGGGCCATTCTCTGGAGCCCTTTGAGGGTAAACGGGTGCTTACGGCCTCTCATTCGGATAGCATCTACCGCCCGGAATACCTGCTGCGGATGGTGGAGCAGGCACCGATCTATCATCGCTGCGTGGACCATCAGGGATTTTGGAAAAGGTTTTTTCGTTTTCGGGTGCCTCTGCTTTACCCGCTGCTTTTGGCAGGATGTGTTCTTCTTTTGCTGGCATATCTTTTTGTTCACATGAAGTAAAATGATAAAGAGGATTTTTTTGACTTCAAAATTAAAATTTATCCGCAGGTGTAAAAAAATTCTTTAAATTTTTAATTTTATGTTGCAATTTTTAACGATATGTGGTATTATTCACATGGTATCAAATTTTCGAGGATGAGGTGCTGGGATGCAGAAGTATCTGGAGCGTGAAGAACGTTTTATATTTGGTGAAGATTATTTTCCTGATATCCGGCTCAGCCTTTGCTGTTGCCATCGGTATAATCCCTCGGAAAGCTTCGGCCCCGTTACCCCTGAGCGGTATGTGATCAATATTGTGGAAGCCGGTCGTGGCACTCTGGATCACGGCAACCGCCGGTTCAATATTGCCGCAGGGCAGGCTTTTGTGCTGTTTCCCGGAAAAACAGTCAGCTGGAAAGCAGACGGTCTTGAGCCTTGGAACTATATTGGCATCGAGCTTGCCGGCAGCGGTGTGGAAGAGTTTGTGGAGCGGCTGGGGCTTAGCTTCCAGAATCCCATCATCGATTTTTCCTCTCCCCATAAGGCGATGGATGCCGCTTATGATCTTTTTGTGGAATGTGATAAAAAGTACCAGAATCAATTTGCCATCTCCAGCTGCTTTGCCGGCTTGCTGGAATGTGTGGAGGAAAGCTTGGTAGCCAAAAAGATCCCCGCCAAGAATTTCTATATGACCCGGGCAGTGGAGTACATAAAGGAAAATTACAATCAGAACCTGAGCGTGGAAAATATCGCTAATATGCTGGGGATCGAGCGCAGTTATCTTTCCCGCCTTTTCAAGACTTATAAAAATAAGAGCACCCAGAATTATATCATCGATTACCGCATCCAGCGGGCTAAAAAAATGTTTGAGGAAGAGGATCTCAACGTTTCTCAGGTCTGCACCGCTGTGGGCTATACCAATATTTATTGCTTTTCCCGGATCTTCAAAAGCCGGGTGGGGATGAGCCCCAAAGAGTACCGTGAGATGTGTAAACGAGAAAATATTGTTGATTAATAAAAAGCCCTTTTAGGGCTTTTTCAGACTGTTGAAAAAGGCACCGACCGCAGAAAAAAAGGAAAACAATTTCAGCACCATCTTGGTCATAGTTTGTAGGGCAGGGGCTCCCCCAAGGGGACTTCCTCGCTTCGCTCCTGCCGTTTCCGGAATAAGGAAAAATCTCGCCGAGGCGAGCGAGATTGATTTAAATTTTTTCTGCTTTCCGCCGCTCTTTTCGGCAGTCTTTTTTTATCATCAAATTTATCGAAAATCAATAAAAAGTTGTTGACAAACGATGCTCTATGTGTTATGATGCCCTCAAGGAGGCGATGAAAAATGCTTAAAATTTCCCGTCACCGTTCGGTGACCCTATCGTTGATCTTAACGGTTTTATTTATGCTTGCCCTGATCGGCGGCGCGGTGATCATGCCCCGGCTGGCCGATACGCTGATCGCAACGCAGGATCATATCGATTTCCGGGATCATATCACAGCGGCGGGGCGTATCTTTGTGCTGGCTGTGGCCTATGGGATCCTTGCCATGGGAGCGGTGGCCGATACGCTGCTGTTCTGTTTGCTTCTGCGGGTGCGCAAGGGGCTGGTGTTTACCGACCGAAGCGTGGCGCTGATCCGGGCGGTATCCTGGTGCGGCATCTTGTTGGGACTGCTCTTTGCTCTGCTGGGCGTTTACTTCCAGCTTTCCTTTGCGGTTGCCTTTGCCGGCTTTTTCCTGGGGCTTTGTGTCCGGGTGGTCAAAAATGTGATCGAAGAGGCCATCGCCATTAAGCAGGAAAATGATCTTACCGTGTGAGGTGGCAGCATGATCGTAATTAATCTGGATGTGATGATGGCAAAGCGCAAAATGTCCCTCAATGAGCTTTCTGCCAAGGTGGGCATCACCCTTGCCAATCTTTCGATCTTAAAGAATAATAAAGCCAAGGCTATCCGATTTTCCACGCTGGATGCCATTTGCAAGGCGCTGGATTGCCGGGTGGAGGATATCCTGGAATATGTGGAGGATGAAGTATGAGTGAGCATTATGAATACCGTTTCGATCCCGGTACGGGGGAGCCGGTAGCTGAGCGCTATTCTCTTTATGAGAATGTTTTTGCCTGGCTTTCCGTGGCAGCAGGATATGGCTTTTGCCGGGTATTTCCGGTACATCAGCATCCCTTCGGCGGATTTCTTTTTATTTTGGCACTTTATCTTGCATCGGTGATTCTGTTGAAATTGAAGGGAGCATCCTTCGGCATGATGTCCCTGGTGATGGGCGGATCTGCCCTGTTGCTGAGCCCAGCTCTTTTTCTTTCTGCTAATTCCATGATCCATTTTCTGGTGTATCTTTATGCTTTGGCGGCCTGGTTCTATACCGTATCTGCCGCCTGCGGAAATACGCTGGAAAAGGGCTTCTCTGAGCTGCTTTTTGCGGATTTTTTTAAGGCGATCATTGTGATGCCTGCGGCATCCTTTGCCAAGCTGTTTTCCGTTCTGTTTTCCGGGAAAAGAAGGACGGGTGGCAAGACTCTTTTAAAGCTGCTTTTGGGGATCGGCATCGCGGTGATCCCCACCGTTGTGGTATTGGCACTTCTTTCTTATGATAGTGCGTTTACCGCCCTTTTAAAAAAGCTTTTTGATTTTGGTTGGAGCAATATCCTTTCCCATGCCTTCAGTTTTTTGCTGGGGATTCCCATCGGAATGTATCTTTTTGCCGCCTTTTTCTCTGCCAGCAGAAACCGCTGCGCCGAGTCCTTTACCGCAGAGCATTACCGCGCCGGTCTTGCTGTTTTTCAACTTCTGCCCGGGATCTCGGCAGTTGCTGCTATCTTGCCGGTGCTGCTGGTCTATCTTCTTTTCTTTGTTTCTCAATGGCAGTATTATCTCTCAGCCTTTACCGGGGTGCTGCCCGGAGGAATGACCTTTGCGGAATATGCTCGCAGCGGCTTTTTTCAGCTCTGTACCGTTTCGGTGATCAATCTGATCATCATGATCCTGCTGCAGGTGTTTGTGCGCAGAAGGGAAGAGAAGCCCCTGCTGCTCACCCGGATCCTTTCGGCGATCCTCTCGGCCTTTACTTTGATCCTGATCGCTACCGCTATTGCCAAACTCTGGCTTTATATCGACCGCTTCGGTCTCACCCCCAAACGGGTCTATGCCGGGTGGTTTATGATCATTCTTGCGGTGATCTTTGTACTGGCGGCTGTCAAACAGTTTGCGGTTCGCTTTAAACTGGTTCCCACCGCCACCCTTGCTTGCGTGGTGCTGTTCGGGGTTCTGGCACTTTCCGGCAGCGATTCCCTCATTGCCCGGTACAATGCGGAGCGCTATATGAACGGAACGCTGGAAATAGTTGACGTGAGCGCTATGGAAGAATTGGGAGACGCGGCAGTGCCCTCTATGGTGCGGCTGGTCAAATTCCTGGATCGGCAAAACGGCACTGATATCCGGAATTTCCCCTTTGATTCCCAAAATGATCTTTATAACGATCTGGCCCGTTATCTTTATTATGATGCTGCGCAGCAGGAGCCCTGTACCTTCTTTTCCGTTACCCTGCCCCGCATCCGGGCAGATCATGCCCTTCAAGAGGCCGGGATCGAAGCGGGGAAGAGGACGGATCAGTAAAAAAAGCCGTATTTTTGTTCGCTTTTGTTCGTTTTCTCTGATTTTTTTAGCCTGTTTTTACTCCTTTTTTGAAGCTTTTCGAAATAAAAAAGACCCATTTTTTGGGCCTTTTTTATTTTGGTTTATACTGTTCTCGCAGACGGGTGAGGATCTTCTTTTCTAATCGGGAGACCGCCACCTGAGACATTCCCAGCTCCTTGGCGGTTGCGCTCTGGGTCTGATCCATAAAGAACCGCAGAACGATCAGCCGCCGTTCCGGGGGAGGCAGTTGGTTTAAAATTTCCCGGGTCACCACCCGATCCAGCGCTTCTTCCTCCGGAGAGGGGACCCCCGGTGTGACGCCCCCTTCCTCCGGCGGCAGATCCAGCGAAAGGGTGGGTTGAGTGGCCTCTGCTGCGGTTAAAATGGCTTCCGGCTCCAGACCGGTTTCTTCTGCCAGCTCTGAAAGCTTGGGCTCCCGGCCCAGCCTCTGGGTGAGATCTCGGGCAGCCCGGTCGATCTTCAGCTTGTCCTCCTTGAATTTACGGGAGACCTTTACGCTTCCGTTATCCCTGAGATAGGTTTTGATCTCGCCGACGATCTTGGTGACGGCATAGGTGGAAAACTGCACCTGCTTGCTTTCATCAAAATCCCGGGCTGCCTTGATCAGCCCCACCGATCCGATCTGCATCAGATCCTCATCCTCTACCCCAAATCCCCGATACCGTTTGATCGCCATCCGCACAAGACCTAAATTTTCTTCTACCAGGCGATCCTTTAAAAGGGGCATTATCCCCGAGACTTTATGTATTTGGTGAAGGTAACGGTGGTTCCAATCCCCGGCTTGGAGGTCACCTTCACCTTGTCCATAAAGCTTTCCATAATGGTGAAGCCCATTCCGCTCCGTTCGGCAGTATCGCCGGTGGTAAAGAGGGGCTCCATGGCTTGCTCAATATTCTCGATGCCCCGTCCTTTATCCTTGATGACGATCACGAGTTTTCCGCCTTCGTATAACCTACATTGCAGCGTAATATTGCCCAGCTCATCTGCATAGCCGTGAACGATGCAGTTGGTCACTGCTTCGCTGACCGCGGTTTTGATCTCGCTGATCTCCTCAACGGTGGGATCCAGCTGGGATGCAAAGGCTGCCGCGGTGATGCGTGCAAACCCTTCATTGGCCGAGCGGGAAGGGAATACCACCCGGATGCTGTTGATCGCTTTCATATTCAATCCTCCTTTACAATTACATAGCGGCTGATCTCCGCCATGTCAAAGATCTTTCTGGTGCCGCCGCATAAATGCCGCAGCTCAACGCTTCCGTCCATGCTCCGCATCAACTTTCGCCGCCCCATCACAATGGCCAGCCCGGAGCTGTCCATAAAGCTCACACCACCGAAATCCAGGATCAGGAGGGTCGGCCGGTGCCGCTTGATCTTGAAATCGATGCTCTCGGAAAGTCCACGGGCACAATGATGATCGATCTCGCCGCAGAGCCTGACCTCCAGTTCATTAAAATTGTTTTGAAATGTAACATTCATAAGAACCTCCGAAAAATAAATAGCCTTTTGAAATTGTATCAAAAGGCTATTTATTATTTTGCCGGATTTTGGCACTAAACCAATTTTTTTAATTCCATGGCCATTTCTCCGGCCATATAGAGAGAACCGGCTACCAGAACGGTACCGCCCTTTTCCTTGGCCAGCCGGGCAGCCTCTTCATAGCTGCTGCAGGCAGTACAATCGTCACAGAAGAGATCGGCCATGTTTTTCAGATCATATGCCTTTACGGCCCGGGGCAGGGGCGGTTCTACTGCCAGAAAGGCCCTGGCTCGCAGCGCCAGCCTCTGTACGGCATACTGATAGGGTTTATCCCGCATCATAGCAAAGATGATCACCGGATCCTTCAGCTCCTCCATGGTGTCCATGGCGCGCAAAAGGCTGTCGATTCCCTCGCGATTGTGGCCGCCGTCGATAAAGACGCAGGGGTCTTTATGGATGCAATCCAGCCGAGAAGGAATGTAGGCTTCCTTCAGCCCGCTTTTCAGATCCTCTTCTGTATAGGGAAAACGATCCTTGATCAGCTCCAGCGTTTCAATGACGGTGATGGCATTGTTGACCTGGTGCGGGCCTCGCAGAGAAACGGTATATTCTCTACCTTTATAAATAAAGCGATTCCCCTTTATATCGGAGGATAAGATCTCCGCTTCACCTCCCTGGATCAGGTGGGCTTTCTGATCGTTGCATCGCCCTAAGATCACGGTGTATGCTTCTTCGGGAATCCGGTTGTAAACCACAACCGGACAGCCGTATTTGATGATCCCTGCCTTTTCGTAGGCAACAGATTCGATGGTGCTGCCTAAAAACTCCGTATGATCCATGGAAAGGGAGCAGATCACCGATGCCAGGGGCGCTTGGATCACATTGGTGGCATCCAATCTGCCCCCGAGGCCAACCTCCAGAACGGTAATATCGCACCCGGCATCCTTGAAAAACAGAAAACCGATGGCGGTTACGATCTCAAATTCGGTAGGCCGCTCCATTCCCGCCAGGATCAACCTGTCTGCAGCAGTTTTTACCTGCTCTGCGAGTTCTGCCAGCTTTTCCCGGGAGATGATCTGGCCGTTTACTGCAAAACGCTCCCGGAAATCATAGATGAAAGGGGAGGTATAGAGCCCGGTTTTGTAGCCGGCCTTTTGCAGCACGGAAGCCAGCATGGTGGCGGTGGAGCCTTTTCCGTTGGTCCCGGCAATATGGAGAAAGAGCAACCCCTTTTGAGGGTTGCCCAATTGCCCCAGCAAAGCTTCGATCCGATGCAGCCCGGGATCCACACTATGGGCTCTGTGGCTGTGAATATAATCGATTGCTTGGCTATAATTCATCATAACTTGCTTTTCATTTCCTCAATACTCTTGGTCAGATCTGCGATCAGCGCCAGGAATTTTTCCTTCTTGGCGGTCTCTGCTGCGACCAATGCGGCGGGAGCCTTGGCCATAAAGCCCTGGTTGCTCAGCTTGCCTTCCACGCGGGCCAGCTCGCCTTTGGCCTTTTCCAGCTCTTTTTCCAACCGGGCGATCTCGCCCTTGATATCCACTAACTCTGCAAAGGGAATATAGAGGCTTGCGCCGTTGCAAACCAACTTCACGGTTCCCTCGGGAGCGGGGGTATTGAGATAGACCTGATCGGCACCGGCCAGCTTTTGGTAAAAGCTTTCGGCACCCTCGAACCACTCGGTGTGAACGGTTTCAATATAGAGAGAAGCCTTCTTGGAGAGGGGGACATTCATCTCGGCTCTGCGGTCGCGGATGGCTTTGATGGTCTCCATAATATGCTCCATCTTTTCGGCCCCTTCCTTGAAGCAAAGGCGGCTGTCGTAAACCGGGAAGCGGGCAATCATGATGGCCTCATCCTCTACCGGCAGAGCCTGCCAGATCTCCTCGGTGATAAAGGGCATAAAGGGATGCAGCATCTTTAACGCGCCGCTGAATACATAGAGCAGTACCTTCTGGGCAGAGGCGCTTTCCTCGCCGCCGGCATAAAGGCGGGGCTTCACCAGCTCAATGTACCAATCGCAGAAGAGATCCCAGATGAAATCATAGACCTTCTGCAGGGCGAGACCGATCTCGAATTTATCCAGATTTTCGGTCACATCCCGCACCACCTCGTTGTACCGGGTGAGGATCCATTCATCCTCCGGCTTCAGGTTCTCGGTGCTGAAGGAGAGATCCTCTTCCTTCAGGTTCATCAGAATAAAGCGGGCGGCGTTCCAGACCTTATTGGCAAAGTTCCGGGATGCCTCCACACGCTCGGGGTAATAACGCATATCGTTGCCGGGGGCGTTGCCGGTGGCCAGCGTGAACCGCAGCGCATCGGCACCGAATTCCTTGATGACCTCCAGGGGGTCGATGCCATTGCCGAGGGATTTGCTCATTTTGCGGCCCTGGCTATCCCGCACCAGGCCGTGGATCAGCACGTGCTTGAAGGGAACCTCGCCCATCTGCTCCAGGCCGGAGAAGATCATTCTGGCAACCCAGAAGAAGATAATATCATACCCGGTTACCAGGGTGCTGGTGGGGTAGTAATAGTCCAATTCAGGGGTCTTTTCAGGCCAGCCAAGGGTAGAGAAGGGCCAAAGGGCAGAGGAGAACCAGGTGTCCAGCACATCCTCCTCCTGGCGCATGGGGGCGCCGCACTTGGGGCAGGTATGCACATCTTCCTTGGAGATGACCATTTCGCCGCAGGCGTCGCAATAATAAGCGGGGATCCGGTGACCCCACCACAGCTGGCGGGAGATACACCAATCGTGCACATTCTCCATCCAGTTCAAGTAGGTCTTGCTGAAACGCTCGGGAACAAACTGAGTCTCACCGGCTTTTACTTCCTTGATGGATTTCTCGGCTAGGGGCTGCATCTTCACAAACCACTGGCTAGAGGCCATGGGTTCTACGGTGCAGCCGCAGCGGTAACAAGCACCCACGTTATGGGTATGATCCTCGATCTTCACCAGATAGCCGCCCTCTTCCAGATCCTTCACGATCTGCTTACGGGCTTCATAACGGTCCATGCCTTCGTACTTGCCGCCGTTGGCGTTGATCTTGGCGTTGCCGTCCATGATCAGGATCTCTTCTAAGTTGTGCCGTTTGCCCACCTCAAAGTCATTGGGGTCGTGGCAGGGGGTGATCTTCACGCAGCCGGTACCGAATTCCTTATCCACATATTCATCGGCTACCACGGGGATCTCCCGGCCTACTAGGGGCAGGATCAGCATTTTGCCCACCAGGTGGGTGTACCGCTCATCCTCGGGATGCACCGCCACGGCCGAGTCACCCAGCAAGGTCTCGGGACGGGTGGTGGCGATGGTTACATATTCGTCGCTGTCCTTAACAGGATAGCGGATGTGCCAGAAATGGCCGGGCTGCTCTTCATAAACGACCTCGGCGTCGGAAAGGGCGGTGGTACAGTTGGGGCACCAGTTGATGATGCGGTTTCCCTTATAGATCAGGCCCTTTTCATAAAGGTTGACAAATACTTCCTTAACGGCCTTGGAGCAACCTTCGTCCATGGTGAAGCGCTCTCGCTCCCAATCACAGGAGGAACCCAGCTTTTTCAGCTGGTTGATGATGCGGTCGCCGTACATCTTTTTCCAATCCCATACACGCTCCAGGAACTTTTCGCGGCCCAGATCGTAGCGGGTGAGGCCCTCCTCCTTGCGGAGTACCTCCTCTACCTTGATCTGGGTGGCAATGCCTGCATGGTCGGTTCCGGGGATCCAAAGGGCGTTGAAACCCTGCATCCGCTTATAACGGATCAGAATGTCCTGCAGGGTCTCGTCCAAAGCGTGGCCCATGTGCAGCTGCCCCGTTACGTTGGGGGGCGGAATTACGATGGTGAAGGGCTGCTTGTTCTCATCCGGCTCGGAATGAAAATAACGGCCCTTCAGCCAGAAATCGTATATTCTGTCCTCAAATTCCTGAGGATTATATACCTTTTCCAGTTCTTTCATACTCTACTCTCCTTAAAAAATAAAACTCGCCCCAAAGAAAACTTTGAGACGAGTATGATATACCCGCGGTACCACTCAAATTGCGCATTTTGCGCCTCTTGAAAGCCTTTACGCAGCGATCACGGGAAGGGTCTAATAGGGGAGATGCCCCGTTCTTCCTTCCGGCTCGAAAGCTACAGCCTCAGGATCCGATAAGCAGCTTGCACCAACCGCTGCCTCTCTTGCTATCGGGAGCCCCGGGCCCTCTTTGTCAACGCCTTTTTTAAATAATAGCATAAGCACAGAGAATTTGTCAATAGAAAATTAAGCGTCTTGCTGGTGGGTTCCTACATAAGTGAGGGTCTCTACCTGCTCCGGATCAAACCGGCCGTCGCGGTATACCCCGATATCAAAGGTTAAAACGCCGCCGGCCTGATGCACTTTTTGCAGATAATCTGCCAGGTATTCCTTTCTTCTTCTTAAACCGAAGCAACCCCAGCCGTTTCTGAATTGGGGAGGGATGGTTGTATTGTTTTCAACCGTTCCCAACGGCGCTAAAATGTGGGCTTGTGCATTGCCGTAGAACCGCCCGGCGGGAATGAAATCAAAATCATTCCGTTCACCGCAAAGAAAATCTTCGTAGGCATAGCCGGCGGCGATCCCGTCGGCGTGCACGCCGTTGTTCAAGGCAACCAGCGCATCCGGATTTCCTTTTTTGCAGGCTTTATAATAAAGCTCCAGAAGCTCGTCGGTGTATTTGAAGCTGGACTTATAGCAACCGTCGATCCACCAACCCTTTATTTTGGTGCCGTAGCGCAGGGCATATTCTTCCAGAACACTTGCCCATTTTTCCACAAATGGCCGGGGGACGCCGGCTTTTCGGGGCTCTACGAAACCGAACCGGTCTCCGGCAGGATGATCGAGGTATGGGCCGTCTCCGGTGAAATACAGAAAAAGATCAATGCCATATTTCGAAAGGGATTGATAGAGATCCAAAATCAGATCCCGGTTGCTGCAGGCTTCTCCCGGCTTTGTGCCGGCGATGCGATCAAAGGTGGCGTTGGGAGCCAACATATATTGACTGCCCTGCATCACGGTGATCACATAGTATCCGGCACCCATCCGGTGAAGGGTCTCGGCAACAAGCTCTGTATCAAATTCATTTACCAGCGTATCCCAATCTGTTTTCTTTCCGTAGCTGTTGGGGAGGAGGGGATTGTTCTGAATCGTTGCAAGAAAGTGGTTAAAAACACCCCATTTTTGATGATAAAAACGATCTTTTTGATCCATATTTTTCACTCCTTTTTCCAGCCCGGCAGATCACTCCGCACGATGGCGCCGAACAGGCGCTCAGAAAGACCGGGAAAGCGCTCTTCGGCTTCTTTCAGCAGATCTTTGGTCTGCTGCCGCATGGAGGTGTGATCCATGGGGCAGGGGTTTTTTACAATGGGGAACTTCAGCCGCTCCACTGTATTGGCGATCTGCCGTTCTGTCAGGTAGATCATGGGGCGGATCGTCCGAACGTCCTTGCGGTCTAAATAGGTCACCGGCTGGAAACAACCGATCCTTCCTTCGTATATTAAATTCATGGCCAGGGTCTCGATGGCGTCATCCCGGTGGTGCCCCAAGGCAATGGTGCGGCAGCCGGCCTCAATAGCTGCATCATGAATGGCGCCCCGCCGCATCTTGGCGCAGAGCGCACAAGGGTTACTTTCTTTCCTTATATCAAATACTAAAGGCGCAATGTCAGTTTTCCGGATGATAAGAGGAACCTCTAATTTTTTACATTCCTGCTTCATAGCTTCGATATCGATGTTTCCGAAGCCTAAATCAATAAAGATGGCGATCACCCGGAATTTGGACGGATGATAACGTGAAAGATGCTTGAGCCCGTGAAGCATCAGGATGGAATCCTTTCCGCCTGAAAGAGCTACTGCCACCTTTTCGCCCGGTGCGATCATATTAAAGTCGTCTACTGCCCGGCGCAGGTATCCCGAGATCTGCTGCATAGGCTCATCTCCTTTCTGCTTTATTCTAATTCTTTTTTACAGAAAATGCAACTGTTTTATGTAAATAGAAAGTGAGTAATTTAAAGAAAACGAAAGAAAAAGCGAGTAAACAAAAGAACAAAGAAACTAAATTAAAAAAATTGAAAAAAGTGGTTGACAACTGCCTTCGCTTGTATTATAATAACGAGGCATGAAAAAAGAAAAGTTTTTACGGAGGAAGAATAACGATGTCTACTTTTATGAAAAAGCAAGAGCAAGTTACCCGCAAGTGGTACATTGTTGATGCTGCTGATAAGCCGCTCGGCCGTGTTTCCACCCAGGTCGCCATGATCCTGATGGGTAAGCATCGCCCCGATTACACCCCCCATGTTGATGGCGGTGATTGCGTAATCGTTCTGAATGCTGCTAAGGTGGCTCTCACCGGCGATAAGCTCAACAAGAAGTTCTACCGCTATCACACCGGCCATATCGGCGGTCTGAAGGAGATCAGCTACAAGCGCCTGATGGAGAACACTCCCGAGAAGGCCATCGAGCTGGCTGTTAAGGGTATGCTGCCCAAGAACAAGATCGCAGACGCTGCTATGACCCGTCTGAGAGTATTTGCCGGCGCTGAGCACAACCTGACCGCTCAGAAGCCCGAAGTATTCGAGAAGTAAGGAGGACTTGAACCATGTATAACAACGAGAATTATTTCTACGGCACCGGCAGAAGAAAATCTTCTGTTGCCAGAGTTCGCCTGCTTCCCGGCAGCGGTAACGTGACCATCAACGGCAGAACCATGGACGAGTATTTCGGCCTGGAGACCCTTCGGATGCTGGTTCGTCAGCCCCTGGAGCTGACCGGTACCATGGGTAAGTTTGATGTAGTGGTAAACGTAGTCGGCGGCGGCGTAAGCGGCCAGGCCGGTGCGATCCGTCACGGCATCACCCGTGCCCTGATCGAGTCCGATGAGACCCTGAAGTCCGTTCTGAAGAAGGCCGGCTTCGTGACCCGCGACCCCAGAATGAAGGAAAGAAAGAAGTACGGCTTGAAGGCTGCACGTCGCGCTCCTCAGTTCAGCAAAAGATAACAGACCTTATTTTGAGCACCCACTTTGTTGGGTGCTCTTTTTTTGCGGCGAGCGGCTTTGGCCGGTACGAATTGCTTTTAATCCTTGAAGCTGTTGGGCGGGAGCTTATTGTATGGTTTTGGGATCTTATTATACCAACCGGCATGAATAAACATCATAATTTTGAATATTAGATAGGGGTTTTCCTTGACAACTAAATTCAATTTTTTATAATTAGTGTTGAGGTGATGGTATGAATTTCGATTTTAGGAAATCGCTTTTACAGGTGCACAAAAGTGCGATACGCGATAAGACATATGAAGCGAGATCTAATGAGTTTATACTTAGTGCACATACGTCGATCAGCATTCATTGTAATGCCGATGAGGTTGTAAAGACGGCGGTATCTGACTTTGTGGACTATCTTAAAACATCTATGGATGTAGATGCCTGTATAAGGAATGATTCGAAGGCAGAGATCACCGTATCCTTGTCCGACGGTGTACTCGGTGAATTTGAGAGCTATCGTGGCTTTTGCATATCTACTGATAAATGCGGTATACAGATCGTTTCTCACGATAATCGCGGCATTGCACAAGCGCTGTATTATATTGAAGATATGATGACCTTTAAAAAAGCACCGGTTATGGAATATGGTAAGGTGTGTAAAAAAACGCTCTACTCACCGCAGATGGTGCATTCGGGTTATGGTCTTGATGATTATCCCGACGAATATCTATCCTATATTGCGCATGAAGGGCGCGATGCGATCCTTGTCTTCACCAAAGATGTCAATCGTACACCGACGGGTTATCTTGATTTTAACGATCTGATCGAGCGGGCGGCACGTTACGGCATAGATGTTTATGCTTACAGCTATATGGTCAGCACCAAAAGCCCTTACGATGATGATGCGGAAGAATTCTACGAAAATACATACGGCAGATTGTTTAAAGAATGTCCGAAGCTGCGCGGTGTTACGTTGGTCGGAGAATCGGTGGAGTTTCCGAGCAAGGATGAAAATGTGGCGAAGGGCAGATATTTTGAAACGGCGGTGGATGGCATCCCCAGCGCGAAACCAAGCTCGGGATGGTACCCCTGCTATGATTATCCGGTATGGCTGGAGCTTGTTAAAAAGAGTATTCAGCAATATAGTCCCGATGCCGATATTGTTTTCTGGACCTACAATTGGGCATATCAACCGGAGGACAAGCGGGTCGCACTGATCAATAGCCTTCCTACCGATATCTCTTTACAGGCCACCTTTGAAATGGTGGAGAATATCTATTATGAAAACTCTGTGGGTCGGTGCGCCGACTATACCTTGTCGTTTGCCGGGCCCAGCGGATACTTTAAAAGCGAAGCGGAGGCTGCAAGGCGGCGTGGAATACGCCTCTATTCCATGACCAATACCGGCGGTAGAACCTGGGATTTCGGTGTTGTTCCGTATGAGCCTATGCCGTATCAATGGATGAAGCGGTATAAGGAGATGGAAAAAGCCCATGATGAGTACGGACTTTGCGGGATCATGGAAACGCATCACTACGGCTTTTACCCTTCCTTCATAAGCAAGCTTTCAAAGCATATGTTTATGACTCCCCACGATGAGAACATCCTGAAAGATATTCTTATTAGCGAGTACGGTGAAAAATGCTATGAACTTGTGAATAAAGCGGTTTCGTATTTCAGCGAGGCGATCACCTATTATGTTCCCAGTAGTGCGGATCAATACGGCGCCTTCCGAGTTGGGCCTTCCTACCCCTTTAACCTATCTAAAGCGGTCAATGTGCCTTGCAGTGAGGAGGCAAATTTTGGGAATGATATCATAACACCTACTTATAGGAATCAAAGCGATTCGCGTATGTCTCCGCTGTCGATCCGAATCGGCGACGAGCTTCGATCGCTTGAAAAAATGCTGGATCTGATGAAAAAAGGTGTTTTGTGCCTGGAACAGGCCGAAACAGAAAATGATGAACTTTTGAATCTTGCAAGGTTCATGGTTTGCTGTATCCAAACGGGGATCCATGCAAAGAAATGGCATATGTTGATCTGCAAAATGAATGTTTGCGACAATAAAAGCGATCTATTAAGTATTTATGGCCAAATGCAAGCGCTTTTAGAGGATGAAATAGAAAATGCCGAAAGCGCCGTCCCACTGGTTGAAAAGGATTCTAGACTGGGCTTTGAACCGTCGATGCTGTATGTTACAGACAAATGGCATATAGAGTGGAAGATCCGTCAGGTACGGTATGTGATTGATACCGATTTGCAAAAATACAGAAAGGGAATAGAGCTGTGAAGAAAGAATTATATTGGGCATATTTGATCCATTTAAGTTCAAATATGTGGAATGATCCGGGGGCAAACTGCCGCTACAGTTTATATAATGACAGCGTTACAACAGAGGATGCCACCTGGAAAGAGGTGGTGGACTTTCTTCCCTCGCAGGTGTTGGCGATCTCGTCGGTGCTCTGCGCCAGAGTGTGATCGGCGTTTTACGGGTGGCGGGCAGAAAGGATCCGCTCATGGCGTCTACCACATGGTGCAGCTCTTTATTGGCGGCGCCTTCGTAATCCTCTGCCGCTACCTTGGTGGATTGCAGCTTATTCTTATCGGGGGTCTCGCTGAAAAGGATCCGGAAAAACTTTCCGAAATTCTCGAAGCACTCGGCCACGTTTTCCTGATGGTCATAGAAGTACTTGGAAATATCTTTGTTTTTCTGGTGATGCTTAACATATGCCCTCTAAAATTAATCATTTTTCTATTGTATAACAAATGAGCAAATTTTCTTAACCATATTAAAAAGTCTTAAGTTTTGTTAAAATGTATAGACGAAATGATATAAATCGTGTATAATAACAACAGAATTTGGATGAAAAGGAGTTCCACCGTGAAGGATCCGCAAAAGAAAATTTATATCGTTGTTACCCAGACCGGGACTCTCCTTTCCCGTATCCTGAAGCAGATCACCGGCGCTAAGTACAATCACTCTTCCATCAGCCCCTATGCTGATCTGCATCTGATGTATTCCTTCGGCCGCCGCCATCCGTACAACCCTTTTTGGGGCGGGTTTGTAACGGAATCTATACGGTTCGGTACCTTCAAGCGTTTTTCCAATACGCAGGCGAAGGTGTTGGAGATCGCAGTGACCGCCGAGCAGTACAATGCCATCTGCAGCACCTTGGAGACCATGGAGCGGGAACGGGAAAAATATCACTATAATTATCTGGGGCTGGGGCTTGCGGCTTTTCATATCTGCCACCGCTCGGAGCGGGGCTATTATTGCTCCGAGTTTGTGCGGGAGATCTTGCTTCGGTATACGGCAATTTCCGCAGGCAATCTGCCTCCTATAACGCAGCCTATCCATTTTCTGAGCCTCCCTTGCGTGGAGACCGTATTCAGCGGTCGCCTGCGGGATTATGCAGTATAGGCATTTCGCCGAACAAATCAACTCCTGTTCAAACCATTCAAGATAGAATATACAATTTTAAAAATTACTCGTTCCTTGTCGTTGACAAACGGCGGTTTCTCATGCTATAATTTATGCGAATGAAACGGTTCTTTGCGACTGACGGAATGAGTGGAGCACCACGTGGAACAAAGAATCTGTATTTGCCGACCGTCTGGGCGCACTTCTCCGTTTGGGAGTCGTGCGCTCTTTTTTAGTTTAGGAGGTATAAATGACGATGAAGAAAGTAGCAGTAATGATGGGTAGCGACAGCGATCTGCCTATCGTTCAAAAGGCCATTGATACCCTGGCTGCCTTTGGCGTTCCCGCAGAAGTTCATGTATTTTCTGCCCACAGAACCCCTGAGCAGGCCAGGGATTTCAGCGTGAATGCCCGTAAAAACGGCTTTGGTGCCATTATTTGTGCTGCCGGCATGGCAGCGCACCTTGCCGGTGCCGTAGCAGCGAATACCACGCTGCCCGTGATCGGCATCCCCATTCAATCCAAGCAGATCGGCGGCATCGACGCCCTGTTATCGACTGTACAGATGCCTTCGGGGATCCCCGTTGCAACTGTAGCCATCGACGGGGCTGTTAATGCCGCTTTGCTCTCTGTTCAGATCCTGGCGGTGGAGGATGAGAGTCTTGCTGCCAAGCTGGACGCCAAGCGTGCCGAGGATGCAGAAAAGGTTTTGGAAAAGGATCGTAAGATCGCAGCGCAGTTCAATCAGTAAGGAGGCCCCATGGGAGGATTTTTTGGAATCGCATCAAAGAAAGAGTGTTTAAGTGATGTGTTTTTTGGGATTGATTATCATTCCCATTTGGGTACACGCAGAGCAGGTATTGCGGTCTATGATGAAGAAATGGGGCTGCAGAGGCAGATCCACAGCATTGAGCACGCCCCCTTTCGTACCCGCTTTGAGCACGTGCTGGAGGAAATGCAGGGCAGTTCTGCTATCGGCTGTATCAGCGATTTTGAGCCGCAGCCTCTGCTGATCCGCTCCCGGCTCGGTACCTTTGCAATTTGCTATATCGGCGTGATCAATAATGCAGAGGAACTGATAGACCGGTATCTGCTGAAGGATAGCGGTCATTTTGACGCTATGACCGGCGGAAAGGTCAATTCCACCGAGCTTCTGGCGTCCCTGATCAGCCAGAAGGAAAGCTTTGTGGAAGGGCTTCGTTTTGTGCAGGAGGTGGTGGAAGGAACCGCATCCATCCTTATCCTGCGGGAAAACGGGTCCATTATCGCCGCCCGGGATAAGCTGGGACGCTTACCGGTACTGATCGGAAAAAATGAAGAGGCTCGCTGTGTGACCTTTGAATCCCATGCGGCGATGAAACTGGGCTTCGAATATGAAAAGGAGCTGGGCCCCGGCGAGGTGGTGGAGGTGACTGCTGAAAGCCTGACCCAGATGATCCCGCCCGGTAAGAAAAAACGGATCTGTGCCTTTCTTTGGAGCTATTACGGCTATCCCACCGCTACCTATGAGGGGGTTAATGTGGAGGTCATGCGTGCCCGCAATGGGCAACTGATGGCAAAAAGCGATCAGGAAAAAGGAATTGCATCAGATATCGATTATGTTTGCGGAATGCCGGATTCCGGTATTCCTCATGCCATTGGCTATGCAAACCAGAGCGGTATCGATTTTGCTCGCCCCTTTATTAAATATACCCCTACCTGGAGCCGCAGCTTTACCCCTGTGAACCAGGCTGACCGGGATCGGGTGGCCAAAATGAAGCAGATCCCTGTCCACGATCTGATCCAAGATAAAAAGCTGCTGTTTGTGGATGACTCTATCGTCCGCGGTACCCAGATCAAGGAGACGGTAGACTTTCTTTATGAAAACGGTGCCAAGGAAGTGCATATGCGCTCCGCCTGCCCGCCTATCATGTTTGGGTGTAAATTCCATAATTTTTCCCGTTCTACCTCCGACATGGATCTCATCGCCCGCCGGGTGATCCTGGAATTGGAAGGGGAGGAGGGCTTCCTGCATCTTGATGAATATGCCGATGATAAGACCGAACGGGGCAAAAATCTGCGGGATGCGCTCAGTAAAAAATTCAATTTTGCTTCGCTGGAATATCAATCCCTTGAAAATATCATTAAAGCAATAGGTCTGCCGGAATGTGATCTGTGCACCTATTGCTGGAACGGAAAGGAATAAACCATGAATAATTCGAAGTCTGAAAGTTATGCAGCGGCCGGTGTGGATATTACCGCCGGCTACAAAGCCGTGGAACTGATGAAAAGCCATGTAAAACGTACCCGTACAGCCGGCGCCGATATTGATATCGGCGGCTTCGGCGGTCTGTTTGTGCCGGATCTTGCCGGGATGAAAAAGCCGGTGCTGGTTAGTGGAACCGACGGTGTGGGCACCAAGCTGAAGATGGCCTTTTTGATGGACAAACATGATACTGTGGGGATCGATTGCGTTGCCATGTGTGTGAACGATGTCATCTGCTGCGGCGCAAAGCCCCTTTTCTTTCTGGATTATATCGCCTGTGGCAAGAACTACCCTGAAAAGATCGCTGCCATCGTTTCCGGTGTGGCAGAGGGCTGTGTGCAGAGCGGTGCCGCCCTCATCGGCGGCGAGACTGCTGAAATGCCCGGCTTTTATCCAGTGGATGAATACGATCTGGCAGGCTTTGCTGTGGGGATCGTGGATGAAGAGAAGGTTCTGGATAATAAGTCCATGAAGCCCGGGGATGTGGTGATCGCCCTGCCCTCCAGCGGCGTGCACTCCAATGGCTTCTCTCTGGTCCGGAAGGTCTTTGATGTGGAAAAGGCCGATATCAAGAGCCCTGTTGCTGAGCTGGGCGGTAAGTCCATCGGTGAGACGCTGCTGACCCCCACCAAGATCTATGTGAAACCTATGGTTGCGCTCTTTGAGCAGGTGAAGGTCAAGGGTGTTTCCCATATCACCGGCGGCGGGTTCTATGAAAATATCCCCAGAAGCATCCCCGACGGTCTGGGCGCAAAGATCGAAAAGAGTGCAGTACGGGTTCTTCCCATCTTTGAACTGCTGCAAAAAGTGGGCAATATTCCGGAGCGTGATATGTATAATACCTTTAATATGGGTGTTGGTATGAGCGTTGTTGTGGCACCCGAGGATGCCGACCGTGCCATCGAGATTCTGAAGGCCAACGGCGAGAATGCCTATATCATCGGTTCTATTGTGGAATCTGATGAGAAGATGATGCTGGTATAAGCCTATGAACAAAACGAAAATTGCAGTTCTTGTATCCGGCGGCGGCACTAATCTGCAGGCACTGATCGATAGTGTGGGGAGTGTTCTCACCAGCGGTGAGCTTGCCTTGGTGCTCTCCGGCAACCGGAATGCCTATGCCCTGGAGCGGGCGGCCAAGGCCGGGATTGCCACTGAGATCGTGGTGAAAAAGGAGTGTGCCGATCAGGCGGATTTTGAGGGCCGGATCATCGCCGCTCTGGAAAAGCACGGAATTGAGCTGATCGTGCTGGCCGGTTTTATGAACATCCTCAGCGCGGATTTTACCAACCGCTACCCGGAACGGATCATCAATGTGCATCCTTCCCTGATCCCTTCCTTTTGCGGAAAGGGCTTCTACGGCCTTCATGTGCATGAGGCGGCTTTGGCATACGGCGTTAAGGTGACCGGAGCTACGGTGCACTTTGTGAATGAGATTCCGGACGGCGGCAGGATCATCGCCCAGAAGGCGGTGGAGATCCTTCCCGGCGATACCCCGGAGATTCTGCAAAAACGAGTGATGGAGCAGGCAGAATGGATCCTGCTTCCCCAAGCGGTGGAAAAGGTCTCCGCCGCTATGATGAAAGGAGAAACCGTATGAATATCTATGAGATCAAATCCATGGGCGAGCGGATCGCCGGCAACAGCTATGTGGGGCGCGGCATTGTGATCGGTAAAACAGCCGACGGCAAAAAGGCTGCTACTGCCTATTTCATCATGGGCCGCAGCGAGAACAGCCGTAACCGAGTGTTTACCGTGAAGGACGGAACTGTTTTCACCGAGCCTTTCGATCCTTCTAAGGTGGAGGATCCCTCCCTGATCATTTATGCGGCTCTTCGCCGTTATGAAAATAAGCTGATCGTTACCAATGGCGATCAGACCGATACCATCTGGGAAGGGCTCAAAAAAGGCGATGGCTTTGCTGCTGCCCTTACTACCCGTGCATTTGAGCCCGATGCTCCCAATTGGACGCCTCGTATCAGCGGTATGATCACTTTCGGAGAGGATGATTTCACCTATGAAATGAGTATCCTCAAGAGCGCTGATGAGGAAGGAACCGCTTGCAACCGCTATCATTTTTCTTATCCTGCTCTCAGCGGCTTGGGTCACTTTATCCATACCTATGTATGTGACGGCAACCCCATTCCCACCTTCCAGGGCGAGCCGGAGCGTGTGGCTATTCCCGACGATATCGATGCCTTCACCGCCGATATATGGGAAAATCTGGATGCGGATAATAAAATTTCCCTTTACGTTTGCTATACCGATCTGGCCACCGGCGAAGCCGAGACTCGCCTGATCAACAAAAATTGTAAGTGAGGTAAAGATCAATGAAAGAGTTTGAACTGAAATATGGCTGTAACCCGAATCAAAAGCCTGCAAAGATCTATATGCACGATGGCAGCGAGCTGCCCATCAAGATCCTTTGCGGTCGTCCCGGATATATCAATTTTCTGGATGCCTTCAACTCCTGGCAGCTGGTCAAGGAGATCAAGGAGGCGCTGGGGATGCCGGCTGCTACCTCCTTTAAGCACGTGAGCCCTACCTCTGCGGCTGTTGGTAATCCCCTCTCTGCCAAGCTGAAAAAGGCTTGCTTTGTGGATGATATCGAAGGCTTGGATGATTCTCCTCTGGCCTGTGCTTATGCCCGTGCCCGGGGTACTGACCGCATGAGCTCCTTCGGTGATTGGATTGCTCTTTCCGATGTATGCGATGTAACCACCGCCAAGCTTATCAAGCGGGAGATCTCCGATGGCGTGATCGCTCCCGGCTATGAGCCTGAGGCGCTGGAAATTTTGAAGTCCAAGCGTAACGGGAACTATAATATTGTTGAGATTGATCCCAATTACCGCCCCGATCCTCAGGAAAGAAAGCAGGTCTTCGGTATCACCTTCGAGCAGGGCAGAAATGAATTTAAGATCAATGAAGAATTGCTTGCTAATCTGGTGACCGAAAATAAAGAACTTCCTGATTCTGCCAAGCGGGACCTCATTATTGCCCTGATCACCTTGAAATATACGCAGTCTAACTCAGTATGCTACGCAGTAGACGGCCAGGCCATCGGCGTGGGCGCCGGCCAGCAGTCCAGAATTCACTGCACCCGCCTTGCCGGTACTAAGGCTGATACCTGGCAGCTCCGTCAGTACGATAAGGTGCTGAACCTGCCCTTTAAGCCTACCCTCAGCCGTCCTGACCGGGATAATGTGATCGACGGTTACATCAATAAAAATGAAGAGGATGTCTGCAAGGACGGGATCTGGCAGAAATATTTCACCGAGCAGCCCGAACCTCTCACCAAAGAGGAGGCAGATGCATATCTTGCCACCCTCAGCGGCGTTGCGCTGGGCAGTGATGCGTTCTTTCCCTTTGATGATAATATTGAGCGGGCCAAGAAGAGCGGCGTTTCTTTTATCGCCGAGCCCGGCGGCTCCATCCGAGATGATGTGGTCATCGAGTGTTGCAATAAATACGGTATCGCCATGGCCTTTACCGGAATGCGTTTATTCCACCATTGATAAAGGAGTAGAACTATGAAATTACTGGTTGTCGGCGGCGGCGGCCGCGAGCACGCCATTATTAAAAAACTAAAAGAAAACCCTGCTGTGGAAGAGATCTTTGCCCTTCCCGGCAACGGGGGAATGGCCGGGGATGCCACTCTGGTTCCCATCGGTGCCAAGGAGATCGATAAGATCGTGGCCTTTGCCAAGGAGCAGCAGATCGATTATGCGGTGGTTGCTCCCGATGATCCCTTGGTGCTGGGATGTGTGGACGCTTTGAATGAGATCGGTGTTCCTTGCTTCGGGCCTCGGGCCAATGCGGCCATCATCGAAGGCAGTAAGGTCTTTTCCAAGGATCTGATGAAAAAGTACGGAATTCCTACTGCTGCCTATGAAGTGTTTACCGATTGCAAGGCCGCCCTTGCGTACTTAGAAACGGCGCCCATTCCTACTGTGATCAAAGCAGACGGTCTCGCTTTGGGTAAGGGTGTTATTATTGCCGATACCCGGGAGGCCGCCTATGATGCGGTGCGCTCCATGATGGAGGATCAGGTGTTCGGCGCCAGCGGCAGCCGGGTGGTCATCGAGGAATTCCTCACCGGTCCGGAGGTCTCTGTGCTTTCCTTTACCGATGGGGAAACGGTGGTTCCCATGATCTCCTCTATGGATCATAAACGTGCTTTGGATGGCGATCAGGGCCTCAATACCGGCGGCATGGGCACTGTTGCCCCGAACCCCTATTACACCCCTGAAATTGCCGCAGAATGTATGAAGACCATCTTCCTGCCCACCATCCGGGCCATGAAGGAAGAGGGGCGACCCTTTAAAGGCTGCCTCTATTTCGGGCTGATGCTCACGCCGAATGGCCCCAAGGTCATTGAGTACAATTGCCGGTTCGGCGATCCCGAGACGCAGGTAGTATTGCCTCTCTTGGAAAGCGATCTGCTGACGGTGATGCAGGCAACCACCAATGGGACGCTGGCGGAGACTGAAGTGAAATTCAGCAACCGTCACGCCTGCTGCGTGGTGATGGCTTCCAAGGGCTACCCCGGCAAATATGAGACCGGCTTTGAATTGACGATACCTGATGATATCAGCAATGAGGTTTATGTGGCCGGCGCTAAGCTGGAAGGGGAGAAACTTCTGACCGCTGGCGGCCGGGTGCTGGGCGCCACCGCTATGGCGGATACTTTGGAAGATGCTATTTCTGCCGCCTACGCCAAGGCTGAGCGGATCCAATTTGAAAATGCGTTCTATCGCCGGGATATCGGCAAGCGGGCATTGCTCGCCGGAAAGGAGAACTAATGGTTTACCGTATTTATGTTGAAAAAAAGCCCGAACTGGCCAATGAAGCCCGGGATCTGCGCTATGAAGCGCGCCATATCCTGCAGATCAAATCTCTGGATCGTGTGCGGGTGATCAACCGTTACGATGTGGAGAACATCGAAAAAGAGCTGTTTGATTACGCTGTAGGCACCGTATTCTCCGAGCCTCAGCTGGATATTACTTCCACCGAGCTGGATGCCGAGGGAGCTAAGGTTTTTGCCGTGGAGCCCTTGCCCGGTCAGTTTGATCAGCGGGCAGACTCTGCGGCCCAATGTATCCAGATCATCTCCCAGGGCGAGCGTCCCACGGTCAAGACCGCTAAAGTATATTTACTTTACGGCGATATGACTGCCGAAGAGCTGGAAACCATCAAAAAGAGTGTCATTAACCCGGTGGAAGCCCGGGAGGCAACCATGGAGATGCCTGCTACCCTTAAAACGGAGTATGCCATCCCTGAAACGGTTGCAACACTGGATGGATTTTTAAAGCTGGACGAAAAGGGGCTTGCGGATTTTGTGGCGCAGTATGGCCTCGCCATGGACTGTGATGATATTGCTTTTTGCCAGGCCTATTTCCAAAAGGAGGGGAGAGACCCTACCATTACCGAGATCCGCATGATCGATACCTATTGGTCTGACCATTGCCGCCATACCACCTTCCTGACCACCATCGATGATGTGAAATTCGAAGATGCTCTGCTGCAGAAAGCCTATGACGATTATGTTGCTACCCGCAAAGAGCTGGGCCGCACCAAGCCCATCAATCTGATGGATATCGGCACCCTTGCAGCCAAGTATCTTAAAAAGATCGGCAAACTGGATAAGCTGGACGAATCAGAGGAGATCAACGCCTGTACCGTTAAGATCGAAGTGGAAGCCGATGGGGTGAAGGAACCATGGCTGCTGCTGTTTAAGAATGAGACCCATAACCACCCCACCGAGATCGAGCCTTTCGGCGGCGCTGCTACCTGTATCGGCGGTGCTATCCGGGATCCGCTGTCCGGCCGTTCCTATGTTTACGGTGCTATGCGCGTGACCGGTGCTGCCGATCCCCTGAAGCCTGTGAAAGAGACGATGGAGGGCAAGCTGCCCCAGCGTAAGATCGTGACCACCGCTGCTGCCGGCTATTCCTCCTATGGTAATCAGATCGGTCTGGCCACCGGTATCGTAGACGAACTGTACCATGATGGCTATGCCGCCAAGAGAATGGAGATCGGTGCCGTTGTGGGTGCTGCTCCTGCGGAAAATGTTCGCCGCGAGTGCCCTGATCCCGGCGATGTTGTCATTCTGCTGGGCGGCCGTACCGGCCGTGACGGCTGCGGCGGTGCCACCGGATCCTCCAAATCCCATACCCTGAAATCCCTGGAAAGCTGCGGTGCAGAAGTGCAGAAGGGCAATGCCCCCGAAGAACGTAAGCTGCAGCGTCTTTTCCGGAATAAAGAGGCTTGCCGCATGATCAAGCGGTGCAACGACTTTGGCGCCGGCGGTGTTTCTGTTGCCATCGGTGAGTTGGCCGACGGTCTCCATATTGACCTGAACGCTGTACCCAAGAAATACGACGGTCTGGATGGCACCGAGCTGGCCATCTCCGAATCCCAGGAGCGGATGGCTGTGGTCGTGGAGCCGGAAAACGTGGAGCGCTTTATTGCCCTGGCAGATAGTGAGAACTTGGAGGCTACTGTGGTTGCCACCGTTCAGGCGGAGCCCCGCCTGGTGATGGAGTGGAACGGCAAGGTCATTGTGGATATCAGCCGTGAATTTCTGAACTCCAACGGTGCCGAAAAGCATATTTCTATTACCCCCGCCGCTCCCAAGTGCTATAAGAAGGACGTGGGCACCGATTTTGCCGTTGAGCTGAAAAAGCTGGCCGGCGATCTGAATGTCTGCTCCAAGCGTGGGCTTTCCGAGCGTTTCGATTCCACCATCGGTGCCGGTGGCGTGTTGATGCCCTTCGGCGGTAAGCATCAGCAGACTCCTGTTCAGGCCATGGTTCAGCTGATCTCCATGGAAGAAAAGCATACTGATGATGTTTCCTTGATGGCATGGGGCTATAACCCCTATGTGACCGAAAAGAGCCCCTACCACGGTGCCTATCTGGCGGTGGTAGAATCTGTTTCCAAGCTGATCGCAACCGGCGCTAAGTTTGAGGATGTTTACCTCACCTTCCAGGAGTATTTCGAGCGGCCCGGGAAGGATGGCAAGCGCTGGGGCAAGCCTCTGGCTGCTCTGCTGGGTGCCTTTGAGGCGCAGAAGGATCTGGGGATTGCCGCCATCGGCGGCAAGGACTCCATGAGCGGTTCCTTTGAAGATCTGGATGTACCTCCCACCCTGGTTTCCTTTGCTGTAACTACCGGTAAGACTGCCGAGATCAAGCCTAACTACTTCAAGAAGGCCGGTAATAAGGTGGTTCTGATCGCTCCTGCATATAATGAGGATCATCTGCCCGACACCGCATCCCTGCTGGCTGTCTATGATCGGGTCTATGACCTGCTTCAGAGCGGAAAGGCAGTAACAGCCTATACCCCCGGTTTCGGCGGTATTGCCGAAGCGGTCATGAAGATGGGCTTCGGCGAGGGCTTGGGCTTTATGTTTGAAGATCTGCCCATGGAGACCCTCTTCGGATACCACTATGGTGCCTTCCTGTTAGAGGTGACCGAGGATGTGGAGGGTGCCCTAATCGGTACTGTTACCGGCGACGGTGCCTTCACCTGTGGAAATGAATCTGTTGGCCTTGCGGAGCTGCAAAAGATCTACGAGGATAAACTGGAAAGCGTTTACAGCTGTAATATCACCCACGGTGAGCAGCCTATGGAGACCTTCTCCTATGAGGCGAAGGAGCGGGTGGCTCCTGCGATCAAAGTGGCTAAGCCTAAGGTGCTGATTCCCGTATTCCCCGGTACCAACTGCGAATTCGATAGCGCCCGTGCCATGCGGGATGCCGGTGCAGATGCCCGGATCATGGTCATCAATAACCGTACCGCTGAGGGGATCTCCCGTAGCGTGGAGCAGTTCGCCGAAGAGCTTAAGACGGCCCAGATGATCTTTGTTCCCGGCGGTTTCTCCGGCGGCGATGAGCCGGACGGTTCCGGTAAGTTTATCACCGCCTTCTTCCGCAATGCGGCCATCCGTGAGGGGGTTACCGATCTGCTGGAAAACCGCGACGGTCTCATGCTGGGTATTTGTAACGGTTTCCAGGCACTCATTAAGCTGGGGCTGGTGCCCTACGGCAAGATCATCGATACCGATGAGCATTGCCCCACCCTCACCTTCAACACCATCGCTCGGCACCAGTCCAGAATGGTTCGTACCCGTATTGCATCCAATAAATCTCCCTGGCTGGCTGCCACCAATGTAGGGGATGTTTATACCGTACCCATTTCCCATGGTGAGGGCCGTTTCCTTGCGGATGAAAAGTTGATCCGTGAACTGGCTGCCAACGGTCAGATCGCCACTCAGTATGTGGATTTTGAGGGCAACGCTACCTCCGATATCCTCTTTAACCCCAATGATTCCTGCTTTGCCATCGAGGGCATCACTTCTCCCGATGGGCGGGTGTTCGGTAAGATGGGTCACTCCGAGCGTATCGGCAAGGATCTTTATAAAAATGTGATCGGCGAATATGATATGCAGATGTTCCGTTCTGCAGTGAAATATTTTAAATAAGGAGCAAAAAATGGCTTATTTAACAGATATTGAAATTGCCCAGCAATGCAAAATGAAGCCCATCTCTGAGATCGCTAAAACGGCCCATGTGGACGAAAGCTATCTGGAGCATTACGGCAAATATAAAGCAAAGATCGATCTTTCCCTGCTGAAGGAAGAGGGGAGAGAAAATGGCAAGCTCATTCTGGTGACTGCCATTACCCCCACCCCTGCCGGTGAGGGAAAAACGACCACCACCATCGGCCTGGCTGATGGCTTGCGCCGGATCGGAAAGGATGTCACCGTTGCTTTGCGTGAGCCCTCTTTGGGTCCGGTCTTCGGCATCAAGGGCGGCGCCGCCGGCGGCGGTTATGCGCAGGTAGTTCCTATGGAGGATATCAACCTTCATTTTACCGGCGACTTCCATGCCATCGGTGCGGCAAACAATCTGCTGGCTGCCATGCTGGATAACCACATTCAGCAGGGTAACGAGCTGGGGATCGATGTGAAAAAGATTACCTGGAAACGCTGTGTGGATATGAATGACCGCCAGCTCCGGAATGTGATCGACGGTCTGGGCGGCCGGATGCAGGGTGTCCCCCGTGAGGATGGCTTTGATATTACCGTTGCCAGCGAGATCATGGCGGTGCTTTGCCTTTCCGGCAGCATTACCGACCTGAAGGAGCGGCTTGCTCGCATTATCGTGGGCTATACCTACGATGATCAGCCGGTTACCTGCGGCCAGTTGAAGGCTCAGGGTGCCATGGCGGCTCTGCTGAAGGATGCCATCAAGCCTAATCTGGTGCAGACCCTGGAGGGAACTCCTGCCTTTGTACACGGCGGTCCTTTCGCTAATATCGCCCATGGCTGTAACTCGGTGATCGCCACTAAAATGGCGCTGAAAATGGGCGACTATGCGGTGACCGAAGCCGGCTTTGGGGCAGATCTCGGTGCCGAGAAGTTTCTGGATATCAAGTGCCGTATGGCCGGGCTCACCCCTGATGCCGTTGTAATGGTGGCTACCATCCGTGCGCTGAAAATGCACGGCGGTCTTGCTAAAACGGAGCTGAATACCGAGGATCTGGCTGCGCTGGAGCGGGGTGTTCCCAATTTGTTGCGCCATGTTTCTAATATTAAAAATGTTTATAAGCTGCCCTGCGTGGTGGCAGTGAACCGTTTCCCCACCGACACCGATGCTGAGATCAATTTCCTTATCGAAAAGTGTAAGGAATTGGGCGTGAATGTTGTTCTCTCCACTGTTTGGGCTGATGGCGGCAAGGGCGGTGAAGCCCTGGCCCGTGAGGTGGTGCGCCTTTGCGAAGAGGAAAAGGGCGATTTCACCTTCAGCTATGAAGATGATACCACTATCGAAGAAAAGATCGAGGCCATCGTGAAGAAGGTATACGGCGGTGCCGGTGTGAATATCCTGCCTGCCGTGAAAAAGCAGATCGACCGGCTCACTGAGCTGGGCTACGGTAATCTGCCCGTCTGCATGGCCAAGACCCAGTACAGCTTCTCGGATGATCCCACCAAGCTGGGTGCCCCTGAGGGCTTTACGGTTACCGTGCGGAATGTAAAGATCTCTGCCGGCGCCGGCTTTATTGTGGCCCTGACGGGAGATATCATGACCATGCCCGGTCTGCCCAAGCGCCCTGCTGCAGAGCGGATCGATGTGGATGAAAACGGTGTCATCACCGGCTTATTCTAAAAAATAAAGGCAGTTCAGATTGAACTGCCTTTTTGAGGTAATAGGATGAAATTATTATTTAAACAGCGTCTTTTTTCTTGGTTTGACAGTTATGATATTTACGATGAAGCCGGTAATACGGTTTACACCGTTAAAGGCCAGCTCTCTTGGGGGCATTGCCTGAAGATTTATAATGCGGCCGGCCATGAGATCGGAACTGTAAAGGAAAAGATCTTTACATGGTTGCCTAAGTTCGAAATGTATCTTGGCGAGCAGTATATCGGCTGTATCAATAAAGAATTTACCTTTTTTAAGCCCAAATTCAATATTGACTGCAATGGCTGGCAGGTGGAGGGCAACTTTTTTGAGTGGGATTACGATATCCTGGATGGCGCCGGGCGCAGAATTGCCGTGGTGTCGAAGGAATTGCTGAATTGGACCGATACCTATGTCATCGACGTGAATGATCCGCAGGATGCTCTGTGTACTTTGATGCTGGTGCTGGCCATCGATGCGGAAAAATGCTCCAGAAATGATTAAAAAACGGCGCCTTTTGGCGCCGTTTTTAACCGAAAAGTTCTATAAAATTGATGAGTTTTAAGGCCTCAGGTTCGATTTTTTCTTTGCCGTAGGCGCTGAAAAAACGCTCCCGGTACCGGTCGGTCTTCAGGTTATACATCAGCGACCAGGCTCCCCAGAAAAGATCGATGTGCCGGTCTCCCACGCCGCCGTTCCCCAGATCGATAAATCCGCTGAATCTCCAATGATCCAGCATCATATTGGGCAGGCAGTAATCGCCGTGGAGCAAGGTATCACCTTTTAAAAGATGCTTGTTTTTTTCAATGTACTGCATGGCCTGCTCTGCTGTGGGCGTTTCCCAGTGAGCAGGGAAGATGGAGGGATCATACATTCCCGCTTTGTAATTCTTTTCTGCGGTCTGCAGATATAATTCGTTTTTGTTCTGCACCGGGCAATCGGCCGGATCTGTATCATGAAGGGTACGCAGGATTTCCGCAACCGTATCGCAAAGCCGCTCCGGTTCTGCAAGATATGCATGAAATGCGGCGTCCTCGCCCGGCACCCGGGCGGTCAGCAGCCAGTCCTCCTTCAGGGATTCATACGCTAATACTGCTGCTGCCAGGCCCTTGGCATGAAAATACCGGGTCATTTCTGCCTCTGCGGCCAAAATGCCCTTGGCAGATCGCTTTAAATAATACCCGCTATCCTGATCAATAAAGTAGACCTTGGCTTGCGGAGAGCAGCTGCTGTCGTAGATCTCTCCCTTTAGCAGGGGATGAAAGATCGCCGGAAATTCTTGATTATCAGGTCTGATCAATGTTCGTTTCATATTATCACCGTTTATATGATACATCAAACGGCGAAAATGTCAAGATATTGCAAAAATATAATTATTTTGTCATTTCTGAAATAAACCTTTGCATTTTTTATGAAATGTGTTAATATTACCATGAAGTAAAATAAAGGAGAAAGATCATGCTTCTGAAAAATTATTTTGAAGATCCTTCTGTGCTGCATCTGGGTACCTGCCCCAATCGTAGCTATTACATCCCCTGCGCCGATGAGGCCGAGGCTTCCGAAAAATGCTTGCGCAAGGCCAGCAGCCGGATACAGCTGCTGAACGGCGAGTGGGATTTTAAGTATTATCCTTCTGTCCGTGATCTAAAGGCTGTTCCCTGGGAGGAAGACGGGGTTACTTATGATCGGATCGAGGTGCCTTCCTGCTGGCAGATGAAGGGCTACGATCAGATCCAGTATACCAATGTGAATTATCCCATTCCCTTTGATCCTCCCTATGTGCCCATCGAGAATCCCTGCGGGGTCTATAAGACTGATTTTGAGGTGAGCGCGGGCGGAATGCGCGCCTATATCAACTTTGAGGGTGTGGACAGCTGCTTCTATCTCTATGTCAACGGAAAGTTTGTGGGCTATAGCCAGGTCTCCCATTGCACCCATGAGTTTGATCTCACCGATTTTGTTTCCGAGGGAAAAAACTCCATGGTGGTCATTGTGTTGAAATGGTGCGACGGTACCTATCTGGAGGATCAGGATAAATTCCGTTTTAGCGGCATCTTCCGGGATGTTTACCTGCTTTATCGCCCTGAAAACCATATTCGGGATATCTTTGTGAAGACCTCCTGCGATTTCGCTGCGAAAACCGCCGAAATTAAGGCAGAGCTGGATCTTAACGGCACACCTGCCGTCTCTTATCTGCTGACTGATGCCAAGGGCAAGGAGCTGGCGGCTGGGGAGGGCGTACCCGAAATCTCTTTAGAGAATGCCCATTTCTGGAATGCGGAGGATCCTTACCTTTATAACCTTTATCTCAAAACCGCTGAGGAAGTGATCCGTGTGCGGGTAGGTCTTCGGAAGATCAAGGTGGTCAAGGGAGTTGTTTATATCAACGAGGTTGCCATCAAGTTCCGGGGCGTAAATCGCCACGACAGCTCTCCCACCGGCGGTGCTACCGTTACAATGGAGGAGATGCTGCTGGATCTTACCCTGATGAAACAGTACAACTTCAACGCCATCCGTACCAGCCATTATCCCAATGCCCCCGCCTTCTACGACCTTTGCGACGAGATGGGCTTTTATCTGATCGACGAAGCAGATGTAGAGACCCATGGCTGCGCCAATACGGTTCATGAGCATGGGGTGGATCATTACGGCTGGCTGGCCTGCGATCCTGACTTTGAAGAAAGCTTCCGTGACCGTGCGGAAATGATGGTGGAGCGGGATAAGAACCATCCTTGCGTGGTGATCTGGTCTGTGGGTAACGAGTCCGGCTATGGATGCGGCCCTGAGGCTTCTTTGGCCTTCTTTGCCCAGCGGGATCCCTCCCGCCTGCGCCACTATGAGCGCACGCCCAATGTAATGGCGGGCTATACCCCCGACTACAGCAATATCCAGCTATTCTCCCGGATGTATGCGCCGGTGGATCGGATCGACGAGCAGTACTTTGCGGATGATACGCCCAAGGATCTTAGCCGTATTCGCTATGATTTTGGCCCGGGCGAAAATACCGAAGGGGAGATCTTACCCTTTATTCAATGTGAATACGCCCATGCCATGGGTAATGGTCCCGGGGATCTGGAGGATTATTGGCAGTGTGTCAATCGCCACCCCGGTTATGTGGGCGGTTTTGTGTGGGAGTGGTGCGATCATGCCATCCAGATCAAAACCGAAGATGGCCGCATTGGTTATCTCTACGGCGGCGACCACGGCGAATTTCCCCACGACAGTAACTTCTGCGTAGACGGTCTGGTCTATCCCGACCGCCGCCCCTCTCCCGGTATTCTGGAGCATAAAAATGTCATGCGTCCTGCCCGCTTTGCGCATCTGGGTGGAAATCGCTTCTCGGTGACTAACCACCTTGATTTTACCGATATTTCCAGCCTCTGCGAGGTAGTTTATACGGTTCATTGCGAGGGCAGGCCTGTGGCGCAGGGATGGCTGGAGCTGCCTTCTGTGGCACCTCATGAGACTGCTGAATTTACCATTCCTGCCTTCGAATTGCCTGCCGGCCATGTGGTGGCCCAGTTCACTTGCCGTCAGCTGCAGGATACCCCTTGGGCTGGCCGCGGCTATCATCTCGGCGTGGATGAGGTGGAGCTGCAACCCTATGCACCCAAGTGCTATCAGCCTGCTGCCGGTCAGGTGGAGATCAGCGAAAACGATGATGAGATCGTTGTTTCCGGGGAAGGCTTTGCCTATATCTATTCCAAGCGTACCGGTCTGTTCACCTCCATGAAGCGTGGGGAAGAGGAACTCCTTTATAAGCCCATGGAATTCAATATCTGGCGTGCGCCCACCGATAATGACCGGAAGATCCGCCGGGAGTGGGAGGCTGTGGGCTATCACCGTACCATCTTCCGTCCCTATGAGACAATGGTTGCTGCTGATGAAACCGGGGCAAAGATCACCGTAAAAGTGGGCGCCGCTGCGGTCTATCTGCAGAATTGCCTGACCTTTACTGCAACCTATCTGATCGATGGCAAGGGTGCAGTAAAGGTACATATGGACGTGGAGAAGAATCCGCTGTTCCCCTACCTGCCTCGCTTTGGTGTGCGGATGTTCCTGCCCAAGGGCCCCAATCGCAACATGAAATATTTGGGCTATGGCCCCGGCGGAAGCTATGTGGATTTCCATCATGCCCAGCATTACGGGATCCACAGTGCCGGTGTGCATCTCCGGGAGGGCTTTATCAAGCCTCAGGAGAATATGAGCCATTGGGGTACTGAATGGATCGAGGTGGGTGCTGTGCGTGTATTGGCTCAGGATAAACCCCTTTCCTTCAATGCCTCCCGCTATACCCAGGAAAACCTCACTAATACGGCTCACGACCATGAATTAGTTGCAGATCCCAATATGATGATTCTTTGCATCGACGGTAAGATGGCGGGCATCGGCAGTAATTCCTGCGGCCCTGTTCTGATGGAAAAATATCAGTTGGATGAAACCAACTTTACCGTAGATTTTGTCCTTGAATTCCTGAAATAAAGAAAGAAATGCACCGCTTTTGCGGTGCATTTTTTATAGTTTTTCGATGTCCTTGATCAGGGTATTCACCTCTTCTTCGGTGGTGCTCCAGCTGGTGCAAAACCGTACTGCAATGCGGTTTTCATCGATCTGCTCTTGAAATTCAAAGATATATTTTTCGGCAAGCTTCTCCATAGTGGCGCGATCTAAAATAATAAACTGCTGATTGGTGTGACTGTTACTGTAAAGTTTAAATCCTTTACACACGAAAGCGTCCCGTATTTTCAATGCAAGAGCAACCGCTCGCTTGGTAATGTCAAAATAAAGACCGTTTTCAAAGAGGGTATGAAATTGCAGCCCCAGCAGCCAGCCCTTGGCCAGCATGGCTCCGTTTTGCTTAATGCAGCTGCGAAAATCCTCCTGCAGGGCAGGGTGGAGCAGAACCACCGCCTCACCGAAAAGGGCGCCGCACTTGGTGCCGCCGAAGTAAAAGGCATCGGTTAAACGAGCCAGATCTGCCGCGGACAGATCCGATTCCGGAGACCCCAGCCCGTAGCCCATCCGGGCGCCGTCCACAAAGAGATAAAGCTTGTACTGATCGCAGACTCTGCGGATCTCCTCCAACTCCTTTTTGGAGTAAAGGGAGCCCACTTCGGTGGGGTAGGAAATATACACCATCTTAGGCTGGGTAATATGCTCCTGCACACAGCTGGTGCGGTAGAGCTCTGCCTTTTCGGCGATCTGCGCTGCGGTGATCTTACCGTTTGCGGAGGGCAACACTTCGATTTTATGGCCGATGTGCTCCACGGCCCCAGTCTCATGCACCTGAATGTGCCCGCAGTCTGCTGCGATCACGCTTTGAAAGGGGCGCAGCGCCGCAGAAATCACCGTATAGTTCGCCTGTGTCCCGCCCACCAGAAAATGGACAGCCGCATCCGGGCACCCGATCTCCTTTTTGATGGCTTCGGCCGCCTTTTTGCACCAGGGATCCAGCCCGTAGCCGCCATAGCTTTCACTGTTGGTCTTGCGAAGTGCTTCTAAGATTGCAGGATGGGCGCCGTGGTTATAATCATTGTTGAAACGGATCATGATTGGCTCCTTGATTTTTTTCTTATTATAGCATATCGTTTTCTGATAATCAATTGAATTTCTCCTTTTGTTATGTTATACTTTCGGTGGGTGAGAATATGGATATCAAAAGATTCTTTCATGTTATAAAAATTGGGTTTATTCGCCTTCGTGAACAGCGTATTCCTTATGTCTCTCAGGCGAAAGAATACGGAAATAACGGCGAGGATCATTTTGTGGCGCAGATCCATCTACTTATTACGTCAGCAGATCCCTATCAAAGCATGGGTCAATGCGGTGGTCTATTTTGATCAGAATGAACCGGAATCTATTTCCTCCAAAACCGAAAATATCTGGTTTAATGATATTCAGGAATTGGTGAATCATATTTTGACCGAAGGCAAAGAGAGCTTTGGCAACAACGCAGAAATGTTTTTTGAACAGTGTACCGCTGCGGATTGTCTTTATACAAGTAATGGCGGCGGCTTGGATTGCATTATTCAAAGGGATTCTCTTTCCTTTTGGCCGCATATTCCGATGGAGTCAATTTATATAGAGCATCATTGGTCTTTCGATAAGCTCTATATTAATACTTCGGATGGATCGACCACCTGCATCAAATCAGAAAATGCCAAACTTCATGTTAACTGTAATGGTCGAATTTATACTTATGCTCTCTGTAAAATTGACTTTATAGAGTTCGGAAGAACTTTATGAAAAAAGCATCCTTCCGGGTGGGCCGTCGGGGACGCAGATGCATCGCATCTGCACCTGCTTGGCGACCCAAAGTCGTTGCCTTTCGGTACCCGCCTGCGCACCATCCGGCGGGTCAAAGCTCCCCCGGAGCCTTGACCGGTTCGCCGTCTGCCCTCTCAGAGTTCGAGCCCCTCTGAAATCACCAAATAAAAAAACACCCTTCTGGGTGTTTTTTTATTTGGTGGGCCATCGGGGACTCGAACCCAGGACCAACCGGTTATGAGCCGGTAGCTCTAACCAACTGAGCTAATGGCCCGCCTTTCAGCATTTTCATATTTTATCATATTCATAGTGTCTTGTCAAGATACGAAAAAGTTTCGTAACCGTTTTTGTTGACACGGTATCTTTACGGTGCTATGATTATAAAAAAGGAGGTATTATCTATGAAAGAAGTTTTTGTCAACTGTGATAAACCGCTGGGCAAGATCAAGCCCATGCACGCTGTGAATAACGGCCCGGTTTACAAATTTGCTGAGGATCAGCGGATCACCAATATGGATGCATACAAGGCCGCCGGTATTCCCTATGCCCGTACCCACGATGCCAGCTTTTATGCCACCTACGGCGGGGAGCATACGGTGGATGTTCACGCCATCTTCCCGAATTTTGACGCCGATCCCTATGATCCTGCATCCTATGATTTCTGCCTGACCGATGAATACCTTCGTGTGATCGAATTTGCCGGTACCGAGACCTATTACCGCTTGGGCTCCAAGATCGAGCATTGGCCGAAAAAGTACGGTACCTTGCCCCCAAAAGACTTTAAAAAATGGGCGATCATCTGTGAGCACATCATCCGCCATTATACCGAAGGCTGGGCCGATGGCTTCAAGATGAAGATCACCTATTGGGAGATTTGGAACGAGCCGGATCTGGATCCGGATGATTCCACCCATAAGCGGTGCTGGGGTGGTACAGAGAAGGAATTCTTTGAGCTTTATGATATTGCTGCAAAGCATCTGAAGGCTTGTTTCCCTCATTTGAAGATCGGCGGTCCTGCCCTGGCCGGCAAGGCAGATTGGGCAGAGCGCTTTCTGGCACAGCTGAAGGCTCCTTTGGACTTCTTCTCCTGGCACGTTTACGGTGCTACCGTGGAAAAGGTGGCCGGGAAGGTCAAGCTTTATCGGGAACTGCTGGACCGTTACGGCTATCAGGATACCGAAAGCATCCTGAACGAGTGGAACTATGTCACCAGCTTCCACGGGGAGGATTGGCTGTATTCCCTCCGGATGGAAAAATCCCTGAAGGGTGCCGCATTTATTGCCTCTGTGATGAGCACCTGCCAGAAGCTGCCTCTGGATATGCTGATGTACTATGATGCACGCCCCTGCGGCATGAACGGGATGTTCTGCACTGATTTTGTCTGCGATTGCCTGAAGGGCTATTATCCCTTCTATATGTTCAATACCCTTTATCAGCTGGGAACAGAGGTGGAATCTGTTGATTGCGGTGATACCTATGTCTGCGCAGCCAAAAACGGCAAGGAAGCGGCCATCATGGTGTCCCGCTTCTGCGAAGAGGATGATACTCCGGCTGAAGAGATCAAGGTCACCGTTTCCGGGATGACGGCCTGCAAGGCAGAATATTATCTTCTGGATGAGGAGCACGACCTGACCCTGGTGCGGGAAGAAGCATTTACCGGGGATTCCTTTACGGCAATCCTTCCCATGACCGCTCAGGCCTCTTATCTGATCAAATTAAAGGCATGAAGTATCTTCTTTTAGCTTTACTGTGCTGGAATCTCTGGGTCTTTCTGCTGATGGGGGTAGATAAGCGTAAGGCAAAAAAGGGGCGCCGCCGGATCTCCGAGCGTACCCTGCTGCTTTCTGCCCTTGCCTTTGGGGCGGTCGGCGGGCTGGCCGGAATGCATCTTTTTCATCATAAGACCCTTCATAAACGGTTTCGCTATGGTCTGCCCGCTATGCTGATCTTTCATGTTGCTCTTGGCGCGGCCGGTATTTATTGGTACTTGACATATTGGCAATAATCTGCTAAAATACTCCGAAATATCCCTAAAAGGAGGAAAAGTATCTATGGATGCCGACGAAGGCGACGGAAATAATGCCTTCTATTATCTGCTTCTGTAAATATGCTGCAGTAGATTTGTCTATCATATTTATAAGGAGTAAGAAATGAATCAGCAAATTATTGGGCCGATCATTCTGCAGGTGGTACTGATCGCCTTGAATGCGGTTTTTGCCTGCGCTGAGATCGCCGTATTATCTACAAACGAAAATAAACTGGCCAAAATGGCCGAAGAGGGCAATAAAAAGGCCCGCAAATTAGAAAAACTTACCGCTAATCCCGCCCGTTTTCTGGCAACTATCCAGGTGGCTATTACCTTGTCCGGCTTTCTGGGCAGCGCCTTTGCGGCAGATAATTTTTCTGAACCCATCGTAAGGGCGATGGTTGGCTGGGGTGTTCCCATTGCGGAAGAAACATTGGATGTGATGGCTGTTGTAGTCATAACGATCCTGCTATCCTTTGTAACGCTGGTGTTCGGTGAGCTGGTGCCTAAGCGGGTTGCCATGCAGAAGGGAGAGCAGATCGCCCTGGCTCTTTCAGGGATCGTGACCTTGCTCTCCAAGATCTTTGCTCCGCTGGTATGGTTGCTTACCGCCTCTACCAACGGTGTTTTGAGGCTAATGCGTCTGGATCCCAATGCAGGGGAAGAGGAGGTCAGCGAGGAAAATATTCGGATGATGGCAGATGCCGGCACTGAAAAAGGGATCATTGACGAGGAAGAAAATACCATTATTCAAAATGTCTTTGAATTCAATGATCTTACCGTCGGGGAGGCTATGACCCACCGTACCGAGGCGGTCATGCTGTGGCAGGAGGATCCTCTGGAAGAGTGGAAAAAGACCATTTTCCAACAGCCCCATACCTTTTATCCGGTCTGTGAAGATACGGCCGATCATGTGATCGGTGTATTGGATACCCGCAAATTTTTCCGTTTGCCGGAGCAGACCAAGGAAAAGGCCCTGGAGTTGGCGGTGGAAGAGCCTCTTTTTGCATCCTCTCATACCAAAACCGATGAGCTGTTTCGCCAGATGAAGTCCACCAAGATCCATTTTGCGGTGGTGATCGATGAGTTCGGCGGCACCGATGGGATCATAACGGTGAATGATCTGGTGGAATTGCTGGTGGGTGAACTGGAAGAGACACCCAGCGAGATTATTCCGCTGGATGAGTTTACCTATAAGATCGCCTGCGATACAGAATTGACTAAGGTGGAGCGCGAATTGGAGCAGGATCTGGATAGCTCTGCCGCTACCTTAAGCGGCTGGATCGTAGAGCAGCTGGGCTGCCTGCCTCAGGCAGGGGACACCTTCCATTATGATAAATTTACCTTCACCGTAACCGCTGCCGATGAAAAACGTGTGCTGGAGGCTATCGTAAAGATCGATCCTCCTGCTATGGAAGAATAAGTTTAAAAACAGAGTGCCTCGTGAAATGATATAATGATGGTAGACACTAAGAAAGTGTCTACCATCGTTTTTTTATGTTAGAATGAAGAAAAGGAGATGGAGCAAATGGGAAGACCAAAGGGTGGAACCAATAAAAGTCATAGCAAGGAAGAAAAACTTGCATTAGTAAAGCGAAATTTAAAAGGAGAAACACTTACAAGTTTGGAGCGAGAAACCGGGATAAACAATTCTTTAATTTGCA
>JAFTZM010000014.1 GCA_017464525.1 Clostridia bacterium
CCGATGATGTTGGAAAACAGCAGGTGGCTCACATTGAAGGTAAAGCCCACCTGCGTTGCCGCCATGGGGATGATATAATCCAGCGCAATGCCGAAAAGCAGTTGCGCCAGCATGGTCCCTTTTTTCATCAGCCCTTTCCGGGCGGTGGCGCTGTTCCAGTTTTCGCCGGTCATCTTCGCCGCAATGATGCCGGTGATAAAATCAAAGATGAGCATCACCATCACAGCGATGAAGATCGGCGCATACAGCTTCAGCGCCGTTGCCAGTAGTCCGCCCACCAGGGCGATCAGATACTTCAGCTTGTCCATTTTCATAATCTCCTTTTTAATACTCCACACCGTAAAGGTCAAATAGCGCTTTCACTCCTTCGTCCTTCACAATCTGCTTTTGCTGACCCTGATTGAGGGCATCATAGACGGTCTGCAAGGCGGTTTTGGTGTCCGCCTTTGCCGCCTCAACAGCGGCGGTCAATTCTGCTCTTTTCATACCTTCACCCCGAATTCTGCAAGTGCGTTTTGGTAGTCGGCTTCGGTGGCCAAGTCGGGGTCATCGCCGCTTTCCACCTCTGAAAACAAATCTGCATTTTCAGTGTCAACGCAAAAGGCAAACACGGTGCCATCGGTCAGCGCCATACCCTCATCCGCAATCAGGCGGTAAAGCTCGGCACACTCTCCTTCCGGCTTTACAGGCGAAACAGTCACCCCACCATCCGGGCGGGTATAACGATATAAAGTAATTTTCTGCATATCGGTCACGCTCCTGTATAGTTGTAGTTGATAGTTGCATTAGTAGCGCCCCACGGTGCATTAGCAACCGCACCTTCTGCCCACGGAACATTGATGGTCAAAAGGTTTGTGCAGCCGTTAAAAGAATTGGCATATATGTCGCTCGGTGTTCCTTCGAAGGTTATTTCAGTCAGGCCAGTACACTCCTGAAATGCCATCTGGTGAACAAGGGTAACGCTGGCCGGAATGGTAGTGATTTTCAACGCTGAGCATCCTCTAAAAGAAGCATAACCTATATGTTGCAATTCCCCCGGTAACGAAGTTAGAGCAATGCTTGTGTTATAGTAAAATGCCATTGTTCCGATGCCTTTCAGTTTTGCCGGAAGAGCGTCAAAGTTCAAGTTTGAACACGATTGAAAAGCATAATTTCCAATTTGTGTAATATCATCGTGAAACACGATGGATTTTAAACTGCCCCAACTCATAAACGCATAGGGTCCGATCACAGTAGCATCGCCTGGAATTTTGAATTCAGTAACATCACGCTCGATCAGGGCAACCAAATCAACATTTGAACTACCACCGCTCCCGGCCTCCGGCAGTTCATTGACCGCTTGGAGGATCTTCTGTAATTCTGTGGTGTTGTTTTCTATAGACATATTGTATCCTCCTTAAATTCCATCCGAAGTAATCTCAATCGTGTCGCCAGCAGATACATCGGCTAAAAATAGCACGCCGAATTTAACTCCAATCTGATTGTTACTACCGCCAATATAGACATTAGCGACCGTTACCATCGCTTCAAGCAGAGATTTGCTCGAATTTACATTAATGCCTACATCGGCGTCAGTAGTGAAAATAAGGGGTTGACCTAATGTTGTTAAATTTAACGGAAGCCGTACAGACGCATTGTGTGCCAGTGCATATGCTCCGATTTCAATGTTATATCCTGTTTTATTAGATATTGTTACGGTACTTTCGGAAGAATCACTTTCACTTCCTTCATAACTGCCGGTCACGCCGAAGATGGTCACGCCGCTCTTGATATTCCCGGCCAGCAGGTTGGCATCTCCGGCCACCTTGACCGCCCCGGTGGTATACGCCCCGGCGGCCACGGCGGTCTGCTCGGCGGTGCCGGGGGTGACGGTTTTTGCCTCCTGGACGGTCAGCTGCTTAGTGGCGCTTTTGGCACCGGCGGTCACATAGCCCTCGCTCTGCTCTGCCGTGGCGGTGATCAGGCCACTGCCATCTACCGTGATGGCGGGGGTTGCCTGCTCTGCCGTTTTTACGCCCTCCACCGTTACCTCCGACAGCCCGGTATAGCCCTCATCCGGCGTTACCGTTTGCTGCTGGGTGGTGGGGGTCACCGTTTTACTCTGGAGAGCAACCTCCCCCGAGGAGCCCTTCCCCGCCAGGGCGGTCTTGATCTGAGAAATGAGGTCGGTCTGCTGATCCACCTCACCGGTGATCCGATCGATCTGGGTCTGCACGCTCATCACGCCACCCCCTAAATCGCCGCCAGAGCGTTTTCGATATCATCGGTAAGGGAAACGGTGCCGGAGCCGTTGTGATAGCCCTTGGGAATGGTATAAGAGGTCACGCTGATGCCATCGATGGTAGCGGCAACAGCGCCACGATCCGGCATAGTTCCGGTCACCTTTGCGCCGGTAGTGTCCACGATCACCTTTCCCAGCAGCACCTGAGCCGCCGCAGCGGTCACCGCCGTTACATCCTGATAGGCATCGGGGATGGGCTCCACCGTAACCACTTCGTAGAACGCCTCATTGCTGTAGCCGTCCAGGACCTGCCGTTCCTTGGTGGGGGTGACGGTGGCCTCGGTGCTGTTTACCTTCACCACACCGCTGCCGTTATGGTAGCCCTTGGGCACCGTATAGGTGGGATCCGAGTTGCATTTCAGCGTTACATCCACCGCCCCGTTATTGGGCATGGTGCCCGCCAACAGCTTGCCGGTGGCATCCACGATCTTTTTATTGGCCAGTACATCGGCAGCCGTAGCATCCACGCTGCTGACATCCTGGTAATTCTCCGGGATCGCCCCCACCGTCACCCCGGACAGACCGTAATAGCCGGAATCCGGCGTGACGCTCTGCTGGCTCTTGGTAGGGGTCACCGATTTATCCTGAAGGTTATAGTTCCCGCCGCCGGAAACGCCCTTGACGATACCGGTACCGCTATGGTAGCCGGCGGGGATGGTATAGCTCTCCCCCTCCTTCACCTCAGCGTTTACCGTACCGTTATTGACGATATTGGAGATGGCCGTGGCCAGCGCATCGATCTGTGCAGTGGAGGCTACCAGACCCAGCTCCACCAGTTTGGTGCGGATGGTATTCCGGGCGGTTTGAATTCTTGTAATTTGTTCAGAGGTGCTCATTATTTTCTCTCCTTAAATAGTTTCTAATAAAGCATTTATATTCCCCACCGTCACATGGACCGCAGCAGAAGTGATGGGCTTGGTGTTGTCTGCCTCCACCGCCTCGGCCGTATCCACCGAGAGGGTGTTAGTGGCGGCATCCAGCTTCAACCCGTCGCCGATCTGATAGGTAGTGCCGCCGGCAGGTGGTTTTTCCTCGAAATACTGCTGCACCAGTGCCTTTAGTTCTTCGCCGCTGACAGTGCTGCCGGAGCGGAAGATCGGCTCCAGCTCGGTGCCGCTCAAATGGGCCAGCACCTCCTGCGGCGAGGCGTAATAAACCTCACCGGTGGTTTTCATAACAATGAAGAACCGCTGGGTCTCATCCACCCCCAGCTCGTTCGCCTTCTGCATCAGGTTGGTGGCCAGTGCAATTTTGAGTTCGCCTTCCCATGGGAATACAAATTCATTTACAAATGCGGTGTCCGGATCGCCTTTCAGGCTCTCGCTGGTATATTGGGTGCCGTCGGCGAAGGTGATCACCAGCCGATTATCGGTCACCACAGCGCTCTCGATGGATCGTTCTTCATAGTCCTTGGCCCTTGCCAGGGCCAGCTGCAAAGTATCAAATTCCTCGGTAGCCTCTCCTGCCTCCTCATCGTAAATGGATCTGGCAGAAATGATGCAGACGCTGGGGGTGGTAAAGACATAGCCGGTACTATCAGACACCACAAACTCCACTACAGTTTTTCCGGCGGGGATGGTTCTGTTGAGATCAAATACGATCTCCCCATCATCCAGCGTGCAGGCGGCATTCACCGTTTCCCCCGGCATGGAAACAGCGGCGCTCACCACGCAGGCGTCGGTGATCTCATAAGGCTCGCCGTCCTTTTGCAGGCGCACCACCAATTGTATCGAATGGGTACAGGTATCCTTCAGATAGATCGTTTCCACCTTGCCCACCATATCCAGATCCATGGTAAGCCTATAAGTTACTCGTTCCATTTAAACCTCCATAAAAGATGGGAGCGCCCGATGGGGCACTCCCTTTGATATCATTTTATCATCCGCAGAACGGACAAAACGGACAATTATTCCTCCAGCCAATTTTCCAGCGTTGCGGAAACATCCTCATACAGCCCGGTGGCACGCAGGATCCTGCCGATCTCGGCACACTGCTTGTAGTCCTTTTGGCGATAAGCCTCGGTGTAGGCCTCCTTATATTTGCGGGTAAACGCAGATTTTACGGCGGTTTTGGACTTTACTTCGATCAGCGCATTGATGTAGGCCTTATTCTCTGCAAGGGTTCCCTCTGCGGTAAAGTGATCCACCGATTCGGCCGGCCCCATCACCGCAATCCGGACGGTACGCCAAAGACCCTCCGCATCCTTCATCAGGTTTTTCAGCGGAATTCCAAAGGCGGCAGCAAAGGCTCCGGTGAATTCCTTGATCTTCTTTTCGGTGGGCACCGTATCGCTGGTCAGTTTCTTGCCTGCCGTTATCAGGTCAGAGATCAGCGCCATATCCGGCCGTTCCACATTCCAGCCCTCAAACAAAGAAATAATCTCATTGAAATAAGGGATCATATTCAAGGGATTGATCTCGGAAAGCAGCTTTTGCCAGAAATGCTCCGTATACTTTTCGCCGTACTCCTCATCCTCATCTTCATCCCGCATGGCGTAGACCGCAGAGGCCAGCGCCGCTGCAGCGATCACCGAAGCATATACCGACCCGATGGTTCTGGCAGCCTTCAGGGTAGCCTTTCCCCGCTGGCCGGCAGGTGCTCTTTTGACCTGAAGGAGCGCATGATACAGCATATTGATGGAGGTGGTGGGCTCGCCCATAAATGCGCTGGCCGCTTTGTTAAAATCGTTTTTACTGCGCATGATGCCGCTTCTGCTGTTCACCGAATCGTACACCTGCGTATAAACGATCACCTCGGTGAACCGTTTGCCGCAGGCCTCCAGATAATCGCCGGTATAGCCACGGTCGGCCACCTCTTTCTTCACCGCACTCCAGATAGCCATCCAGCCCAGCTGATCCGCCTTTGTGGCGCCCCACATATAGGCGCTGTCCAATTTATGGGCCCGGTATTCCCGATCATGGAAGAAGGCCTTTACCCCGTCCTTTCCGTACCTGGTGATGCCGATATAGTCCTTGGCCTGGCGGGAGGAGCCGGTATCGAAGCCGCCCATCTCCTTGATGCCGGCAATGGGCGCATACTGAAGCATTTCCCGATACAGCCCATCGGTTTTCTGCCCCCGGAAAAAGGGAATAAAATAATCGGGACGGATCTCCGACATTGCCCGCAAAATGGCTGTAGGCTGCTGCACCACAGTGGAAGCGGAAAGCCCCACCGCCGCCTTTTTGAATTTAGAGAACATCCCCATCAGCGGTGCCTGATAGCCCCGATCCATAATTCCTCCGTTCAGGTCTGTGATATACCCGTCCAGATACCGCTCTGCGCCGCTGCCGAAGGTGGCATTCAGGGTATTTTTCACCGAGATCTCCTTGCCCTGATCATTCCAGCCCTTATAGTTAAAGACCTTCATCAGGTTTTCTACCGGCAGAACCAGCGCATGGTATTGGGACATCTGATCCACATGGCCGATCCACACATCATCGAAGCCCTGCAAAACAATGGCGTTATTGGCGTTTGGCACCGTTTCCCTGGCCATCCCGGTATTTTTCAGGGAGGCTTGGGTGGGGGTTTTGCTGAGCGCCTCCTGCACGGAAGAGATAAAGTCCTTCTCCGATTTCATGGGGAAATAATGCTCCTCCTTAAAAAGATCGACGCCATACAGCTGCCGGGAGACCTCATTGCCCTTGGCGCCCATGGTTTTGGAGAGATATTCCTGCATCTCGTCCACATACGCCCGCTGTTCCTCGGTGAGGGCATTGCGGATCTCGGCCAGAACCATGGGATCCATGCGGTATCGCTCGGTGGTATTCTGATTTCTTTCAAGGAAGGCCTTCTTCGCCTTATAGCTCTCGCCGGGAGCAAACATAAAGCCGCCCTCCGCCATATGCTTCAGCGCCTTCTCCCGCTTGGAATAGGCGTAAACCGACATCATCTGCGGCAGATTCAGCCGGAATTCCAATCCGTCGGCCAGCCGGAAGCTCCGGGAGGTTTTCCGATCCCAATCCTTATAACGGTACTGAGCCTTCTTTTCCTCCATAAAATCTCCGGCCGCCCGGATGTCCCGATAATAGGTGCCCTCGGCACCCACCGCATCCCAATAAAGCTCCTTCAGGGCTTCGGAGCCGATCCGTTCAAAGGCATAGACCGGCTTCAGATCCTGCCAGATGAATTCCTTGGCTTTCTCCATCGCTTCTCCAACACCCACCGGCAGATCTCCCTTCCCCCGGCGGGCAAGGGTGCCGATCTCGTTCAACACCGCAGTGGCGGTTTCCTGCAGATCCACTTGCCGCCCCTCCCGGAACAGTTTATTGGCATTCTTGACCGTATGAAGCACCGCTGTAAAAGCATCGTTCAGTTCCCGCAGCTGCTCCACCGTCATATTCTGCACCGCAATTCCTTCCAAAGAAAGGGCCAGGTCATCCAGCCGCAGCCGGACGGTTTCATCGTATGCCCCGGAGATGTAGCTATTGGAGGAATTCTTGATTCCCTCATAGGCGGTGGAGATCTCGCTCAGCAGCGTTCCTGCCTTCTCCCCGGCATAGCGGTTCCGTTCCCGCTCAAACACGCCGGACAACAGCTTATTCAGGCGATAGATCTCCCGTTTATTCTTTTCGACCACCGCCGGATCTTCGGTTTTTTCGTTGGCATCCAGTAAAAAACGGTAGCGGTTCAGCTGCTTCTGTTCTGCTTCAGTAGCGGTACTCACCCCTGCCCACACGATATCCGCATTGGATACCGTATCATAGAACAGGATCTCCCCGGCGGCCAACGCTTTGGAGACGGTATCCCGCAGCTCTGCTTTTACATTCCGTTCCTTGCTGCCACGGTTCAGTAGCTGATCCAGCTCCCGCAGTTCCTTCCGGATACGGCCCCGCAATGCGGTTTTACTGCGGCTCTCCCGGCCACGCTTCAGGGCTTCCCGCCCTTCGGCACGGGCTTTTTTAGAGGCCTGCGCCATAGCACGGTTGAAAAGATCCTTCAAAGGCTGTGCCGCTTCCACCTGGATCAACCGCTTGTCCCAGCGGTCAATCAGTTTCTCCAGCCCCGCCTTCTGGGCGGTCAGATCATCGATAGCCGCCTGATTCCGTTTGCCGGGGGCAAAGGATTTCTCCTTCAGCTTGGAGCGAACCTCCGCCAGCTGTGCCTCATATTCCTCAATCTTGGTGATTGCTTTCCGGTATTCAGCCAACCGCTCCCGCTCCCCTTCGGTCTCAGCCAACGCAGTGAAAGCATCACTTAAAATCTCCCGGCGGGAAAGAAGCCCTTCGGAATAATTGATCTTGTTTTCTTCTTTGAACCTCTTGACTTCTTTCAAAAATTGTGATAAATTCTTATCAAGAGTTGATTTTGTTATATTACCCAGCCTTGCATGCTGGGCGATCACTGACATTTCAGCTCTGTTTTTTTCATCAAAATCAACTATTTTCCCCTCCAGAATGGCAGAATTTATAGAATCGATTGTACTTTTGCGGCCGCTCCCGGGGTGAGACTCCAGATCACGATTTGATATCGTGAGCAATACATGAGGTTTTCTGTTCCAGGATCCATTAATACCTCTGTTTGCATAAAAACTCAATATAGCATAAAGAGGGGAGCCGTTCTGGTCAAAAACAGGTAAGATCATCTCTGCCATAGGGTTTCCCTCTTTGGTCTTCCCTACAAAAGTTATCAGCGGATTTTCAATGGAAAGCATGGCTTCAGTCATGGTATCAATGCCAAGCCCATGGTAATGGGCCCTTTTGGAATAGCGCCCGTTTTCTTTGGCTTCTTCCTCGGTCACCATATTTTCATAGGCGTGATTGCGGTAGATATAAAAATCGCCGTCGATTCCAAAAATCCCCTGCACATATTTCGGCATTGTACTGACTTTGATCAGGTTATTGTCGCCCTTATCTTCCAGATATAACGAGTCATACAACGCAGCCGATACTGCGCTCTCGTTAAACACGGACGTCTTTTCTTCCGTGGCCATGGAGGAATATTTTTCGTCCACCTGAGTAGAATTACTATTGACAACGGTATCACTTTGTGGTACATTGTCATTAACAAAGAGTTCTCCATTGGCACCTTTTACGGTGTTTACGGCAGCATGTAAAGTCTGTCGGGTGGAGGACTCTTTTTCTGCATTGAAACTATAAACAAAATTTCCATCGCTTTTTTCTTTTACGTTAATCGTGACAGTGTATGGAGTTGTTGTTTTTTCACCATATTCCGCAAAATAAATATCATTCACGAAATAATGCCACATATTAACGTCGCGGTGTGTTTCGGTGGTTTTGCCAGTTTCTCGTTTTGAATAGTTGTACTTTGCTTCAGATGCAATTTGATAGTAATCGTCTGCAAGATCAAGCGTCACTCTCTGCTCTGTGTGATTACCGTGGCGATTGCCACCGGCGATTTTGCTTGCATCGGTCGGCGTGTTTTGACTTTCATCAACAGTGGGATCAAATTTTGCAAAAATCGTTCTTGACGTTTCGCCATTCGAAATCACTAGTTTTATCGGATTTTTTGACCACACGTTTTTGATGTAATCGAGAATCCTTTTTGATTTTGCCGATTTGGGAGTCCCTTTCGGAAAGTTTGATTCATAAATCTTTTTGCCATCATCGGCAATCCCAATTTCCGAATATTGCTCTGCATCTGTCTTTTCGGTTTTGCCGGCACCTTGGCTCTGCTCCGCATTATAATTCTCCACCGCAATGGCAAGGGCATCATTAAAAAGCTTCTGCATGGCTTTCAGATCCACCTTGGCCTCTTGGATCAGTTCATAATGGCGGCCATGGTAGCCCTCAAAGGCTTTCAGCAGCTTGGCAAGAAAATCATCAATCCATTTTTTGATCTTCTGAGCGGTAGTCAAGTCGGTTTCCGCCAGCTTCCGGATGGCGCTGCCGTCGTTCAGCAGATCCTCGCTCAGCTCGGCCACCACCTCACTGACCGCCAGTTCCGAAGCCATGCCCCGGTTCTTCTTTTGCTGCAGCAGCTCCTGAAAACGGGTTTCGCCCACCTGCTCCATCAGGAAATTTTTGTAGTTCTCAAATTCCTTGGGGTTGTTTTCCTCCATAAAATGGGTCAATTCATGGGCCAGGGTGGTGAGCATCAGGGTACCGCCGCCGGAATCTGCATTGATCCAGATCTCATCGTGGCCATCGGCACGATAATGGCGATACACACCGTTTTTATCCGCATACTTTGGCGCCCGGCCATCATAAAGGACAATATCAACGCCGGTATTTTTAGCCATAAGCTTTGCAAAAGAAAGCATCACCCGCCGTTCTGCGGTTATTCTCGCCTTTACCCGTACAACGCCTTCGCGAGCCCGGATCTTCCGACCAGTTGCCGCTTTTTCTGCTTCAACCGCCTCTGCCTTTTGGGTAGAGGCTTTTTCAATGTCGGAAATACGTCGGGTGCTTCCCGCATCAAAGGCGGCGTGGGCCACATCATAGCTGATATCAAAATCCGCAATGCTATCGTCCACCACCATGCCCCGGCTCTTGCCGATGCGGGCACCGTTAAAGGCCTCCGTATAACCGGCGGCGTAATACTCCGCGTCCCGCGTGCTGTCGTAGCCCGCCACCATGCCGTTGATCTCCTCGGCGGTCATGCCATTGCGTACGCCCTTTTCGATGATGACCTGAATATCACGGGTGATCTCTGCCTCCTCCATGGCTGCAACACCGTCAGAGGTATTCAGCTTCACTTTGCCGTCGGCAACGCTGGCCACCACCTGCTTCGGGTTTAACTGAACCGCCTTCCCCTGCACGGTGGCCTTTAAAATGCCCTGCTTTTTACCCTGCAAAACGGCCACCTGCTCCGCATCTCCCGTGGCCGCAGCGGCAAACTGCGCCGCCGCATTGCGGTAAGGGGAGGTCAGCCCATTATTCAACTCATATTTTGCCTCGGCAAGTACCTTTTTCACAGCCTCATTTTTGATCAGCAGTTCACTTTCTACCGGACTCACATTCTCGCCCACAATGGATTTAAAAATAGCTCCTGCCGCCGTTTCTGCCCGGTTTACACCCAACTCCTGCAATCGGTTGGCGATATTGGTCTTGGTGGTAGCGGCGCTCTCACCGTTGATCAGCGCCGAGCGGGACTGATTGACAAGTTTACCCAGCCGGGCATGATAGGCCAGGCTATCCTTGTTTTTACTGGCCACCTGCTTCTGCGCCAGCTTGTAAAGCTTGCTACCGTAGTCTCCCTTATTTTCAAGAACCGTTTTTGCCACCAGCTCTCCGGCGCCTGCGGTCTGATCAACAGCTTCGCCGGTGCGCAGGTTGTTCAGGTTGTATTGCACCGCTCCTGTGGCACCGCCCATTCCGGCACCGGAAAGGGCACCGCCCAAACCGGCCCAGCCCACGTCCACCACCTTATCGATGAACGCCTGATTACGGGCTTCCTCTTCGGTCATGCCCTGCTCCATATAGGCCGCCACAGCATTGCTGAGATCCGAATTGGCTCCCATCACCATGGAATTGGTCACCGTATTGGCGATCTCGGTGGCCATTTCCTCGGTGGCCTCAATGCCCGCCTGCTTAATGACCAATTCCTTTACAGATAAGATTCCTTTATCAGAAAGCAGATTGTCCAGCGGGATCTTCTCGGCAACAGCCTCGGCGATACCGGCCAGCAGAGAACCAAAAAGGATCTGTTCCCGGGATGCCCCCGCCTCATAGAGCCTTCTGGCTTCATTGGAGGTGGCATTCATTCCCATGGATGCCAAATATAGGCCACCGAGAGTATAGGCGCCCAATGCGCTGTCGCCCATGGACATGACAGTTTGATATAGAAATTCCGGAACATTTTGACCGAAAATTTCAAAATCCGCTGCGGCCGCTATATCCTTGCCGGTCTCCTCCCGCACCGCAGAGGCAAAATTGGTCAGGCTGTGAGCGGCAGAATAGGGGTTGATCTCTTTTCCTTGCACTTGATGAAGCGCATCATCGAGAGATGATACCACCCCACCGTATACATTAGCAGAAAAAGACGCCACATTATAGGCCACCTTTGCCAAGGCTCCGGCTTTATCGATCTTCTGCTGTACAGCTTCAGTGGAACGCCGATTGAGTTCTGTCTGCATCTCCTCCAGAAAGCGGTAGGCGCTTTCCTGCCCTTCGGAATTCAGCAGATAGTAGTAGGTACCGATCTCCTCCTTTTTCAGCTGATCCCAAGAGCCCTGAACGCCCTCATTCAGATATCGCATATAGGTGCTGGTCTCTGCCGTATTTGCAGAAGCATCCGCCTTTTCATCCTCGGCCGCATTCAAATAAAGCCCGAGCTTGTCCTGTACATCAGGTGCATAATTCGCATCGTAATTCTCATCCAATTTGTTGCCATGGATATCCACAAGACTGCGCTCTCCGTTTTCATCCCGTACCCAATGAACGCCGTTCCCGCTGATCGTATCCCATTCGGCGAAATCCTCCACAGTAGGATTGTTGAAGGTTCGCTGCCGGGAAAGAGCATCGAAGTCCTCCTTTTCGGCGTAGCCTGCATATTGTAGTTCATAGACATTCTCCCGCTCATACTGCCGCCGGGCGGCTTCAAGGCGTTCAAAATTCCCTTCCAGCTCGCCGATCTCCTGCGCAATTTCTCGGCTTCGGGCCTGATCCTTTTTATAAGCGTCACTACTTAACAACCGGGCACGTCCATAGCCGGACATCCGCCGGGCAATCTCGCCCTGCTCCTGCTGCAAAGCTTGGATTTCGCCATCCAGGCGGTCCTTATCGGCAACGGCAGCGGCATAATAATCATCATCCGCATAGCCGTACTTTTCCCCATAGGATTTCAGCCAGGCCGCCTCTGCCGACCGCTCCGGATCCGCCGAAGCATCTGCAAGGGCTTTCTGGATCTCTTCATAGGTTTTGCCGGAATACTGATTTTGAAGCTCGGCTTCCTGAAAGAATTTGGTATAGGCCGCTTCATCCGCAAAGGAACCGATGCTCCGATCCGCATCCAGCAACTGCTGAAGATATTTCTTCTGCTTCTCCAAATTGGACATTGCTTTTTGAAAATCCTCGGCAGAATCGAAATAAGACCGGTTTTTGTCATACTTATCCTGCAAGGTCTGGATATCGCCGATATAGGTATTGACGTTCGTTCTGTAGGCCCGCAAAGCGTCAGCGCTGCTGTATTGCCTCCCGCTCACATGAGAAGCCAAGGCGCTTATGGTATCTCCGGAGGATTGCAGGCGTTCTGCGGCCTTTTCCTTTTCTTCCAGGCGTGCTTTTGTCATGGCATAAGCAGATGTTTCATTCTGCGCCTTATACTCCGCCTCTTTTCTTTTTTTAACACGCTCATAGGCGCTGAATTCATTTGACATTGTTTCTCCCCTTACGAAAGATTAAAACCGTATTTTTTCATCAAACCATTCTTTATCGTTTGAGAATTCGTAGCATTCGAACTGTTGGTTCTGCCCCGTTTGGCCTCAAAATCCGCAATGATCTGATCAAATTCCTCCTGCGAGATCACCTCGGGCACATAGGGAAATAGATGATCCTCCAGCGTTTCTACATCCTTATAAGCCAAATAACCGTTCAGTAACTGGCTTTTGGTAGGGGTCGCCGTTTCCTTACTGTTATTACCGCTTGAGCTCGCTCTCGCTGCGCTCAGGTTATACTCCTTCTGCCATTGGGCATCGGCGACAGCATCCCGTTCCTTCTGGTAGTTGAAATCCCTGAGATCCTGCTCATCGGCAATGGCATTGCGGGCGATCTGCACCGCCAGGTTATAGGCGTTATTATAGTCGGTGTTGTAATAATCCCGATCGGTCAGGCGGCGGTTGAGACCATCGCTCCACTCTCCGTATTGGGTACTGCGATCGGCAGAAAGAGCGGAAAGGGCGGAATTGGCGGTATCCCGCTGGGTATTATAGCGATTCAGCGCCAACTGATACAGCTCCGGCACCACACTATTCAGCTGGTTCAAATAGGATTGATAGGCCTGATTTCCTGCCGTGGCCGCATAGGAATTGCCGTATCCGCCGGTGAGGGCGGCGGCCTGACCCATGGTATCCTGCATCGCCAGCTTTCCCAAGGCCTGATACTGATTTTTATACTGTTCGTAAAGAGCATCCGCATTCAGGTCATACTGAAAGGGCTTCATATTCACGATGTTATCCACCGCCTGATCATACTGATCCTGCTTGCCATACTGAAAATCGCCGTAATTGGCAACCGCCGATTCTGCCGCCGCTTTTTTCTGCTCTGCCGCATTGGCCTTGCTGAAATCGGCATAATCCTCCAGATTATAGATGTTCTTCTTCGCCAAGGGGTACCCCTCCTTTTTTGAGTTTTTGGTTCATTTCTTCGGTAAAATTGGATTGATCCAGATGATTTAAATGATAATTGAGATCATTGGTCAGCCGCTCCAGATAAGAGATCAGCTGGGCGATCTGCACCTTTTCCGTCCCATTGCGGTCTACACTTGGTTTATTGATATGAAAGGTCACGGTCTGTCACTCCTTTGCTCCATGGTATAGGCAATGGAATAAACCGTACATCGCCCCTTTCCCTCCAGTCGCAGGCGAAGATGATCACACCGCACCGGCTTAATGCCGAAAGTATGGGTGGCGATCCGCCCCTCCCCGATACAGGTGTAAAGTTCTTCAAAATCGCCGTCGTCGTACGCCACCGAAAGATAAAGCACGGCGCCGGCCTCCATGTTGACCCGCAGGGTATAGCGGCTCACCGCCTTCTGATCCGGCAGTTCGGTGCCGATCAGCCCGGTTTCGGCATACCATTCGGTTTCCTCCCCCTCCCCGGCGGCGGCCTTGCGGAAGGTCACAATATGCTCCGCTGTGATGCCGTACATATGCCCCGCATGATCCTGGCAAAAATCCAGATACCGGGCGTCTGTCTCCTTATACCAGGCATTCACATTGCGGTCGTAGATCAGCAGAACGCTTTCCCCTTTGCTGTCCAGACCGGAGAAATAGATCTTATTGCCCACAGCCCCCGCTGTAATACTCCGGTATTCCTCAAAGCCCAGCTTATAGGAAATGCTTTGGGGGCGGGAGCCGTCGAATACACAAAAATCTCCGGCACTTTTAAAGTACAGATAACCGCCGCTGGTGACCAGGCTGTGAGCAGAGCCCGGCTGTACCCCCTCGCAGGAGAAGGTATGCAACTGATAGGAGGCGGGATAATCGCCGTAAACCTTCATAATGGCGTTTTCCTTAAAGAAATAGGGCTCGTTTTCATAGGTAACCGCACCGGTGAATTCTCCGGGCGTTCCGATGGAAAGGGTGTAACTGTCTGTGGAAGCACCCGCAAACACATTCCAGTTGGTGGGATCCCCCAATTTACAGCAGCGGATCTCGTTGAAGGTGCCGTTATGGCCGCAGCCCCAGATCCGGTTTTTACTCACCGTATAATAATCCAACACCGGAAGATCCCGGATCACCGTGGAGGCGCCCCAGTTTCCCAGATTATAGTTTACAGTTTCCTCCAGAAGCCCGCTGAACACCATATAGGGGTGGGGAATTTGATAGCTTGCACCGTTGACGGTCTCTTCGGTATAGTCCACCCCCAGTTTGCAGATCACCGAATAGGTATCATCGGGAAACAGCTCTTTTACACGGGTTCCCTCAAAGCGTACACCGTCCCCCTCCTGAAAGGCAGAAAAAAGCCCTTCCGCTTCTGCGATCGCCTCTTTGATCACGTTGGCGGTGGCAGCGGAATCAAAGCGGGAGAAATTGCCCAGCGACATCTTCACATAGGTGGAGGCCACCCCCACCCACATACTGCTGCTCTTAGACCAGCGGTACAGCTGATGGGGAACCGCCCCGGTGTCGATCCAGTATTGGCCATCGGTGGGGGATGCGGGAGCCGTTTCCCCGGCAGAGGAAGCCAGCACCGCTCCGTTGGCATCGCAGACAGAAAAGATCAGTTCCTGCGTTAAAATGGCGTTGGATCGGGTGTCGGGCGGAGCGATCTTCACCGAAGCACTCAACGCTTTGACCTCCCCGGTCAGGGTATTATAGGATACGCCCTGCGGCATAATGATCAGCTCGGCACCGTTGGAAAGCAGGGTACAGCCCCGGTTAGTGGTCTGCGCATAATCGGAGATACTCTCGATCACACAATCGTCATCGTACCACAGGGAATTCCCGAACACCGCCGCCAGCACCCCATTGTGCACCGTGGCGGCCCGGAAGTTCAGCACTGTCAGAACAGCCCCGGAAGACTCATTGTTCCACCAATCACCGATCCCCATGGCAGAGATCCGGAAGGAGGTACAGCGAGAGGGTACTCCGAATTCGATGGGTTCATCCCCGAATTCCCGAATGCCGATCTGTGCACCGTCTCCATCGTAAAATTGAATTTTGTATAAATAAGGGCGGAGCTTTACGGAGCTACCGAATTCAAAATCACAGCAACACACCGCCCCGGCCAGATTCTCCTTTACCTGCGTGTAAACGGTCGTGATGCCCAGAATACCGGTCGTTACAGAAAAATCTGTAAGGGGGATACTCTCTGTTTCCACCTGAAAGGGCACCGCCTTTTTCAGCCGTGCCGCCCGCTGGGTCAGGTAGGGGTAGGCGTCGGAGGATAGGTTATTCAGATCCCGGAATTCATTGGGCTGGCAGTATTCATTCTGGTTCAGCCCGCCAAAATCGGTGAGCACAGCCCGGCTCTTGCCGGGGGCTTCCACAAAGGCCTGATACATCAAAACACCTCCTAAAACCTGAAATTCCCGCTGTTCTTGCGGGTATGGGTGGCATTATAGTGCCGAAAGAAAAGATCGTACGCCTGCTGAAAAAGGGTATTCCAGGCGTTATACTGATCAATATCATCATCCAGCAGAGCGGCCTTGCTTTGCAGCCAGTAAAGATAAAGATCGGTATAGGGCTCCGGCACCAGCAGGGTGGCATCTTCATTGACATCGTAAGGGGAAAAGGCCACCGGCTCCCCCTCATAGCGATCCAGGATCGCATTTTTGATCTTCAGATCCAGCTCGGAAAGGAAGCCGACCTTTTCCGTTTCCGAAATATCGTTGCGGCGGTCGTGATCCGCCCGTGTGATTGCTTCTTTAACCGTCATGTAATCCTCCACGAAAAAAGAGACCGGGGCGGTCTCTTTTAGTCCATATTTTCTGTTGCTTCAGCGATGTATTCGAAGGCCTTATCCGCCTGCTCCTCGCTGTGGGCCAGCACCTCGGCCACATAATCGGGAACCGAAACGGTCTCTCCCCGTTTGATCAGGAAGGTCTCGCCGTTCACCGCCACAAACTGGTGGGTGTTATTCTTATCCGAACGATCCACCGGAATGCGGATCTTCACCTTTTTAATTTCAGCCATAGTTCATTCTCCTTTTTAGGGAGGGGCAGGGAGCACCCGCCCCTCCACAACATTAGTTCGCAGTTGCGTTGGCAGAGTTGCTGGAACAGCACTCCACACGCACGATACGCTCCTCTGCCAGCCGTTTGCAGGCAGAGGTAGCCTTCCAGCCTGCGGTGCAACGCTGGTTCAGGGGATCATCGCCACTTCCAAGAGGCTTGAAGATGTGCTCCAGACCGCCCCCTTCGATCTCCACCACGCCATAGGCATCAGCGCCGAGGAAGATGCAACCGTAAACCGCCAGACCGGTGGGACAGCCGGTACCCTTCCAGATCACCGCCTCGCTGGATTCCACAAAACGGCATCCGGCGATCTTGCCGATCTCTCCCTGATAGATATTTTCGGGGGTGGCATACTTATGCGCCTCGATCCAGCCATCACTCAGCTGAAAATCGGTACCCACATCGGGATGCAGGATACACACATAGTCGCCGTTGATCTTGGGCACATTCATCCGTTTCAGCAGATTGACCGCCTTATAGACCAGAGGTACGGTCAAAAGGGAGTTTGCGGTCAGGTTTGCACGGGAATTAACGGCGGTATCCCCGGCGGGGGCATACATCACGTTGGTACCGGCAACCAGCTCGTTCCGGGTAACGGTATCCAGAGTAAGGCCGGCCTGGTTGCCCAAGGCTTCGGTGACCTCCACGATGTTATTATCGATGGCGGTCATATCCACCATATCGGTAATACCCACATAGTCGCCGTACTGAGAAACGGTGCCGGTCACAGTGGTCACGCTGTATTTCTGCCCGGTCGGGGTAACACCCTCGGTCAATGCGGTGGTGGCCTTGGGCAGGGTGGAAAATCTGCGCCATTCGATGGATTTACCGCCCCGCTTGGGAATTCTGCGCTTCTGGCCAAACTGATTATGCACCAAATTGGGCTTGGTGGCCTTCAGCAGTACCTTCTCATAGAAGGTTTTATTTTCAGCGGAAAGCCCGCTGTCGGTAGTGGCATTGAAACTGACGTCAAACAGTCTCAAATTCATTGCAATATAAGACATTTTTTCGCTCCTTTATCCGAAAGATATGTTTTCTCCACTCCGAACCCGGCGGATCACCTCATCGACATCCCTGTCGTTTAGCTTGCTGGGATCGGTCTTACGGATCACAGAGGCATGGTAGGCAGAAACCCCGTTTTCGGCGGGTCTGCTCTGGCGGGCTTTGATGTTATTGACCACTTTTTGTTCCACTTTATTGGCGGTAATGGCCATCAGCTGGGGTATAAGTTCATCGTGGTGGGCCAGTAAAAAGGCCTTCTCCAGCGTCATGCCGTTCACATTCATGGCCTGCACAAAATCGGCGTTTTTCATCTCTGTTTCCAGATCAAAGCCGGGGAATTTGGTTTGAAGCTCCTCGCTCTGCCGCATCCAATCGGCATAGAGGGCTCGGGCCCGCTGATCTTCCTCCTGCTGGCGGTTGGCCGCATCGATGGAAGCCTTCAGGGCTTCATTTTCCCGGGAGACCCGCTTCAGCTCCACCAGATCCTTCACATCCATACCCCGGCGGGCGGCCTCATCGGCGTAGAAGGAGGTATCTCCCTCCAGCGCCTTCAGGATCTCGGCAGGATCACCGCTCTTGATGCCGTAACGCTCCGCCAGCACCTGCAGGATGGGTTCATGGGCTTTCAGCCGTTGCTCGTCTTTTTTGGCATTTTTGAAGCGATCATCCAGGATCCCCTTGACCCTTGCATCAAAATCAGCTTTGTATTCGCCCTTGATGAGATCTTCAAAGCTCCGCTTTGCCTTGTTCTCCGCTGCATCCGTACCACTTTTGGGATGGTCGTTGGCAGCCTCTACCCCATAAACGACGGTAGCTTCTGCACCCTGGTCGGCGACACCAGTTTCAGCCCCTGCCTCTGCCGCAGCTGCGCCTTCTGCAAACAAAAGCAGATCCATTTTGATCTTTTTCATCGATCTATCTCCTTTTCTGCCCGTAAGTGGGCGAATCTAACATGATTGGGATATTGCTCCGCCAGCATTTCAAGCCCGGTGACCACCACCTGAAACTGTTGCCGCAATGTTGCGGTGGCGGGAGCGGAAATAAAAACCTCCCCCGGTTCCAGAATCACCGTTGTGTTGGCTTCGCCGTGAGCTCTCAGCACCAATTCAGCCAACAGACTGACCAAAGTGGAAACCGAGGCACACACGATATCCGGCTCCCCCGGCCTTGCAAAACCTGCGTGGCCGGTGGCGGAAAACGACAGTTCAGCGCCGTTATCAGCGCATTGGAACACGGTCATGTGGGGGAAAAGGCGGCGGCTGTTTTTCCGGCAGCCTTCTCCCGGTAAGCATCCTTCTGGGAACCGGTTTTCACATCTCCCGCAGGCGTCACTGTATTATTGGCAATGGTCTGCCGGGCGCTCTCTTCAGCAGTTTCCGCATGGTCGGTTCCCCGCATGGCATCGATGATGCGGGTCAGCTCTACGATCTGTTGCTGCATCATCATCATTTGCCGGAACATCCCACCGTTCTGCTGTACCGCCTTGAGCACCTGATCCTTCCGGTCAAAATCCATCATCTGCAAGCAGGCGATGGCCTGATCTGCCATCTGGGGATTGAAAAAGCCCAGTTTATAAAAATTCAAAGCCGTTTCATTTTGACTGGCTTTGGTATAGGGGGAGGTTTTCTGGGCCGACACCCTGATATCGAAGACCGGCAGGCGCTCCCCCATATCGGTACCGAAATCGGTACCCTGTGCCTGCGGGGCGATCATGGCATTGCTGAACTGCTGATAACTGATATCTCCGTTATCACCGATGATACGGAAGCTCCGCTGTTCATCATAGAACTGCCGCATCAGTTCGATGCAGAGATAGCACAGCCGGGCATAGGTGCGGTAAGAGGTTTTGATCATATCCCGCACCAGCTTACCCGCCGCCTCCTGCAAGGAAGCGATCCCCGAGGCGGTGGTCACCGAGGTGGTGATCCCCTGCGAGGCATCGGTATTGCCGCTGGTCTCCTTCAACTCCTGGATCTTATTATTGCGCACGGTCACATAGATCCCGTTCAGCGACTTGCCCTCAATGGGGCGCACCGCATCTTCCCCCAGATTGCCGTTGGTATGTACAAAGGGCTTGGCGAGATCTAAAAATTCCGCTTCATTGATGGTCTGCTCATCCCCCCGCACAAAATAGCGGGGTGCGGCGTTGCTCATGGCATTGGAAAGGATCGCCTGATCCAGCAGATCCACATACATCTGAGGATCCCGTTCGATATCAATAAATCCCATACCGCCGATGGTTCCCTCCACCGGGTATAAAACATCCAGTACAAAGGGATATCGACCATGGCGATAAAATCCGGCGTGGTACTGCTTCGGCTCGTTTTCATCCGCAAACAGCACCGTATTATTTACAAACTTGCAATAATGAAGCAGGCCACCCCGCTTATAATACCAATCCACCACCGTGGATTTATTGGCGGTAGATACCTGATCATCGTAAAGGTACTGTGCCACCTCGGTAGAGCTGCCGCCCAGCGTATCCTTCAGCTGAGGGTACTGCTCCTCCAGCAGATTATTGTCCACCAGTTCGCAATGAAATACATTCCGGGAGCGCTGAATATCGGTGATGCCCGGCTCCCAGAAAAGGTTCAGCAGATCAATCTCCCGGATGGTGATATCCCCCAAACCGTTCAGCTTGGTGTTATCCCAAAAAGCACCGTAGACCGAGGCGCCGTGCTTCAGCTTATACCACCAGGCGTTGCTGTAGGTATCCTCGAATTCATTCTGTTCCATCACCACCGGCAGAATGGCGCTCAGCGCCTTTGCGGCTGGCTCATCGCTCTGCTCCCGGGGTAGCACATTGGGTTCCGGGTAATTATCCATAGCATCCGCATGGCGGGAAGCGATGGTGTTGAACAGCCATGCAGAGGCAGGCTCGATCCGCTGATCCTCTTCGCTTTCGCTCTTCATCACTTCCCAATGCCGCAGTTTCCACCATTGCTCGTTCTGCACGATCTTTGCCTCTAACCGTGCCTTCCCACGTTTATACTCCTGCAGGATCTGTGCCGCTTCGGCGATCTCCTTCTCCCCGATGGGCAGGTCAGGCGCTTTTTCGATTTTATCTGAAATGGACATCAATACCTCCTGAACAGATTGTGGGGATTTCGTTTCTCCTTCATCAGATCCAACGGATCATCCAGAACCGGCTTCTTTTCCTTTACGGCGGTGGGTGCGATGGGTCTGCTCATACAGAAATACCGGGTCTCGTCGGCGATATGATCTTCACCGTCGGTATTCAGATCCTCCACTTTATGATCATCATATTGCAGGGCGGGAATGGTCCGTCGAAAGCCCTTGCAATTCTTAAAAATATACATCATGGGGTACCCGTTCTCATCGAAGGCCATGCGATAGTGCATCTGCATCCAGCCAGGAATCCGGGCGTTATCGCCGGAAGCAAAATAAACGCCCTGCTTCGCCGCCATCTCCTCCACACTTTCCCCTCGAGAGGCATCCCAGATGGAGGGATCGGCCACGCCGGTGATCCGCTTGCCCTTCAGCCAGGGATGCTCCCGTTCCACACGGGCGATCTCCTCGAAGATCTTATTGGGCGGCCATTTCAGCCCCTCATTGTGGATCTCGGTACAGCCGTACAATTCCAGGATCCGGTAAATCACTCCATCATAATCCACTGCCCACCAGCCGCAGGAAAAGGGTTTATTATAGCCGAAATCGAAGGAACGGCAGATGCTCCACCCCTTGGGAATATCGAAGGGCTCGATCACATGGGTAAAGCGCCGATCCTCATAATGGGCGGGATCGTCCACAAACTCCTCAAAGAACGCCCCCTCGATGGCGTTCCAATCCCCCAGCAGCATGGACCTCCGCCGCTTCTCCGGCAGGGATTCCAGCTGGGCCACGTAATCCGGGTCCATCTCCATAAAGGCGGCGTTGTCGTAAACTTGGGCGGGGATGAAGGTATAGTCCTCCGGGCGCTCCTTATCGCGGTAGATGCGGTCTACAAACAGCCGCTTCACCCAGTGATGCCCCACCCCGCCGGGATTGCAGGTCAGATACATTCTGGGAGAAAACTGTCCCCGTACCATCCCGGAGGAACGGTTGGATTCCCTTAAACAGTTGAATTGAAACTCGGTGAACAGGGTAGCCTCATCCATGCCGATCACATCATAGGCCTGCCCCTGATACTGCAGAACATCATCCTCATTCTTGCAGTAGCCCAGCTTAATGCGGGAACCGTTTGGAAAGGTAAAGACTTTTTCCTGCTTATTGTAGCAGGCGATCCCCTTCAGCAGCTTCAGCAGCGGCTGCACATGGTTCTCGGTCAGCTCCGGCAGCGTTCGCCGCAAAAGCAGGCATTGCAGACCTGGAATTCCAAGGCAGAGCAGCGCAAACTTGATCCGCATGGCCCAGCTCTTGCCACCGGCTCGGGCACCGCCGTAATTGATATAGCGGCTCCGTGCCTCAAAAAACAGTTGCTGCTTGGGATTGGGTGGCGGAATGAAGAGCTTTACTGCGCCCATGCTTCCTGCCCTTCCTCGGTACCAAACACCACCGTGACCGTGGTATTCTGATCCTCCACATCTGCCCGGCGTTTTTCCAGTTCCAAACGCTCCAGAGCAATCTGCCGGGCAAGTTTTTCCCCTTCGGTGGGCAACCCGTAAAGATCCCGGATCACCCCGGTCAGATCCCGGGTGGCGGCAGTCAGATCCTTGATCATTTTGCAATCCACCGGATTTTCCATATCCCGATCCAGCCGATTGATCTTCTCCACGGTGCGGGTGATCAGGTCGGAAAGCCCATCGGCGGTTTTCAGTACCCCTTTCAGCTTATCCGCCCGGTCTTTGGCGGCGGAATTGACCACAATTGTGTCCGCTTTGGCTTTTGCCCGTTTCCGCAGTCCTACCCAATCCTCTTTTCCGGCGATCCTTTTCAGGGTAGTGAAGGGAACCCCATGCTTTGCCGCCAGCTTACGGTAGCTGGTATCTCCGGCAATATATTCGGTTTTGATCTCATCCCAGTTCACGCCCTGCCCCTTTCGTAAAATAATAGAGAGTGCCTCAAAAGAGGCACCCTCTTAACACAAGGAGGAAAGCCGACATCCCTGCGGCTTTTCACACTACCATTTTACACCCCCAAAAGCGGACAAAACGGACAAGTTTAATTTTTTTGCAGATAACGGTGAGCCGCCTTCCGCACGCTTTCATTGGTATTTCCCCCGCCAACCCTGCGGGCCACCCCATGCCAGGAACAGCGAAGCTCATACCGGTAGTGCAGGATCTGGCGGATCAGGCTGTCCGGTACCGTCGAAATGTAATCCTTCAACCGGGCAAGTTCCCGGCGCTTAGCTGCAATCCTCCGTTCCAGATCCACGATCTCGGAGCCGATGGCCTCCACACTGCTGCCTACCTCACCCCCCGGCATGGCATCCAGTTTGGAGCCCTTCGCCGTGTAGCCACGGGCTCGCACCTCCGCCAGCCTCTCCTCCTCCTCAGCGATCTCACGCTCCAGATAATATAACTGTGATAGCTCTTGCGCTGTCAATCGCATCACTCCTTCAAACAAATTTCAAAATCGTATTCTTCCTTCAACGCCTGCTTGATGTGCCGAAATTTGAGGCCATCCTCCAACACCGATGTGGCACAGCTCTCTGCATTGTTCATCAGCTTTACGGTCTCCTCTCGGCTGTACCCACTGTCCAGCATGGCGTAGGCCACAGCGTAAAGGATGAACAGCAGGATCGTATTCCGGCTCTCAGCCTTCGGTCTGTTCGCTCTGCACTTCATCTCTCATCGCCTCCTTAAACTCATCGCACCGCCTCCCGGTGACCTTGTAGAAAAACTGCCTCCAAGACTCGCAGATTACAAAGTACCTGCACTTGGTACAATCATGTGCCATCTCTCGTCTCCTCCTTCGTTGGTGGTTCTGGCATCGGCATCCAATATTCCGCATTCTTCCCGGCAGGAGAAGAAAACTTTTCACTACCTTCGTACCAATGTGCCGTGCATACCGCCCCATTTTTTGTTGTTATCAGATAACTCCCACTCTTGATGGGTTTCCGTTCTTCAAGGTTAATCCACCTATCCTTAATTACATTGACTTCCCCACCAAAGGGAATACCATACTCTTCCAGTTGCTTCATTGCCTGATCCCGCTCCCAAAGGATTTGCTTGTATGCTCCCATAGGGACTACATCGGCGGCCAAGGTTGAAATTCTCTCAATGGCATCTTGCGGTGTATGTCCATCCCACTTGGGTGCTTTTTCAAGTTCTTTTACCTTGAAAATATCCCAATAGGGGTCAATGTCATAATGGTATGTAGCCTGTCCTTGCGGTGTTTCAATGCCAACGATGAACATACCGTCGTACATATCCCCAGTATCGTGCAGTTTGCTTTTCCATGCCTTATCTGGCATCAAATTACAGATAACAGAAAATAGGATTGCTCTGTGGTGATACAACTCATTGAATGTGTGATATCCGTCTGATAAATCACCGATTCCGCTTTGTGGTAGTTCAATCACATCGGCGGCAGACTTAAAAAGTTTGCACCCTCCTACTTCGGGATAACTCTCGTTCGGTGCCGTGTATCTGTCACACACGCAAAAATGAATACAATCCTTACATTCAGCCATTACCCTCGCGCTCCTTTAACTTGGCTTCTGCCTCCTCTTTGGTGAGGAATACTGTTTTGCCGATTTTAAAAATGTATTCGTTTTTATATGGTCGCTCAAACAGTTTAATGCACCTGTTGTTATGCCTGTTGCAGACCATTACTACATCAATCCATTTGGTCGCATTAGTTCGTCTGTGGTGGCATTCCTCAAAAGTTCTGTAATTATGATGACAACTGCAAGGCTCTAAAACATACACCATATCCCCCACCTTACAAGGCGGCACGATAACACCGTTTGCAAGAAGCATATCCGCACATTCGCCCATCGTCATACCATCAAACCAATGGCGTACAAGTATATCCATCAGCCTATCTCTATCGGTCATTGTCAGCCACCGCCTTTCTCGCACCTGTTCTTGGATAGAACAAGCCTGTTTTTATTGCGTGTTTCATATTCTCGCTTCTTGTACACCATTCCAAATTTGAAGCGGCATTATTTTGCTTGTTTCCGTCAATGTGATTAACATCTGTTTGCAGTTCGTCGGGCTTACCAATGAAATGTTCTGCAACTAACCGATGCATCCGAAACACCGTCTTTTTGCAATGTACATTAAGCGTTATATGGGAATAACCCCTTGTATTTATCCACGGCTTTAGGTTTCGGCATCTTGGGCTTCCATTAACAGGGGCAATTCTACGAACATTCCCAAGGTTTGAAACTTGATACCATCCCTCAAAGCCTTTGATGTCTTTCCATTCTTCCAACGGACACGGCTTCAACTCATTCGGCATTGTTGTCACTCCTTTCCGACCTCGAAACAATATGCGGACACTTGATGGTTACTTCGATGTGTGGGCAATCTTTCAGTTTCCAAAAACCGCCATTGTCATTGACAATCATCGTGTCCAAAATCGCTTCGATGCCTCTTTGATAAATCTGCTTATATTTACATACCGCTTGGCAAACGCAACAATTACATTTGTAACTCAAATTCATCACACATCACCCACCATTTCTTTTACAAGGTTGTCAATACAATCGACGGGCATAACGCACCAACCAGTATCGAAAAACGCTTCTTTTTTCAACCTCTCCGCAAACTCTTTGATGGCTTCGGCTTTGGCTTGCTCAATCTGATATTCCCTTGTGGCTTGTATATTTTCTTTATAAAGGTTTTGCTTTTCAACTAACTTTTTGCAACCGCTCTTCAACCTCTCAATCTCTGCCTTTTGGCGGTTGATTAGGTCAAGGGCATCTTTACTCAAAATATCAATACATTTTTGTCCGAAAAGAGGGCATTTGCTTTCTGTACATATACAATCATTTGGATTATTTGCACAACACTCCAAAGCCTTAACAATCTCGTTATCGGTCATGAGCATTTCTCTCCTTCTTCATCTGGCGGGCATACGGTTCCTCCAGCTCGATGGTTTTAAAGCGAAATCTACAACCGTAGCATTTGCGGTAGCGCAGCACCTGATCGACCCCTTTGGTGCTGTAGACCACCCTTGTATTTCCGCCGCAGTTCGGACAGTTCACGGTTCCTTCCTCCTTTTCAAAAAAATGACAACTGCTCGCATTTGCTGTTCGTGAAACTGCCGCAGCCGCCCTCTTTAAGCTGGCTGTCCATCCGGCACCAAAAGCAGATGAACCCGTCACCGCCATCTTTAGAACAGCCATATCGATAGCAGTAATGATTTTCATCCCATTGCCGTCTGGTTCTGTCAAGGTTTGCGCATTCAGCGCAACTCCACCCCATCAGCCTTCACCTCCCTTAAAGAGAAGTCGCTCTTCCATCATACAGATAAACGTGCCGTTTGAGACCTTTCCCGAATGGGGATGGATCATCTTTTTGAAAAACTGATCCCGCTGGGGATCGTAAGAGTCGAAGATCTTTCCGATGGCGGTACGCATGGCCCGCTCCACCTTCGATGGGGTATCCCCATATTTTTCAGCCAATGTGGTGTAGACACTCATCATCGGCTCCCGGCTCCTTCCCGCTTCGAAATTCCGCTTCTGGATCAGGATCCCCTCTGCCAAATACCGGTAGCCCTTCAGGGCCGGGCTGATTCCCATACGAAGCAGCACCTTTTTGATCTTTTCCTCAACTTGTTTCATCTCTTTTTCCTCCTTGATCGTTTTACGATATATTCCCGAAAGCGACCGTCCTCGGCCTTAGCCGCCCTGATCGCCTCCCGTTTTTCCTGGTGGGCGGCGCTCCATACCAGGTACCGCTCGCACTTGGCGTGGCACCCGATACGGCGGTCTCCACATTTGTAGCAGGGTGAGACCAAGCTCAGACCTCCCTCACCCGGATCCCATGCACCTGAAGCATGAGTTTCTTTTTGATCTTATAGACCTCCGTACGGCAGCCCTTGGCGTCCTCCACCACCCGCTGCCAGTGGCCGGGGGCGATCTCCTCCTGATAGGTGAAATCCGCCCGATAGGAGCACTCCCGCTCCACCAACCTGCCATCGATGTGCTGGGCGGGGATCAGCACAAACTTCTCCTGCCGAGTGAGCTCCCGGATCTTCCCGCACCGTTGCAGCAGCTTCAGCTCGCAAAACCGGGCGTACTCCCGGCGGGAGTCGAAGGTCTCTCCGCCGACGGTGATCCTGCAGTTCCCATACTTAGCCATCCTCCACCTCCGTATACTCCCCGGCCACCCGGCAATCGGGGCAGCAGCCGATCCGCTCATAGGGCGGGTAGGGAAAGCCGTGGGTCTCGTAGCAAATCAACGGCTCCTCAAAAACGCATCCGCAGTTTTCACATTCATATTTTGAAGCGTTCATTTAAGCCTCCAATCCTGTCCCATCATCGTCACCGCTCCGGTGCATTCTTTCAGCCGTGAAATAATGGCCTCGGCAGTTTTGCTGTCCCCTCCCGGTGGGGTCAGTCTTTTAATAAGTTCCGACTGGTTATAATTGGTGGTGATAATAATAGGCTTCATGTTTTCATACCGTTCGTTGATGATGGCAAACAACCGGTCTACCGTCCATTCGCTGGGTCTTTCTTTCCCCAGATCATCAATAATCAGCAGATCCACCGTTGCATAAGCTTGTATGATCTTCTTCTCATCATGGCCGCTCCGGCGGTCGTAGGTTTCACGTAGTTCTGCTAACAGGTCGATGGAGGTGCGAAATACCACCGGTACCCCTTCCCTGATCAACTGTAGGGCGATGGCCACCGCCAGATGGGTTTTACCGGTACCTTTGGTTCCCTCAAAATAGATGCCGTAGCCCCGTCTAAAGTACTCGGCGAATTTCCGGGTATACTTCTTTGCCAAAGCCAATGCAAGCTTATTCTCAGGCGTTTCTTCATAGGACTCGAAGGTACGGGTGGCGAACCGGGCTTTGATCCCGGAAGAACCCAGAAGCTCCTCGATCTTTAATCGGCATTGTTCCCGTTTCCGACGTTGCTCTTCTTCTCTCATCCGTTGCTCCTCCTGTACCTCCTGTTCATGTCGATAGGCGACACTTAAATCACAATCGCATTGCTCCGGCTCATTTCGCCGCCAGAGGATCACGGAATTAAACAGTACGATAGCCTCAAAGCAAAGCCGTCTGCCGCAAAAGGGACAGACTGTTGGTTCCGGAGGGGGCATCTCTTCAGGAATTCGAAAACCCATCGCCTCCACCTCATCAGAATTGAATATTGTCCTGATGGGTTGGGATAAATCCGGGTTGTTCAACCGTTCCATGTTCGGCACCTCCTTTCTCTCGCTTTGCCCATGAACGAATGGTGGCGAGGAAATCCTTGTATGATTTGCCGGTGCTGGCAATATATTCCGAAAGACGCTCAATACGCTCCTGATAATCCTCGGGGAATTCTTCCCGCAATTTTGCCAGTTCATTTTCCGAAAGCAGCACATTTCTATATTGGCCATGTTTGTGGCGAATGGGCGCAGCCCTATTCTCTTTCGGATTCGGATTCGGATTAGGATTCGGATTGGATTGGATTACGGGAACATTTGCATTCATTTGATTGCATTTGCATTCATTTGCATTCATTTGATTGCAATTGCATTCATTTGATTGCAATTGTGTTTCGGGTGCCGGGTATTTGCTCTTTTTAGCCCGGATACTCTGGTGGACTTCCCATGTCGGGAGCAGCAGGTAGGGTTTACTGTCACATTCGTACAGCCTCACGCAGCCTGCTGCCGCCAACTTTCCAAGCGCACTTTCGATATCCTTATGGGAGATCCTCTCTTTAAGCGGAAAAAGCTTTGCCTTCAGCATCGCCGGTCTTGCATCCAATCTTCCGAAGTCATCGCAATTAACGATCAGCCGATAAAACAGACACTCCTCAAACCATGTGAGCTGATTGATCGTTTCACTGGCGCAGATGCTCTCTTTTATGATTCTGTTCGGCATAGGACACCTCAGAAGGGCAGTTCATCATCGCTGACCTCTTGAAATTCCTCTGCCTGCACATCCGGAGCCGCATTCTTCCGCTTACTCTCCACAAAATGTGCCTCATCGCAGATCACTTCAAAGGCGATGCGCTTACTCCCCTGCTTATCCTCATAATTGCGGGTTTGCAGGGCTCCCACTAAGGCAATGAGCTCGCCCTTTTGGAAATACTTACAGATAAATTCGGCGGTATTCCGCCAGGCCACGCAGTTCAGGAAATCGGTGGGATAGTTCCCATCAGGGCCCTTATACTGCCGCTGTACCGCCACAGAAAAGGCTGTGACAGGCACATCCGAAGATGTCTTCTTTAATACCGGGGTGGCCGTCAGCCGCCCGGTTAAAATTACTTTGTTGATCATATTTTCCTCCTAAATGTAACTCTTTCCGAATTCCTCCCGGAATTCATCCTCTGTCATGTTTTGTTCTTTCATTACTTTACGTTGAAAATGCCGATGCAGCATCAACATGGTTTCTGCATTTTTATGCACTGCATAGTCCCCGTACAAATGGCATCGATTATGGCAAAGATCCACCAAACAGCCGTACCTTTCGCTTTTCTTTTTATTGGCCGAGCCGAACACATGGTGCCGATCCAGCGGATCGGCGGTTCCGTTCCGTCCACATAACCAACATTCTTTCATTTCTGTGCCCTCCAATCGCTGTTCATCCGTGCCAGCTCATCGGGGGTCATGGTCTCGATACCCTGCTCCCGGCATTCCTCCACAATGCCGGCGATAAACACCGCCATTTCCTTGCTGTTGTAGGTATGGGAGCCCCGATAGATGCGGTAATGACGGAAGGTCTTTCCGTTCAGTTCACTTTCGCCAAATTCCTTCGCATAAGGGAAAAACTCGTTGATGGGCACATTTTGCGCTGTGGAATAGACCAGCTGCTGTCCATCTTCATCCAGCGCCACCTGGCCGTAGCGGAAGATCATCTCGGCGTGCATCTCCTCCTTGGAGAGCTTGACACCCCGGATCACCAGCGCATCGGAGAGCTTGTCCGTCAGCGCCCACGAATAATTATTGGCATTCAGCGACCGCCGGGGCTTCTTTTCCTTGATCTCCGCCACATAGACCTTGCCCTCCTGCATCTGCTCCAGAAAACTCATGGCTTGGGTCTGAAAGGGAACCTCCAGCACCATCATATGCCCCTCGGCACCGTGCCACAGCTTGGCATCGGTAAATTCAATATTCACAGACATTTTCTCGCCTCCTCCGGCAGTATCCCATCCCGCAAGCAAGACGCCAACCGGGTCAGTTTAGGGAGATATTTTCCTCTGATCCACGCCTCATCGTAAATGACCGGCACCCGCAACACTCGCTTGGGATCAATGGGACGGAAGAAGTTCTTGTAATCCCCCTCTTCCATCAGATAAACCACGATCTCCGACCGGTGGATCCCGGTAGCAAACATCTGCACCTGAACTTGGTTGATGTACTTCTGCGGCATCTTGAAGGGCCGATCGGCCTTCCATGTCTTGCACTCATAAATGCAGACGGCAGTATTCCCATCAAGATTCACCCGCAGTCGCAGATCCTCAAGGAGCACCTGCTTATCCAATTCCATCGGGATGCCGAGACTCTCTAAGATTCGATGCTCGTAAGCGTTGCCTGCCCTCGTATAGACATTGTCAAAGTGGTCATGGTTGAAGCCTAACTTCTGCATCCACCACTTCTCCCACGTCTTGGATGTCCACCTGCCGATGATCTTGTCTACGTCTGAGGCACCGAACCAACCGCTTCTATCCTTATCCGCAATCATTGGCTCAAAATACCCAACAACTGCTTCTCGATGCGGCTCAATTCCGCAAAATATGAAAACTTGGAGCGGAGCACATCCTCCTCCATGCCGCAAACTTTTGCGATGTCGCTCACCGAATGCCCCTTGTTGATGCAGGCAGTCATCTCCTGCTCCATCCGTTCCTTGATGGCCTTGAGGGAGTGTTTGTTGAGATCATCCTCCTGCTCGATACCAGTATCATCATTCAGCCAAAGATTGAAACCAAGTCCAGTTCGCAAAGCAACACCCTTCACAAAAGCCCTCGTCTGTGCATTCCAAAGCCGTTGCTGCGTAAGGCTGTTATCCTTCACCGGATTACTGCCATTCATTAACGGAAACTGCGATTCAAACTCAAGCTCGTCGATTACAATCCGCACCCGAACCTCATAGCAACGATTAGTGATTCCGTTCTTATCAACAAAAATACCGTCGCTCATAATCAAACTACTGCCGTTTTCACCGGTTACCGGTTCAAAATATGCCTTTTCTGCACCGTTTTGATATAACAAGTCGATGCACTTTGCCCAATTCAGATAGGGAACTTCGATCTTTTTGCCCTTATCATCCTTGGCTTCTCTCATCTCACAAAACGGAAGAACGTCGATCTTCCGCATCTCTGCATAAGGTTTAAGCATTTTGTTCCTCCTCAATAAATTCACTATCATAATCACTAAATGTGATCTGATCTGCCACAATGTATTTGCCGATATCATCAAAAGCGCATGGCTTTCGATCAATCGCCGAATCTCCGGAAAGCGCCATGTATAAAAAATTTGGCACACCATTACTTTTAAACTTCTCTAAGGAAAGCAGTTGATCCGCCATCCCCTTGCGCATATAATACTCCCATAATCGGGGGTGGGTCTGGCGAAACGCTGCGAAATGATTATCTTCAAAAGCAATATCGGTTGCACAACCGACACATCCATTCCGCTTCACCTTACATCTGCGCTTGCCGTAATCCGCCAGATACTCCATATCGTACAATGGGCTATAGGGAACATCGAAGGTTCGTATGTACTCCCAGATATCTTCATCCGTCCAAATACCGAGCGGAGATATGTGATAAAATTTCTCCGCATGAGGCCTTGATGATTCATAGATATAACCCCGTGTTGCAAAGGACATCAACCGCATATGACTTTCCGAAGCCATCAGCCCCTTGAAAACCACATCCACTCCAAGTTCTGCTTGCTTCGCCTCCGATGGTTCTTTCTTCAACACAGAGCAGCAATGATTGCTTGTCTTCACATGGCGTAACAGTTCGTAATACGCCCTTGTTTCCTCCTTTGCAGTTTCACTTTTTGAAAAACGAAGAAAGCAATCAATGTTAATTCGTCTGGCGGTCAACTTTGATGCAGCTTTTCCGAGAATCGGAAAACCATATTGATCGGCACACCACCAATAAGACTTTCTTTGTCCCTTTTTCCAAATGAGGTCTCTTTCTTTGAAATCCTCCATCATTTCCGGCGTTGCCATCCGCTCCAGGGCGGCGGTACTTTTCAATTTTCCATCAGCTTTTAGAATTTTGCCGATTTGATCTGTCTCTACCAGCCATTCCAGCACTTCTTTTTGTGCCTCGTATTTCAGGCCATCTTCTTCCAGACGTGCAGGCAAAACTTCATAAAACTGTACTTTATCGCTGCTCCATTCTCTGCCAAGCTTGCGGGCAAATTTCAAGCTTTCCGGAAATTCTACCCCTGTATTGCCGAAGATGACCGCATACGCTTCATCAGGAAAATAACGCCGGATCAAATCCCAAAGCACTGTGCTGTCCTTCCCGCCGCTAAACGCAACGGCGGCCATTCCCCGGCGCAAACGAAAACCCTCAGCAATGGCTTCGATTGCCGCCCGAGGTGTTCCCGCACCAACGGCGGTTTTTTATTTTGCCGCAAAGCCGGTGATCAGACTGACGGCCCCAAAGATCACGAACAGCCCCCAGCAGAGCACCCATGCCCCGCTGCCCACGGCCCCTGCGATGCAGAGGGCCATCAGCACCAAGCACCCGGCAGACACAATTCTAAGTAACTTAATCATTTTTCTTTTTTCAACCCTTTTTCCTAATACTTTTTTGCCAGCTCAATAATTTCCGCAAATGGGGCTTGAACCACCAAACAGATTGTTTTCAATTCTGATAAAGCAAAATTCTCCGGATTGTGCAGACGATTATATAAGGTGGCCGGGCACATTTTTGAGCGTTTTGCAACTTCAGGGATAGTCATTCCATATTCGTCTGCATAGTCCTTAATTGCTGACGCTATGCCTCTGAAAGGTTTTTTATTCTTAGGTGGCATTTTTATTCTTGGCATTTTCGATCCCCCTTTCAAAATCTGTTTTGAAGCATCACTTGATGTTTTTTATCACCCCCAAATATAACCTTCTCACTGTCCGGTTTATTGGACAGCGTTTTTGTTATTCTTTAGATGCAATCAGTCCTAAATTGCCAAAGTGAAGTTCGGATTTTTAAGGTAAAAAATAAGAAATACCCGAAGTTCACCTTGACAAAAGAGTATGGTATATATAGATATTTCAAGATTTTCAGAGCCTGAGGAAGCCGCCACCAACGAAGTTGGC